>NZ_QMKS01000022.1:0-213458 GCF_003290055.1 Ralstonia sp. GX3-BWBA | reverse complement strand
GGCTTTCTCGGCATGGCCGCATCGGTGACAGCAGCGGCGACGGCGGCGGCATTGCCGAAGGTGGCGAGCGCGGCAACGGCTGCGAGCGATGAGCGGGACGTACTTGAGGTGGCCATCATCGGTGCCGGGCTGGCAGGCCTGACCGCGGCACGTGACCTGAAGCGTGCGGGGTGCGAGTCCTTCGTGGTGCTGGAAGCGCGCGACCGCGTCGGCGGACGGACTCTCAACCACGACCTCGGCAAAGGCTACTTCTCGGAATCGGGTGGCCAATGGATCGGGCCGGGTCAAACTGCGGTTGCCGATCTGGTACGTGAGCTGGGTGTTGGCACGTTTCCCACCTACTGGCAGGGCAAGACCGTGATGCTGGCCGGTGGCGCGCGTACCGCAGTTGATACCGAGGGCGGGTTCGGCACGGATCCGAAGATTGCGCATGAACTCGAGGAGCTGGCCAAGAGCGTGCCGTGCGGCGCGCCGTGGAAATCGCCGCGCGCCGCCGAGTTCGACGCGATGTCGGTCGGCGATTGGCTGGTGAAAAAGAACATCGCAAACGCAGACCAGATCGGTTGGTCGACCGGCTTGGCGATCACGGGCGGCGCCTCGCCGGCGCGACTGTCGCTGCTGCACTGGTTGTCGATGGTCAATTCAGCCGAATGCAACTACGACCGGCTCGAAGCGGTCAAGGACGGCGCGCAGGGCACCCGTATCTCGGGCGGCTCGCAGATTCTGTCGATCAAGATGGCGGAAGCGTTGGGTAACAAGGTCCGACTGTCGAGCCCCGTGCTGCGCATTGAGAACTGGCAGAACGGACCGGTTGCCATTCATACCGCGAATGGTGTGGTCCGTGCGCGTAACGTGATCGTTGCGCTCGCGCCGATGCTGTGCAATCAGATCGCCTTCGACCCGCCGCTGCCGGAGAAACGCCGCGAAATGCAGCGCCGCTGGCCGGCGTTTGCGCCCGGACGCAAGACGACGCACGTCTACAAGAAAGCGTTCTGGCGCGACAAGGGCCTGAACGGCTGGATTTTTCAACCGGGGGGGCCGGTGCTTTGGGCGTACGACAACTCGCCGGAGGATGTCTCGTTCGGCGTCATCAACGCGTTCGTGCACATCAGCATGCTGCCGGCTGATCCGAAGGAGGCCGAGGCCCAACTCTCGCAGATCTATGCCGAGGCGTTTGGCGACGAAGCGCTGCACCCCATCGCATTCCATCAGCGTGATTGGCTCAAGGCAGACAAATGGACGCTGAGCTGCGTGTCGCCGATGCCGCCCGGTTTTCTCACCACGTACGGTGAAGCCCTGCATCCGTCTGTCGGCAAGCTGATCTGGTCGGGCACGGAAACCGCGGAAATCTGGGCGGGTTACATGGATGGTGCGGTGCGTTCCGGCCACAAGGCAGCGTTGCAGGCGCTGCAGGCCGTAGCCGGGGGGAAGGCTTGATGAATACCGCAACGAAACCACCCAGCCGCGGCAAGCGGATGCTCATCCTGTCAGGCTGGCTGCTGTTGGCAGCTGCCGTGGTCGGCGGCATCGTTTATGGGCCGGAAGTCTATGGCCTGCTGCGGATAAGCAATGAGGTCGACAAGATCTCGGACAACAACGCTCGTGTGAACGGCCCTTGGCCTCGCGCCAGCGATTCTTGCATTTACTGCCACGGCTTCGAAGGCAACGCCGTTACCCAAGCCTATCCGCGCCTGGCGGGGCAGAAGGAGGCATATCTCAGGAAGCAGCTCAAGGCATTCGCCAGTGGCGAGCGTAGCGACCCGACCATGACGCCATTTGCGCTCAGCCTGTCGGAGCACGAGTTCGAGTCGATGGTGACGCATTTCTCGCAGATGACGCCGCTGCCGAACACGAGCTTCCATGCCGATGCGGCCCGCGTGGCACGAGGCGAGGCGCTGGCCAAAGACAAGAACTGCGCCGCCTGCCATGGGCAGCAGCTCGAGGGGAAGGATGCGTATCCGCGATTGGCAGGGCAGGGCCACGACTATCTGGTCGACCAGCTCACGAACTTCAAGACTGGTAAGCGCCACGATCCCACCGGGGCGATGGCAGCGATGGCCGGTCCATTGTCGCAACAGGATATCGAGGACCTCGCGCAATTCATCGCCAGCCGATAAGAAAGAACTGATATTCGTGGATAAGCGCAATGGTGAAGACATTCATCAACACCACCGGAATTCATCATGGAACAAAAATACTATCTTTATTGCCTTGCTGATTTCACATTGATCACGGCTTCATTAATCTACGGGATCAAGCTTCTCAAGAAGCGCAACTTCCTCCTCGGGTTCGAGTGGCTGGTTGTGGCGTTCTCGGCGACGAACCTATTGACCAATGCATTAACCGGCGAACGGATGTTCTTGAACATCTCGCTTTTTTGCGATGCATTTTCCAGAACCGCCGGTGTACCGGTGATCGGGATCGCCGGCATGATGGCTGTGACGCATCGATACAAGCCATCGATGGGCGCTGATGTCATGTATGTGTTGGGCGCGCTGGCAGCAACTGTGGTGGTATGGACAGCAGATTTCATGGTGGGGCCAAAGCCTTACTTCTATCTGGTGATGTGGTCTTTGTTCTCGGTTTACGTCGTTTACGTGATCAAGAAATTGCTAAGCGCCGGAGAGAAGCGGATCGCTTTCGGCGTGATCCTGGCGTTGGTATCCGCACAGACGATTGCCAGCATCTATGATTTCTACCATATACCGGGTGACGATGATCACGCGGTTTTCTATACGATTGCGATGCTTGTCTGGGCTTATCAGTCCGTGGTGTTTTATTACGCCTATTGCGCTTTGGAGCGCGTGCAGGAAAAGGAACTGAGCCTGAATCGTGGTTATGCCCTTGGCGGTCTGGGGCGGACTTCGCACTGATCACGCCGTTCTTGTAGACATTTCTTTTAGAGGCTCCTGGAACGAGTCGGCCATACACTTTTGGAGTGGGTGCCTTGAAGCGTCAAAGCCGCGAGCCGTCCGCTAAACGCTGGGTTCGACGCAAGGAAACCCGGCCGCAAGAGCTGGTCTCTGCTGCGCTGGACCTGTTCGTTGTGCGCGGCTATGCGGCCACGCGGCTGGAAGATGTCGCCGCGGCCGCTGGGGTATCAAAGGGCACGGTCTACCTGTATTTCGCCAGCAAGGAAGAGCTGTTCAAGGCAGTGATCCAGGAAAACCTCTTGCCTGTGCTGGCTGAAGGCGAGGCCCTCATTGATACCTTCGAAGGGACCAGCGAGGCGCTGCTGCACGAGATTTTGATGCGCTGGTGGGAGCGAACTGGTGAATCCGCTGCCTCGGGGCTGACCAAACTGTTGATCGCCGAATCGGGCAATTTCCCCGATCTCATGCAGTACTACAGCGTGGAAGTCATAGAGCGCTATGACCGGCTGTTCGCATCCATCCTGGCACGCGGCGTGGCGCGGGGCGATTTTCGAGAAACCGACATCCAACAGACCACGCTGGCACTGGTCGCACCGATGCTGTTTCTGAAGATGTGGAAGCACTCCTTTGGCATCTGTGCAGCTAAAGCGCTGGAACCGAAGGTGTTCATCACGCATGTGGTATCGCTGCTGTTGCATGGGCTGCTACGCAATCCCTCTCCAGGTGCAGCACTTCCGGCGCCTCCGCCCCTGACTGCCCAGCCATCGGCCATCTAACCGCGAAGTTTCGACATGCCAAAAGCCAACGGGGTGCTCTGAAAGGCCACCCCCTTTGGCTTTAAGAGATCGACGCAGTGCAGGTCCTGCATATCAGGACTCGCATTGCATCAGGAGTGAGCGATCGATCCCGAGGCCGCACCGCTGCGACGTTGTTCAAGCCAGCGCGCCAGCCGCCCGCCGAACAGCAGTTCGTAAAGCACAGGCACCAGACCCAGCGTGATCAACGTGCCAAGCAGCAGCCCGCCGATGATGGTGAGCGCCATGCCCGCCCATAGGCTGCCGCCAAACAGCAACAGAGGGATCAAACCCGCCACGCACGTGAGCTTGGTCATCACGATGGGGCGCAGCCGCGCCACGGCAGCCGACACCACGGCTTCGCGCCTGGGCTTGCCAGCAGCCAGTTCGGCCTCGATGCGCTCAAGCAGTAGCACCGCGTTGTTCACGATGATGCCAGCCAGCGACAGGATGCCGAAGTTGGCCATAAAGCCCAGGGGCTCGCCGCCGAGCAGCAGTGCCGGCGCCACACCGATCATCGCAAACGGGATGATGCCCACGATCAGCGTCAGCTTGCGGAAGGAGTTGAACTGCCAGACGAACAGCAACAGCATGGCCACCACCGCGAGCGGCAGGTATGTCTCGAGGGATGCGTTGGAATCAGCGGCCTCCTCGATCTCGGCGCCCATCTCGATACGGTAGCCCGGGGGCAGCGTGATCTTTGCGATGTTCGGGGCAGCGCGGTCGACGGTCTGTTGCGCAGTGGCCTGCGTACTGCGGCCTTCCACGGTCAACGTACGCACCAGGTCGCGGCGACGGATGGCCGACGGCTCAGAAGACAGCGACACACTCGCCAGCGCAGACAGAGGCACAGGTGCCGCGCCGCTGGCCGGGTGGATCAGCGTGTTTGCCAAGTCTTCAGGGCGGGCGCGTTCAGCATCGCTGCCACGCACCACCAGCGGGACGAGCGTGTCGCCGTCGCGCAGGACGGAGACCTCCACGCCGGTATAGCGGGCACCGAGCGAGGTCGCGATGTCTTCGCTGCTGATGCCCAGGCGGCGTGCCTTGCGCTGGTCGATCTGTACGTCCACACGCGGCACGCGCGGGCCCCAATCATTGCGCACCTGCACCATCCCGGACAGCGGGCGCAGCACGCCTTCGATCTTGCTGCCAATGTCACGCAGTACGGTTTCGTCCGGGCCGCTGATCCGGTAGGCCACCATGCCTGAATCGTTCGTACTGCGTGAGAAGCGCTTGGCATCCACGCGCACATCGGGATAGCGCTGCGCCATCCATTGGCGTGTGCGCTCGATCATGGGTGCAACATCCTTCGCACTCTGCACGCTCACCGTGAAGTAGCCCACGTGCGAGGCCGGCAACGGCGGGTTGAGCACGAGCACGACGCGGGGGCCGCCATCTGCCACGTAACCGATGCTGGTCGTGACTTCGGGGTTCGCTTTCTTGTCGCTCAGCCAGTGGCTCAGGTCGCGCACCACGGCTTGCGTGCGTCGTGCATCGCTGCCTGGCTGCAGCTCAATTGCAACCTGGTACTGCGGGCGCTCCGACGGGGGCAAGAACCCGGTCGGCACGCGCGAGAGCAGAATCATCGAGCCGATGAACAGCACGGTCATCGCGGCCAGCATTTTGCCCTTGTGGTCCAGCACCTTGCGGATCACGCGCGCATAGCCCGCGTAGAAGCCGGTTTCTTTCGGTGGTTCGTTGGCGTTGTGGTGGCTGGGCTTCAGGAAGAAGTAGCACAGCAGCGGCGTCACCGTCAGACAGAGCAGCCACGAGCTCAGCAACGACAACGCCACCACGATCACCAGCGGCCGCAGGTATTCATTGACCGTGGTGCTGCCGAAGAAGAACGGTGAGAAGGCGAAGATGATGACCAGTGAAGAGGTCAGCAGCGGAATCCCTAGCGTTTGGCCAGCCCGGATGCAGGCCGTTTTGCGGTCTTCGCCCATGGCCAAGCGTCGCTCGACGTCTTCGGCAATCACGATGCCGTTGTCCACTAGCAGGCCCAACGCAATGATGATGGCCGCCATTGAGACGATATGCAGCTCGATGCTCAATGCGCGCATCACCAGCAGCGTGGCAAGAATCGTGAGCGGCACGATGCTGCCAACGATGATGCCGGCGCGCCAGCCCAGGAACAGCACCACCACTGTCATCACGATGACGATGGTTTCTTCCATCACGCGGTTCATGTTGCCCATCTCGCGCTCGACCACGTCGGCCTGGTAGGTCACGAAGTCCAACGAGAAACCGGCGGGCAACTGCTGCTCCAACTGAGCCACGCGCTCCTTGAGTTCTTGGCCCAGCATCTTGATGTTCTGGCCGGAGCGCATCGATACACCCAGCACCACGGCGTTATCGCCGCGGTAGATGGCTGCGGACTCCGGAGGATCAGCCGGCAGCACGCGTATCTGGGCGATGTCGCCCAGACGGACGGTAGCTGGCGCCGTGCCAGCACTGGCGGGCACGGCCAGCACGAAGTCGCGCAGCGCCTCCAGAGAGCGGATTTCACCTGAGGCGACGACAGCGCTGTTCAGGCCCGAGAGCACGACCTGCCCGCCCGAGAGCACGACGTTCTGCTGGTGCAGTTGCTGCAGTACGGCGTTGGCACCCAGACCCAGGCCGGCGAGACGTGTGCGGTCGAATTCGATATAGACGCGTTCGTCCTGCAACCCATGGAAGGTCACGCCCTGTACGCCCTTGATGGCATAGATGCCCTCGCGTAGGCGCTTGAGCGGCTCACGCATCTCGCTCATCGAGAAGCCCGGTGCTGTGACGGCGATCGAGGCGATGGCCACGCGGCCAAAGTCATCGTTGATTTGTGGCGGCAGCGTGCCGGCGGGAAATAGGGGGCGAGCCTCTTCGATCTTGGCGCGCATGCGTTGCCAGACCGGCATCAGATTGCGCACTTCATCGCGCAGGTTGACTTGCAGGATGACGGTGCCGGGGCGCACCGTGCTCGTCACGTGCTTGAGCTCTGGCAACTGGCGCAACCGCTCTTCCAAGGGGCGCGCGACCAACTGCTCCATGCGTTCTGCAGGCAGGCCAGGGTTGGCCACGATGACGATCGCGTCGCGGACGGTGGTGGAGGGCTCCTCTTGCGAGGGGAAGCTAAGGAAGGCAAAGACGCCCGATACCAGAATCAGCAGCGCAACGAAGAATGTCAGGCGGGTACTGTTGAGCGCGCTTTCGGTGAGTTTCATTGCGCGACCCCTTCCGTTGCGCCTTGAAGCAGGGTCTGCGTCGGATGTGCTTGGGCGAGCTGGCCTTCATGCAGGAAGGCGGTGCCCGCGACGATCACACGGTCGCCGGCCGTCAGGCCTTGCGAAACCGTGACGCGGCCCTCGCGCTGCACGGCGGTGCCCGCTTGGACTGAGCGGCGTTGCAGCTTGCCGGTCTGGTCCAGCACAAAGACGGCAGCCTGGCCGGGCTTGTCGCCCCACATGACGGCAGGCGCTGGCACGGTGATCGCGTTGGGCGCGGTGCGGTTGGCCAACTCGACCGACACGACGCCGCCGCTGCGCAGATGTTTCGAGGTAACCGCACTTTGCGGCACGCGGAAGATTGCCTGCACCAGCGAGCCGTTGTCGCTGCGGGCGGACAACCGTTCCAGTGCAAGCGGGAATGACTCGGAGTCGCTCTTGCCCTGGGCGCTGTCTCCGGAAGAAAGGGTAGCGGCGACGCTGTCGGGCAACATGGCAACCACCTCCAGCGCGTTGCCGGCCTGAATCTGCAGGATGGCCTGGCCCGGCGCAACATCAGAGAAAGGCTGCGTCAGACGTGCCACGATTTCGCCGTCAAACGGGGCAGTGATGTGGGTGAGCGCCAGGTCTCGGCGGGCCGTAGCAAGTGCGGCATCGGCTGCTGCCAGCTGACTTTGCGCAAGCTGGTGGGCGGCCCGTGCAGATTCCAGCGCCGTCTGCGAAATGATCTTGTCGCGTGCCAGCGCCTCTTGCTGCTGCAATTGGGCTCGGCGTTCTACCGCGGTTGCTGCTGCGGCGGCACGGTCGGCTTCTGCCTTGTTCAGGCGCCAGCGGGCTGGAGACTCGTCCAGCCGTGCAAGCACCTGGCCCGCACGCACCCGGTCACCCACCTCGACGGGAATGGCGACCACTCGCCCGGCGGCCTCGAAGCCCAGGTCACTGCGCTGGCGTGCCCGCAGCGTGCCGACGAAGCTGTCGGCGGATGCTCGGGCCTTGACCGCGCCGACGACTTCGACCTTGACCGGCTTGGGCGGTGCAGCCACCGGTGTGGCGGATGGGGTGCAGGCGCTCATGGCGAATGCTGACACCACGGCCGCAAGAGCCGTGAGCCCGGCGGTGGGCTGGAAATGGGTACGCATGGGACAACCTTTGAATCGAAGCGATGGGGCAGGGGTTAGGGCAGACCGCGCGCCAGTTCTTCCACCGTCTTGCGCATGGCGGCGCGCTGGTCGGGGGGGAACTCGTGCAGTTGAAGGAGTTCGAGCAGCAGCAGGCCGTCCAGCGCAACCGACAGCAGTTGCGCAAGACCGGCCTTTGGGCCGTGGTCCAGTGCGTCATAGCCGCGCGCGAACAACGCCTGGACTGGCGGCAGCAAGTGCGGGTGAGCGGAGGCCGCCGACAACATATTGGCCATGAGCTTTTTCCGGCTGGCAGGCATGTCGAAGGTGAAGCTGGCCAGCTCGGCCATCTTTGCCCGTAGCGAAATCGGCTTGGCATCGTCCGGCGCTGGTACGCCGACCTGTGCGTCCAGCTCGGCCACCATACGCTCGACCAGGGCGGTGAGCAGATCGTCACGTGTCTTGAAGTGATAGATCAGCCCGGCTTTGGTGATGCCGACGGCATCTGCCGTCGCCTGGATGGTGAGTTGGGTCACACCACGCTCGGCCATCAGGTCTGCTGCGGCATCGAGAATTTTGTCGCGAGAGTTGGAGGACTCATTGGGTGTTGCCATGGCATCTCCTCGTGTTTGAACTTTACTATACGTATAGTATAGTTAAAGAAATCAACTCGTCAATGCCCGGAGCTATTGCATGCACCCCCTGATTTCTTCCGCTGCCCCCGTATTTCGTCGCGCCACGCGCCAGACGCTGCTCGGCGCAGCGGTGCTCACTCTGATTGGATTGGCCGGCTGCGCCACGGCCCCGGTGGGCTCCGCGCCGGCGGCAACCGCCGTCAACGTGCCTAGCCAGTGGAGCGAAAGCGCAATCCCCATCCAAGGTGTCGTGGCTGCCGAGTGGTGGCGCGACTTTGGTAACAATGAACTGAATACGCTGATTGATACCGCCCTCAAATCAAACCGAGACCTGAAGATCGCCGCCGCGCGGCTGGCCCAGGCGCGCGCACTGACCGATGGGGCACAGGCTGAGCGCCGGCCGCAGCTGGGCGCTGTGGCAGGGGCACAACGCGGCCGGGAAACGGGTATCGATCCGCGTGCTGAGCGTAGTTTCGCCGGCCTGCGCGCGAGTTGGGAAATCGATGTCTTCGGCCGAGGGGCTTTGGCGATCGACGCCGCCGAGGCCGACGCACAAGCCGCCTCCCAGGCGTTACGAGCAACCCAGATCGCGCTGGCGGCCGATGTGGCAACCGCCTATTTCGAGTTGCAGACGCTTGCGCACCGCGTGGCGTTGAACCGTGAGGCGATTGCCGTTGCGCAGCGCCAGGTCGAAGTGGTTCGCCGCAAGTTCGACGCAGGGCAGGCGACGTCGGTCGATGTGGACCGCTGGCAGGCAGAGCTGGCGCAGGAGCAAGCCGCTACCGAGCAGTTGGATGGTTCGCGGCGGATACGTCATCGACAACTGGCCGTGTTGTTGGGCGTGAGTGAAGCGCCGGCGTTGAACTTGCAGGCGACCGCCACCGTGCCGCAGCCGCCGGCGACTTTGCTGCCTGGCGAACTGCTGGAGCGCCGCCCGGACGTCTTGCGTCAAGCTCGCGCGCTGGATGCTGCGCTGGCACGCGTGGGTGTAGCGCGTCGAGAGGTCTACCCCCGACTGCAGATTGAGTGGGCCAACACGCGTGAACGGACGGCGATCGTTGGCCAATCCGCGTCTCCGCAGGTGGTATTAGGTTACGGCGTTTCGCTGACGTTGCCGATCCTGGACGGCGGGCGTATCCGCGCCAACATCGCGGTCAACGAGGCTAAGGCCAATGAGGCAATGGCCGAGTATGAAAAGGCCATGCTGGCCGCACTGTCGGACGCCGAGGTGGCCTTGGCACAGTGGTCCACCTCGGAAGCCTCTTTGACCAAGTGGCAGCAGGCGCAGGCTGCGGGCGAAACTGCTGCACAGCGCGCGGAACGCCTGTTCGATGCCGGCCTGACAGATGCGAGCTCGGTATTGGATGCACGGCGCAGCTACTTGCGCGCGCAGGATGCCGTCAGCCAGGCGGAAGGCGCGCGTTGGACGGCTGCCGTGGGCCTGCGCCGCGTGTTTGCCGGCGCGGTTTGATAGGAATATGGGGCAGCTTTTTCGCCAATCAGGAGGCTGCGCATGAGCCAGGCACAAGCGTCCGAAGATCGGCAACTCCGTTTTGAGGCATGCCGCTTCGCGATCGATACGTTCGTGAAGATCCACCTGGAACATATCGAGGGCGCAAGACTGCTGCTCACAAGCCATCTGCGCATGATGTTCACGCTATCGCTCGGGGCACTGGCAGGATTGATCACGCTGTATGCGTCGATCCTGCGCTTTGGCGCCGTCGACCTTCACGCCGCTGGCAGCATGGTGCGCGTGGGCTTTGCGATGGCGGCGGTTACGTCCATGGTGGCATCGGCGCTGCTGTCCGCCGCATGCCTGCAGCGTGCTAGTGCCGATGCGGCTCAGCTCCTGCGCGATCCGTTTCCAGATACGGACAACGCGTTGACGAACATCTTCGATGCAGTCGATGCGAACGAGCGCCAGATCCTGCAGTCAGTGAATCGGGCATTGGAGACGCGTGTGGCACGGCACCCCGGGTTCGATGCCAACACGCGCACCCCGACCGTACTGCTGGTGGTCGGGGTTGTCATGGCGGGGCTGTCGTTCTTTGAGGCTACTGTCTGAGTGGCCGATCGATGTTTTCGGAGTGCTGCCCCGCGATCAGCGCGGGCGACGCGCGGCATCCGCCGTCGGCTTCCAGTGCAGGACACCGAACAGCAGCGTCAGCAGCACGCTATCGAACAGCGGTCCCTTGTGCAGGGCCACCTTTCGGAAGCAGATCAGCACTTCAAGCGCATGCACGGCGAGCAGCACCGCAGCCGCGACACGCACCCAGTGGACGGCGTCCGGCGCCAGCGGCAGCGCCGTCAGGTAACTGCCGGCTGCGACGCCATACACAAAGAGCAGCAGCAACTTGCTAGCGACGGTGAACACGGTGGAATCTCCAGAGGTGGATGCGGATTGTGCCCATCGGCTCAGCTTGCGGTACTTGCAGCCTTCGCGGCTTCCTGCTCCTGAAGCTCGCGCCACATGATCTTGCCGGTGCCCGATTTGGGCAGTGACGCGACAAATTCAACAATGCGTGGTGCCTTGTAGGCCGCCATGTTCTCGCGGGACCACGTGATGATGTCGTCTTCGGTCACGGCCGGCGCATGCCGTGCATTGCGCACGACGAACGCTTTCACCGTCTCGCCCCGATGCGCGTCGCGCGCGGCAATCACGCAGACTTCCTGGATGGCAGGGTGGTAATACAGCATGGTCTCCACCTCGGCCGGCCACACTTTGTAGCCCGACGCGTTAATCATCCGCTTCAGACGATCCGCCATGAAGAAATAGCCCTCCTCGTCCATTCTGGCGAGGTCGCCGGTACGCAGAAAGCGCTTGCCGTCGATTTCGATGAACGCTTCGCGCGTGGCTTCCGGATTGCGCCAATAGCCTTGCATCAGCTGCGGGCCGTGCGTCACGATTTCGCCGGTCTCGCCTTGCGGCAATGCTTCGAGTGTCTGCGGGTCGATGATCCGGGCATCGACATCGAACATGGGAATGCCGAGGCAATTCGGCTTCGGCCGGTGCGGCGGGTTGATGTGCGTCGGGGCGATCGTCTCCGACAAGCCGTAGCCTTCGATGTACTCGATGCCGGTCTTGTCGTGCAGTTTCTTGGCGACGGCGTCCGGCATCGCCGCGCCGCCACCGGCCACCACACGCAGGCTCGACAGGTCATAGTCATCGAGCTTCGGGTTCGAAAGAAAATCGATGGCCATTGTTGAAATGGACCACCAGTCCGTCACACGGTGATGCTCGATCGCGTGCGCGGCTGCATCACGATCCCAGCGTGGCAGTACGACCACGGTTGCGCCGCTGAAGAGCGGCGCGTTCAGCCCACTCTGCATGCCCGTCACATGAAACAGCGGCAGTACCGACAGCAGGATCGAGTTCTGCGTGCCGCTCGCCCAGTTGACCACGCCGAGCGCCGTGCACATCGCGCTGCGATGCGTGTGCATGCATCCCTTCGGCTTGCCCGTCGTGCCCGACGTATACGGCATCACGCAGAGGTCGTCCGGCCCTGCGGTCAGCGGCCCTGGCGCAACGCGCGCATCCAGCATGTCGCTCCAATGCGTGACGCCAATGCGGTCACCACCGTCGATATGGCGTGGCGCGCTGACGAACTCCGGCGGCGTGATGCTGGATGGCTGCTTCAGATAGTCGCTGTACGTCGCGACGATGGTGTGCGCAAGCTGCCCGTCAGCATCGTCGGCGAGCGGCGCGATGCGTTCGTATAAATCCTGCGCCACGAAGGCGGTGCGCGCACCGCTGTCCTCGACGTAGTGACGAAGCTCGTCCGTCATGTTCATCGGATTGATGGGTACGACGACGGCGTTGGCGCGCAGGATGCCGTAATAGGCGAGCATCCATTGCGGGCTGTTCTGCATGTACAGCAACACGCGGTCTCCGGCCTTCACGTTGCAGCGTTGCTGCAGATACCCGGCAATCCGTTCGGTCTCGTCCTTGAACTCCGCAAACGTGATCGGCGTGTCGTAGAAGACGATGAACGGCTTGTCCGGATAGCGGGCCGCCGAAACCTCCGCGTTGAAGTACAGATTGGTCGCGGGTAGCGTCAGATGACGGGGAAGGTGCGCCGGCCAGTGCGCGGAGGTTTCCGGGGGCATGTTTCGACTCCAAACATCACGTGGGTAATAGACAGGCAGACAGGGTGTTAAGCCCGGGCGGCATTCGGCACGGCAAGCGTCGGCGCGCGACGCATCAGTTGCCAGCCGAAAATCAGCATCCAGATCGGCAGGGCGAGGACGGCGATGGTCTCGCCCGCATCTGCGATCGAAGCAAGGCTGGGGAAGAAGCCGAACACGAAATAGCACCCGAAGCCCCAGCCGACGATATGGAGAAGGAACGATCCGCGCCAGCCCGCTTTTTTGAGCAGTCTTCCGGCAATCGGTGTCCAGAAGAACACGAGCGGGCCTTCCACCCACCAGAACCCGCTTTGCGTGGCATTGGCGATGGCGGTCCACACGGCTGCCGCTGCAACCTTCGCGCCGTCTTCCCCGCTGGCATATACATGGGCGAGCGGATGGATGGTCGACAACTGGAGCACCGCCCCAGCGATGCCGCAGACGATATAGACCGCGATGGCGATGGCGATCATTTCGCGGAGCGCGCCAAGCTCTTCACGAAACGTGTGCAGGAAGTAGCCGCCAATGGCCACGAACGGCAGATAGAAGCCCAGCACGTCGGCCAGCATCCACCAGCGGAACAGGTCACGCGCTTGCGCCGGCAAGGCCAGCATTGCGGGGCCGTGAGGCACCATTTCGATGTCGCCGCCCGTGACGACCACCGACAGGGCGATGGTGGCGCAAGCCGCGAGACCGCCAAGGATGGCGCTCCAGGCCGTGAACCTGGCTGCGTTATACGAGTTCATATGCATCAATCTCCAGGGATACCTCAGGTGTTTGCATGACGGACTTCTCGGTGATGGATCGCGGACTGCGCGGCGGAGGTTTGCGCCTCTTCGCGCATGCCGGGCGTGACACGGCTGACACCGCGGATCAGATCGACGGCCTTCTCACCGATCATGATGGTGGGTGCGTTGGTGTTGCCGCCGATCAGGGTCGGCATGATCGACGCGTCGACAACACGCAGCCCGTCCAGGCCGTGTACGCGCAGTTGTGGGTCGACCACGGCCATCTCGTCCTGGCCCATGCGGCAGGTGCCGACAGGGTGATAGACGGTATCGGTGCGCTGCCGCAGGACTGCGCGGATGTCGTCATCGGTCTTCACGTGTGGGGTGAAGAGGTCGCGCGTGGCCCACTTGGCCAGTGCGGGCGCCTGCATGAGCCGGCGCGTGATCTTGAAGCCGGCCACCATGTCTTCGACATCGCGCGGGTCATCGAAGAAGGCCGGGTCGATGAGCGGTGCGGCGAGCGGATCGTTACTACGCAGCGTGACCGCGCCCCGGCTGTGCGGACGCAGCAGGCAGACGTGGCACGAGAACCCATGGCCCAGGCGCATGCGGCGCGCGTGGTTGTCGACCATTGCCACCACGAAATGCAGCTGGATGTCGGGTGCATCGAGCTCGGGGCGTGTCTTCAGGAAGCCGCCACCTTCGGCGAAGTTCGTCGTCAGCATGCCGCGCCGCTCGCGGCGGAAACGCAGGATCTCGCCCAGCATGCGCACACCGCCGCGAAGTGAGACGCCAATTGTGTCGAGACTGCGTGCGCTGTAGCCGAAGACGAAGTCGGGATGGTCCTGCAGATTGCGCCCCACGCCCGGCAGATGCTGCACGGCCTGGATGCCCACGCGTGCAAGCTCCTGTGCTGGCCCCACGCCAGACAGCATCAGCAACTGCGGCGTCTGGAGCGCACCTGCAGCCAGCACCACTTCGCGCCGCGCGCGCAGTGTGCGTACCGTGCCGTTCTGCAGCACCTCCACGCCAACGGCGCGCTTGCCTTCGAACAGGATGCGGCGGACTTGCGCGTGGGTTTCGACCGTAAGATTGGCGCGTCGGCCGATATACGGGTGCAGATACGCACGCGCCGCGCTCCACCGTTCCCCCTGCTTCTGCGTGACCTGGTAGATGCCGATGCCTTCCTGTTGCGCGCCGTTGAAATCGTCCGTGAGCGGCAGGCCCGCCTGGCGGGCGGCTTCCAGATAGCGTGCCTGGAAGGGATTGTCGGTGCGCAGGTCGCTGACATTCAGCGGGCCGTTGCGGCCGTGCCATGTGTTGTCGAAGCGTTCGTTGTGCTCGCTGAGGCGGAAGTAGGGCAGCACGTCGTCATACGACCAGCCGCCGTTGCCCAGCGACGCCCAGTGATCGTAATCGCTGCGGTGGCCGCGGATGTAGACCATCGCGTTGATGGCAGAGGAACCGCCCAACATCTTGCCGCGAGGCTGGTAGCCGATGCGCCCACCAAGCCCGGCCTGCGGCACGGTATCGAATGCCCAGTTATTGAGACGGGTTGGCACCATGGCGACCGCGCCCGCCGGGACCTTGACCATCATGCCGTCGCCATGCCCCCCTGCCTCGAGCACGCAAACCGAGACGTTCGGGTCTTCGGACAACCGGCCCGCGACCACGCAGCCGCCCGAGCCGCCGCCGACGATGATGTAATCGAATTGTTGATTCATGATGTTTCTCTCGACAAGCAACCGACGGGATCAGGCAATGCGCGACAGCACGCGCAGCAGCCAGTTGAAGATGTGGCCGTAGGGCGGGTGGAACAGCGCGGTGCCATTCCAGCGGGCCTGATGAAAGACCGGCTTGCGCTTGCTGAAGGTGTCGAAGCCCCACTTGCCGTGGTAGGCCCCCATGCCGCTGGGGCCGACGCCGCCAAAGGGTTGGCTCTCTTGCGCCAGGTGCCACAGGCAGTCGTTGATCGTCACACCGCCCGATACGGTTTCGCGCAGTGCGCGATTGCAGCGCGATGCATCGTCACCAAACCAGTACAGCGCGAGCGGGCGGGCGTTGCGCTGGACGTACGCCAGTGCATCGTCGAGGTTTGCATATTCGACGATGGGCAACACTGGGCCGAAGATCTCTTCACGCATCAAACGCGTGGCGACGGGGGCGCCAATCACGAGCGTGGGCGGGAACTTGCGTGATGCCGCGTTGAACGCTTCGCCAGCCGGGTTGACCTCGATCACGCGTGCGCCTGCGGTGCGCGCCTCGCGGACCATCTCTGCCAAACGTGCACGATGGCGTTCGCTGATGACGGCGGTGTAGTCGGGGTTGGAAGCGAGCTTCGGATAGAGCTTCGTGATGGCCCGCTCCAGATGCGATGCGACGTTTTCCGCCGTACCTGCGGGCACGAGCAGATAGTCCGGCGCGACGCAGGTTTGCCCTGCGTTCAGCAGCTTGCCGAATGCGATGCGTTGCGCTGCAACCGCGACATTGCACGACATATCAAGAATGGCTGGTGATTTGCCGCCGAGCTCCAGGGTGACCGGTGTCAGGTTGGCCGCCGCCGCTTGCGCCACGTCACGCCCCACCTGGGTCGAACCCGTGAAGAACAAGTGATCGAACGGCAGGCTGGCAAAGGCCTTGCCCAGTTCAACATCGCCGATGGCGACATCGAGTTCATCCGGGTTGAATATTTCGCGCGCCATCGAAGCGAGCAACGCCGACAGCCGTGGCGTGAGCTCTGACGGCTTGATCAACACCCGGTTGCCGGCCGCAAGCGCGGCAAGCGCTGGCCCCAACGACAGTTGCAGCGGATAGTTCCACGGCGCAATGATGCCCACCACGCCCAGCGGCTGCGGCATGAGCCGGTTGTAGGCGGGGCGGAAGTGCAATGCAGTCGGCACGCGCTGCGTGCGCATCCACTGCTTCAGGTGGCGCCGCGCATGACGGATGCCCGTGCGCACGACAAACACCTCGGCAAGTCGGGTTTCGTGCGCCGAGCGGCCTTGAAAGTCGGCGTCGATGGCACGCACGATGTCAGACTCGTGCGAGTCGAGCCAGGCCGCGAGCCGATCGAGACGGGACAGGCGCGTGGCCAGTGTCGGGTCGGGGTCCAGCGCGAAAGCCTGGCGCTGGCGTTCAAAGCTGGCGACAAGCTCGGTTGGGGAGCCTTGCAGCATGGTGTCTCCTATGCGCTCTCGATTGAGAGATCGCAGCAACGGCTGTTTTTGTTTTGGTTGTGCGTGGATGCCGGCCAGGTGGTCCCGGCACGCCGGAACGTACTCAGGCGGAATGCCTGCTGGCGTTCATCTGTTCGGCTGCGGAAGCTGCCGTATTGCGTTTCGCATGTCCGGCAATCAGGTCGACCAATAACGGCGCGACGCCCTCCGAGATGTCGTGGCCCATGCCGCGAATGGTGACCATCTCTGCATCGGGGATGGCAGCAGCAGTTGCGGTGCCGCCACTGGCTGCCACCATCAGATCCCGATCGCCGTGCACCACCAGCGTCGGCACCCGGATGCGGCGGACTTCTGCTGTCCGGTCACCCGACTTGATGATCGCCCCGAGCTGGCGAGCCACGCCTTCGGCATCCATCGCCTGCTGGCCTCGGTCCCACGCGTCGGCGGCGTAGGCGCGTCGCGCAGCGTCGTCCACGGGGTACGTCTGCGTACCGATGTGCGCCATGATCGCGCTGTAACGCTGCACGGCTTCGTCACGCGTGCGTGCGGGCGGCTTGGTTAGCATCGACATGCTGGACATGGCCGGCTGGCCGACCTTTCGCGAGCCGGTGGTGGAGAAGATCGAGGTGAGCGACAGCGTGCGGTGCGGATGGCTACCGGCGATGATCTGCGCGATCATGCCGCCCATCGACATCCCCACGATATGCGCACGCGCCACACGCAGATGATCGAGCAGGCCAACCGTATCGGCGGCCATGTCTTCAAGGCTGTAGCCGGAAGGCATCGGCAATCGCAGGAATTGCCGCAGCAACCCGGGCGGCTTCTGCGCGATGCGGGAGGAGCGGCCGACGTCGCGGTTGTCCAAGACGATGACGCGAAAGCCACGTTGCACCAAGCCGTCGATCATGTTGGCGGGCCACGACGTCAGTTGCAGGCTCAGGCCCGCGACGAGCAGAAGAGGCTCAGCGCTTTCGAGCCCGTACGTGCGGTAGCACAGGCGGACACCGGTCGGCGCGTCGCAGAACAGATCGTGCGCTTCATCCATGGCGTGGATCGACATGATCAGGCTCCCACCGCTTGCCGGGCCTGCGAGCGCGCCGTGCTGCCCGCTTGGTTGGCGTGCTCAAAACGCAGGAACGGGTTTTCGACCGGGCTGTCTCCCAGGTTGGCGACGTCGACGTTGTAGTCCTCCGACATGATCCAGGGCGTTTCCAGGCCCTGGCAAGGCATGCTCTGGATGGCGCGCTTAACGTAGCCGGAGCCGAGGTTGAGCAGCGGAAGCTTGGGCATGTCAGCGTCGGGAGCCTTGGGCACGCAGATCGCGGAGCCGGTGCGATCCATGTGGTCGAGCATGCGGCAGAAGTGTTGCGCCAGCAGCCCCAGCTTGAGCGTCCACGACGAGTTCGTGTAGCCGATGGAGAAGACGTAGTTCGGCACGCCGCTGAGCATCATGCCTTTGAAGGTCACCGTGCTGTGCAGATCGACGGGCTCGCCATCGACAATCAGCTTGATGCCGCCGAACAGGCGAATGTTGAGCCCGGTGGCAGTTACGACGATATCCGCCGGCAGCTCTTGCCCCGACTCCAGCAGGATGCCGGTCTCCGTAAACGTCTTGATGTGATCCGTCACCACGGATGCCTGGCCTTTGCGTATGGCCTTGAACAGATCTCCATCGGGCACCGCGCACAAACGCTGATCCCAAGGGTCGTAGGGCGGGTTGAAGTGCACGTCGATCGGATAGCCCTTGGGCAACTGGCGCTTGTTGAGAAAGCGGATGAGACGCCGCGCAAATTTTGGCCGCTTCTTGCACAGGTACCAGATGCCGCGCGAAATGGCGATGTTCTTGCGGCGCACGAGTGCATAGGCCCACGCATGCGGTATCACTTTGCGCAGCGTGTTGGCGATGACGTCCTCCGAGGGCAGGCTCACGACATAGGTGGGCGTGCGCTGGAGCATCGTCACATGCTTGGCCTTGTCCGCCATGGCCGGCAACAGCGTGACGGCGGTGGCGCCGCTGCCGATCACCACGACACGCTTGTCTGTGTAGTCGAGGTCCTCCGGCCAATGCTGCGGATGCACGGTGCGGCCCTGGAAGCGTTCGATGCCTTCCAGCTTCGGGGTGAAGCCCTGATCGTGGTGGAAATAGCCGGCGGCGCTGAACAACCATTTGGCCAGGATCGTTTTGCGTTCGCCCGTATCCGTACGCTCGACCTCGACTGTCCATAGGGCTTGAGCGCTGGACCACGATGCTTGAATCACCTTGTGGTTCAGGCGGATGTGGCGATTGATCCCGTACTCAGCGGCGGTCTCACGCAGGTAGGAGAGGATATCCGCCGCCCCGGCAATCGACTTCTTGTACGGCCATGGCTTGAACTCGTAGCCGTAGGTGTGCATGTCCGAGTCGGAGCGGATGCCGGGATAGCGGAACAGGTCCCATGTGCCGCCGGTGACAGCGCGCGATTCCAGGATGACGTAGGACGTGCCCGCGCGCTCCGTCTCCAGGTAACGCGCGACACCGATGCCAGACAGGCCGGCGCCAACGATGAGGACGTCCGCATGCTCTGTGGGCGGAAGGTGATGTACGGTCACAGCGTGTCTCCGGATTGGGGCGAGGTGCCCAGGGCTGGGGAGCAATGTGGGTGGCAGCGCTGTGGTCAAACCCGAGGTTTTCGGGCTGCGCTCCGAACCCCGCGTCGCTGCCATACGCAGGCCCTCCCCAAAAAACGGCACCTGAAGTACGTATTATCGGCCTACAGTTAGCGTTCTATCGGCCAAATATTAGCGTTGATACGGCCTAGATTCAAGCTGGGGTGAGGTAGGGAAAACACCCAGGCGATCGGGCGCAAAGGATGTGCATGTCGTCTAGTCTGTGTGTGGCGGGACACGCGTCAGCGAACGGCGCCGCCTTGCCGCAGAATGCAAGCCGCCCGTAACGAGCGGCATGGCTGTAGGAGGTCGATCAGTGAACGTGGCCACGAGCTAGGTGATGGGCGCCCCGTAGTGGCGGCAGCGATCCGCAGACTCAACCGTAGCGTGTTGCTGCACTGAGTAACGTCCACCGTTGAGAGTCCAGGCGCGCTCGTCTCTCGCTATATCTCGGTGGACACGCAAAGCAACGCGCAAGCGCCGCTGCGGCCTGACTTGACCGACCTGGATTTCGCCTCGACCCGGTCTGCGCAGCGCACGTTGTGGCACCCGTGGATGGAACTGGCGGTCAGCTTGACGCAGGACCTTCAGGAACTGCATGAGTTGTTGCCGGTGTCACCGCGCACCATCGTGGCCTACGTTGACAGCCACATGGAGGCCATGGCTAAACTCCTGCGGATCGAGTGCGCCGAAGTAAAGATGTGAGAGCAAAACCTCGGTCAATGGATGGCTGTGTGACGCCGTTTGGTCACCGTGCGCCTAGACCTCGTGAAATCAAAAACCGGACGACAGGTACTGTTCTCGCACCGCCAGCCCGGCGTAAGGCAAGTTGCTCGCGGTGACGATCGCCACGTAGTCGGAAAATCGATACTGCAACCGTGCCGTCTGCAGTGGCGATCCGCTCAATACCTCTGGTGATGGATCACCCATTGTCGACGACGTTGGCATACCGAGCGCATATCTCGCGCCATCCCAGGCGGCCGTTGTGTCGCCGGCGCCCCGCCCAGAACTGATCCACGTCACCATGACCGACTTTGCTTTTTATATCACGTTGCGATATATCTAAAGGATGCATGCATAAGATGATGTCGCGAAGCGGTGCCCTCATGGCCGCTGTCAGAACCACGTGCGTAGCAGTGCCTATGCGCAGCGATGCTGGTGCAGGGAACGACGGGAAAACTCCATGGCCGAGTCCAGAACGTTCGACATCTTCCGCTACGATCCGGACCGTGACGCCGCGCCACACATGCAGACGTTCGAGATCGACATCACGTCAACTGACAGGATGCTACTCGACGTCTTGGTGCGGCTGAAGGCGCTCGATGAAACGTTGAGTTACAGGCGCTCTTGCCGGGAAGGCGTATGCGGTTCAGACGCGATGAACATCAACGGCAAGAACGGTCTTGCCTGTACGACGAACCTTCTCGATCTGCCACGCCATACGGTTTTGCGCCCGTTGCCCGGCTTGCCGGTCGTCCGCGACCTGATCGTCGACATGACGGCATTCTTCAAGCAATACCACTCGATCACGCCATACCTGATCAACGATACGCCACCACCTGAACGCGAGCGCCTCCAGTCGCCGGACGAACGCGATCAACTTGACGGGCTCTACGAATGCATCCTGTGCGCCTGTTGTTCGAGCGCCTGTCCATCGTTCTGGTGGAACCCCGACAAATATGTTGGCCCAGCGGGGCTTCTGCAGGCATACCGCTTCCTCGTGGACTCACGCGATGAGGGCACGAATGCACGGCTCGACAATCTCGAGGATCCGTATCGACTGTTCCGCTGCCGCTCGATATTGAACTGCACCGACGTTTGCCCGAAAGGACTGAACCCAGCGAAGGCGATCGGCGAGATCAAAACCATGCTAGTACGCCGGATCATTTAAACCGTTTTGGAGAAAGGAGCAAAAACCATTATGGCAACACCACGAGCGGCGCCAGGGGAACTGATCGACGTGCGACCGCTCGGTCCGGGCGTGAAGAGCGCCAAGTCGGTCACTCTCATGCGGTCCGACCATCTCGAGGTCATACGGCTCGTGCTTCCTGCCGGCAAGCGGATTCCCGAACACCGCGCGCCAGGTGAAATTACCGTGCAGTGCCTCGAAGGAAGCTTGACGTTCGGCACGGACGTCGCTGTACGCACGATGCACGCCGGGGACTTGCTCTTCATGGTGCCGGGCCAAGCGCACTGGCTCGAGGCGCTCGACGACGCGTCGGTACTGGTCACGCTCTATTTGCCGCAGGGTCACGACGAAGGGAGGTGAGGCAATATCGTCGGCTCATGGGGCGACGGCGTGCGAACGTCTATACAGATCATGAGCGCACCGAGCTCTTTCAGCTCTTGGCGTCAGCGCCCGGAATACGCCACGTCGAGATCACGGAGAAGTGGAGCTCGTTTCGGCGGTGCGTCAGCTCACTTGAGCGCGGACAACGGGGAATGCCGTTGCTCGGCCGAGCGATACGCCGCTCATATTTGAAAAGGGGGCGTCTTGCGCTTGCGCCGTCCGATTGAAATGTGGATCCACAGGGCGATGCACACCACCATGCCCGCTGACCAGTGCAACACTTCTGCACTTTGACGCACCAGTTCGCCATTGACGTAGTACAACGCATAACCTGTCAGTACCAACGCGATCGTCAGGATGACCAGCATTGCGCCAGCTGTGCGATTGCGCTGTCGCACCCACGCGTTGCGGATGTGCGGGCCCCACAGCATGCCGAACAGATACAAGCTCATCATGGCGGCAGCGCCATGCAGCTTCATGCTCCACGCCAGCGCTAGCGTGCCGGTGTCGCTGCCTTCGTCGAGGAAATGCAGTGCGAGCCAGGCCAAGCCGGTGATGAAGAGCACAGCAAACACGCCATACACCATCCACCGCCGTCGGCGGCTCAGGCGAAACGCGCTCTCGCGCACATGGTGGGGAAAACGCGGAGAAACAGACATGGTCTACGAGGCAGCGAATTAACCGGGCGAGTATACGGTGACCGCCGCACCGTACTGGGCAAGGAGCGGACTCGCGGCGTCGCCGGTGGCCAGCACGATTTTGGTCAGCGCATCGGCCAGCACGCAGGTGGGTGCCCGCACGGTTGCCCCCGCGAGAGCCGGAAGCGCGAGCCGGTCCGCGTTATGAATTCGGGATGGGCTATCGGGGCCTGCGCCAAGCCCGCCAGCACTGGAGGTGGCGAGCGCCGTATTGTCGAGGCGCACGGTTGCAGCGATCCGCGCCGCACTGCGTGGGTCACGTACCTGCACGGTGATCGGGCGGGCACCGTGGTGCCGCAGATCGCCACCTGCGTTGACGACTGCACTGTCTACCGCCAAGCCTCGCATCTTTTCAATTGCGCGATCGACGGCATATCCCTTGGCGATACCGCCCAGGTCCATCCGTGCGAACGTCTGCTTGCAAACGACATCGCCAGCAAAGGCGACAGGAAAACGCGTATCGGCCAGTTGCTCAGGTGTGCCAACCCGGCAATCGAATGCGCGCGCGGATGCGTCGTGCAAGGTGCAGGCCAAGCGCAGTACGGTCAACGTTCTTGGATCAACGCGCAGTCGTGTGCCCGGCACCGCGAGGTTGATCGCTTGCAGCTCGCTGTCTGCAGCATGAAAGCTCAGCAGCGCGTGAACGGCGGCAATCTCGTCGAACGCTGCCGCCACGGCGGCTTCGGCCTCCGGCCCTTCAGCCTGCACGTCGACCAGTGTGCCGAGCAACGGCCGCGCGCGCCTGCAAGTTGCGAGCATCAGCGTTGGACGAGCGCCAGTTGTGCCATCACCGCAATGCGCCGAATGCCGTCGGTCAGGTGCGTGCACGACAGCGTTGCGCCGCTGATGTTGTTGATGTCGTCGCCCACACGCAGCGGCGATTTGGCGGACTTGCCGAGAAACTGGGTTCGCCACGGCTTGTTGCGGACTTCGTACCCGTGGCTTTCGCGGTAGGTGAGGATTTCAACGCCGCTGATCTCGCCGGCTGTGTTCAGGGCCACGGCGTAATTGATGAGCTCGAATTTACCGATGACGGCGTCGGTCACGAAGTAGCCGAGCGTCTTATCTCCTTGTTTGGCTTGCCATGCGCGCCACGCACCCGGCTTGGCCGGGCCGCCCGCACGTTCGGCCAACTGCCTGAGTTGGTCGGCTGAGAGCGTGAGCGGTACCGGTTCAAAGCCCGTTGCGTCGGGAAACATTGCTTTCTGGGCCTCGGCAGCGGACAGGTAATCCGCCGCAAACGCCTTAGTGACAACGATGCCCGGCGCCCCCACGGCGGCGGCACAGACAAGAACAATGGGCACTGGCTGGTAACGCATGACTTGCACCTCCTTGGATTTGCCGCTCCCGCAGCTTAGAACGACACGCCCAGGCCCAGATCCACACGCGAGAAATCGCGGTTCTGCTTGAAGCGCTGGTAGTCCACTTTGAAGACAACGTTCGGGTTCAGATAGAAGTTCGCGCCGATGGTGTACACGGTGTCGGACAGCGAAGGCCAACCGGCAGGGAAGGTGAAGCCCGGTGCAAGACCTGCGTACTTTTCACCCATGTTGTAGCGCTCGTAGCGGACGAACGGAGCGAAACGATAGTCGCCCTTTTGCCACACGTTGTACGCCGCTTGCATGAACCAGCCGTAGAACGCCGAGGGCATCGGATTCGCTGCGCCCGGGTTGGCCTGATTGACTGTCTCGGTGTTGCTGAGCGTGCCGCGTGCGTACAGCGCTGACAGGTCCCACTTGCCGGGCGTCCAGCGAGCGTGCGCCTCATACAGGGTGGCGCGCTGCTCCGGTAGCGGTGCGTCGGTACTCGAGCGGCTGCTCTTGCCCGTAAAGATAGAGCCGCCGAGCGTAAGGCCGGAAATGCCCGTGTAGTTCAGCGCGACGTATTGCGACAGGTTCTTCGCACTGGCCAGCCCCAGCTCCTGGTGCGTCTGCTGCAGCGGACCGGCACCGTTGTTTTGCATCTCCAGGGCGGAGTTGAACAGCGGGTTTTCCGGGTTGAAATTCCACTTGGCGAGGTTCAGACCGGTGGTCAGGCCAACGTTCCAGTTCAGACCGAAATCGGTATCGCCATACAGCGAGAGACCGCCCTCGCGCCACGTGCTCGGAATGATCAGCGTCTCGACAAAGTTGCGATGAACGCCGTAGTAGTTGGTCGGCTCGTGGTTGCGGTTGATAAAGCCGGTCGGGATCAGGAACAGGCCCGCATTCAGGCCGATCTTGTCGGTCAGCTTGTGATCGATGTAGAACTGCTCGACCTCGAATTCTCCCGAGTCAGACGAGGAGGCGATGGCATGCTCGATCTCGAACTCGGAGTTGAAGCGCGTCTTGTCGTTGAACTTGTAACCAATGCCGAACACTGCGCGCGCGAGGTCCATCTTGGTGTCTTCGGAGCGGCGCGTCGGGCGGCTGTAGTTGACTTCGCCGTAGCCCCACAGCGTGAGGTTGTCGAGCGGCGACGGCCGGCTCGAGGCGAGCTGTGCCGTCTGCACAGTCTGCTGCACGTCTTGCAGGGCAGCGCTTTGCTGTGCCTGTGCCTTCGCCTGCGTCTGCTGCTGGGTTGCGAGCGTCGCGTTCTGCGCCTTCACCTCCTTCAGCTCCGCCTTGAGCGCTTCAATCTGCGCGGCCATGGCGTCGAGTTTCTGTTCGAGTTGCGCGGTGGTGGCGGCATTGGCTGCGCTGGCCCCCATCACCGCAATAGCGGCGGCTACCGACAAGGCGGTTCGTTTCATGCTGTGACGCTCCCTGGTCTTGGAATTTTGAATTGGCTTATTTGCGTGCTGCCGTCTTGCTCAGCGTGGCCCCGCTGGCAGAGACAGTCTGTATACGGGCGGCACCCACGCTGGCTGCGGTAGAACCGCATTGCGCCGGTACGCGATAGGCCGACGGGTTGGCCGGATCGAATCCATCGGTGAGCGTGCACAGGAAGTGCACGAGATCGCTCATTTCCTGGTTCGTCAGCGAAGGCGCGGTGCCTGGGTTGTATGGCACTTCGGCCACGTTCACGTTGGCATCGAAGCCAACCGGCAGATCGTTGTACGGCACATCGGGCGTGCCATCGGCCTTGACGTACCAGCGGCCCGGGTCGGTATCGCGCGTGATGTACCACGCCACCACCTGATCAAGCGTCTGGAACACGCCGTTGTGGAAATACGGTGACGTAAGCGCGATGTTGCGTAGCGTCGGCACTTTGAACTTGCCGCACGTCGAGCCACCCACGCGAAAGTCCGTACGCAGCGGTCCGCAAATGCCGAGGTCGTAGTAGCTGTAGTTTGGACTGCCTAGCGCCAGGCCGTTCTTCGGCACGTACGGCAGCGTGGTGCCTTCCTGATTGGCGGTGATGCTCCAGTTGCGTGGAATACCGACGTTGTCGTACGTGAAATCGGTAAACAACGCCGGCGTGCTGCCCTTGCCTGTCGAGATATGGCAAGCGTTGCAGTTACCCTTGGTCGGGTTGTTGAACAGCAGCAAACCGCGCGTCTCGGCATCCGTCAGCGTTGTCTTGCCGGCGAGGTAGGCGTCGAATTTGCTGTCGAAAGTGTGGAAGCTCGGGTCTTCGGATTGGAAGGCCGCCAGCGCGCGGCCGATGCTTTGCATGGCCGCCGCACTGTCCTGGATGCCGGTTTTGGTGAACACCGCCGTGAACTGGTCGAGATACGGGCGCGTCAGCAACGTCTTGAACACGTCATCTGCCGAGGCGTTGGCCATCTCGAATTCATTGGTAAACGGCTGCTGCGCCTGATCCGCCAAGGATGCCGAACGGCCATCGCGGAAAAAACCGCCGGAAGCCTTGCCAGCACTGTCGATTTTGAAGTTCGGCGTGAACGAAGCGTAATTTAGCGACGGCGTGTTTCGCAGGCCGGGCAAATCGGAATTCGGCCCCCCAATGGATACAGACAGATTGTTCGGATCCGTGAAAGCGCGCGATGGGTCGTGGCATGACGCGCAGGACTGCTTGCCCGAGGCGGAGAGCGTCTGGTCAAAGAAGATTTGCTTGCCGACCTGTGCCATAGCCGACAGCGTGTCAGTCGATATCGAAGCCGTCGACGTCGTATTGCCGCCGCCATCCCCGCCGCCGCATGCGCTCAGCAATGTCGCCGCAAGCAGCCAAGCCGCGCCCGATCCCACCCGCGCCACCTTGCTGGCGCCACGGGTTCCTCCTCCACGTTGTCTTTCTTTCATTTCCCTGGCGCGGTGGCTCTCGGGCCCGCTCAAGCGACTCGATTAATGGTAATAGGAACAATTCGCGTTCGCATTCTAAGCGAATCGTCAGGGGAAATCACGCGTTTTGTGACGGGCGGCGCCCGGCATTGATGAATGCCAAGGTCGGCGTTGCCAATCCGTTGTCGCCGACCGGTGTAAGGTCGTGGCATCGGGCCAATTCCCTCGGGCGCTGGGCTTGTGCCGGTTGGTAGTGCGAACGCTTAAGTGACTGGAATGTTGGGTTTACATTCGAAGGTGCGTGCGTCGCAACTCTGAGAGTTGCAAATTGAGTGACCAAAGTTCCAGATTCAATGAATCTCGACAGTGGACGACGGCGTCGACGGACGACACCACCCGCGACGACAGGGGAATAGTTTTGCGGAAGGAGCACGGTCGACCCATATCTCAGCCATGTGGACACCCCTTTCAGAAACCAACCTGCCGCCCAGTTTCGTACGGGAAGGGAAGCTAGAGCGACCGACCATCAAGATAAATCGCGAGCGTCGTTAGATTTTCTTGAGTCGGACAGCTCATGCACGTCAGGACGTATTGTGTCGCTCGGCTACCAAGCTATTGCGATAACTATTCTTATCGCAATAGATACATGGCAGCACTAAACTGCTTCCAATGAAAACGCGTCTGCTCCCTGTCGATACTTCGGTCGGCACTCCGCCTGACTTTCCCGATGCTCCCGAACTCGCGGCGCTGCGGGCTTGGCATGCCGGTTTGTCCACCCGCGAGGCCGTTGAGCGCTACCTGGGCGAGCGCCTTACGCCGGGGCAGTCCTCACGCGGCGTGCTCGGGCGCAT
Organism: Ralstonia sp. GX3-BWBA; assembly: GCF_003290055.1. Classification (NCBI taxonomy): domain Bacteria; kingdom Pseudomonadati; phylum Pseudomonadota; class Betaproteobacteria; order Burkholderiales; family Burkholderiaceae; genus Ralstonia; species Ralstonia sp. GX3-BWBA. The sequence continues at coordinate 186,164 of NZ_QMKS01000022.1, read as the reverse complement.
CCGGCGCCAGCTCGCCGCGTTCGCACGCCAGCGGCAGCGCGACGATTTGGCCGCGCTGTTTGAGATGCCCGCGACCGAACGCGCCAAACAGGGCAGGGCAGCCGACCAGGCGATCGAGCTGCTCCGCACGCTCCCATTGCCACAACCAGCCATCAGCGATGCCGTGGCGCTGTGGCTGGATGCGCGCACCGTCGCCGCGCTGCGTGCCGCGGGTATCGACACCTTGGCCGATCTGACTGTCCGCGTGCCGCGCCGACGCCGCTGGTGGGCAGTCATTCCCGGATTGGGGCAGGCCAGTGCGCGGCGCATCGAGGCATTCTTTGCCGAACACCCCCGATTGACCGAGCGTGCCCGGGCGCTGATCGCTGAACAGGTCCGTGGCGTGGTAGTCCCGTGGGAGCAATTGCGCCTACCGAACGAGGTTGACGGCTCTCAAGGGCAATTCCGTGCGCCACGTGAGACCTGCGTGCTCACCGCTGACAACGACTACGAAGCCGTTCAGGCGTGGCTGTCCCTGCACGAATCGCCGGCCACCCAGCGGGCCTACCGCAAGGAAGCGGAGCGGCTGATCTTGTGGGCAATCGTCGAACGCGGTCGGCCGCTGTCGTCGCTGACCACCGAAGATGCCATTGCCTACCGGGGGTTTCTGCGCCGGCCGACGCCGTGGGAGCGCTGGGTCGGTCCGGCCCGCCCGCGCACGTCCGTCGAATGGCGGCCGTTCACGGATGGGCTGTCCACGCGTTCGATTGCGTATGCCTTGTCCGTGCTGGGAACCATGTTCCGTTGGTTGATCCAGCAGCGTTACGTGCTGGCCAACCCGTTTGCTGGCGTAAAAGTGCGCGGGGGCGGACGGACTGCGGCCCTGGACGCCTCGCACGTATTCACAGAGGGCGAATGGGCACTGGTGCGCACTATTGCTGATGGCCTGGAGTGGTCGTATGGCTGGGAAGCGCCGGCGGCGCAGCGATTGCGCTTTGTACTGGATTTTGGCTATGCGACAGGCCTGCGGGCGAGCGAACTCGTTTCTTCTAAGCTCGGTGACCTCGCAACGGACCGGCAGGGCGATCACTGGCTCAATCTGATAGGGAAGGGGAGTCGCGCTGGCAAGGTTGCGCTGCCGCCACTGGCGCGTGCGGCGCTGGATCATTATCTGCTGGAGCGCGGGCTGCCGGTCACCCAGGCGCGCTGGAATCCGAAGACGCCGCTAATTGGTGGGTTAGGGTTGGATCCCGAAGCGGGAATCACGGGAACGCGGCTGTGGAGCGTGGTTAGAAGGTTTTTTGAGACCGCAGCCGATACCATAGAGAACGATCATGCGGTGCTGGCGGAGAAGCTGCGCAAGGCCAGTCCGCATTGGATGCGCCATACACATGCCACCCACGCGCTCGCGCGCGGCGCGGAATTGACCACCGTACGCGACAATCTGCGCCACGCCTCTGTTTCGACCACCTCGATCTACTTGCACAGCGATGAGAGCAAGCGCGCGAGACAGCTTGGGGAGGCCTTTGACGCCCGAAAATGAACGGTTAGCCGCTGCGTGCTATGCCATGGAAGGTTCAGTTGTGATGCCTCGCTACACAGTTGCAGTCGCTCCCTTCCTCACAAGTCTTTCGGCTGTCCTGTACGTAACCATTTTCCGAGCAGTTCCTTCACGCAGCGCTGGCACAGGTCGAGACTAACCACGTTGCCGTCACCAGAGACAGAATTGAAGCCGCAGGAGTGGTCAAGCGATAGTCGCTCTTGCAACTCACCAGGCTCCTCAGGGGTCAGCCGACGCTGGCACCGATCACAGGTGCATGCGGTCAGCTCTTGGGCAGTATTTGGCCGACGAGTGAATAGGGCTACCTCACGAAAGTGAACAAAATTGCTTCCGTCCGCCAGGAGCACTGCAGCGTCTGCATGTCGCCGCTGCGTTATCTGCAAGCCTCTTTTATTTTACATAACACAAATTATGCGTAATTTAGGTGCTAGAGCCAGGTTGTGATGTCCGGTTATAGCCAAGTCCAAATGTCCGAGTGCTCGACCGACCCAAGAACCTCCAGGCGCTCACCGATGAGCACCTCAAGACTGGGATTGCTGCTGCCCGGCTTGGTGTAAGCGTTGCGTTTGTTGCGACGCTATCAGGTTCAAGGTGCAGCGGGTCTGCAGAACCGACATCCAGGCCGACCGGCCAACAACCAACTGCCGCCCGGTCTGGAGTTACGCATGCGCGGGCTGATTCGGGACAGCTATGCGGATTTCGGCCTGAAGCTGGCGGCCTAGAAGCTGCGTGAGCGCTGGCCAGCGAGACGGTGCGCCGGATCATGACTGACGTCGGTTTCTGGGTGCCAAGGAAGCGACGGCCGGCCAAGGTGCACCAGCCGCGGATGTACGGAAGATTCACGCGCATGACTACGCGCTGCGCGATGTTCACATGCCCAGCCTCATCGCGTATGATCCGGCGACGAATGATGGTGCCCTTGAAGGGTGAAACGGGAACACGGTGTGAAGCCGTGGCTGCCCCCGCAACTGTAAGTGACGAGCCCGTATCAAAGTGCCACCGGAGGGTTCCGGGAAGGCGATGCGCGGTGATGACGCACAAGCCAGGAGACCGGCCATCATCTCTTGTCGACGTGGGGTCAATCCGGGCGGGGTGTACTGGGGGATACGAAAAGCGGCCAAGCCGTTTTGTCCTGTCTCGCGGCGATGCATCTCGCAAAGAGGCCTTCCGTGGCATCGCCGCTCTCGCGCCGTTTAACCTCTCCGTCCCGTACGCCAGTCAGCCTGCTGGCAGTACTCATTGGACTGAACCTACTGGCCTGGGCATGGGCGCTCACCGCCTTTGCCGGACAACCCGGCTTGCTTGGTACCGCACTACTGGCCTACCTGTTCGGGCTGCGCCATGCAGTCGATGCCGATCACATCGCCGCGATCGACAACGTGGTGCGCAAGCTGGTGCAGCAGGGCCAACGCCCCTTCGCAGTGGGTTTCTTCTTCTCCACCGGACATTCGACGTTGATCGTGCTGGCGGTGTTCGTCGTCGTTACCGCGAGTTCCGCCATGGGTGCACGTCTTGGCGCACTCAGGGAAAGCGGCGGTGGCATTTCGACGGCCATCTCCGCCCTCTTCCTGCTTGTCATTGCGGCAACCAACCTCTTCATTCTTTGTGCGGTGTGGAAACAGTTCGTCCGTTTCAGGAAGGGAGAAGCGATCCGTGACGAAGACATCGACACGCTGACGTCCGGCAATGGCGTCATGGCGCGGCTGTTTCGCCCGATGTTCCGGCTGGTCACCAAGAGCTGGCATATGTTTCCGCTCGGTTTCCTGTTCGGCCTCGGATTCGACACGGCCACGGAGATCGGGCTGTTTTCAATCTCAGCGGCCCAGACGCCCAAGGGCGTCCCATTCCTGTCGGTCATGGTCTTCCCCGTTCTGTTCACCGCAGGCATGGCCCTGATCGACACGCTCGACAGCATCCTGATGGTCGGCGCCTATGGCTGGGCCTTTGTCAACCCGATGCGCAAGCTCTGGTACAACATCACGATCACGTTGACCTCGGTGCTGATGGCGTTCGTCATCGGCTCCATCGAGGCGCTCGGTCTGCTGGCCAACCGCCTGAGCCTGCACGACGGGCCGTGGGCATGGGTTTCCCTACTCAATGAAAGACTGGCGGAGTTCGGCTATCTGGCCATCGGTCTCTTCATCCTGAGCTGGGCCATTTCAGCAGGCATCTATCAGTGGAAAGGCTACGACCGTCTGCCCTCCCCTGCACTGATGAAAGGCGGCCCGCAATGAGAACGCACGATCGGCATGTATTGATGTGTACGGGCCCGCGCTGTACAGACAACGGTGCCTCAGCAGAAGACATGTTCAAGGTGCTTGGCCAAGCCATCGACGCGTGCGACGGTTTGCGCGTCAAGCGGACCCGCACCCATTGCTTCGCGGTTTGCAAGCAGGGACCGATCATGGCGGTGTATCCGGACGGCATCTGGTATCGCAATGTGGACGCCGCCGCCATCGGCCGTATTGTCAGTGAGCACCTTGCGGGCGACTGCCCGGTCGAGCCGCTCATCTTTCACCGTCTAGGTGTTGGCGATGTGGAACCGGAGGCCGAAGCATGACAGGCAACATCTCGCCCCGTGTCGTGTTGCTCAGTCACGCCGGCACTGACCTGACCGCGCTGGTCCGTGCGCGTGCCGCCCTCCCCGGTGATTTCGCTGCGGTCGAAGCGGTGAACCTGCAGACCATCGACAGCGCTGACCGCATGAACATGCTGCTTGCGACCACATTGCTTGAAGCGCGCGTGGTCGTTGTGCGATTGCTCGGCCGCGCGCATGACGTGCCGGGCTTCGATGCGCTGCTCAAAGCCGCATCGACGCACCACCAGGCGCTGATTGTCGTCAGCGGCACCGGCGAGCCAGACCCCGAGCTGGCAGCGCTGTGCAATGTCCCTCCAGCCTTGCAGCATGAGGTGACGGCCTACCTCCAGGCTGGCGGCGTGGGCAACATGGCGCAATTGCTGCGTTGCTTGTCCGACCGCCTGTTGATGACCGGCTTCGGTTACCAGCCGCCGGCGGCACTCCCCGAGCACGGTATCTACCACCCCGCGCTGCCGCTGCAGACCACGCTGGCCGATTGGGCCGCCGATACCGCGGCCTGCAACCCCCAGTGGCCGACGGTCGGCATTACGTTCTACCGGGCTCACTGGCTTAGCGGCAATACCCGCTTTATCGACATGCTCGTCGATATGCTGGCCGAACGTGGCCTCAACGCGCTGCCGGTCTACACCGCGTCGCTACGCGCGCTGGATGCTTCCGGCCAACCCGCCGCACTGGGGCTGTTTGTTGCCGATGCAGCCTGCCGCATCGACGCACTGATCAACACTACCTCGTTCGCGATGGGCGACGTCAGCGCGGATGGCCCGACCCTGCCTGGCTGGTCGGTGGCAGCACTCGGACAGTTTGGCGTCCCAGTGATCCAGGCCATTGCCAGCAGCATGACGCAGGCCCAGTGGGAAGCGTCCGAACGTGGCCTCAACCCCCTCGATACCGCGATGAACGTCGCACTGCCAGAGTTCGATGGCCGCATCGTGGGCGTACCGGTCTCATTCAAGGACAGTCAGGGCGACATGCGGGGCGAGACCCACTACGTGCCAGTGGCCGACCGGATGCGCCGGCTGGCCGGCGTAGTGGCACGCCAGGTCGCGCTACGCCGCACGCTGCCGGAACACAAGCGTGTCGCCTTCATCTTCACCAACAGCAGCAGCAAGGCGTCGCAGATCGGCAATGCGGTGGGCCTGGATGCGCCGGCCTCGCTGTTTGCCCTGCTGCACGCCATGCGGGCCCAGGGCTACAGCATTGAAGGCCTGCCTGAGTCGGGCGATGCGCTCATCCACGACCTCATCGACCGCGGCGCCTACGACGAGGCCTACCTGAGCGCCGATCAACTCCGGCACGCCATTGCCACCGTTCCCACAGCGCGTTACGCCGAATGGTTCGGCCAACTGCCGCACGTGCTACAGCAACGAATGCGCGAGCGCTGGGGTGAGCCGCCGGGTGGCGCCTACGTTCATGAGGGCAAACTCGTGTTTGCCGGCATCGAATACGGCAACGCCTTCGTCGCACTGCAACCGCCGCGCGGCTACGGCATGGATCCGGATGCGATCTATCACACGCCCGACCTGCCGCCCACACATCACTACTACGCCCTGTATTGCTGGTTGCGTGATGACTGGCAGGCAGACGCCATTGTTCACGTTGGCAAGCACGGTACGCTGGAGTGGCTACCAGGCAAGGGCGTGGGCATGTCGCAGGACTGCTTCCCGGATGCGCTGCTGGGCGACATGCCGATGCTCTACCCGTTCATCCTGAACGACCCGGGAGAAGGGTCGCAGGCCAAGCGCCGCGCGCATTCGGTGATCGTCGACCACCTCACTCCACCGATGACCACCGCCGACACGTATGGTCCGCTGGCGCAACTGACGCAACTGGTGGACGAGTACTACCAGGTCGAAATGCTGGACCCTGCCAAGCTGCCCCTGCTGCAGCAGCAGATCTGGGACCTGATCAAGGAAGCTCAGCTCGACACCGATCTGGCCGCAATGCGCGGCCACGAGAACGGTCACCATGACCATCCCGCGCACGCCAGTGCACAAGCGGCCACCGCCGGCAAGTACCGACCGATGCCAACCGCAGGCAAAAAGACAGCCGTGCCGAAGCACCGGCTGATGCCCACCGGTAAGAAACATCACCCCCATGGCGGCCACGGTCATCACCACCATCATCACGATGACGGCCACGGTCATGACCATGATGATCACCACCACGACCACAGCCACACGTGGGATGCAACGCTGAACAAAGACGGCGTACCGCTGACGCTGGCCCAGATGGAGGGCGTTGACGTCGCGCACCTGATCGAGGACATCGATGGCTACCTGTGCGAGCTGGGCGCGGCACAGATACGCGACGGCCTGCACGTGCTGGGCAAGGTTCCGGCCGGGGATGCACTGATCGACATGGTCTGTGCGCTGGTGCGCCTGCCCAACCTCTCGGTTCCAGGGCTGCCGGCCGGCGTGGCTGCCGCGCTCGACATCGATTGGGCAGCGTTGCAGCACGACAAGGGCCACCGGCTGGATAGCATTCCGCCCACGCTCGCCCGACTCGCCGCGCGTACGCTCGTCACCCGCGCCGATGCATTCGACGCGATCACCGCTCTCGGCCGGCAGTTGGTGGCCAGGCTGGCCGCGTGCCATTTCGATGCCAACGCGATCGACGCGACGCTGGCCGATGTGCTGCCGGGCACGATGGGCATCGAAGCCATCCGGCAGACCCTGGCCTATGTCTGCCGCGAACTGGTGCCCAATCTCGCACGCACCTCGGAAGAGATCGACAACCTGCTCAAGGGCCTTGCGGGGGGCTACGTACCCGCCGGGCCGAGTGGCGCACCGACTCGCGGCATGGCGCACGTGCTGCCAACCGGCCGCAACTTCTACTCGGTGGACCCGCGCAGCCTGCCGTCGCAGGCAGCATGGCGTGTCGGCTCGGAGTTGGCCAACGAAGTTCTGGCGCGTCATCGCAGGGAGACCGGCCGGTTGCCTGAGTCAGTCAGCATCAGCGTATGGGGCACCAGCGCCATGCGCACCCACGGTGATGACATCGCCCAAATCTTCGCCCTGCTGGGCGTGCGCCCCCGCTGGCAAGCAGAGAGCCGGCGCGTGACCGGTGTCGAGGCGATTCCGTTGTCCGAACTGGGCCGCCCGCGCATCGACGTGACGGTACGCATCAGCGGCTTCTTCCGTGACGCGTTCCCGCATCTGATCCACCTGGTGGACGAAGCCGTGCACATGGTCGCCAGGCTGGATGAGCCGGCTGAACAGAACTTCCTGCGCAAGCACTACCTGGCTGACCTCAAGCACGACTTGTTCCGCCAACTGCAGGGCGATAGTGCCGAGCAGCGCGCGCTCTATCGCGTCTTCGGTTCGAAGCCGGGAACGTACGGTGCGGGCATCCTGCCCTTGATCCAGGAACAGAACTGGCAGGAAGACGCCGATTTCGCCACGGCCTACATCAACTGGGGCGGCTATGCCTACGGTCGCGCAGACGATGGCACCGATGCGCGTGCCGATTTCCGGCACCGTCTGTCGGGTGTCGAGGTGGCCCTGCACAATCAGGACAACCGCGAGCACGACATTTTCGACAGCGACGATTATCTGCAGTACCACGGCGGCATGATCGCCACCATCCGCAGCCTGACCGGACGCCAGCCGCGCCACTACTTTGGAGACAGCCATCAGCCGGACAACCCCGCCGTACGCGGGCTGAAGGAAGAAGTCCTGCGCGTCTTCCGCGCGCGGGTGGCCAATCCGAAGTGGATCTCCAGCATCATGAAACACGGCTACAAGGGGGGCCTTGAGCTGGCGGCCACAGTCGACTACCTGTTCGGCTACGACGCCACCGCCCATGTCGTGGATGACTGGGTGTACGAGCAGGTGGCCGAAACCTATGCCTTTGCACCGCAAATGCAGCAGTTCTTTGCCCAAAGCAATCCCTGGGCACTCACCGCCATTACCGACCGGCTTCTTGAGGCCGCACAGCGCCAGTTGTGGGCCCAACCCAAACCGGAAACCCTTGCTGCGTTGCGAGCGCTGCATCTGCACGGTGAAGCCATGCTCGAAGCGCGCGGAGAGGTTCGCACACAAGGCCACGCAACAGCCCGCAAACCATGAGACACCACTACCCGTTCACCGCCATCGTCGGCCAGGCGCAGCTCAAGCGTGCGCTCCTGCTGTGCGCGGTCGACCCGACCTTGGGCGGCGTGCTGATCCGGGGCGACAAGGGCACCGCCAAGAGCACGGCCGCGCGCGGTCTGGCCGATGTCCTGCCGCCGATCCAGCGCGTGGCCGGCTGCACGTTCAACTGCGAGCCGGAAGCCCCGCTGGCCGAATGCAGCGTATGCCAGGACAGCACGCGCGACATCGCCAGTGCACCCGTGCCGTTCGTCAACCTGCCGCTCGGTGCAACGGAAGACCGTGTGCTCGGCAGCCTCGACTTCGAACGCGCCCTGAAAGACGGCAGGAAAGCCTTCCAGCCCGGCTTGCTTGCCGCTGCCCATCGCGGGCTGTTGTATGTGGATGAAGTCAACCTGCTGGCCGACCACCTGGTCGACATGCTCCTCGACGTTTCTGCCATGGGCCGCAACACGGTGGAGCGCGAGGGTCTGGCGATCAGCCATCCGGCGCGCATCACGCTGCTCGGCACCATGAATCTGGAGGAAGGGGACCTGCGCCCGCAATTACTGGATCGCTTTGGCCTGATGGTGGAGGTAAGCGCGCCGCGCGACCCAGCCGTACGCGCCGAGGTGGTGCGTCGACGGCTCGCGTTCGAGGCCGATCCGAAGTCATTCATCGCCGCGTGGCAACCGGAAACCGATACCTTGCGCGCGGCCATTCGCACCGCGCAACAGCAGGTGGCCAGCGTGCGGCTTCCCGACTCGCTGCTCGCCTTTATCAGCCAGGTGTGCTGCGAATTCGAGGTCGCGAGCCTGCGCGCGGATATCGTGATCCACAAGGCAGCGCGCGCGCTTGCCGTGCTGAACGGCCGCGACGTGGTCACTGCCGAAGACGTGCGCGAAGCCGCCGAGCTGGCGCTGCCGCACCGCCGCCGGCGCAAGCCCTTCGAGCAGAGCGGCCTGGACAGCGAGCGCCTGGATGCGTTGACCCAGCAACAGCAGCAGCTTGCCCAACCGCCCGCCCCGGCAGATGACACCCGCGCAACGGGTGACGGCGAAACAGCCGAGTCAGAACTTGCGGACAACCGCACCGATGACGTTGACAACGCACCGCAATCCAATAGCGCAGCCGAGCGGTTGTTTATGGCCGCCGCAGCGGATGCGATCGGGCGCATCGACGTGGTTGCAATGCAGGCGCATGAGGCCAGTGGCCGGCGCAGCCGTATCGTGGGTGCCCGCCGCGGCCAAGCCATCAGCGCCGTGCCAAGCCAAGCCCCGAACCAGCTTGCGGTAGACGCCACGCTGCGTCACGCGCTGATGCGCAACCCAACCGAGTTTGAGGTGACCCGCGCCGATCTGCATGACAAGGTGCACGTGGGTCAGCAGTCCAACCTGATCCTGCTGGTGGTGGATGCCTCCGGCTCAATGGCGGCACGCCGGCGCATGGAGACGGTCAAGTCCTGCGTGCTCGGCCTGCTGCAAGACGCTTACCAGCGCCGCGACCAGGTTGCCGTGATCTGCTTTCGCGGCGAGCGTGCCGAGCTGGTGCTGCCGCCCACCCGCCAGGTCGAGTTGGCCGAACTGGCTCTGCGCGAGCTGCCGACCGGCGGCAGGACGCCGCTGGCGCATGCGCTGCATCTGGCCGCGTCCACGCTGGCACAGCACGATGGCGCCACACCGCTCCTGGTGGTGCTCAGCGACGGACGCGCCAACATCGCTCTGAACGAGAGCGCCGATCCGTGGCAGGAATCGCTCGATGCGGCCCAGAGTCTGGCAGCGCGGGGCACACCAGCCCTGGTTCTGGACACTGAGCAGGATTTCGTGCGCCTGGGCCGCGCCCACGAGCTCGCGCAAGCGCTGCATGCAGATTGCCTACCCCTGGACCAGATCAGCGGTGAGCAACTGCGGCTGACCATCCGCGAAAGGCTGCCGCGATGAACCCGCGTGGCAAGGTGTACTTGATCGGCGCCGGTCCTGGCGATGTCGAGCTGCTGACGCTCAAGGCGGTGCGCCGCCTGGCGCTTGCCGACGTCGTGCTGATCGACGATCTGGCCAACCCGGAGGTGCTGCAATTCGCGCCAAAAACAGCCGAAGTGATCCACGTCGGCAAGCGCGGCGGCGGCGCCTCCACCCCGCAAGCCGACATTGAACGCCGCATGCTGGACGAAGCGCTGGCAGGGCGATGCGTTGCCCGCGTCAAAGGAGGCGACCCGTTCGTCTTCGGGCGCGGGGGCGAAGAGATGCAAGCCCTGCTTGCCGCCGGGATCGAAGTGGAGGCGGTCAACGGCATTACGGCCGGTCTCGCGGTGCCGTCCACACTCGGCATCCCGCTCACGCATCGTGATCATGTGCACGGTGCCATCTTCGTCTCCGGCCACAGCCTCCAGAATGACGAACCCGATTGGCCGTTGCTCGGCCGCAGCGGCATGACGCTGGTGATCTACATGGGCATCGCAAACCTCTCGCACATCAGCGCACAACTGCAACAAGCCATGCCGCCCGACACACCGGCCGCCGCGATCCAGCACGGCACCCGGCCAGAGCAGCGGCAGGTCTTGAGCACGCTGGCGCGCCTGGCCGACGATGTTGCGGCGGCCGGCCTGGGCAGCCCGGCGCTGCTTGTGATCGGCTCGACCGTCGGGCTGGCCAGGGACGTGCCACGCCTTGCGGCGACACAACATAAGGAAACGCAATGATCATCTGCATCGGTGCCGGCCCCGGCGATATCGGTTACCTGCCGCAACGCTCCGCCGAATTGATTCGCAACGCCGACGTCGTTGCCGGATTCAATGCCGTCGTCAACGTTGTGCAGGCGCTGATTCCTCAAAGCGCCGAAGTCGTGCTGATGGGCTACCGCGATCAGGTCGCCCAGCTCGACAAGGTGGCGCAGCTGCATCACGCCGGGAAGAAATGCGTGGTCGTGTTCATGGGCGACATCCACTTCAGCGGCTTCCAATATCTGGAGCGGGTCGAGCGGGCGTGCGGCCATCCGGTCGATACCATCCCCGGCATCTCGTCGGCGCAAATCCTGGCGTCGCGCGCCAAGGTGTGCTTTGACGAGACAACCTTCATCACCTTCCACCGCCGTGGTGATCTGACACCGTTCAAACGCCATCTGGTGCATGTGCTTGAAGACCAGCGCAACGCCATCGTGATCCCCTGCCCCTGGGACGAGGCACGTTCGTTCATGCCCTGGCACATCGCCGCGTACCTGCTCGAAAACGGCATCCCCGCGCAGCAGCCGGTGGAGGTATGGGAGCATCTCACGCAAGCCGAGGCCCAATGGCGCGGCACCTTGGCCGAGTGCGCGCATCAGCGCTTCTCCGACATGAGCATCATGCTGATCCGCACCATGAACCCCATCCCCAGTCAGATCGAGCCACCGCCGGAGGCGCAATGAGCGCGACCACTGACACCGCCACTGACTACGCCATCGTCCTGGCTGGACACGGCAGCCGCGACCCCGACGGCGTGGGCGAATTCGAGGCGCTGGTCGCGCTCCTGCGCGAGCGTGCCGGTGGCCGCATGGTTGCGCATGGCTTTCTGGAATTCGCTACGCCAACCATCGACCAAGCAGTCAACGGCGTCATCGCCAATGGCGCACGGCGCGTGGTGATGGTGCCCGGCGTGTTGCTTGCGGCCACGCACGCCAAGAACGACATGCCTAGCGAACTGCTCGCACTCAGGCAGGCGCACCCCGGTGTCGACTTCCATTTCGGGGCAGCGATGGACCTGCACCCCAAACTGCTGCAGCTCTGCCGGGAGCGCATCATCCAGGCCGAAGCGCTCTCGGGGCACACCGTGGCGCGCGCCGATACCTGTCTGGTTGTTGTCGGACGCGGCACCTCGGACCCCGATGCGAATTCGGAGATATCCAAGGTTGCGCGCATGCTCGAGGAAGGGCTCGGCTTCGGTACCTCGTTCGTCTGCTATTCAGGCACTGCCCGGCCGCTGGTGGCCGATGGCCTCAAAGCAGCCGCGCTGCTTGGGCACAAGCGCGTCGTGGTACTGCCCTACTTTCTGTTTGATGGCGTACTGGTCAAGCGCATCTACGCCGCGGCCGACGATCTGGCAACCCGCCACCCGGAACTCGAGGTGGTCAAGGCGGGCTATCTCGGTGCGCACCCGCATGTGGCCGATGTGTTTCTGGAGCGCGCAGCAGAGGGCATCGAAGGCCGGGCCACGATGAACTGCGCGCTCTGCAAATACCGTGTGCAGATCGTCGGCTTTGAAGAGCAGGTCGGCACGCCGCAGCAGGCTCACCACGGCCTAGTACGCGGACTGCTCGGGCGGGACGAAACAGCGGGCGCCCCCGCTCCCGCTGCGGAATGGCCGCCCTACGTGCCGCACCCGATCGAAGCCGAGAGCATGCGCATCATCGACCAGGGACGCGACTGGTCCGACGTGCCGGACGATCACCAGATCGTGCTCAAGCGCCTGGTGCATACCAGCGGCGATTTCGACATCGTCGATGACCTGTATTTCTCCCCCGGCGCAGTGACGACCGGCATCCGGGCGCTGCTGCGCTGCCGCCGCATCGTCGCCGACGTGACCATGGTGCAGACGGGGCTCAAACGTGCGGTGCTCGACCAACTTGGCATGCAGACATGGTGCGGCGTGCACGACGAGGAAACCCGGTTGCTGGCCGAGGCGCATGGCATTACGCGGTCCGCAGCGGGCATTCGGCGTGCCTGGCAGAAGTTCGGCAACGATGTCGTCGTGGCGATCGGCGATGCGCCCACGGCGATCATGGAACTGGTGCGGCTGGTGCGCGAGCACGGCTGGCGCCCGCAGCTTGTGGTCGGACTGCCGGTGGGCTTTGTCGGCACGCGCGAATGCAAGGACGAGTTACGCCGCCTGCTGCAGGTGCCGCGCATCACCAACCGTGGCACGCGCGGCGGATCGCCGTGGGCAGCGTCGGCCATCAACGCACTGATGATCGCGGCAATCGATCAGGTCCACCGCCAGAATCAGATGCCGTGACCAGCGAAGCGCACCGCCGCCCCTTCGATCTCGCCACGCTGGCCCCCAATGGCCTGCGCCGCGGCCGCACGACCGGCAGTTGCGCCACGGCCGCGGTCAAGGCTGCGCTGTTGATGCTGTTGCGCGGCGAGGTCGCCAGCGAAGTCGAGGTCAGCCTGCCCGACCCCGACTACTACCTGCTGGTGCCGGTGGAGAACGTGGAGCGGCTGGCAGACGGCTCGGTGCGCGCAGACGTGAAGAAGTACGGCGGCGATGATCCCGACAACACCGACGGCGCAACAATCTTCGCCAGGGTGACGGTCAATCACCAAGGCGCGGTGCGCTTTCTTGCGGCCGAGGGCGTCGGCATGGTCACCCAGCCGGGCCTGCGCGTGCCGCCGGGGGAGGCGGCCATCAACCCCGTGCCACGCCAAATGATGCAGATGGCGGTTGACGAGGTGCTCAACGGCGCAGCCAACCCAGGCTTTGACCTAGCCATCGGCTGCGTCGACGGAGAGAAGATCGCCAAGCGTACGTTCAACCCCATGCTCGGGATCGTGGGCGGTATCTCGATCCTCGGCACCAGCGGCATCGTTGAGCCGATGTCGCTCGCTGCGTGGATGGCGTCGATCGAGGTGTACATCCGCGTCGCCCTGGGTGAGCAGCCAGAGGCCATCGCGTTCACCCCCGGCAAGATCGGCCGGCGATTTGCAACCGACACGCTGGCCCTGCAAAAGAAGCAGGTGGTGCAGATCGCCAACTTCGTCGGCGCGTCCCTCGACTATGCCCAGCAAGCGCTGGAAGAGTCGCAGGCGCGTCTGGGAACGCTGTGGGTGCTCGGGCATCCGGGCAAGCTTGCCAAGCTGCTTGATGAGCGAATGGGGGACGCGTGGGACACGCATTCGAGCAAGAGCCGCATGGCCATGCATTCCGTGGCGGCCGTGGCGGCCGACCTGGGCTTTGCCAGCGGACTCACCCAACAGATAGAGAAAGCCAACACCGTGGAAAACATCGTGGAAATCATGCGAAATGAACCGGGCGCGCAAGCGTTCTGGACCGACATCGAACGGCGGCTGGCCGCCCTGATGCAGCCCCGGGTCCCGAGGGTCGACCGCGTGGCGGTCCGCCTGTTTGCCATGGACGGCACACCGCTCGGAGCGGCCGCGTGAGCGCGCTCGGTCATTTCGTTGGCGTGGGCGTCGGGCCGGGCCCGGCAGGGCTGATTCCGGTCGCGGCCCTGGCCGCATTGCAGGATGCCGAGCGCATCTACCTGCCGCGCGCGCGTGGCAGTGAAACCTCGGTCGCGCGCCAGTGCCTGGCAGGCTTGCCCATTGCAGAAGCCAAATTTTGCGAGATCGAGTTCCAGATGGACCCCGACCGCAGCGTGCTGTCGGAGCACTACGGCGAATTGGCAGACGCGATTGCCGGCGAGCTGCGCCAGGGGCGCAACGTCGCCTACCTGACCATCGGCGACTCGATGACATATTCGACCTACGGCTACCTGCTGGCCGCGCTGCGCGACAAGGTACCCGGCTTGCGCCACACCACCTTTCCGGGGGTCACGAGCTTTGCGGCCACCGCATCGGCGCTGTCCTGGCCACTTGGCGAGGGCAAGGAACGGATCCTGATCCTGCCGTGCCCCGACGACATGGCGGCCTTGCGCACGGACATCGAAAGCCATGACATCGTCGTGCTGATGAAGATCGGCGCACGCCTGCCGGCCGTACTGCAACTGCTGAACGCGCTCGGCATTGCCGGGCACTGCGCATTCGCGCGCCGCATCGGGCTGCCCGGCGAGGTGCTGTGTCAGGACGTATCGCGCTTGGATTCCAGCGCCAGCGGCTACCTCGCAACAATGCTGATCCGCAGTACCGCCAGAGAGAAACGTCACGCATGAAAGTCTATTTCATCGGCGCCGGCCCTGGCGCTGCCGACCTGATCACGCTGCGCGGCAGCCGCATCCTCGGCAACGTGCCGATGGTGTTGTATGCCGGCTCGCTCGTGCCGACCGAGATGCTGCAGCACTGCCGACCGGACGCCGAAAAATTCGATACCGCCGAGTTGTCGCTCGACGCACAGGAAGCGCTTTATCGGCGCGCCCAACTCGAAGGCAAGGACGTGGCGCGGCTGCATTCGGGCGACCCGTCCATCTACGGCGCCACGGCAGAGCAGATGCGCCGCCTGGAGAAGCTCGGCATCGCCTACGAGATCATCCCTGGCGTCTCGTCGTTCACTGCTGCTGCGGCGGCGCTCGGCAGTGAACTGACCCGCCCCCTGGTATCGCAGTCGGTCATTCTGACGCGGGTGTCGGGTCGCGCATCGGCCGTGCCGGAACTGGAGTCCGTCCTCCGCTTCGCGGAGCACCAGGCGACGATGTGCATCTTCCTCTCCGGCCAGCGCTTGAAGCAAACCGTGGCCGACCTGCTGGTGCACTACCCGGCCGACACGCCAGCCGCGCTGGTGCGGCGTGCAAGCTGGCCAGACCAGGCGATTCATCGCAGCACGCTTGGCACGCTGATGAGCGAGGTGCAAAACAAGGATTGGCTGCTCACCACGCTACTGCTGGTCGGCCGCGCACTTGCACACGAGGACGGTGTTGAATCCAGTCTCTACGCTGCGGGATTCACCCATATCTTCCGCGACGGCACCGACCGCAAGACGCGGCGCCCGCGCAAGGCTCGTGTAGCCCCAGTCACGCAAGCCGCCGGAGATCCGACATGAAGCCGGTCGCCGTCTGGTTGACGCGCAGCGACGCCCTCCCGCTCGGACACCGGCTGTCGGCCGGGTTGGATGCAGACGTGTATCAGCCCTGGCTGCATGCCGATGAAAGTCCGCGCGAGCACTTCCGTCGGCACTTCCGCCTGCACCGGCAGTGGGTCATGGTGAGCGCAAGCGGCATTGTCGTGCGCTACCTCGACGGCCTGCCGCAAAACAAGTACGAAGACCCCGCCGTGGTGGTGCTCGACGAAGCCGCACGCTTCGCGATCCCCCTACTGAGCGGGCACGAGGGCGGCGCGAATGCACTCGCCTACGCAGTCGCCAGGCTCACCGGTGCGAGCCCGGCCGTGACCACTGCAACCGAGGCGCTCAAACCGCTCACGCTCGGCATCGGCTGCCGGCGCGGCAAATCTGCCGAGGCGATCGAGCAGGCGATCGTGCACGCGTTGGGCGGCCGGAGCCTGACTGAAGTACGGGAGATCGCAACGATCGACCTGAAGGCCGACGAGGTTGGGCTGCTGGCGTTCTGTATGCACCACCAATTGCCCTTGCGCGTGATTGCGCGCGCCGACGTGGCCGCGCGCGCGTGGGTGGGACATTCGTCCGACTGGGTGCAGCAGCAAATTGGCGTGGACGGTGTATGCGAGCCGTGCGCGCTCATCGCCAGCCCGCGTGGCCAACTGATCGTGCCCAAGACCGCACTCGATGGCGTTACCGTCGCCATCGTCGAAGACCACATACTGCCCATTGAACACAACTGACCCATCCATGACCGGCAAACTTTATTTGGTGTCCGTCGGCCCAGGAACGCGCGAGCTGATTCCCCCGATGGTTGAAGCCGCGCTGCAGGCCAGCGAGGTGATCGTCGCCTACGACCTTTACCTCACCTGGATCCAACCCTGGATTGCGGGCAAGACCATCCACACCTTGCCGCTGACCCAGGAGCGCGACCGCGCACAACTTGCCATCGCGCAGGCACGCGCAGGCAAGACCGTGGCCCTGATCTCCAGCGGCGATATCGGCATCTACGCCATGGCGGCATTGGCATTCGAAGAGATGGCGGAGGACGACCGCTATGACGTGCAACTGATCCCCGGCATCACCTCGGCCAACGCCTGTGCATCGCTGCTCGGTTCTCCGCTGTCGCATGACTTCGCCACCCTGAGCCTGTCCGACCTGCTCTGTCCGTGGGCATGGATCGAAACACGCGCCCGCCACATCGCCCAGGCCGACCTCGCTGCAGTGTTCTACAACGTGCAGAGCAAGCAGCGCCAGGAGGGGGTCTACCGCATCCTCGACATCATGCTCGAACATAAGCGTGCGGAGACCCTGTGCGGTATCGTGCGCAATGCTTACCGCGAAGACCAGACCGTAGAAATCCTCACGCTGGCCGAGCTGCGCACGCGGCGCTTCGACATGCTCACCACCCTGGTGATCGGCAACCGTTTCACCAAACGCAAGCGCGGCTGGATCTATACCCCGCGCGGTTACGGCAACTGGGACGACACACCGGACACGGTTACCGCTGCCAACCTGCCGGTCGGCGCGACCTGGGTCTTCTCCGGCACCAGCGACGGCAACGCGCTGGCGCGGGAGATCGTTGCGGCGGGCCACTGCACCGTGGTCTCGAGCGCCAGCGAATACGGCGCCGAACTGGCCGGACAAGCGTGCCCCGGGGCCACCCCGATCGCGGGCCGGCTAGGCATCGAGCGCCGGCGCGAACTGCTGCGGGGAAGCCGTGCGCGCGCGATTGTCGATGCCACGCACCCCTACGCCACGGAGATCTCGCAGCAATTGATCGCGCTCGCCAAGGAGCTCGATCTGCCCTACCTGCGTTACGAACGGCCGCGCGCCATGAGCCTGCACAGTGCGCAGCGCGCAGCGTCGATCGAAGACGCCGCGCAACTGGCCATGCAATACGGAAAACGCATCTTCCTTGCCACCGGCTCCAAGGACGTCGCGCGCTTCGTGCAGGCGCCAGGCGCGGTGGACCACCAATGGTTCGTGCGCCTGGCGCCGGACCCGCAGCACCTTCAGCGTGCAATCGATGCCGGTATTCCGCGTTCTCACATCGTCGCCATGCAGGGCCCCTTCTCCCAAACGGCCAACGAAACGCTGTGGCGCGACTGGGCGATCGACTGCGTGGTCACCAAAGACTCCGGAGACGCCGGCGGGGTCCGCACCAAGGCGGCAGCGGCGGCAGCGCACGGTATTGCGCTGATCGTCGTCGACCGGCCCAGCCTCGACACTCCGGCCACGGCCTCTGACTTTGCGTCGGTGCTGGCCATGCTGCGAGGGCTGCACGCATGAGCCAGCCACGCATTCCCGTGACCGTCATCACCGGCTTTCTTGGCGCCGGCAAGACCACGCTGCTGTCAAATCTGATGCGCGACTGCAAGCAGCGCCGCCTCGCGATCCTGGTCAATGAATTTGGCGAAGTATCCATCGACGGTGCGCTTCTTCGCGGTGAGGGCGGCGAGGGCAAGGAAGGCAGTGGGGTTGAAATCCACGACCTGTCCAATGGCCTGGTGGCCTACGACGACGACGCGGATTTCCTGCCGACCATGCTGGCGCTCTGGCAACGCCGCAGCCTGATCGACCACGTGCTGATCGAAACCTCGGGACTCGCCCTGCCGACCGCCGTGATGGAGCAACTGCAGAGCGAAGCGCTGGCCCCCTACTTTGTTCTCGACGCCACGCTGGCAGTGGTCGACACACCGTTGCTGCTGGCGGGCGAATTCCGTCAGGCCACCGCCGGTGCGAACCAGGACCTCGATCAATCCGTGGCCGGTCTGTTCGACATGCAATTGGCCAACGCCGATATCGTGGTCTTGAACAAGATCGACGCGCTGGGCGAGCCAGCCTTGCTCGATGCCGAGGCACGCGTGCGTGCGCTTGCGCCGTCCATCCGCTTCATTGAATTGGCCCAGAAGGCGAAACTCGATACTCGCTTGACGCTGGGCCTGCATCTGCACGAGCCGGCCAACACAGAGCATCGGCACTATGGGCCGATGGCCAGCATACCCGGCCTGAAAATGCGCCCCCTTGCAAACCAGCGCCTGTTCGACGGCCACAGCCACGGCAGCCTCGGCGCACACAGCCACGGCCTCAGCACGCACAAGCATTTTCACGAGCAGGACCCGGGGTGGCTGTCATTCCTGCTTCGCAGCACCCAGGCGCAGGACGCCGACACGCTGCGTGAGGCCATCGCCGCCATTGCGCGCAGCGAACCCCTGCTGCGCATCAAGGGCTTCGCGCCCACGACCAGCGGTGAAGGCCGATTGCTTGTCCAAGGCGTACGCAGCCGGATAGAGCTGCGGCACGAAGCCGATGCGGCACCGGCGCGGCACGCACAATTGGTCTTCATCGGCTATCACCCAAGCCGCGCGCGCGTCATGGAAAAACTGAACGCGTTGACAGGCACCACGTGGCGGTAAGCGGACGAACCCAAGGAAGATCGCACCATGCAGACAGACCCGACCGCGCACCAGCGCATGACCGAACGGCGAAAGGCCGGCTTCGAAAAAAAGAAGGCCGCGGCAACGCATGAAAAGGGATTGCTGATCGTCAATACCGGCACCGGCAAGGGCAAGAGCAGCGCCGCCTTCGGCATGGGGCTGCGCGTGGTCGGCCACGGCATGCGCCTAGGTGTTGTGCAATTCATCAAGGGCGCGCTGCATACCGCCGAGCGTGACCTCTTGGGCGGCTTTCCCAACTGTGATTTTCTGACGAGCGGCGACGGCTACACCTGGAACACGCAGGACCGCGACGCGGATATCGCAACCGCCCGCAAGGGCTGGGCAGAGGCGTGCCGCATGATCCAAAGCGGCGAGTACGACATGGTCATCCTGGACGAGCTGAACATCGTGCTCAAGTACGACTATCTGCCGTTGGCAGAGGTGCTGGCCGTCTTCGCAGCGCGCCCGCCCGCGCTGCACGTGGTCGTGACCGGTCGGCACGCGCCCGAGGCCCTGATCGAGGCGGCCGACCTCGTCACCGAGATGCGCCTGGTCAAGCACCCTTATCGCGAGCAGGGTGTGAAGGCACAGCAAGGGGTTGAATACTAGAACCGAGCCATGCCTACGCAAACCGCAGCCCGCTCCTGTCCCGCGTTGTTCCTGACGGCGCCGGCCTCTCACCAGGGCAAGACCACGCTCACGGCCGGTCTCGCGCGCCATCACCGTAACCTCGGTCGCTCCGTCCATGGGTTCAAGACGGGGCCTGACTTTCTTGATCCCTTCATCCTGGAACGCGCATCGGGCAATCCGGTGTATTCGCTCGACCTGTGGATGACCGGCGAAGCCGAGTGCCGCCGCCGGCTCTACGATGCCGCCGCCAGCGCAGACCTGATCCTCATCGAGGGCAGCATGGGGCTGTTCGACGGTACGCCATCGAGCGCTGACCTGGCGGCGGTGTTCAACGTGCCCGTTCTTCCGATCATTGATGTCAGCGGCATGGCACAGACGTTTGCCGCGGTAGCGCACGGCTTGGCGACGTTTCGGCCCGGCCTGCCGTTTCACGGCGTCGTGGCCAATGGTGTCGCCAGCGCCCGCCATGCCGAGATGCTGCTTGAGATGCTGCCGCCATCGCTACCCTGCGCCGGTGCGGTGATGCGCGACCCGGCGATGGCGCTGCCCGAGCGTCATCTCGGCCTCGTGCAGGCGCAGGAGATCGACGATCTCGAATCGCGCATTGCCACCGCGGCAGCACGCATTGCCGAGACCGGGCTGGCCGAACTGCCCCCGCCCGTGGCGTTTGCGCCGGCAGCGGCTGTGGCAGTGCCACGACTGCTGGCCGGCGTGCGCATTGCCGTGGCCCGAGACCTGGCGTTTTCGTTCCTCTACCCGGCCAACCTGGAATTGCTCAGCGCGTTGGGTGCAGAAGTCGCGTATTTCTCGCCACTGGCCGATGAACCGCTACCTGCCGCCGATGCGGTCTACCTGCCCGGTGGATACCCCGAACTGCACCTGAAAGCGCTCGGTGCCCACGGGGCCACCCGGGCTACGCTGCGCGCACACGTCGCTGCCGGCAAGCCCCTGTTTGCCGAGTGCGGGGGCATGCTTTACCTGCTTGACGCGCTTACTGAGCGAACCGGCACCACGGGCCCGATGCTCGGGCTCCTGCCGGGCCACGCCACGCTGCACAACCGGCTTGCCGCGCTCGGCCTGCAATCGGTCGAGCTCGGTGGCGAGACGCTGCGTGGTCATGCCTTCCACTATTCAAGCGTGCAGACTCCGCTTGCACCCTATACCCATGCGCGCCGGGCCAATGGGGCAGCGCCTGGCGAGGCCATCTATCGCCACGGCAGCATCCTGGCGAGCTATCTGCACTGCTACTTCCCCTCCAGCCCGAGTGCCACCGCCGCGCTCTTCAAGCCATGAACCGACATCGTTACAGCGACAGTGAAATCGATGCCGTCTATCGGGTCATCCGCGAGCGTCGTGATATGCGGCATTTCCGTCCGGGCCCGATTGATCCTGATGTGCTGCGGCGCTTGCTGCATGCCGCACATCTCGCCCCCAGTGTGGGGTTCATGCAGCCGTGGCGCTTCATCCGCATTACCGACCGGCAACTGAGAACGCAAATGCATGCTCAGGTTGATGCCGAGCGCAGACGCACGGCCAGCGCGCTGGGCGAGCGCGAAGACGAGTTCATGCGGCTGAAAGTCGAGGGCATTCTGGACTGCGGCGAAGTTCTGATCGCCGCCCTTATGGACGGACGCGAGCGACATATCTTCGGCCGTCGCACCATGCCCGAGATGGATCTCGCCTCGGTCGCCTGCGCGATCCAGAACCTGTGGCTGGCTTCCCGCGCCGAGGGAATCGGCATGGGCTGGGTGTCGCTGTTCGATCCACAACTGCTTGGGCGATTGCTGAAGTTGCCAGCCGATGCCCGGCCCGTTGCCATCCTCTGTCTAGGCCATGTCGACAGTTTCTACGACAAGCCGATGCTCGAACAGGAAGGCTGGGCAGAACGGCAATCACTGTCCGACATGCTGCTCGAAAACTACTGGAGCACGGATTGAAGGGATCGGCATCGACGCATGGCCTGATTCTCCGGGATGCCTTCTCTGAGCGCATAACCGGCCAAGCGGGCGAGAAAATCGCTCTCGAATTCCGCCCGGACCCAGCACCGACACGGCTCGTCGCATGTCTCTGGTCACACTGGGCGAAGCCAGGCGAACCGGATCTGCTACTGGGACTACATCGCTGGTGAGGCGCGGCTAGCCGTCACGCTAGGCCGATCCAAAGAGGGGTTTCCATAGGAACAGTGGCAGATAACCGCTGCCGGCAAAGACGAATAGGCCGTCTTAACAGCAGTCAATACCTGCGTATATCAAGCTAAGCGCCGCGTGCCCACTTCGCCCGTCTCGTGGCCGCACCTCAATCAATAGGGATTAACGTTGCGTCAAAGCGCGGCCGCCCGACCTGCCCGCTCTTGCGATGCTGAAACGGCCGCGCGTGGCGTCGGCCACTGGCGACGGCACGGTACCGGCAAAAGCATCCGCCCAATGGCCGGGTATCACCGAAACTTGACGCTTACGATGAGCCTGAGCTCGGCTTCGGTGGTATCCAACGCGATGCGTCGCTTCGGGGCCGAGCAAGTATTCCCCCCCCGGTACGCAGCGGGCGTTCAGAGGCTTATTTCAGGGGGCGCACGCTCATGCCGTTACTTAGTGTCGTTGGGGGATACGTGACCACAGTGTCGTGGTCCTGAAGCCCATCGAGTATCTGGGCTTCTTCCGCGTTGCGCTGCCCGATCTGAATGATTCGCTGGGCAGCTTTTCCATTCTTGACGATGAACGTGCACCAGTGGTCGCCACAGCGGAATAACGCGCCGATCGGCAGCTTGAGCACATCAGGCTGGTCCGAGATGATGATGCGGCCTTGTACGCGGTAGCCATCATTCAATCTTCCCGGTGGGTCCACAAGGTCCGCGACAACATGGACGCGCTGCTCTTCGACCCCCAGCGCCGACACCTTGGTAAACGCCCCCGGGCCGACTGTCCGTACCGTGGCGTTGACCGCCAATGGGCCACCCCACTCCACGACCGATACACGCATGCCGGCGCTGATCTTGACAGCATCGGTCGACAGCACGTCGACCACCAGTTCATAGCGCGAAGGGTCAGCTAAGACCATGAGGACCGTACCTGCGAGCACGACGCGCTCACTTTGCTGTTCGATGCGTAGCAGCACTGAGTTGGCCGGTGCCCGGACTTCAACAGGCTGCCCTGCTTCCAACGCCTTCAGATTAGCCATCGCGACACGAACGTCGGCTGCGGCCGACGTCTCCCTCGCGCGTGCTGCGGACAGATCGCTGGCACTGGAGGCAGACATGGTCCGCATCTGCTCCACTTCCTGCCTTGACATGGCACCGCTGCTCAGAAGCGTTTCGCCCCGGGCCAGGTCTCGGCGAGCCTGTTCGTAGTCCGCCCTGGCGTGAGCGGCCCGCGCCTGGGCCTCACGAAAAATTGCCTCTGCCGCATCAACACGCGCCCGTTGCGAAGCTCGCTCCCCCGGCGTCATCGGCACTGGCACCAGAGCGGCGATCACCTGCCCGCCTTTAATCTGATCGCCTTCATGCAGTTCAACGCGAAGCAGTCGGCCTGTGATCGGTGCCGTGATGACGTAACGATCATGCGCACGAATTTCGCCGTCTTCGTCGATCGTGACTTGAAGCGGCCCACGTGTGACGCGCCCTGTGTCCACTGTCGCAGGCGTTGGCCAGAGCGCGTACGCGAGCGTCAATGCCAACGCAAGCGCGGCACCAGCAAGAGCAAGGGACTTTCGCAGAGCGCCGCGCTTCATGATTCTCTGGCCTTAAGCACTGCGACGATATCCAGCCGTCTGATCTTGCCCGCCACCAGCAGCCCCGAACACACAACCGCCCCACCCGCTACAAGGAATGCGTAAGCGAAGGTCGCGGCATGAACCACGAGCGGAAGGCGGTATAAATCTGTTGCCAGCCGAGTCGAGAGGAGCCCGCACACGCCATAGCCAAGCAGGAGTCCGGCTGGGAGCGCAATGGCGGTGAGCACAAACTGCTCCCCAAGCAGAATCCAAGCGACCTCGGTCTGCGTGAACCCGAGCACGCGCAGGGAAGCCAACTGCTGAACGCGCTCCGAGTAAGCGATTCGCATGCCATTGAACGCCACACCAAACGCAATCACACAGGCAAAGGCGAAGTTGATGGACGTGGACAGACGAACGCTTTCGTCCATGATCTTACGGAAGCTGGCGATGACGGACTGGCGCACTGCCACCGCATTCACCGTCGGCAGCCGCTTGAGCGTCGCATACAGATGCGCAGCCGCATGCTGATCGACTGACAGCCTTGCCCCTGACCAGTTTCCGCTCTCCCCCAGCAGTTTCGCCAGCGCTTTCTGGTCCATGTAGGCCGCGACGCCCACCAGATCGCCGGACAGCTGCATCAACGTGACCTGTCTGGTTTGACGCTCGCCTTCAAGCACTTCGATGGTGACCGGATCACCGGGTTTTATGCCAAGAACGGCGGCAAGTCTTGCCGAAACCACTAAGCCATCCGGGGGAATATGCAGCGGTCTGCCCTCATCATCAACCAGCCTGTGCAGATCTGCCTTCTGAGCGATTCCGCTCAGCGACACGCGCCGAGACCGATACCCAGCGGATAGCTTGACCGGTACATCGCGAAACCCCTCGACCTTCAGCACGCCGGGCAGACGCTCGATCGCGTAGACGGCGCGGTGAGATAACGGCTGAGAAAAGGCCACCGTCACTTCCTGGCGCTCGATTTGCTGAAATTGCGTATCGAAAAGGAAATCGATTGAATCGAAGAAGAACCCGCCGACGACAAGAATCGCGCTCGCGCATGCAATGGCTAAGGAACCAAGGAGCGACTTGACGGGTTGGCGCGCGATATTGCGCGCAATCATTCGCCACACCACGCTGAGTTGCCGATAGATGCCCGCCCGCTCCACCCAGCCCACTGAAAACGCCGGAGGAACGACTGCGCGAAGCGCCTCGACGGGCATCAACCTCATGGCCTTCGCAGTGCTCATGATGGCACCGCCAAGTGCCGTTCCGAAGCTGATGAAGAACGCCCAGGCCATCGTCGAAAGATCGGCGCGAAATTCGAGGTGAGCCAGCCGATAGTACCGGGCGTAGAGATCGGTCAGATACGTCCCTAATGCCAATCCGCCACCAATACCGATAGCAGTACCCGCCGCAGCAACGACGCACCCGAGCTGCAGGTAATGCAAACCTACTGAAAGATCACCGTATCCAAACGCCTTCATCAAGCCGATCTGCGAGCGTTGTGTATCGATCAGCCGGGTCAGGACGTTCTGCAAGAGAAACATCGCGACGAGAAAAAAGATGGCCGGCACATAGGTGGCAGTCACGCGGTTCTGTGCGATCTCGTCGGTAATGAACCGATTCGATATCTGGTCTTCCCGGCTGATTGTTCCAAGTCCGCCGTACGGCAACAACATTCGATCGATCTGCGCCATGAGGTGCGGCGCGGGCACGCTTGCATCGAGAGACAACACGAGATCATTGAAAGCGCCGTCCATGCGGAACGCTGCTGAAACCGCATTCGTTCCCATCCACACCACGCCGTAGTGACGGTTGTCGGGGAAGATGGAGCCGGCGCCTGCCTCGTAGACATACTCCGGCGAGATTGCAAGACCAACAATGTGCAGGCGCTTCCAGCGGCCGTTCAAGATGGCGCTGAAGTATTGGCCGGGGCGCAGGCCATTGGCATCTGCAAAGGCCCCGCTGACCAGCACCTCGTCTTCGCGGCCCGGCGAAATGTATCGGCCGCTTTGAAGATGCAACAGGTTCAGCGCGGGCCAGCCGAGTTCCGGGATCGAAACAAGGCGCGCCGTGGCTGGCTCGGAAAGGCCGGGTATGTCGACCGTGACATCTGACACCACGCGTGCGTCCACATGTGACACCCCCGGTAATGCAGCAATGCGCGAAGCCGTCTCCAGTGGTGCGCGCTTCAGATGCACGAAAAGATCGGCAAAGCGATATGACGCGTAGTAGTCCTGCTGGGCGTTCAACAAAGCCAGATAGGTGCTGCGCATCGCCACAAACGTAGCAACGCCGCATCCGACAACCAAGACCGCCGCTACCACCTGCGCCCGCATTTGCCAGAGGTCTCGCCAGAGTAGCCGGACAAGCATGGTCACCATGCCAGATCCCCCACGCGGGCACGCTGAGCGTTGCGGCGTTGCTCGACAATGGTGCCGCTGCTCATGCGAACGACACGATCCGCCATGTCGGCGATGACGGCGTTGTGCGTGACGATGACGATCAGGGTGCCGAACTCGCGGTTCACCTGTTCGAGCACCTCTAGCACCAGTTGCCCCGTCCGGAAATCCAATGCGCCTGTCGGCTCGTCGCACAGGAGGACATCTGGCCGCTTTGCGACAGCGCGGGCGATGGCAACACGTTGCTGCTCACCCCCCGACATCTGCGAGGGAAAGTGATCCGCCAGCGCCCCGATCCCGACCCGGTTCAGGGCCTCAGTGGGGTCCAGCGGGCGCTCTGCGATGTCCGTCACCAGTGCGACGTTCTCGCGAGCAGTCAGGCTTGGAATCAGGTTGTAGAACTGAAAGACGAATCCAACGTGTTCCCGGCGGAATCGCGTTAGACCTCGTTCCCCCGCGTGGGAAAGATCGTGGTCCCGATACACGATGGAACCGGTTGTTGGTGTATCCAGCCCGCCCATCAGGTTGAGTAACGTGGATTTGCCACTGCCCGATGCCCCGAGCAGCACAACGATCTCACCCGCGCCGAGTTCCAGATCGACGTGTTCCAGGGCGCGCACGCTCACGCTTCCCATTGGATAGACCTTGCTGACGGCCTGAATATTGAACACCGTTTCCACGACACACCAGTCGGCTAAGGCGGCTGGCGAGTAAGCCGCTCAGATGTTCGGCGCTGCCCAGAAAGCGACGTCCAGCGTTCTGCGATTGCCCTTCCGACCAGCATGCCTGCCGCAATTGCAACATCCACAGAATCAAAGTCCGGAGAGACGTGGTGGAAGCGCTCCAATTTGGGATATTCCAGCGCGGCTGACTTGGGCGAGCAGACAAAGCCGGTGTAGGCGTACTTGAATTCATCGCACCGCCCAACGACCGCCAAGATATGAATAGAGCAGCCCCGGTACTGTTCAATTGCCCAGGCCGACATATCGATCTCCTGCAAAGCATACGGGGCTGTCATGCATGCCAGCCTCATCAAGCTCTGCCCTCGCATGTCTGGGCAGGGTTTTCCGGGCGAAGAAGAGAGGGCCAGCGCACGGGTTCTTTCAGGCTACTTGCATTTGCCCGCCAGACGTTGACTTACCTCAATCAGTACAGATGCCAGCGCTGAGGGGCCAACGTATCGGTAATCCGCCGCGTATTCAGTGAGTTGATATCCCACTCCAAATGCGCACTGTCGATGACATGCGCGACGACCGGTCCGGAACCAGGCGCTGCCCATTGCATTCCCGACTCAAAGCTTGTGGGTCTGCTCATCGCCCTGCCTTTGTCCGTGCGGCTTTGGCGGACGATGCGATTGAATCCGGTCGCCGCCAGCGCAGACGCTTCGCTTGCACAAGGTACTGCCAATCCAGTTTGGCAAACCCATAAACGAGCGCCAGAAACACGAGCTGCGACACGACGAAGTACACACCCATATACGCGCCGTCGATCTCCGTTTCCACATCCAGATAACGGGCACCAATCTGGGCAATGCGCGTCCAGGTCAGGTAGCTTATCCAGCGGCCAACGAAGAACGGAAGCCCGATCAACCAAAGCCGCATCCCGGTCAAGCCGTAGGCTATGAAGATGTAATTGGACGGGAACGGGCTGAACGCGTACGCGAGCATCAGCCCGACCGTCATACCTTTGCGGTCTTCGAGCCAGGCGCGGACAACGTCGATGTTCTGACGATCCGCCTCGCGCATCCAGCGATTGCGTACGAGCGAGCAGGATAGCCGCGCCAGAACCAGACGGCCGAGGGTTGCCGCGCAAGCGGCAATGCCCGCAAGAAGCACCGGGTTGGCATCAGGCCGTGAGAAGCCGATCCATGACATCACCATCCACGTCGGCGGTGCGAAGGCCGGCATCACATTCAGCAGCAGGACGGTCGCGAACAATGCGAGCAGGTTTGTCATGACGATCAAGCCTCTCCTCCGAGCACATGGAACAGTTCGTCTTCTTGTGCGCAATGCAGCCGCAGGATGGCATCGAGCCCATACAGCAAGCGTTGCAGCTCCTGCGTCACAGCGGCGTCAGGGCCGTCGGAGGAAACATCCGCCACGATCCGGCCCAACAGGTTTGTCACGCGGAATATCTCGCGATGCATGGCGCTCATGGCAGCCATCGGGTCATCCCCACCAAGCAGGCGGGCGACGTCAGGATAGAGCTGGGTATCGTCGCGGCGCTCATGCGGCACCAGTACGTCTGCCAAGGACTGGTTGAGCGATAGCAGCGCGGCTTTTGCCGCACCACCGGCCATATGGGGCAGTGAGTCCGCGACCACGCGGATCCGGCTCAGGATGGGTTCCAGCTCCGCGTGTTCGGCCGTGAGGCGCTCGACGTCTGCAGAGACGAGTGACCGGGTTGCCTCGTCTTCTGTTGGCCGCAGTGCTCGCAACGCGCTGGCGATCGCCAATACATCAATGACCTCTTGCAGCATTGCGCCTGGCAAAGGCGCCAGATAACCGAGTGCAGCGACAACCATAGCGGCCAGCGATAACGACATGCCGATCATCACGCTCTGCAGCGCGACGCGGCGTGTGCGGTGCGCTATCCGGACCGCGTCAACGAGCCGATCCAGACGGTCCACCAACAAGA
The DNA here is from genome assembly GCF_003290055.1 of Ralstonia sp. GX3-BWBA. NCBI lineage: Bacteria > Pseudomonadati > Pseudomonadota > Betaproteobacteria > Burkholderiales > Burkholderiaceae > Ralstonia > Ralstonia sp. GX3-BWBA. The sequence goes on along the minus strand of NZ_QMKS01000022.1, from coordinate 157,444 downwards.
CAATGTCTGCAGCTTCCGAAGAGGCAGCAGCGCCGCGCGCACCCATTGCCACGCCAATGTCCGCAGCAGCGAGCGCAGGCGCATCGTTGACGCCATCGCCAACCATGACCACCCTGCCGTCGGCGCGTGCCCCCCGGATCACCGCAAGCTTGGCCGCCGGAGACAGGGCCGCATAGACCTCCGTCACCCCCAACATGGATGCGACGGATTCGGCAACGTCTGCCCGGTCCCCGGTCAACATCGCCTGCCGGGTGATGCCCTCTCGACGCAGGAGTCGCAGCGCGCGAGGTGCCTCAAGGCGAACGCGGTCAATCAACTGCAATGCGCCCACCAGTTCACCATCCACGCCGACAAAGACAGCCGACGCACCGGCATAGCTCACGCGCTTGACGAACGCTTCCACCCAGCGCGGCATATCAGACGAACCCAAGACATACGGCAACGCGCCGATGGAAACGACATGCCCTTCAACGCGGCCGCAAACGCCGGCTCCCGGACTCTCGACAACGGCACTCGGAAGTTTCAGCGTCGCGCCCTGTTCGCGCGCGGCCTTGGCGACGGCTTCTGCCGTGACGTGATTCGATGCCTGTGCGAGTGAACCGGCCAAGCCCAGCACAACATCGGATGCGTATTGCGGGGCGCATTCGACGTCGACCAATCGTGCATATCCGCTGGTCAGGGTGCCCGTTTTGTCGAAGAACAGCGTGTCGGCCAACGCCAGTCGCTCCAATGCGCCGCCGCCTTTGACCAGTACGCCTCGCTTGGCGCAACGCGATAGCCCTGAAACGATGGCGACAGGCACTGCCAGGATCAATGGGCACGGCGTGGCCACGACGAGCACGGCAAGACAACGCGCCGAATCACCGGTAAGGATCCAGCTTGCCCCCGCCAGGAGAACGGCGACGCCCCCAAAGGCAAAGGCGTACCGGTCAGCCAACCTTACGGAGGGGCTACGTTCTGCCTGCGCTGCACTGACCAGCCGGACAACGCCCGCAAACGTGCTCTTTTCGGCAGACGCACTGGCGATCATTTCGAAAGCGGCGCCCACATTCAGCACGCCGCTGCAAATGGCATCTGCCGCCTGGCGATGGCGGGTGAGGGATTCTCCTGTCAACGTGGATTCATCCAGATCGGCAGGCTCGGACAAGGTGCCGTCCACCGGCACGACTTCGCCGTGCCGCACCAGCAACCGGTCACCCGCTTGAACCTTCTCCAGGCTGACCTGATGCCACTGCCCGTCGTCGAAGCGATTGGCCCGCTTGGGTGCATGGCCAAGCAGCGCAGTCATCTCGCGCTGCGCACGCGCTTGGGCAAAGTCTTCCAACGCGCGCCCGGTCGCGAGCATCAACGCAATGACCGAGGCGACCAGCACCTCGCCCGACAAGAGCGCAAAGGTAATCGACGTCACCGCCAGAACATCCACCCCGGCCTGGCGTCGCATCAGTGACTGAACAATCGTGACGACCAGGGCCACCCAGTTCGGCACGACGCCAATCAGCCAGAGTTGCCGCGCGAGCACATCGGCACCGAGGTACCGTGCCCATAACCCTGCCGCCAAGGTCAGCACCGACAAAGCAAGCAATGCAACGTTGGCAAGCAAGCGCGCGGAGTGCATCGCTGAGGCTCTTGTCGGCGCAGTTTTCATGTGGGCTAGATCATGCGGCGCAGCAGCCGATCCTTCAGGATGAACTCATGCCAGAGCGCCGCGGCGGCATGCAGCCCGACCACGATATAAACGACCGTCGCGCCCGACTCATGAATTTCCTTGGCCAAGTGGGCCAACGACTTGTCCTGCGCCAACGCCAGCGTCAGATTCAGTCCGAACGGTTGAATCGGCTTGCCTGCCAAAGCCAGCGCCAGCAAACCCAAAACGGGCATCCCCACCATCAGGACGTAGAGCACGCCGTGCGTGAGTCGCGCGACAAGCTGAACCAGCGGTGTGCCCGGCACGGGAGGCGGTGCCTGCGTGCCCACCCGGGCCAGCAAGCGCAACACCATCAGGGCGAACACGGAGAGCCCTGCTGTCTGATGGACCATGAACAGAGCGGCACGCTCGGCGCTGCCTTTCGGAAAGAAATCCATGATTTCGATGGCCACGACGGCGATCAACACCGCCAGAACCACGAGCCAATGGAGCGAGCGCATGGTGAGGGAGTATTTCGGTTCAGATTGCATAGCGTTATCCAGAATGTGTTGAGTAAGGGGTGAGGCTGGAGCAGGTCAATCGTCAAAGTCCCACATCCGGTGCAGATCGAGCTGGAGGCGGCTGTCTGCCTCCAGCAGGTCGACGCGTGCGAGCCGCTCGCCAAGCAGGGCCTCAGCCAGACTACGGCGCGTTGCCAGTAGTTCAGTCAAGCCCGACTCACCTGCGCGATATGAACGGGTTGCCCTGTCGGATGCGCTTTTCTGCAGCGTAACCGCTTCCACCTGCGCTTGCGCGCTCGCCCGTTTGCCTTGCAAGTTGCCATAGAGCACGTCGAACTCGGCACCCAGCCGACGCTCAGAACCCAATCTACGCCGAGCTGCCGCTTCCGCATCGGCCGCCGCCGCAGCAGCCGTTGAGCGCCGATGCGCCGAACCGATCGGCATGGCAACGCTCACGCCCATGATGCGTTCCGCACCGCCGCGCTCCACCGTAACAAACATGCCGACGGTCGGGTCAGGCCGACGCTCCAGATCTGCACGCTTGGCCATTTGTTGTGCCTGGGCCTCTTCTGCCATCGCAAGACGGTATTCGTGGCTGTCTTGAATGTACTGTGTCCGTAATCGATCTGGTGGATCTTGCGGCAATGCGGGCAGCGCGGTGTCGGGGCCAGACGTGGGGTGGCCCAACCCCGGAAACCGCGCTTGCAGCTCCGCCTGCGCCGTCTGTTCCGTAGCAACGGCTGTCGCCAGCGCAGCTTGCGTGCGCGCCCGATCGGCGGCGGCCAATTCAGCATCCAGGCGAGAGGCATCGCCCAGTTGCACCCTCCGGGCAGTCAGCGCCGCCAGATCAGTGGCCGCTTTGGCATTCTCCTGCGCCGCCTGGCGTGCCTGCCCTGCACGCACGGCGGCAAACCAGAGGGCCAGAATCTGGCGCGATGCCTCGTGGCGCGCATCCTTGACGGCCAGCTGCCCAGCCTCGGCGGCGGCATCGGCAAGCTGCCCATCGGCCTGCGCTTTGCCCCAAAGCCGCAACGGCCGCTCCACAGCGATCTGCCCTTCGGCATGGCGCTCTGAGGGGTCGCGTACCTGGCGCCCTTGGCCAATTGCGCGCACCACAGTTTCCGCTGTGCCAGCGCGGATGCCTTCTGCCCGAGCCAGTACGGCATCGCGGCGGGCCTCTGCCGCAAGCACGTCAGGCGACTGCGCGACGGCCTCGCGCACTGCGCTCTCCGCCGGCAGATAGGTCGGCGGGATTTGCGCTTGCGCTGCGGCACTCCAAAGCAGCATCGCGCTAGCTCCCGCCAATACGATGCGAAACAGGTCCAACCTCATTGTGAATCTCCCTGCCCGGCGGCCGCACGCGGCCGAGGCAACCCAAAGCGTTCAAACAGCAGGGGTAGAAGAAGCAGCGTCAGCGCAGTCGAAGAGATCAGCCCGCCCGATACGACGATCGCCAGCGGCCGCTGAATCTCTGACCCCGGCCCGCTTGCCAGCAGTAGCGGAATCATCCCCAGTGCGGTAATGCAGGCCGTCATCAGGACGGGCCGCAGGCGGTCGCGTACGCCGTCGCGCACGGCTTGCGCCATACCCAAGCCGGACTCCAATAGCGTGTTGAAGTGCGAAACCAGCACCACGCCGTTGAGCACCGCGATACCGAGCAATGCGATAAAGCCAACGGAGGCCGGCACCGAAAGGTATTCGCCCGATATCCGCAGCGCCGCAATGCCGCCGACGAGCGCGAACGGAATGTTGGCGACCACCAGCACTGCCTGCCGCACCGAGCGGAACGTCAACATCAGCAAGAGAAAGATTGCGCACAGGGCCAATGGGACAACCAACGCAAGGCGCGCTGCGGCGCGTTGCTGGTTCTCGAACTGGCCACCCCACACCACCCGCAATCCTTTTGGCAACGTGCCAATACCGCCGACTGCTGCCTGGGCTTCCTGCACGAAACCCGCCAGGTCACGACCGTCAACATTGGCCTGGATCACGGCAAACCGGGCGCCGTCTTCGTGGTTGATACGCACGGGCCCATCCACGCGTTCGATACGTGCCAGAGAGGTGAGCGGCCATGCTTTGCCGTCGGGTGCCGTTACCAGAAGGTTGGTCAGGTTTTCGGGCGCCTGCCGCAAGCCTGCTCCGCCACGCAAGATCAACGGCGTGCGGACGATGCCCTCGGGCACCACGCCAATCCGGTCGCCCTCGATCAGGGCGCGCAGTTGCGCCTGGAGGGCGTCGCCGGAGAAGCCAGCCTGACCGACCGCAGCGCGGTTCAGTGACACTTTCAGGTATTGCACGCCGCTGTTGCTGGGCGCAATCACCTCTGCCGCGCCCGGGATGGTGCGGACCTTGGCAGCAATGGCCTGCGCGGCTGCATCGATGGCAGCAAGGTCGCTGCCGAAGAGCTTGATGGCAACGTCGCCACGTGTGCCGGTCAGCATCTCCGAGACACGCATCTCAATGGGCTGCGTGAAGCCGTAGATCACGCCCGGGAAGCGCTCCATCACGCGCCGGATCGCAATCGCGATGTCTTCCTTGCTGCCGCGCCACTGATCCTTGGGCTTGAGTACCAGGAAGGTATCGGTTTCGTTCAGCCCCATCGGGTCAAGGCCGAGATCATCCGAACCCGAGCGTGCGACGATCGAGCGTATTTCCGGCACCTCCTTGAGCAGCGCCTGCTGCACGCGTTGGTCCATGTCCAGCGAAGCCGTTAGCGAAACGGACGGTGCTTTCTGCAACTGCACGATCAGGTCGCCCTCGTCCATCGTTGGCATGAATGTCTTGCCGACCGACATGTACAACACCACGGCCAGCGCCAACGCCGCCCCGGCCAGGCCGAACACCGTGCGGCGATGCGTTGTCGTCCATGCCTGGATTCGCGCAAAACCGCTCGCGACCTTACGCATCAACCAGGGTGGCTCATCTGCATGCGCAAGCAAGAGCAAAGAAGCGAGCGCCGGGACCACCGTAAAGGCAATGACCACGGACGAGGCCAGCGCCAGCACGATGGTGAGCGCCACCGGCCCGAAGAGCTTGCCCTCCAGACCTTGCAGTGACAGCAGCGGCAGGAACACGATGGCGATAATCGAAACGCCCGACAGCATCGGTACCGCTACCGTTGCCACTGCATGGCGGATGACCGCACCGCGCAGAGCAGGATCTGTCTTGTGGTCTTGTGCGCGCGCCATGGCCGTCTCGATGTTCTCGACCACGACGACGGCTGCATCCACGAGCATGCCCAGTGCAATGGCGAGCCCCCCAAGGCTCATCAGGTTGGCCGTCAGGCCCACATAGCGCATCAGGAGAAAGGTCGCCAGCATCGACAGCGGTAGTGTGGCCGCCACGACCAGGGCCGACCGCACCCCACCCAGGAACAGATACAAGGTGATGACGACCAGCACGCTGGCCTCAATCAAGGCGCGAACCACAGTATTGGCCGCCCGTGTTACCAGCTCACCGCGGTTGTAGAAGACGTGGGTCGACATGCCCTTCGGCAACTGGGGCCCTAGCGCATCCAGCCGCTCCTGCACCGCCTCGACCAGCTTGCGGGCATCGCTGCCGCGCAGGCCCAGCACCAGCCCTTCAACCGCTTCACCGTTGCCGTCTTTGCTGACAGCGCCGTTGCGGGTGGCTTCACCCAGCCGCACGGTCGCAACATCACCAACCGTGACCGCAGGGGCGGAAGTCAGGCTCTGCGCCGGTACCACGACAATCGCACGCAGATCATCCAGCCCGCGTATGCCACCTTCCACGCGCACGACCCAGTGCTCGTCTCCGCGGTCCAGCCGCCCTGCCCCGTCGTTGCGATTATTGGCGTCCAGCGACTGACGCAGTTGCTCAAGGGTGACGGAGCGTGCGCGCAACCGGGCTGGGTCGGGTGTTACCTCATAGCTGCGCACCTCGCCGCCCAAGGCGTTGACGTCGGCCACGCCTGCCACGGTGCGCAGCGCTGGCCGGATCACCCAGTCCAGCACGCGGCGCCGCTCGGCCAAGGAGTAGCCATCGCCCTCCACCGTGAACATGAACATCTCGCCCAACGGCGTGGTGATAGGCGCCAGGCCGCCCACTGCGGTCGACGGCAGATCACGCGCCAAGCCGGCCAAGCGCTCCGATACCTGCTGGCGCGCCCAGTAGACGTCTACGCCCTCTTCAAAATCGACGGTCACGTCGCTGATGCCGTATTTGGATACCGAGCGCACGATCGTCTTGTGCGGCAGGCCGAGCAGCTCCTGCTCAATAGGCGTCGAGACCCGCTGTTCGACCTCCTCCGGGGTCATGCCCGGCACCTTCAGCACGACCTTGACCTGCGTCGGCGAGATATCGGGAAACGCGTCGATCGGCAGGTTCAGATACGCCCACACGCCGGCCACAGCGAGCACGCCAGCCGCGATCAGCACCAGCACGCGTTGGCGCAAAGAGAACTCAATCAGGCGGGGCAACATCACTGCTCTCCCGCCAGCAAGCCCTTGAGCGCGCCGACACCTGTCACCGCCACGCGTGTACCCGCTGGCAGGTTGGCACGGACGACAGCGACGGCGTCGTCTGTACTGGCGACTGCGACATCCTGGAAGCGGAAACCCTTGTCGGTCGCGACGAATACGCCGGGCACACCCCGCACGTAGACCAGCGCAGCCACAGGAACCCGCAGCAGGCCCGGCGCGTTTGCATTGGCCGCGCTGCGCAGCTTGAGCGTGACGTTGACGCTCTCTCCGGCACGCAGGTCCCCACGTCGCTCCAGCGACGCACGCACGCGCACACCAGCAGTGCCATCACCGGAAGGCGCGACACCGATGACGGTGCCGCCCGCGCCGCGTTGTGCGATCTCGACCCGGTCGCCTGGGGCCGGCACCGGTATGTCGCGGCCAACGAGCAGGTCCAGCTCCAGAGCCGCCGGATCAACGATCCTGAAAAGCGGTGCCGCCGCATCTACTCGCGCCCCCGGAACGGCGTTGACTTCGGACACCACACCGCCACGGCTGGCAACCAATTGCGCCTCACCGCCCGCGCCGCTGAATGCGATGCCTGCGGAGGCCAGCTCTGCCCTGCGCGCCTTGACCATGGCGCTGGCTTCAGCGGCCCGCGCCTGCGTGGCCTGCCAGCGGCTTGCAGCGATGATGCCGTCGTCGTATAGCGCCTTGTCGCGCGCGAGCGACTGCTGCGCGAGCCGCGCCTGGGAGTTGGCTTCCGTCAGTGCGCGGCTGGTTTCGAAGAGCTGCGGGCTCAGAAAACCGGCCAGCGGCTGGCCCGCCCGGACGGTTTGCCCGACCGACACCAACACCCGGGGCACCATGCCCGCGTATGGGGCAGCCACCACATATTGTGCATCTGGCTTGAAGACGACACGCGCATGCGTGCCGACCTCCAGCCCTGAAGAAGCGGCGACTGGGCTGAAGCGCACGCCGAGGGAGCGCGCCTGCTCAGCCGATAGCGGCACCACCTGGGGGCCTGCTTGGGCAGCGGCCTGCTCAAGGGGAAACGCGATCAGCGCAATACACGCACTGGCCGCGACGATTCGTTTGAAAGACATGCCTGACTCCAATCCTCGGAGGCAGCGCCACGGACGCTACCTCTGATTGCCGCGCATACGCGAGCGACCTAAAGATCAACCGTCGCTCAGCATTTCCATGCGACGCGAACGACAAACTCTTACGGTGGATGGCCGATGGAAGTGGAATTGCTACCACCGCGTAGCGTCAGGCGTGCGCCATGAATCAGAAGACAACACTTCTGACACATTCATCATCGCCAATGCAGACACGAGAGGCTTGTTGCAAGTCAACAAGTTGCGGAGCAACCCGCCCGCCGGCCGTCAACCGGGTACGGATCAGAACTGCAGCGGAGGTGCCTGGGCAGGAGGCGGCCGATTGATGCGATCGCGCCAGCGCGCTCGAACGGGCGTTGGGCGATAGGCGGGACGAAATACTGCGGCGAAAGCAAGCGCCGCAAGCAGGAGGAACGTCAGCGCGGATACCCCCGGCGCCGCCGCTGCCCAAAGAAATGCACCCAGGTCCGCAGGGCCAAGGGCGGGCTCGACGTCCACCTCGAAGGGCTCGTGGTTCGTCAATGCCCAGTCATGAGGGGCGGCGTCGACCGATTCCTTGATGGAAGCGCGGTGGGCAAACGGTAAAGATTGGAAATGAGAATCAACCGCAGCAGGAAGCGCGGTGTGCACGTGCAGGCCAAATTGTTTCGGTGTTCCGAGATGGCCGTGCAGAAGCGGGCTTAGCAGCTGCATCAACACGATGGTCAACAACAGCATTGCCCGAAGCGAGATGCTTGCGGTCGCACGTGGCATTTCAAGATTGTAACGCAATGTGCCTTTCGTTTAGTGCTTGATATCAGCCCGCGTCCATCGGAGACAGACCCACCACAGCATGCGTCAACGCATATGCCGACGAATACTCCAGCTCACCGGACGCTTGCGCGTGAATCGTAAACAGCGGCTGCCCAACACTGACCTGATCGCGCAGTCGCACATGCATTTCCACCCCCGCGACTTGACGCATCGGTGCGCCTGCAAGTTTTGCGATGCGCGCAAGGTGGCGGTTGTCGATGTTCGTGACGATGCCATTTTGCTCGGCAACGACCTCTCGGCGGAAGACGGCTTCTCCGGGGATGCGCAAGCCGCCCTGCGCCTCGCAAATCGCCTCGAACTTCCGCCATGCGGCGCCGCTATCCAGCAGGCCGGTTGCCATGTCGAGCCCCGTTCCGGCAACCGCTGCGCCGCAGAACTCCAGCAATGCGCTGGCGAGCAATAAAGACCGTTCCCGCAAGTCGAAAGGCGCCGTAGGAGACCGCTCAAGTACAGCCAGAACGTCTCTGGCTTCCAGCGCGGGGCCAATTCCACGGCCAACGGGCTGCGCGCCATCCGTGCGCACCATCAGCACCTGCACCCCAAATGCCTGGGCCACGCGCTTGAGCAGCATTTCAAGGCGCTCGAGGTCTTCGACACTGCGGACTTTGGCCGTCGGGCCCACGGGCACATCGATCAACACATGCGTGGACCCGGCTGCAATCTTCTTGGAAAGAATGGACGCCACGAGCTGTGCATCGCTGTCGACATCGAGTGCCCTTTCCACGCGAATCAGCACATCGTCCGCAGGGCTGAGGCTCAACGCCCCGCCCCACGCAAGCGATGCCCCAACCTGCCCGACAACGCATCGCAGCTCGGCAGCGGTCAGGTTGACCCGGGTGAGCGTTTCCATCACGTCTGCGGTACCCGCCGGCGAGGTGATGGCGCGTGATGAGGTTTTGGGCAGCAGCAGCCCCGCCGCCGCACAGATGGCAACGACGATGGGGCTGGTGCGATTGCCGGGCAACCCGCCCACGCAGTGCTTGTCTGCCACGACGGCGCGATCCCACTGCAGGCGCTCGCCCGAGTCGACCATGGCTTGTGTGAGGTCGATGGTTTCCTTGATGGTCATGCGGCCCGATGCACAGGCACTCAGGAAGGCTGCGATATGGACATCGGCGTAGCGCTCGTTCGAAATGTCCGCGATTATCTCGTGCAACTGCTTGGCGTCCAGATGCCCACCATAGATCTTGGCCCGCAAGGCGCGCAGGGACTCGAGCGACGGCGCATGCCTGACACAGATCTCGTCACCCGGGCGCGCCATCAATGCATCGACCGCGCTGGCTGACAGGCTCACCTCATGCTTTTCCAGCAGCCCCGACCCGACCAGGTTCAGCGTGGCGATCGTCGATCGCTGCCCGATCTGGACTTCCACACGGGCCTGCGCGGTAAAGCCCTCCGACCGGCAGATCGCGCTGTCCGGGTGCATGTAGATGACATGCTCCTGCCACGTGTCAATGCCAAGCGCCTTGAACCGGAGGCACCCCTGCGGCACAACGGCTGCGTCAACCGCGAGCATGGAGAGGGTGCTCATGACACGCGCATCAACCGGCGAACCGGAAGTGCCCGCTGTGTAGCGTGATCTCCTTGGAACCGGTCTGCTCGAACAGCATGCGTGCGACTTCTTCGATATCACTGCGGTGCACTTTGAATGCACTGAGCAGATCGTCCGACTGGCAGGAGCGCGCGCCAAAATGGTCCTCAAGGGCCTCGGCCGTGATTGCATAGCTTGCGGAGCTGCCATCGACCGACGCGCTGCATTGCAGACGCGGACCCGCTGCGCAGTATGTCGGGTCGTCAGGCAGGAACCTGATCTGTTTCATGATGGCCTCCAGATACGAAAGCGCCCTCGTCAAACAAGCATCTGCTTGCTCGAAGGCATGGGTAAATCAAAGATGCGTGAAATGGCGTCGACCAGCGGCTCTGTGAGTGCAATCTGGTTCGAGGGATGCGGGATGGTGTCGCACGTGACCACCTCTGCGCTGGCGGCACACAGTTGGCTATACGCGTTGTCGGCAAACACAGCGTGTACCCCAACGCAAACCGGCTTCGGCTGACCGGCGCGCCGCAGCAAGTCCGCTGCGGCGAGCATCGTGCGCCCGGTCGAGATGATGTCGTCGATCAGTACAGGCACACAGTGCGTTGGAATATTCGGCAATTCTGCGATTTCCACGTGCCACGCGCTGTGCCGCGTCTTGGTCAATGCTGCCCATGGGGCTTGGCAAATGCCGGCCACATGCGCGACCCACTGTCTGCTTTCTTCGTCTGGCCCGATCAGGAACGGCGCCTGTACATGGGTTTGGATCCATGCGGCAATGGCAGGCGCGGCTTCCACGGCGGCCGTCGGCATGCAATAGACATTCGACAAATGCGAAATGCGATGCAAATGCGGATCCACCGTGACAAGCCAGTCGAATACGGGATTCAACAAGGCAGCAAAGTGTTCTGCAGCGCGAATCTCGCCCGCTTTGAAGATGACGTCCTGCCGCATGTAGGGCAGGTATGGCGCAATCAATCCAACGCGGCGCGCGCCGCCCTCGCGTGCGGCAATCGCCAGCCACAGCAGCGGCAACAGTTTCTCGTCGGGATGATCGAGTGTGCACACAATGGCAACTTCGGCGCCGTGCACGGGCGTGCACAGGCGCACGTAGGATTCCCCGTCCGGAAAGTGGCTCACGGCGGCATGCCCCAGTTCCGCGCTCAGCGGGGTGGCAAGTCGCATGGTGGCGGCTTCGCAGCCGGGCATGGCAATCAGCACACGCTGCGAAGCCAGACCAACAGCCGGCGCGGTCATGAACCCTCCAGATCGTAGGACTGGCGATACTCCGGCATGCGGACTGGCCACTGTAGTTCGCGCTCGATGCGCTGACGCAACGCGTCGCTGGCGGACGGCTCGCCATGCACGATGAAGGTCTGCCGTGGCGGCCGCGTAAAGCCCCGTAACCAGGCCATCAGTTCATTGGCATCCGCATGGGCGGACAGATTCTGAATCTGCTCAACCGAGGCCCGGATGGCGACCTCACGTCCGTGCACGCGCAACGCCCGCTGACCGGCCAGCAGCGCCGCGCCCCGTGTGCCGGCCGCCTGGAACCCAGACATCAGGATGGCGTTGCGCTTGCCGCCGCCAAAGCTCTTGAGGTGATGCAGCACCCGGCCACCCGTCGCCATACCGCTTGCCGCAAGGATGATCTTAGGCGCGCGATCGCTCCCCAAATGCCTCGACTGTTCGGGGCTCTGCACCGGAACGGCCAACGCACAAGCTGCCTGGCAGTCGGCAGCCCCGATATGCAGATCGTCAACATGATGCGAAAACACCCCGGTCGCCAGTTCGGCCATCGGGCTGTCGAGGTAGATCGGCACATGCGGAATCCGATGTTCGCGGATCAGCGTGTAGAGGCAGTACAGCAGCTCTTGCGTACGCCCCACCGCAAAGGCAGGAATCAGCAGCGTGCCGCCCTGCCCGATTGTCCGCTGCACAACCTGCTGGAGTGCATCGAGCGGGTCACCCTCCGGATGCACGCGATCGCCATAGGTGGATTCGACCAGCAAGGTATCGGCCTCCGCAATGGGTTCGGGTGGCCGCATGACGGGATCGACCTGCCGCCCCAGATCGCCAGAAAAAACAATGCGACGGCCCTCGGCCAGCAATGTCGCCGTTGCGGCACCGATGATGTGTCCTGCACGGTGGAACTCCGCTTCCACGCCCTCGGCAACGGGAAAGCGCTCGCCGTAATCAACGGGATGCAGACGGCGTAATGCCCTGGCAGCGTCCTTTTCATCGTAGAGCGGCAAGGCGGGATGATGGCGGGAGAACCCCTCGGCATTGGCGTAGTGCGCATCCTCCTGCGCAAGCCGAGCGCTGTCAGGCAGCAGGATGTTGCACAGTTCCGCCGTGCCTTTCGTACAGTAGACCGGGCCATGGAACCCATTTCGGACCAGCAGCGGCAGGTAGCCGCTGTGGTCGATATGGGCATGCGTGAGTACGACCGCATCGATGTGGTGCGGATTGACGGCGAGCTTGTCCCAGTTCCGCAATCGCAATGACTTGTAGCCCTGAAACAGCCCGCAATCGACCATGACACGGCGTGCGCCGGTCTCAAGCACGTACTTCGAGCCGGTCACCGTGTCGGTGGCGCCAAGAAATTGCAGCCGCATGCCACACCCCTCACGCTCAGCGAATCGTGACGCGCTGCTGTTGGGACGCTTCCTTCTTGGGCAGCGTCACGCGCAACAGTCCGTTCTCGTACGTTGCGTCGACCTTGGTTTCATCGACCGCCGCATCCAGCGTGAACATGCGCTGCATGGATCCGCTGTAGCGCTCGCTGCGGATGATGCGCTCGCCTTCCTTCTCCTCGGAGTTGCGTTCCACCTTGGCCGAGATCATGACCGTGCCGCGATCGACCGTCACCTCGATGTCTTCCTTCTTCGCACCCGGGATTTCTGCGACAACGTTGTATGCCTTGTCGGACTCGGTCACGTCCACCTTGAACGGCAGCGCGCCATCCATGCCGCCGCGAAACGAGCGCAGGAGCCCTTGGAAAATGTCGCCAACCGGCTCGATGGCGAACGGGTCATAACGCTTGAGTTGACTCATGGCTGCCTCCTGATGATTGGGCCCCGGGGATCTTCGGGCTAACAGATTCATCGTGGCACGGCCGTGCCGGAGCGCCTTGCGGCAGATCAACGGCGGCGCACTGTGGCCGCCGCACAGGCGCCGTGGGATTCGTACCCAGCACATTGCTTCTGAGGCGCCGGCCACCTTGTCAGGCTTTTCTGACATGGAAACCCGCAGCTCCGACAGCATTCTCAGCACAGCCTGCATGACGACGGCGAGCACGCTGCCAATACTGGTGAAACGCCAACAAGCAACGCTGCGTCTTGTCGAATCGCCCCCGGGAACCCGACAACGAGCCAGTACAACGGAGCGCGCCATGAGCCAGAACATCGAATGCATTGCCCAGTGGATTGACTCGCGCGACTCCGCCGCTTTCGACACGGTGCTTCCTGTTGGCGCGCACCTTGTGGCGGAACGCGATGGATACGAACATCACGGCATCTATGTCGGAAACGGGCAGGTGATTCACTACGCCGGCTTCGCTCACCGTCAGCGCCGCGGGCCGGTCGAGTGCATCTCCATTGGCTGCTTTGCGTGCGGCTTTGCAGTGACCATCCAGCGCGACGCCAGTCCCTGCTACGACGGCGAAGAAGTCGCCCGCCGTGCCGGGTCACGCCTGGGGGAGCGCGACTATCGGCTGCTGACCAACAACTGCGAGCACTTCTGTTCGTGGTGCTTGTTTGGAGAGTGCCGCAGCGCACAGGTGGAGGCGTGCATGAAAAGCCCCGCGCGGGCTGCGCGCACGCTATTGAAGCTGATGCTGCTGGCACTTTTCGCCGAATGCCGCACTGCACAGCCACCGGCTCAGGCCGTATGACGCCGGAGAGCACCATGCCCCAATACGACACCTCGCTGCGCGGTCTGGTAGCCAAGTGGTTTGGCATAAGCGACACACCACATCTGCGAATCACGCGCCTGCATTGCCCCGGCGTTGATTGTGGCTGCGTGCGAGCAGAGTTGACGACATCCGCCCGCCCACTTGCGATCGTCTTCTTCCGTCACCAGGCGGGTTGCTGGAGGCTGTTTCCGCCATCGCACGTACGCCGCCACTAGCGGCAATGCGAGTCTTCCTGCTGGAAGGCAACGCCGACTTGCGGACTGGTTGATCCGCATCAACCGTCTTTCCGGCCCAAGCACGAACATCAAGGTTCGATCAGACGTTGGTTGACGCACGACCATGCGAAGGTGAAGAAGTGAAAGAGAGTATGCAGCCACGGCAGCAAAGGTTCTCGCTCTGGTACGCCGTCATCGTCGCGTTGACCGTGCTCGCGTTCCAAACGCTGTTCATGTCTGAACAGGTCGACACCCTCCCCTATAGCGATTTCAAGCTCCTGCTGCATGCGTGCAAGATCAAAGACGTCGCCATTGGTGATCAGGACATCACCGGCACCTTCTCGACGGAAGGCGTCGAGGCGTTGCTGACGCAGCAGCAGATCGATGCCATCCGACGCACGGGCACGGGCAAGGGCGACCATCCTTTCCAGACCCTTCGCGTGAATGACCCGGCTCTGGTTCAGGAACTGGAGGCGGCCAAGGTGCGCTTTGTCGGTCGGCCGGACAACAAATGGTTGAGCACGCTCCTGTCGTGGATTGTGCCTGCCCTGCTGTTCTTCGCTGTCTGGAACTTTCTGATCCGGCGCATGGGCGGCGCCGCAGCCGGTGGGCTGATGGAAATCGGAAAGAGCAAGGCAAAGGTCTACATGCAAAAGGAAACCGGCGTGACCTTTGCCGACGTTGCCGGCATCGACGAAGCCAAGGAGGAACTGTCAGAAATCGTGAGCTTTCTGAAAGAGCCACTGCGGTATCAGCTCCTGGGCGGCAGGATCCCAAAGGGCGTGTTGCTTGTGGGTGCGCCCGGCACGGGCAAGACCCTGCTTGCCAAGGCAGTTGCCGGTGAGGCGGCCGTGCCATTTTTCAGCATGAGCGGCTCGGAGTTTGTCGAAATGTTCGTCGGCGTAGGTGCGGCGCGCGTGCGGGATTTGTTCAGTCAGGCCGAATCCATGGCGCCGTGCATCATCTTCATCGATGAACTCGATGCCTTGGGCAAGACGCGCGCGTT
The DNA here is from genome assembly GCF_003290055.1 of Ralstonia sp. GX3-BWBA. Lineage (NCBI taxonomy): Bacteria > Pseudomonadati > Pseudomonadota > Betaproteobacteria > Burkholderiales > Burkholderiaceae > Ralstonia > Ralstonia sp. GX3-BWBA. The sequence goes on along the minus strand of NZ_QMKS01000022.1, from coordinate 142,273 downwards.
CAACCTGGTCGGCGGCAATGAAGAGCGCGAGCAGACGCTGAACCAGCTTCTGGTCGAGATGGACGGCTTTGACAGCAACAAAGGCGTCATCATCATGGCCGCGACGAACCGGCCCGAAATACTCGACCCTGCCCTGCTTCGTCCCGGACGGTTCGACCGCCATGTCGCCCTGGACCGGCCGGACCTCAAGGGACGAGAACAGATACTCAAGGTCCACGCCAAGAACGTCACGCTGGGGGCCGACGTCGACCTGAGCAAGATCGCCGCGCGAACGCCGGGCTTTGCCGGTGCCGACCTGGCCAACCTGGTGAATGAGGCGGCGCTTCTTGCGGCGCGTGAAGGTAAATCCGCCGTGGAGACCGTCGATTTTGACGAGGCGCTTGACCGCATCGTGGGCGGCCTGCAGAAGAAGAACCGCGTGATGAACGCCAGGGAAAAGGAGACGATCGCCTACCACGAAGCAGGTCATGCCATCGTGGCCGAGCACCGGCCCCTGGCCGATCGCGTTTCGAAGGTTTCCATCATTCCAAGAGGTATCGCCGCCCTGGGCTACACACAACAGACCCCCACGGAGGACCGCTACCTCCTCAAGCACAGCGAATTGCTGGACCGGATCGATGTGCTGCTGGGCGGCTACGTTGCCGAGCAGATCGTGTATCACGACGTATCGACTGGTGCGCAGAACGACTTGCAACGGGCAACTGACATGGCCCGTCAGATGATCACCCAGTTCGGCATGAGCGAACAGCTCGGTCTGGCCACCTACGAACAGACACCCAACCCGCTGCTTGCCGGTGCCGGCTTGATGCAGCGCGAGCGCAAGGAATATAGCGAAAACACAGCTCAGTTGATCGATGCGGAAGTCCGCAAGGTGTTGTCCGATGCCAGCGCACGCGTGACCGCCACGCTGGAAGGCCAGCGTGCCAAACTGGAAGCGCTGTCGCGCATGCTGCTGGACAAAGAGGTGGTTGACCGCCACGACCTGGACATGATCCTGTCTGGCAATGTGACCCCAATGCCGCCTCCGAAATCAGAAGCGGGGTCCTCCGCCAGCGCTCCGGCGCCGCTGCCCGCGCAACAGCCGCATTAGCCCACGGGACACGGGCAACGCTATCCGACAGACACGTGTGGTCAAGGTAGCAGCGCTGTGCTCAATGGTTCGATGGCAGAGGTTTCGTCCAGATGGAACAGCGCGTCAAACTGCGCGCCGATGGCCGCGTCGAAGTAATGCGAGGCGTACTCGGTCTTCGGCAGGTACAGCACACCGATTGCCCGTTCCAGCATTGGCTCGCGAAACACCTCTGCCGCCGTATCTCCAAGCGGCAGGAAGAAGCGATCCAGCCCGGTGCTATGGAACAGATGCTCCCAACTGTCTGGCCGCGCTGGCCGTACCCATTTCCGCTCGGCCTCGCCGCCCCACTCGGATGCGGCGCAGACGTGGCCCGTATACGTAGTAAAGCCCACAAGCAATGCGGCACCGCCCACCTGCTCACGCACGAGTTGCCCAAGATTCCACTCACGCCGGTTGGCGGATTCCGTTGCCCGTGCATCGCCCACATGCGAGTTGTGCGCCCACACGACGATCCGCCCTTCACCGCCACGGCGCTGCCGATACGCAGCCAAACCAAACAGCGTTTGCGCCATGTGGGCATCGCGCAGGTTCCACGTATTGACGCGGTGCCCGAATGATTCGCGGTAGTACGCTTCTGCATTGACGACGACGACGGCGTTTTGCTCGGCAAAGAAATGCGAGTCGATGGCACCGAGGCCGTCCTGCTCGATCAACCTGGCCTCGCTCGCCCGAAGCCGTCGCAGTTGCTCGATCACCTCGCGTTGCGCTGGCAACCTCAAACCTGCAGCAGCTTCGTAGCCGTACGTCATGGGTTCACGCACGTGGTCCAACGCCGCATAGTGCATGCGTGCCACCGCTGCCTGCTCCGGGTCGGTCTTCTGCAGGTATTCGACGACAGCCTCGGCTGACCTGTACAGGCTGTACAGGTCCAACCCATAGACGCCAACACGTTCCGAGGCGGCAAGGGCCGCGTTGTGCGCATGCAGCCAGCTGATGAAGTCGAGCATCTGCGGATTGCGCCACATCCACTCAGGAAACCGCTGGAAATCGCCCAGCGCCTCGGCGGCGGTGTCGGTGCCATCGCCCTGAACATAGCGGTTGATGCGCCACACATCCGGCCAATCTCCTTCGATGGCGACAGCGTCAAAGCCGCCTTGCGTAATCAACTGCTGTGTGATGTCTGCGCGTGTCTGATAGAACTCACGTGTTCCGTGCGTCGCCTCGCCAAGGAGAACGTAGCGCTTTCCACGTGCCATCTCCAGCAGCCGGTCGTAGTCGGCAGCGCTGCCGGTGAGGCGGCTGGCCACTTCACGTACACCAAGGAAAGGTGTGAGAGGTGTGGACATGGGCGATGCACTCCATGGACGTAACGGCAGTATCTGCAGTCTAGGCAGCCCCGCCGCACGCTGATTGCGCTATCGCAAACGACGGCCCCCCGGTAGGCGTACCGCCGTGCGCGCGTTCTGGCGCGGATGTTGCCCATGCGTTGACGCCCGTCAATCGCTGTCCTATCCAATCGCCCAATATGAATCGGGGCCCCGCCCAGTTTGCGACGTGTGGCCGCCATTCTTTGCGGAGGCAGCCAATGAAGGTGCAATGGGTAAAGCAGCTGGCCATTGCCCTGGCACTCCTGCTCTTGTTTGGCCGCCCGGCGATGGCGCAGCCAGACGCATTGGAAAACGATCCGCAACCGGCTACCGCGGCACAGCTCGATCAAATGCTGGCGCCCATCGCGCTGTATCCGGATGCGTTGGTCGCGCAGATCCTCATGGCAGCCACGTATCCGCTTGAAGTGGTGCAGGCCGATCGCTGGGTGCGTGACCCCGCTCATGCTGCCCTTGGTGGCGACCAACTGGCCGAAGCCCTGGCGCCGCTGCCGTGGGATCCGAGCGTGAAGTCTCTGGTGCCGTTTCCCGGGCTCTTGCACATGATGAACAGCAACCTGGATTGGACAGAACACGTGGGCAATGCGTTTCTGGCCGACGAAGGCGCCGTCATGGACTCGATCCAGCGTTTGCGCAGCCGGGCTCAGGCCAACGGCACCCTGGGATCGACAACGCAAGCCGTCGTGTCAACGCAGGATGGCGCCATCATCATCGAGCCTACCAACCCGAACGTGGTCTACGTTCCGGTCTATGACCCTTACCTCGTCTATGCACCGTGGCCATATCCCGCTTACCCGCCATACATCTTTCCCGACATCTGGGGCGGGGCGATCATTAGTGGCATCGGGTTTGGTTGGGTGGGTTTTTCGGTGGTCGTTCCGTTGTGGGGCTGGAGCCATTGGAACTGGCACGGTCGCCACATCGATATTGACCGTGGCCGCTTCGGGAGCATCGACCGCCATCGTCCCCCACCCAGCGGCATCTGGGCCCATGACCCGGGGCATCGCCATGGCGTGCCATATCCGGGAGCATCGCGGGGGCGGTTTGGCCCGGGCTCTGCCATCTCGCCGGACGCGCGACGCGGTTTTCGCGGCTACCCAACGCCCCCGAGCCCGCCAGCAGGCTCCGTGATACGTCCCTCCCCGGTTTCGCCTGCGCATCCGGCAATCCGGCCGCCGCCGGCCCGGCCGGCGCCTGCTCCCGGAGCACGCTCCTCCCGGCGCCAGTCACCTGGCTACCCGCCCACGTTCGAGTCGTTCGGGCGCGGAGCTGATGTGCGCGGACAGGCCCAGCGTGGGCAAGCCAGCCGCATGTCGCCCGCAATGCCGCAACCGCAACCGGCTGGGCCGCGCTCTGGTGGCTTTGCACCCCATGGCGCGGCGGGCGGCGGAACCAGGAGACGATGATGCGCACGATCTGTAGAACGCTGCGCCTACGCCGCCTAGCCATGCGACTCGCGATGCTGGCTGCCTTTGCGAGCACCCTTCCGGCCTGGGCCGACAAGCCCACACAGCAGGCATTCTCTTCGCCCGAGAACGCTGCCGAAGCATTGGCATCCGCATGGCGCTCGGGCAATGCGGATGCCCTGCTCGTCCTGTTCGGTCCGGCCGGGGCAACGCTCGTGAAATCCGGTGACCCCATCGGCGAACAGATTGCCCGAAGCAAGCTGGCCTCCGCGTACGACGAGGCGCATCGAATCGAACGAGACGCTGAGGGCCATGCCGTCATCCTCCTGGGCAAAGACGAATGGCCCTACCCGATCCCGCTGGCAATGCGGGGCACGCGCTGGCGCTTTGATACGAAAGCCGGCGCACAGCAGATCATCGATCGACGCGTTGGCCACCACGAGGCACACGCAATCCGCGTCTGCCGAGCGTATGTCGAAGCGCAACTGGCCTATGGCGTTTCGCACCGCACCGGAGATGGACGCGCCGAATTTGCCCAACGCCTTGGCAGTTCACCAGGCAAGCATGATGGCCTGTTCTGGGTGCCTTCCGCCGGAGAAGAAGAGAGCCCGCTGGGCCCGCTCATCGCGCTCGCCGATGCACGGCGCCAAGACACGTCGGGCGCGGGCAAAGTCATCCCCTTTCATGGCTACCTCTTCCGGGTCCTGACCCAGCAAGGAAAACACGCACCGGGCGGCGCGCGTGGCTATGTCGATGGTGGGCAGATGACAGGCGGATTCGCGCTGGTCGCCTTTCCTGCAACGTTTGGGGCATCGGGCGTCATGACGTTTATCGTGAACCAGGATGGCGTCGTGTACCAACGGAACCTCGGCCCGCATACCGCCGAGATCACGCGGCACATGCGCGCGTACGACCCCGACGAGAGCTGGAGCCCAGCATTACCGTGACGCTGCTGCCTGGCCGCCGGAAACGCTGCTCGCCGTGTCGGCCGTGATGCTCGGTATCGCGGCGCATCTGTACGCAAGCCTGGCCCGATGCGTGCTGCTACGCGCAGACTTGATTCAGCCCAAATCGTGTCGCGCTGCGGGGGGTACTCTGAGAATTGTCCACCGCGACTGCGTTGCAGGTTTTGGTCTGCAGCAGGCCGGAGGAATTCGCCCTCATAGGAGTCAACATGAAACAACGCTCTCAATCCGAACGAGTGCGGCCGGCACGCTGGAGCCCATTTGCCGTCGAGCCGATCCACAACCGGTATCGGCAACCCGACAAGGCACCGGCTGTAAGCTGCTGCCCCGTTTGCGGCGCCGTCTATCTCAAGGGCCGCTGGCTGTGGCGCAGTCCACCGCCCGGGGCCACCTCATTGATCTGCTCGGCATGCCAACGTGCCGCCGACCAGATGCCTGCGGCCCGAATCCACCTCTCAGGGGAGTTCGAGGCGGCCCATCGGGAAGAGATCCTGACACTCGCCCGCCACCGCGAGGCAGATCTGCGCGCGGATCATCCGATGGAGCGCATCATGGCCGTCGAAAGCACGAGCAGCGGCACTGACATCCTGACGACCGGGTTTCATCTGGCGCGCGACATCGGCCACGCAATCCACCATGCATTCCACGGACACCTGACGTTTGACTATGGCAATGCAGAAACCGAACTGCACGTGAAATGGAGTCGGTAAAACTCCGGGGGCGTTCCGCAACGCCTCCTGCTGCCTTTCACACAGATTGGTCATCCAGCCAAGAGATCATGGAGCCGCCCTTGCAAGCCAAGCGGCGGTCACCCCGGTCCAATCCCGCCCAGGCAGGCGCGTATCAAGACACTGAGACCTCTGCGTAGCGCTGCTCGATCTCGGCGGCGCTGCCAAGTTCGGTACCGGCATGGCTCAACGCTGCTGCTGCGGCGGCCATGCCGTATCGAAATGCCTCCTGCATCCCCGCATTCCGGTTAAGCGCCCAGACCATTCCGCCCACGAAGCTGTCACCCGCCCCAATGGTGCTGAGGAATGACGTTGCGACAGCCCCTGCGCGTACAACCTCTTCCTGCGTGACGAGCATGGCCCCGCCTGCGCCCAGTGTGAGCGCAACGGCATGCGCATGCCCATTGCGGACAATCTCCTGGGCGGCCTGCAGGCAATCCGCTTCTGTCTCCAACGCGCGCCCAGTCAGTTGCCGAAGCTCGCTCAGGCTGGGCTTGATCAGGTATGGCGCATGTGGCAACGCAGCACGCAATGCCGGACCTGAGGCATCCAGTACGATGCGGCTGCCATGAACCTTGGCCTGATCAATGACGCGCGCGTAGAAGTCTTCTGCTACCCCGAGCGGCAGGCTTCCGCTTAGCACGAGGTAGCGCGGCGCAGGGTGCAGCGCATCCAGGTAGTCCAGGCAGCGCTGCCATTCCGCTTCCGAGACGACCGGCCCGGGCATCACGAACCGGAATTCCCGGTGGCTGCACAGTTCCGTCACGGAAAAGTTCTCACGCGTCTCCCCTTCGATCCCGAGGGCGACGAACGGCAGGCCCTCTGCCGACAGGAGACGCCCCAATCGCTCGGCCACCGGGCCGCCGGCAAGGTAAATGGCCAGGCAATCCCCGCCCAGCCGATGGACAACGCGGGCGACGTTGATTCCACCTCCTCCGGGGTCACTGCGGGCCGGGGCGCAGCGCATCTTGTGTGTGTCCGTCAAGCACTCCACCGACGTGGCGATATCGATTGCGGGATTGACCGTGAGCGTGACGATTTCCGGCATTGCGTACCTCCAGGGGGCACGACGGGCAGCATGACAAGGCCAACGTGTCCGGGCGATTTTTCGCGGCGCGGAGTAATCAGCCCTCGTTTGATACGGCACAAAATCAGTGCCATCCATCATGCCAGTATTTATTGGACTGGCCGAATCACCCTTGCTGCCTGTTGAAAACATAGGAGACGCAACCGCCATGAAAACCGCTTCCCAAAGCCACGACCACCTGACCGCGAAGGAGATCAGAGAGGTCATCGGCCCGTTCGAGATGGAGGTGCTGACTCGCATTCTCGCAATCGAACCCAGCATCCAGGACGTGCAGCTCGCCTATAAGTGGCTCCGTTCGGATGAGCATCTCATCCGCGGCATGGATATCGAGCTCACCGGCAAGGCCAAAATGATCTATGAGCTCCTTGACGCCGAGTTTCCCGACTTCGACGCATCGGGGCGTGGCGTCTAGTTTCTTTTCCAAAGATCCCCGAACCCCGCCGCTAGGGAGGCTCACATGGTCAACGACACTGCACACGTTGTCTGGTTCGAAAACCTGCGACGGACCGACGTTCCACGGGTCGGCGGCAAGAATGCGTCGCTCGGCGAGATGGTGGCCAACCTGGCTGGCAAGGGCGTCAATGTTCCACCGGGCTTTGCACTCACTGCCGATGCTTTCAGGCACTTTGTCGAGGCAAATGACTTGCAGCCGATCATGTGCTCCGCGCTCACTGACTTCGATGACGGCAAGCTTCCCCTGGCCGAGGCGGGGCTCATCATCCGACGGGCCATGCTTCGCGGTGAGTGGCCAAGTGAGCTTGCTGAGGCAATCCGCCTTGCTTACGGCGAACTGAACCGCCGAACGGGACAAATCGACCTGGACGTTGCCGTGCGATCCAGCGCCACCGCCGAGGATCTGCCCGATGCCAGCTTCGCCGGCCAGCAGGAGACGTATCTCAACATCAAGGGCGAACGCGTCTTGCTTGACGCTTGCCGGCGCTGCTACGCGTCGCTTTTCACCGACCGCGCGATCAGCTATCGCCAAGCGAAGGGGATCGATCATCTGAAGGTCGCGCTATCGGTGGGTGTCCAGCGCATGGTGCGATCAGATCTGGGCGGCGCAGGCGTCATGTTCTCCATCGATACCGAGACGGGCTTTGACAAATCCATCCTGATCAATGCGGCCTGGGGGCTGGGCGAAAACGTGGTGCAAGGAGAAGTTGATCCCGACGAATACGAGGTGTTCAAGCCACTCCTGTCGGAACCATCGCTATCCCCGATCGTCGGGAAAAAGCTTGGCGGAAAAGGTCTCAAAATGATCTACACAAGCGATAGCGAACAGCCGACGAAGAACGTTCCAACATCGAAAGCCGAGCGTGCGGCTTTCGTCCTGAGTGACCAAGAGATTTTGACTTTGTCGCGCTGGGCCTGCGTGATCGAACAGCACTATGGCCAACCGATGGATATCGAATGGGCAAAGGACGGGCTCACCAACGAGGTGTTCGTCGTGCAGGCTCGGCCCGAAACGGTGGAGTCACGTCGTGAAGCCGGTGCGGTAAAGACCTGGCACATGAAGAGTGCGGGTCGCAAGATCCTGTCCGGTGTCAGCATCGGAGAAGCCATCGCTGCCGGCAAGGTCTGCATCATCGAAAGCCCCCGAGACATGGGGCGTTTCATCGACGGCGCCATCCTCGTCGCCCAGACGACGGATCCGGACTGGGTGCCTGTCATGCGACGGGCGGCAGCCATCATCACTGACCAGGGTGGCCGCACATCGCACGCGGCGATCGTCAGCCGCGAGCTTGGGCTTCCCGCCATCGTCGGGGCCGGTAACGCGACGCATCTGCTGCATGACGAGCAGGAGATCACTGTGTCTTGCGCAGAGGGCCGAGAAGGGTTCGTCTACGAAGGCATTGCGGACTTTGTGGTCGACGAGATCGACTTTGGCGATATCCCCGCGACGCGCACCAAGGTCATGCTGAACCTCGCCAATCCGGCGGCGGCGTTTCGCTGGTGGCGGATCCCTGCCGACGGGGTCGGGCTCGCACGAATGGAGTTCGTCGTGAGCAACCATATCAAGATCCATCCGATGGCCCTTGCCCGCTTCGATACGCTCAAGGACGAAGATGCCAAGCAGACGATTGCAGCATTGACGACGGGCTACAAAGACAGGACGGAGTATTTCGTCGATCGACTTGCGCGTGGGCTGGGACGGATCGCGGCGGTCCAGTATCCGCACCCTGTCATTGTCCGAATGAGCGACTTCAAGACCAATGAGTACGCGCATCTGATCGGCGGAACCGAATTCGAGCCGAAAGAAGAAAATCCCATGCTCGGATTCCGTGGTGCGTCGCGGTACTACTCCCCCCGCTATCGGGAAGGCTTCGCGCTCGAGTGCCGGGCCATCCGTCGTTTGCGCAATGAGATGGGCTTCAAGAACGTCGTTGTGATGATCCCCTTCTGCCGTTCAACAAGCGAAGCGGACCACGTGCTTGAGGTGATGGCTGACAACGGTATCCATCGCGGAGAAGCCGGTCTTCAGATTTACGTGATGTGTGAGATCCCATCGAACGTGATCCTGGCGAAGGCCTTCGCGCAACGTTTCGACGGCTTCTCCATTGGCAGCAACGATCTGACGCAACTGACGCTGGGCGTTGACCGTGACTCTGCCGATCTTGCCGCGCTTTTCGATGAACAAGACGACGCCGTAAAGTGGATGATCCGCAGTGTCGTTGCGAGTGCGCACGAGGCCGGTGCCCATGTCGGCCTGTGCGGTCAAGCACCGAGCGACCACCCTGAGTTTGCTGCCTTCCTTGTCGAGTGCGGCATTGATTCCATATCGGTGAGCCCCGATAGCTTCATCGCGGTCAAGCGCAGTGTGGCGGCTGCGGAGAGCACTGCAACGAAAGCCTCGTGATACGGATGGTGCTCAACACGGCCCTGATCCGTCGCCGCGCTTTTTCACCCGTACCGCCGTCACCTTATATTCGGGCGCGTGCACCAAGCGGTCGCGTACGGGGGATGTCAATCGGTTGATCAATAGATCGGCGCGGTGGAAGCTGCAGAACAGTTGTCCAATTTGCATCGCACGGCTGATATGCAACGGCAGGATCGCGGAACCATACCTGCTTGACACCTCGACCACGTCGCCTTCCATCAAGCCATGGCGTGCTGCATCCGCTGGTGCCATATCCAGTGTGTCCGATGGCCTCAGCGCCGCGTTGGGGGTGCGGTAGCTCATCGTGCCGGCGTTGAAGTGCTGCAACACGCGGCCTGTGGTCAGAAGGAAGGGATAGTCGTCGTCTGGTTGCTCGGGCGTGGGCACGTATGCGATAGGGGCCAGCGTGGCGGTCTTGTTACCGAAAAAACGGTCCTGATGGAGTACGGGTGTTCCGGGATGCGTTTCATCCGGGCATGGCCAGTGCAGATCTTCGCCATCGAGGCGCGAGTATGCCAAGCCGGCCCCTAGCGGCCAGACCGAACGCACTTCGTCCCAGATCTGCTGAGCGCCCTCGAATTCGAAACCCTTCGACTTGCCCATGCGGGCAGCGAGCGCCTGGATGATCCACCAGTCAGAACGTGCCTGCCCGGGAGCCGCAGTGACGGCGCGAACACGCTGTACGCGTCGATCCGAGTTCATGAAGGTGCCTTCTTTCTCGAAGGCCGATGCCGCCGGCAGAAACACCGTGCCGAACGTTGCAGCAGTCTGGTTGATGAACAGGTCTTGCACGATCACCAGATCCAGGGCGCCAAGTGCGGCTGCCGTTGTGGACGCATTAGCCAGGGAGAGATAGATGTCGTAGCCCATTACCCACAGCGCCTTGAGTCGGCCCGCGCGGGCAGCGTCCATCATTTCCAGAACATCCAGCCCCCGTGTTGCAGGCAGTTGGGTTCCCCACACTTGTTCGAATCGAGCGCCCGCCTGGCCAATCGACTGGGCGCCCGTGAGCGTGGCGGGGTCGCATCCCATCTGTGCCGCGCCTTGTACGTTGTTCTGTCCGCGCAATGGATTGATGCCGCTGCCAGGCCGACCAAGGTTGCCCGTCAGCAACGCCAGGTTGATGAGCGCCATCACTCCTTCGCTGCCTTGCAGGTGCTCGGTTACGCCCAGGCCATGAAAACACATGGCGGGCCGCCCTTTGGCGTAGATTCGGGCGGCGGCGCGAATGGCCGGCGCCGAGACCCCACACAACCCGGCAACGCTCTCCGGAGAATAGGCAGCGACATGCGCGGCGAAGGTATCGAAGCCGCTGACCCGCTCGGACAGAAACACGCGATCAACCCACCCTTCCTCGATGATCACGGCGGCCAACGCATTGAACAGCAGCACGTTGCAGCCCATGCGCACAGGCAGGTGCACGTCAGCCAACTCTGCCAGCTCTGTACGGCGCGGGTCGATGACCACGAGCTGCGCGCCCGCCAATACAGCCTGTTTGATGCGCGCACCGACCACCGGATGGTTCTCGGTCGGATTCGCCCCGCAGATCAGGAACGTGCTCGCATGCTCAATATCATCGAAGGTGTTGGTGGCTGCGCCAATGCCAAGCATCGTCTTCAGCGCTTTCGCACTTGGGGTATGGCAAACGCGCGCGCAACAATCGACGTTGTGGGTGCCCAGTACCACGCGAGCAAACTTCTGGGCCAGATAGTTCTCCTCATTGGTCGCACGCGACGATCCGAGTACGCCAATGGCATCTGGCCCGTTCGCGGCGATGATTTCCTGCAGCCGCGCCGCCGTGAAGCCAAGCGCCTCATTCCAGCCCACCGTTTGCCACCTCCCATTACGCCGCAGCATCGGTTGGGTAACACGGTCCGGGGCGTGGTTGTACTCAAACGCATACCGGCCCTTGAGGCACAGATGCCCGCGATTGACAGGGCGATCGGCAGGTCGCACGGCGACGACCTGACCATTGGCCGTCCCGACTTCCATTTGGCAGCCGACACCGCAATATGCGCAGGTTGTACGAGTCCAAGCCGTTGGCTTGACGCCGGACCGTTTGTCGAACAAGGCACCGCTCGGACAAGTGTCTACGCAGGCGCCGCAACTGACACAGCCTGCGGTGAGTAACGTCGGCCCTTTGCCGACCGCGATGTGCATCGCATCGCCGCGCCCGGTTGTCTCCCAGATGAACTGCCCCTGGACCTCCTCGCAGATGCGCACACAGCGCTCGCAATAGACACAGCGCTCCATGCCGACGCCAAGGTAGGGATGGCTGTCATCCTTGAAGAAGAGTCCGTCCTCCTGCTTACCGCCAGGGGGTACCCCGTATTCGGCCAACAGGCGGTGAAACGGGTGTTTCGGGTCTGCTGCATACGCCGTTCGCGGATAGCGTGCGGCGATGAGTTCCAAGTTGGTGCGGCACAGTGCGTCGAGTGCATTGCTGCGGGTCTGCACGACCATGCCCTCAGCCACTTCTGCGGTGCAGCTTGCAACAGGCCGCGGTTGGCCTTGCACCTGCACAAGACACAGACGGCACGCGCCAGAAGGCGTCAGACGTTTATCGTGGCACACGTGCGGAACGGCCTTCCCCGCCGCCGACAGCGCGTCGATCAACAGGGAGCCGTCCGCCGCTTCCAATGGAATACCGTCGACCGTCAGTCGCACCATGCTTGTAGCTCCGACGGATAGTGGCGTCGCACAGACTGGACAAACTCGGCCAGCCCTCGGCCATGCCCGCAAAGGCTGGTCGCTTCCAAGGCCTCAATCAAGCGGCGGAAGCGGTCCGCATCGATTGGTAGACGGTTGGCCGCCGCATCTGCCATGGCTGCCAGAACGGGCACACCAAGATGACAGGGCGTGCACTTGCCACAAGACTCGCGAGCGCCAAAGCGCAAGACCTGCGCAACGATGCGTGGGATGGATGAGTCGTCGGCAAACGCGATGACGCCGCCGTGCCCCACGGCACAGTCGATGGACTGCATCTCTTCGTAGCCAAGCCGGATGTCGAGCAATGTCGGCGGGACAATGCCGGCCAGAGGCCCCCCGACCATCAACCCCTTCAGCTTGCCACGCCGCAACCCTTGACCGAGCCGCTCGACCACATCCGCCAGACTGATGCCGAACTCGACTTCGTAGAGCCCGGGGCGGCGAAACAGAGAGTTCAGAGACAACAACTTGGTCCCTCGGCTGTTTGAGAAACCGAGGGCGGCATAGGCGGCCGCGCCATGGGTCACGATCCAGGGAATCGCGCACAAGGTCTCAACGTTGTGCACGAGAGTGGGAGCGCCAAACAGTCCGCGCTCGCTGATCTGTGGTGGTCGTGGCCGCACTTCCGGGCGTCGACCTTCCAGCGCGTTCAGCAGTGAAGTTTCTTCTCCGCAGATGTAGGCACCCTGCCCCACGACCAGTTCAAGCTCGAGTGTCGGGCCGAGCCAGCCGGCCGCGCGCGCCTGTTCCAACGCATGCGACACGACGCGCACCGCTTCCGGATACTCTTTGCGGATGTAGATGTAACCGCGTCGCGCGCCTACGGCGTGGGCGGCAATCGCGGTGGCCTCAATGACGCGAAACGGGTCATCTTCCAGCAAGAACCGATCAGAGAACGCCCCGGGGTCACCTTCGTCCGCGTTGACGACCACATACTTGGTTTGGGCGCGTGCGTTGGCAACGGCTTGCCATTTGATGCCAGCGGGGAATGCGGCGCCGCCTCGCCCTCGCAATCGGGACGCCTCCACCATGTTCACCAAAGCTTGCGGCGCCATCTGCCGAGCCTTTTCGAGCGCGGCCCCGTCGCCGCGATAGGTCGGCAGATCACGCACACCGCCGCGCAGCACGTTGCCCAGCAGAACCGGCTGGCTGGCATGTTGGCCGACGTGCGGTCGAATATCGTGCATGCCGTCACTTGGTGCGTCATAGCACTTGCCAAGGCAGTAGAGCGCAGGTGTCTGTGTGGTCGCGATCTGCCAGAGGTCCGGCCTATCAGCGCGAGCAGCGAAGCACGCCAACCCCGCACAAGCGCACTCGCTGATCGCAGTGTGCTCAAGGTGATAAAAGCCGCTCGGGGCCAGATGCCGTTGCCGTCGCATCTTCATGGCCTGGCTGGAATCTCGGTTCGTGAGCGACGTCGGCGTGGCCTCTGGGGTAGACACGACGTCGCTGCCGTTAGCCTGGTTCGCGCCTCCCCGCCGTTTATGCCGGTGCAGGCGCCTGCGCAGCACGTCTCGCATAACTGGCTTCATCTTCGTGGCCGAACAATGGAAGGACAGAATCATTGTTCGCCAGCCTAGCGCGCGCAGCTTGATGCCGGTCAAGCCGCCGGTTGATACCGAGTCATTACGGTGCTGCCGAAAGGTCGGATTGGTGTTTTGCGAGGCACATTTTTTCGAGAAATTCCCGCTGGCCATGCGACGCCCTGGCCGCCGTAAATGCACGGCCTTTCTCTGACAGAAACGTCCGGGCTGCCCGTGTCCGTGCGGAGTCTCTCAGCGCTTTCATGATCTGCCGCGCGACTTCCGCACCTGTGTGCTGCTTATGCCCGTTGAATGGGCACCATCCCGCTTTCCGTTATGTGCCTGCAAGCCTATATTTGGCCTCAGGGGGGGCACGATGGACACGTCACCGATCATCCACAAAACCGCTGACGACTGGCGTGTCGAACCAAACCTTGTCGACTATGAAGCCGAGTGCCGCAGCTTTTCTTGGGACGCCATCGGTCGTGAGTTGACGGGACTGCCTTCCGGGGTGGTCAACATTGCGTGGCATGCAGTGGACCGCCACGCAGTCGATGGTGCCGGCGAGCGAATCGCGTTCCGCTTCCTCGCTGCTGACACGCCCGGCCGCCCGGTCAGCTACGCACAATTGCGCGCGCAGACCAACCGCTTTTGCAACGCACTGCGCGCGCTGGGCGTTGGCAAGGGCGATCGGCTCTTCATCCTCTCGGGGCGTATTCCGGAACTCTATATCGGCCTGTTGGGCGCCCTGAAGAATGGCACGGTGGTCTGCCCTCTGTTTTCCGCTTTTGGCCCCGAGCCTATTGCCACCCGCGTCAACCTCGGTACGGGCACCGTGCTACTGACAACCGATGCCCTCTATGCACGCAAGATTGCCAAGTGGCGCGACCGCATGCCAAGTCTCAAACATGTGCTGCTGGTGGCGGAGGACGGCGGCACGACGTCTGAGCCTGGCACGCTTGATGTCGCTTCTCTGCTGCGCAGCGCATCGGACCTGTGCGAGATCACGCCGACGACGGCCCAGGACATTGCGCTGCTGCATTTCACTAGCGGCACCACCGGCACCCCGAAGGGCGCGGTCCATGTGCATGGTGCAGTCGCGACGCACTGGGCAACGGGCAAGTACGCGCTGGACCTGCACGCCACCGATATCTACTGGTGTACCGCCGATCCCGGCTGGGTGACCGGCACCTCTTACGGCACCATTGCCCCGCTGCTGCATGGCGTGACCTCGGTCGTGGACCAGGAGGAATTTGATGCTGAACGCTGGTACGGCATCCTGCGCAACGAACGTGTCAGCGTCTGGTACACCGCGCCAACCGCGATCCGCATGCTGATGAAAGCGGGCGCGGACACGGCAAAGCGATACCCGCTCACACAGCTTCGCTTCATCGCCAGCGTCGGTGAGCCATTGAACCCGGAGGCTGTCTGGTGGGGCAAGGAGGTGCTGGGGCTGCCAATCCACGATAACTGGTGGCAAACCGAGACGGGCGGCATCATGATCGCCAACACGCCAGCGTTCGACATCAAACCAGGATCGATGGGCCGGCCCCTGCCCGGCATTGAAGCCGCGATTGTGCGGCACCGTGAAGATGGCGGTGTAGAGGTCATCAATGAGCCCAACATGCAAGGGGAGCTCGCGCTCAAACGAGGGTGGCCGTCCATGTTCCGAGGCTATCTCAACAATGAAGAGCGCTATCGAAAGTGTTTTGTCGGCGACTGGTATCTGACTGGTGATCTAGCTGAGCGCGATGCAGACGGCTATTACTGGTTCGTTGGCCGCGCCGACGATGTCATCAAGTCCGCCGGGCACCTGATCGGCCCCTTTGAGGTCGAAAGCGCCCTGATGGAGCATCCGGCTGTGGCCGAAGCCGGTGTGATCGGCATGCCGGACCCGATCATTGGGGAGCGGGTTAAGGCCTTTATCTCGCTCAACCAAGGATTCGAGCCCACCGAAGCACTGCGCATGGAATTGCTTGCGCACGCCAGGACGCGCCTGGGTGCTGCGGTCGCCCCTAAAGAGATCGCCTTTCAGGAACAACTCCCACGCACACGCAGCGGCAAGATCATGCGGCGCTTGCTGAAAGCCCGAGAGCTAGGCCTTCCCGAGGGCGATACATCAACGCTGGAGGGTGGAACATGACCGTCATCGACCATCCGCCACCGCCGCCGCCTACAGGGCCTGTCCCCTACGACCGGGCCTTCGCACAGGCGCTGCTGCGCGACATGATGCGCATTCGCCGTTTTGAGGAGAAATGCGCGGAGCTTTATGGGGCGGGCAAGATACGCGGCTTCCTGCACCTATACATCGGCGAGGAGGCCGTCGGCGTGGGTGCCTTGCGTGCGTTATGCGCGGAGGACAACGTCGTTGCGACCTACCGTGAACATGGCCATGCCCTGGTGCGTGGCATGGACATGGGTGTGCTGATGGCCGAAATGTACGGCAAGTTCGAGGGCTGCGCCCGCGGACGCGGTGGGTCCATGCACCTGTTTGACCGCAAGACCCGACTGTTTGGTGGCAACGCCATTGTTGGCGGGGGGCTGCCCATCTCGGTGGGTCTGGCGTTGGCGGAGAAGATGCAAGGCGCCAACCGTATCACCGCCTGCTTCTTCGGTGACGGTGCGGTGGCTGAAGGCGCGTTTCATGAGTCGATGAATCTGGCCGCGCTGTGGAGGCTCCCCTTGCTTTTCTGCTGTGAGAACAACCTCTATGCCATGGGCACCGCCTTGGAACACCATCAGGCGCAGACCGACCTGTGCGCTAAGGCCGCTTCCTACGCCATGCCTGCGAAGTTTGTGGACGGCATGGATATCGTCGCCGTTCATGAGGCCGCGAAAGACGCCGTCGCGTATGTCAGAAGCGGCGCCGGGCCAGCCTTCCTGGAGTTTCGTACGTACCGCTTTCGGGCTCACTCGATGTACGACCCTGACCTCTACAGGCAAGCGGCGGAGGTTGAAGCCTGGAAGGCACTCGGTCCAATCCACACGTTCACGGAGCGCCTGAAGGCCGAGGGGAAATTGGCTGAAGACGAGTTTCTTGCCCTCGATGCTGCGATCAATGCCGAAGTGGCCAAAGCTGAGGCCTTCGCGGACGCTGGCACCTGGGAAGCCGAAGAAGACTTGCTGAAGGACCTCTACACGCCTGCCGGAGCCGCGCCATGAGCCGCCGCCTCAGTTACCGCGACGCGTTGCGCGAAGCCTTGCGGGAAGCGCTCCTCGGTGATCCGCGCGTGTTCCTCATGGGCGAGGATGTCGGCCGGTATGGCGGCTCCTACGCAGTTTCCAAAGGGCTGCTGGCCGAGTTTGGTCCCGAGCGCATCCGCGATACACCGCTCTCGGAACTCGGATTCACTGGTGCCGGCATCGGTGCGGCACTGGGCGGCATGCGACCCATCGTCGAGGTGATGACTGTCAATTTCAGCCTGCTGGCACTCGATCAGATCGTGAACACAGCTGCGCTATACCGGCACATGTCGGGCGGACAGTTCTCGGTGCCGCTGGTCATTCGCATGGCCACGGGCGCTGGTCGCCAAGTGGCCGCACAACACTCGCACAGCTTCGAAGGCTGGTATGCCGGAATTCCAGGGCTCAAGGTGGTGGCCCCCGCCACAATCGAGGACGCACGCGGCATGCTTGCACCCGCCTTGGCCGATCCTGACCCCGTACTGATCTTCGAACATGCCGCGCTTTACAACATGGAAGACGAACTTCCCGATGTCATTGCGGTTGACATCCGCTCTGCCTGCATCCGGCGACCCGGAAAGGACGTGTCGATCATCACTTACGGTGGTTCACTCCACAAGGCGCTGCAAGCAGCCGAAACGCTTGCTGCCGGTGGCATTTCCGCCGAGGTGATTGACCTGCGCTCGTTGCGCCCGCTGGACGATGCCACGATCATGATGTCGGTCGCCAAATGCCGTCGTGCGGTCATCGTTG
This sequence comes from Ralstonia sp. GX3-BWBA, assembly GCF_003290055.1. NCBI lineage: Bacteria > Pseudomonadati > Pseudomonadota > Betaproteobacteria > Burkholderiales > Burkholderiaceae > Ralstonia > Ralstonia sp. GX3-BWBA. Next base: position 124,584 of record NZ_QMKS01000022.1, on the reverse strand, counting down.
ACGAAGGATGGCGCAGCGTCAGCCTGGCCTCCGAAATCATGGCGCGCATTGGCGAGCAGGTGTTCTACGAGTTGGACGCGCCGGTGGCCCGGGTCTGTACTGCCGAGGTGCCGATTCCTTACGCAAAGCACATGGAAGAAGCCGCACTACCGCAGCCAAACCGGATCGTCGATGCGGTCAAGCAGATGCTGGCATGACGGTCCCTTCAAGCGTTGCGACCTCCGTGGAGACCGCATGATCGAATTTACGCTGCCCGCTCTGGGCGCCGACATGGACGAGGGCACGCTGCTCGAATGGCTGATCAAGCCCGGCGACACCGTGAAGAAAGGCCAGATCGTTGCCGTGGTCGACACAAGCAAGGCGGCGATCGACATCGAGAGCTGGCACGAAGGCACCGTTGCCGAATTACTGGTCGAGCCTGGCACGAAGATTCCGGTCGGGACGTTGATGGCAACATTCCTGGAACCGGGCGAAGCGCCTGCTTCCGTCGTGCATTCGCGCAAGATTCCGGTGACTACGGGCTCACAACCATCCTCGGGGCGGCGCCAAATGGTCTCGCCCGCTGCTCGCCAGGCGGCGCGCCAGCGCGGCATCGACATCGGCTCCATTGTCGGCACCGGCCGCGAAGGCGCCGTCACGCTGGCCGACGTTGAGCATGCCGCGCGAGAAAGCGGCACCGCCGGCACCGCCTCAAGCGACAAATCAGCCGACATACGCAAAACCATTGCTGCCGCAATGACGCGATCCAAACGCGAGATCCCGCACTACTACGTCGCCGAAACCATTCCCTTGGCGACCATGTTGGCTTGGCTTGCAAAGGAGAACAGTGAGCGCCCCTTGGCGGAACGTCTATTGCCTGCCATCGCTCTCATCAAGGCCGTTGCCCTGTCACTCAAGCAGTTTCCCGAGTTCAATGGCTTCTTTCGCGATGGTGCCTTCCAAGCGGCAACTGCCGTCCACGTTGGGGTGGCAATCTCGTTGCGGCAAGGCGGGCTGGTAGCGCCAGCGCTATTGGACGCTCATGCGAAACCTCTCACACAGTTGATGCAAGAACTGACCGATCTGGTTAGGCGCTGCCGGGCCGGATCATTGAGAAGCTCCGAGATATCCGAACCCACAATCACCGTGACCAACCTGGGCGACCAGGGTGTCGCGCAGGTGTTCGGCATCATCTATCCGCCGCAGGTGGCGTTGGTAGGTTTTGGCCGCATAGCCGAGCAGCCGTGGGCAGAAAACGGCAAGTTGAAGGTCATGCCTGCTGTTACGGCAAGCCTATCGGCAGATCACAGGGTGTCTGACGGACATCGCGGCGCCCTATTCCTGACCGAATTACGCGAACGGTTGCAGCATCCGGAGGCATTTGATCAATGAGCGACGCAGAAATTCGCGCGATCGTGCTTGCGGCACTCCTTGCAATCGCCCCCGAAATCGACACCGCCGAACTCCGCCCCGACCGGCCATTGCGCAGACAGGTGGATCTCGACTCGATGGATTGGCTGAATTTCCTGATGGGATTGCACGACAAACTCAAGGTTGAGATTCCCGAATCCGACTATGCGCGCCTGGTAACGCTGGACGATGTCGTCGCATATCTCGTCAGGGCACGAGAAAACTTGCATGGCCAGTAGACCTTGCCTGTTACCAACAACCGCAGGCGCTGCCACCGCCGGTTGTCATGCAGCGCATCGGCGTTTCGATCCCGCTGCTCTGACCATTTCATGCATGTCCCGAAGGGCATTGAGAAGCGCGACATACACGTCCACATCAGATGCCTGGTCGATTGCAAGCTCCTGCCCTTGCATCTTCACCTCGACGTGAACGAAATAGGGACCGCCGCAAAGCGGTTCGGCTCTTTCGGAAGCCAACCTCACGCTGCACCTTTCGACGCTGCATGGCAGACCATTGAGCTTGTTGAAAAATCGCCTCACGGCTTCCTTGATGGCATCGGAGGGAGGCAGATGCCGGAACTGAATCTCGACTCGTCGAGTGTCCATGATCTAGACGAATATAAAACCGAAGTTCAACAGCGAAGCGGAACCAATCGGAGGGTTCTCTTGCGGATGAACCAGTTGATCAGGCAGCGATCGCGCGCTCGACTTCATGCCTCGCTTCAGGCTAACCAGCGGAATATCTGCGCTGCCTCATATTGATACGCTTGCTTGCAAGCTAAGGTTGAAGCCTACAGAGGTGAGTCAACGCGAGTAAGCAGCCTGGGATGAAATGCACATCAGCCCGATGGCGCTCTGCATGTCAGGAAAACCTGACAAGGTCCGAAGCCAGCGCGCGCGGTCAAGCCCCACATTTCGGAAAAGCGTGCCGCGTGCGCCGGTTCTAGTTATCGGAGAGTGATTTTGAGCGACCCCGGGAGCAATCCCCGCATCTTCCTGTCGACCGTCGTGCCGCGACCGAATCAGAAGCGGTTGGTCATGGCAGCAATGCTGGCGTCTGTCGTGGTCTTTGTGGCCGTATTGCCGTTCGCTCAGTGGCAACTGGCGCAAGTTTGGGGGTTCATTCCCGTCTATGAATCCGCGGTCGTCATCAACGATCTTGTCACCGCTGCGATGCTGGTCGGGCAGTTCACCCTGCTCCGCTCGCCGGGGTTGCTGGCGCTTTCATCCGGCTACTTCTTCACCGCCACGGTTGCGGCGGCGCACATGCTCAGTTTCCCCGGGCTGTTCTCTGCATCGGGGCTTCTGAATGCAGGCCCGCAAACGACGGCGTGGCTCTATATGTTCTGGCACGGCGGGTTTCCGCTCTCGCTGATCGCCTATGCCCTTCTGCAGGAAAACGAGCGCACGCGGCATATCCGGTTGCGGCACGCACTCTCCCCCGTTCTATGGGCGGCCGGCGTCGTACTGCTTTTGACTTACGGGCTGACTGCGCTGGCTACGCACCCATCGCTCTTGGCAGCCATCATGAGCGGGCACGGATATACCGGTGCAATGTCAACGACAGTCGGCATTGTGTGGATGCTCAATGTGCTGGCCGCTGCAATTCTGTGGCGGCACCGCGGCCACTCGCTGCTGAATCTATGGTGTGCAGTTGTCGCCGTCACATCGGCATTTGAAGTGGCACTGTCTGCCGTGTTCAACCACGGTCGGTTCGACCTCGGCTTCTACGCCGGCCGCGCCTACGGCCTTGTCGCGTCCAGTTTTGTCCTTGTCGCGCTGATCATCGAACATGCCAGGCTCTACGCCATGCTGGTGAAAGCACTGGATAACGAGAGCGCAGCGCGCGCACGCGCGTTGGAGAAGACGCAACAATTGAACGAAGCGAACGAGCATCTCGAACAGCGCGTCAAGGACCGCACCGCTCAACTCAGCGTCACGAACGGCGAGCTTCGACAGGAAATCATCGAGCGTAAGCGCGCCGAACAGGCGCTTGAGCGCTCGAGAGAGGAATTGCGTGAGTTGGCAACGATCAGTTCACGGGCCGGCGAAGAAGAGCGGCGGCGCATTTCCCGCGAGCTTCACGACGAGCTTGCCCAATCGCTGGCAGCGCTTAAGGTCGACATGCAGATGTTGGAGCACAAGCTTGACGCCACGAACAAGCCGGCTGCCGAACGCTTGAGTTCAATGGAGCAAGCTGTGGACGACATGATCGGTGCGACACGGCGGCTCGCTTCCGATTTGCGCCCGTCCATGCTCGACGATCTAGGTCTTGTACCTGCGTGCAGATGGCTCGTTGATTCGTTTCAACGGCGGCACCGTATTCGGTGCGAGCTGACGATTGCGCCCGAGCACTTTGAGCTACCCGAGCCTTTCGCATCCACTGTGTATCGCGTGCTGCAGGAGTGTCTGGTCAATGTGGCACGCCATGCTGGTGCGTCGGTTGTACAGGTGCGGCTGATCTATGAGGCCCCCACCGTCCAGCTTTCCGTGCGGGACGATGGCATTGGCTTCGACCCTGCGCATCCGAGAAAAGACCTGTCTTTCGGGCTTGTTGGCTTGCGTGAGCGCGCCTATCTCGTACAAGGGAGCTTAAGCATCGACTCATCGCCCGAAACCGGAACATTGATCGAACTGACCATTCCACAAACGATAGCCGCAACGCCGCAAACACGGCTGCCAGCAGCCGATGACCAACCCAGGGCAATGTAGTTCGGCATTGCGGCACTGCTCGCTGCGGCCAGCTCATGCCAACCCATGGCTGAGCGCGTACCGGACCAAGGCGACATCATTCTGCAAGTGCATTCTTTCCAGAATGCGCGCTTTATATGTGCTGACAGTTTTTTTGCTGATGCAGAGATCGTGCGCAATCGTCGCCAGCGACTCGCCTTTCGATAAGCGCAGGAAAATATCGAACTCGCGGTCACTGAGCCGCTGATGAAGCTGCCTGTCGTCTGGGTCGCCGAGATTGTGCACGAGTAGCTCTGCCACGGCCTGCGTCATGTATGTACCGCCCGAGGCGGCCTTGCGGATAGCCTTCTCCAGCTCCTTGACCGCCCCCTCTTTCGTCAGATAGCCGACGGCCCCTGCTCGGAATGCGCGTAGCGCGTACTGGTCCTCAGCGTGCATGGTCAAGACCAAGACTTTGAGCTGCGGAACATCCCTGCGAACCTGGGCGATCAGGTCAATGCCGCTGCGCCCTGGCATCGATAAGTCCAGCACGATGACGTCGGCCGGTGTACCGCGCACCAGATCGATGGTTGATGCGCCGTCAATTGCCTCGCCAACAACTTCGATATCGCAGGCATCGCTCAGAATGCGGCCCAATCCCTCACGAAAGACGGCATGGTCATCCGCTATCAGCACCTTGATCATCGCGTCTCCCTTAGATCTGCGCTCCCATCATTTCATGGTAGGTGGCGCGGCAATTCGCATACAACGCTTGCCATATGGCTTTCTGATCAATGTCAGGAACAGGAATGTGCGCTGCTTGTGGCAACGCGACGAGGCCTCAAAACGCTCGCCAATCCTGCTCGGGCAACAGCAAGATCGTTTGCGTGATCGCGAGGGGAACGCATGGATCCGACGGAAAATGGAGCACAACATCGCAAGCATAGGCCCGTTGATGTCCATCAAGATGCGGTTCGCATCCGCGTCCAGAATGGTTTCTCCCAGTCCCCCCATAGGAGAAAGCATCATGGCTGAATCCGACACCAAGCCCGCCGTGAAGACCGGAACGGAAGCTTCGCCCAAGCAACCGGGCTCCATGCAACCCTGGCGCGCGTTCGACAACCTACGGCATGAGGTTGCGCGTGTCTTCGATGATTTCGACCGCGGATTTCATCTCTTTCCATTTCATCGTGCTGCGCTCGATATCGCGCCATTCTGGCGTCGCGAATGGGCTTTGACGTCCGCACCTGCCGTAGACGTTGTCGAAACCGATACGGCTTACGAGATCAAAGCCGATCTGCCAGGCATGGAAGAGAAGGACGTCGAGGTCAAGCTGGCCAACGGCGGCTTGACAATCAAAGGCGAGAAGCAGGAAGAGAAGGAAGAGAAACAGAAAGACTATTACCTGCATGAACGCCACTTCGGGGCATTCGAGCGTTCATTCCGCATGCCCGATGGCGTCGACGCAGACAAGATCCAGGCCAGCTTCAAGAATGGGGTGTTAACGGTGACACTCCCCAAGACGGACGCAGCGCAAGCCGCTTCCAAGACGATCCCCGTCAACGGGGGCTGATGTCTCGGATGGCTTGCCGTAAGAACGGCGGGGGACGTAGAGCGGCAAATCGTTGCACTGTTCGCACTCGCACTCGCACTCGTACTCCGTCGCTTGCGGTCTTACTCGCGGCCCGAGCCCCTACGCTCCGGCCGCGCCATCCGGTTGACAGAAACCGACCTTGAAATTCTCTGCTACCCATGATGGCGTGGCGGCGCCCAACATCGGGTCAAGGAGTTCGAGCGTGACCTTGCCATTGGATATTTCATTCCAGGACTTTCCGCACTCCAAGGCGATCGAGGCGGCTGTCATCAAACAGGCGAACAGCCTGGGCGCCGTTCAGGCGGAGATCGCACGTTGCCGCGTCAAGTTGATTCAAGCCCCACGACAACAGACACACAACCGACCCGTCAGGGTGCACGTTGATGTGATGACACGCCACCATCGCCACCTCTCGGGCCAAGCCCTCAGTGACGACGCCCGTGAGGCACTTCGCGAAGCGTTCAGAGAAATCGAGTTCGCATTGCGAAGCGAAATGGTCCGCACGCAATCGAACGCGCTCCTCGAAGCCAAGGGGGGAATATGAGTTTGACCGTTCAAGCCGGGCGCGGTTGGGTGGACGTTCGTACAAAACGGCGAAGCGACAAGCGTTGGGATTGCGAATGCAGGTTCGTTTCGCCTAATGGGAAATGCTCGTCCTGGGTTTCCGCCGCCAGCGCTGAAGGCTATGTCTCCCGAGACCTCGCATTCAGTGCGGGTGTCCTGCTCGGCCGCGAACTCGCCGCGCGCTATGCGGCAAGGGTGCAGCCGGCTCCGCCAAGCATGTATCAATGAAATGGCATGGCAAGGACTGCGCACGTCCTGCCGCTCCACGCCGTTATAAGACGCGCTGACGTGGTACTTGCCACACTGCAGGGACGTAGAGCAGCGGGCCTTCCGATATCGCAGTCAGAGACACCGCGCCGTTTGCGGAACGAATACGTGTGTCGACATCTGAAACGTATGCCCCCCTGCTCGATCAACATCAAGCGCAGCTTGCAGTCAGCCGCGGGGGGCGGGTCAAGCTTTGCTCACGATCAAATAGGCTTCCAAGCCGTCTTCTACAGTGATGACAAGACACCTCGACACGCAGGACTTGCCATGATCGCTCCCGCCTTCGTCCACCATCAGTTCGCTACAGCGGCAACCATTCGGCACATCAACGAAGACGCATTGGCAACGGCCTTTCTTCCGGATGCCAGTTCCTGTCTGCTCCCGGATCCGGCGCTTGCCGTTCTGGCAAAAACAGCCGCTAACTGGTTTGCGCCGTCGTTGGCGAACAGGCTTCATGTTAGCGCCGAGCATGGGCGCATTCGCGTCGCTGGCCACGTCAACAACGCCCGCCCGCTGGCCTATTTGAAGATGACCCTGCTCCGCTTGCCTGGCGTCGGCGGGCTGGACATGACGGTTACGGTGGAAACCATCACCAATCCGCTGCGAGCGTATTCCCCCGCCATGTCACCCCAACACGTCGGATAACCCGGAGCGCGCAAACATGCGTACGACCTATTTCTGTGCGACCGATTGCCCGTGCCCGCATATCGCCGTCGACCCGGCCTGCCGCGAGTCAGTGGAAGAGATTCTCCGGGCGTATGCAGCGCTCTTCTGGTTCAACTTCTACCTCAGGTGCCCTGACTTCTCCACCGGAGATGGCATGTTTCCGCGGGAGCCAGACGTTCGCCAGAGATATCTGGCTGTGCATTCGAAAGTCTTTACACACTGGGCCACGGCAGCCAATCGCATGGGCATCACCACCGCGAGGTTTCGTGACATCTGCGCGAACGTGCGCGCGGCATGGATTGGACCAGACGACCCGCTGCGCGCATGCCGTTCCCGAGCCGACGTTCTGTCCGACCACCCAGAGTTGGATCTGGACTAGGCGCCGACCGGCCTGCTCAGCAGATGCGATGAGGGCACTGCTCTCGGAAGAAGGTCTTTGGCTCAGGCAGCCAACCGCCTCAGGAAAGCCGCCCAATCTGCGGCATACGGCAAGCCGCTCCAGAGACTTGCGTCAGGTCAACTCCGGCAATAACGAAGTGCCTACCCTGCAGTCATGTCAACCGGAGATCGTGATGCCACAGCCTACTGATGCAGCCCGTAACCTCGCCTGCGCGACCCTGCGCAATGCCAGCCGCGCGGCCGAGTTCTTTGTCGATAGCCAGCTTCATCTCGCGCGCCTTCGCGTCAAGATGGCGGAAACCGCGCTGCAGAATCTGTCCCAGCTGGAGGGCCAGTTGGACGCAGTCAAAGACTGGAGCACACTGGCCTCGGCGCAGAGCGCCTATATGAAGCTCCAAGCCGACCAAAGCGCAAATGCAGTTCGGCAGTGGGCCGACTTCCTCAATGACACACAGCGCTCTTATCTGCGCCAAGCGACGGACTGGAACGATCAGTTCCAACATCGTCCCGGAACGACTGCAACTCCTGCACAACTGTTGATCGCGTCCCTGGACTCTTGGCAGACGTTGGTCAACACCTTCAACGTGATAGCCGCGTCGGCTACGCAAGCCCGATCAACGTCACAACCACAAACGACGCCCAAGAGCGCGCGAGGCGCATGAGGGCTGTCCTGGCGAATGGAAATACGCCCGCCCAAAGCATGTGCCATGCAGGCGTCGACGAAAGAGCACGGCTTGATTCCTGTCAACGAGCGTCTCTGGCAGCTATCTATTCTTGAAATAGCCATCGGGCAAGCACGTGGTGGATGGAACAGGTTCTTTGATCCAACGGTTGGACTTGATTTGTTTGCAGGAGCACAAAATGCGCGGAAAACTCATGATGACTTTGCTCGTTGTCGCGGCAGCTTCCACGTCGGCGTACGCACAAAGTAAGCCCGACACAGCACCGAACAGCGACGGACAAAGGGCCGGCAAGGTGGATCCCTACACGGATGGCGCCAAACGGGCCAAGCCCGACCCGTACACGGAAGGGTCGAGGAGCGGCAAGTTTGATCCCTACACGGAAGGCGCAAAGGGCAAACGCGACGCATATACCGACGGCGCCAAGCAAGCCAAACGCGACCCGTACACGGAAGGATCAAGGCGCGGCAAGTTTGACCCCTACACGGAAGGCGCAAAGAGCAAACGTGACCCCTATACGGACGGGGGCAAACAAGCCAAGCGCGACCCGTACACAGAAGGATCAAGGAGCGGCAAGTTTGATCCGTACACCGAAGGCGCAAAGGGCAAACGTGACCCATACACGGATGGCGGCAATAAGACGAAGTAGCAGCGTCTGGTATTGCCTTGTCGAATTCCGTCAGTGCGCGTAGCTGCCGTCGTCAATACAGCAGATACGCCGCTCGCTCGGGAAGAAAGGCATCGGTCTGTGCAATGTAGGCGTGCTCGATCGCGTCGAGCGAAACACCATCACGCAGCATCGCCCAGACCGTCTCCGAGCCAACCGAAGTGCGGATCGCCTCCAGTTTGAAATGCTGTGGATAGCGCTGCGACAGCACCCGGGCCAGCGCTAATCCGATGCGACCCGGGCGCGTGAGCGCAGACGTCCGGTGGATCGCCACACCCGAGCACGAGCGGCCATGGTATGGCCCCTCCGCGGGAACAAAATGGACGGGCGTATAGGTGGCACCGGTATCCAGCGCATTGAGTTCTCGCGCGACCTCAGCGCCATCCATCCACGGTGCCCCGACCAGGCCAAACGGCGCCGACGTGCCTCTGCCCACGCTGACACTTGCGCCCTCGATCAGCCCCACATCCGGATATCGCTCCAAGGCAGCGAAGTCACGCAGGTTTGGCGATGGCGGAACCCAACCCAGCCCGGTATTGGCAAAGCGCATTGCGCGGTCGTACTGCTCCATGGCCACGACATGCAGTGCTGCGCCGATGTGCAGCTCGTCGTTCAGCAACCTGGCAAGCTCGCCGATTGTCATGCCGTGCACAAGCGGCAGAGGCACGTAGTTCGTCAATGAGCGGTTCGCCGTATCTGATACCGGCCCACCAACGAGATCACCGCCTATCGGGTTGGGACGGTCCAGCACCAGCACTGGGATGTGGGCCTTCGCTGCGGCTTCCAGCGTCGCCCCCAGGGTGGCAAGGTAGGTAAAGAAGCGTACGCCCGCGTCCTGGAGGTCAAACACCAGGACGTCGATATCGGCCAGAGCGCTGCGTGGTATGTCCTTGCTGTTGCCGTAGAGGCTATGGACGACCACGTTGGAGCGTGTATCGATCGTGTCACCAAAGCGCGCATCGAGATCGGTGCCGATGCCATGCTCTGGCGCAAAGATGGCGCTCAGCCGCACACCGGGTGCCTGACTCAGTACATCGATAGTCCGCCGCCCCTGCGCGTCAAAGCCACTGTGGTTCGTGACCAAGCCGACCCGCTTTCCGACAAGCGGTGCGAAGCCGTTGGCCTCCAACACGTCGATACCGGATCGCACGGGTCCGACCGCCATGGGCAAGCGGCGTCCAGCACTGATCACTGCATCAGCCATGGGCGGGGCGCGCGCCGCGATCTGTTCGCCGGAGAGCAGCGGCGCCGTGCTCGATACCAGATTCAGCACGGCTTCACGCAACGGCGTGGCGTTACCCCGCTCGTCCGGATACAGCCGGCTCGTGAGCACAATCACGAATCGGCGCGTGACCAAGTCGATCCATAACCCAGTTCCGGTATAGCCCAAGTGCTGGACGAGTCCGACACGCGGCGCGCGATAGCGGTTGGGGATCAACGGCGCCTGGACTTCCCATCCCAGCGTGCGCGTCCCCTCCACTGCAGTCGAACCGTCCGGCGTCAACAGCAGGGCAACGCTGTCCGGCTGCAAGATACGGCGATCCCCAACGCGGCCCCCGTTGAGGAGCATCCTGGCGAACTGCGCGAGATCATCCGCCGTAGAGAACAAGCCCGCGTTGCCGGCGACACCGCCCAGCGCCGCGGCCGTCGGATCATGCACTTTGCCGCGAAGCCATCGCCCGTTGCGAATGATGGTCGGCGCAATGCGCGTGATCGCCTTGCGGCTCGGGCGGAACGCGGTGTCGCGCATGCCAAGTGGTCGAAAAATGTTCTGCGCACACCATGCGTCAAGCCCGATCCCACTGACACGCTGGACGATCTCGCCCAAGGTGACATAGTTGAGATCGCTGTAGATGACACGTTGCCCTGGCTCTGCAATCGGCGGCATGATCCCGATGGCGTGAAGCACCGTGGCGGGGCCCCGGAGTTCGGATCGGGCAGCCAGGCCGGGAGGCAGGCCTGAGGTGTGCGTTAGCAACTGCCGTATTGTGATGCGCGCCTTCCCTCCGTCCGCGAAGGCTGGCCAGTACCGGCTGGCAGGCGCATCCAGGTCCAAACGTCCGCGCTCTGCCAACTGCAACACCGCCGTGGAAGTGGCCACTGCCTTGGTAAGGGATGCCAGATCGAAGATCGTGTCTTCGGTCAGCGGCTCAGCGGCGCGTCCGACGGACCTCTGACCCAGCGCGATACGTTCGCGCACCCCGCTGGCATCACCGACGGCCACCACTGCCCCGGCCACATTGGCATCTGCAATCTGCGCGGCCAGCACGGCTTCCAGCTCTCGCATGGGCACAGGCGTGCCCAGCGGCCCTGGCGCGTTGATGGTGGGCTCGGCGCGCCCGCTTTGCATGCAGGCAAACAGCACCGCAGCCAGCACCGCGGCTATCGCGGCAAATTGGCTGGATCGTAACGATTGCGCGCATTCCATAACATCCACCCGTTGGTATCTTCCGCATCGGCAGCGTCGACTTGGGCGCGGATCATCTCGGCATTGAACTCACGACGATCAAAAGCATAGTCCCGGAACGCCTGGAGCCATGGCCGGAACCTCACCCCCGGCAAACCTGTACGCCGCTTCGCTTCAGCCAGAGAGTGCGAGACGATCTCGCCGGGATTCTCGGTGGGTTTTCTGACGCCCGGCAAGCCCCAAGTGAAACCGGACGGATAGAGCATGGGCGAGATGTAGTCGACCACAGCACCCAATGTGTTGATCTGCTGGCCGATCGCCGTGTCGTCGGTGTTCCAGCAAACGTAGCCGAAAATATCCGCTGCCAGGTAAATGTTGTACGGCCGCAGCCGCTCTCTCGCCTGCGCAAGAAAACCTGTCACGGCCGCAACCCGGTGTGCTTGCGTGTTGGCCTGATGGAACTGCAAGCCGTTGGCGTCCGGAAAACGCAGGTAGTCGAACTGGATTTCGTCGAACCCGAGTCTTGCAGCCTCTTCCGCCACGTCAAGTGTGTTGGCCCAGGCGGCTTCGACACCGGGGTCGATCCATTGTTGATCTTCACGATCGTGCCAGACCGCTCCATCGCGATCTCGCACGGCCCATTCGGGGTGCACCCGGGCCAACGGGTCGTCCTTGAAGACAACGATGCGCGCAATCAGATACAGGCCACGTAGACGAAGTTGCCGAATCACGGCGGCGAACTGGTTGAAGCGGGCTGCACCGCTTTTCTGTTCGCGGGCCGCGCCTACTGCCACACGGGCCGCGCTCGGGTAAGGTGTATCGCCCCGGTCGCCCTTCATGTCGATCACCAGCGCGTTGATGGCCGTCTCGCCCTGAAGTGCGACAGCCGCATCGCGCAAGGATCGGTTGGATACGCCCTGTACCGACAGATAGACCGCCCGGGGCTTGATCTGCTTGAGCACGATCTCGCCTGCGGGCTGCGCGCCGCCAAGCACCCGCTCGGCACGTGCGTAGCCGGGAGCGCGGACACTGAGCGTCGCGCGTGCATCCACTGCCGATGTCGGGATGGCGGCCAGGCCAGCAGCATCGGTCGTTCCGCTCTGACCCTGAACGAATGTGATCGCACCTTCCACAGGACGGTGGGTCTGTGCGTCTACCACCCTGACCTCGGCTGCGCCGGCAAGCTGCGCGCAACTGAGCCACGCCGCTGCAAGCCAGTGGCGCAGGCGGCTATTCATGATTGCCCCCGGCTGCATTGAGAATATTCGTCATGCATCGCGCTCCACAGCCATCGGTGATCAGGTATCGGGGCAGTGCGAGGGCGGGTTGCTTCGCCCGCAACGGTTGCGCGTCCAGCGTGAAGGCTGCGGTATAGCCCTCCTCTTGCGCGATGCGTTCCAACTCAGCATCGTGGATGCCGAAAGGCCAAGCAAGCAAATGCACCGGAACGCCGATCTCCGTTTCGATGCGCACCTTTGCACGGCGCAACTGATCGTGGGCGAACTTGACGAAATCATCGGCGCTGCGGTGCATCCGTTCCACCCGGAAGTTCGGATGCCAGTAGGTATGAGACTGCACGTCAAACTGGCCGGTGCGGGCCAGCTCTCGCAACTGTGCCCAGGTCATCGCGTATGCGGCATTTGAGATGGCAGACGGGTACACAAATAGCGTTACGGGAATGCGCCGGCCGCGCAGCGCGGGCCACAACGTCTCGTAGACAGACCGATGGCCGTCATCCACCGTAATGGCCACGGCCTTCGCCGGCAGTGCATCTTGCTCGCCCTCGTGCCAGCGCAGGATGTCCGTGAGCGGAACGATGCGATAACCAGCCGCCTCGATCGCCTGTAGATGCGCTTCGAATGTCTGCATCCGAACCGTCATGGTGCTATCCACCGTCGATGCAAAGCGGTGATAGACGAGCACCACCACATGTGGCTCCACGGCCGCCATATCTGCGTTGGCACTAGGGCACGCAAACATCAGAAGCGCCCAGCACAACGAGAAGACCCAGGTGTTCATCAGCCGCAGCTCCGAAGGAATATGGATAGTGCGCCTCGCCCGCCCCGCCCGGCCTATGATTCGCGGGGTGTGCCGTGCAGCCAATGCCAGAGCAGCACTCCGCTGCCCACCATGCCGCCCAGATGGGCAAAGTGCGCGACATCGACTTCGGTTCCACTCACGCCCAGCGTCAGTTCCACGATCGCATAGAGCGTCGCAAAAACCCACGCAGGCATGGGGATGGGTGGGATCAACGGAACAATCATGCGATTGGGAAACAGGACGGCGAAAGCGAGAAGCAATCCGAATACGCCACCGGAAGCGCCAATGACCGGACCCGCCGGCAGAACGCTGAAGGCGGTAAAAGCGATTTGGGCGAACGCCGCGCTCAAGATGCTGGATACGTAGAGCAGCCAAGTCCGAGGCGTGCCCACGGTGCGTTCCACGTCGCGCCCGAACATGTAGAGGCCGAACATGTTGAGCGCCAGATGCGCCCCGTTCGCATGCAGGAAAGCGTATGTCAGCGGTTGCCACGGCATGAATCCGCTGCGCAGGCCGGCCCCTGATATGCCGAGCGGCCAGAGCGCAAAGGTACGCAGCAGCGCGTCTCCCGCAAAGAGCTCTGCACCGAACACGGCCACGTTGATGAGGATGAGCAGCTTGATCATGAAGGCACCCCTGATCTCTGCCCACGATACGGCCGCGCGCGTTGGCCGGATTGATCTCGCGCAAGCCGGTTCGACAGTGTGTCGTGATCCGGCAAAGCCACGCATTCCGTTTGATGTGCCGCAAGGCCCTGGTATGGCCAGATGAAACGATGGAGCTACGAGCACACAAGAGGATGTCCCATGCCATTGGCCGCTTCCTATCGGTACCCCGCGAATCAGGCCATCGCCGCGATCTTTAACGAAATCGCTGATTTGCTGGAGGTTGAGGAGGCCAACCCGTTTCGGGTGCGCGCTTACCGCAATGCTGCCCGCATGGTCGAAGGCATGACGGAAGGCGTTGACGCCATGCTGGCACGCGGCGCCGACCTGACCGCCTTGCCCGGTGTCGGGGTCGACCTCGCGGCAAAGATGCGCGAGATCGTCGAAACGGGAAGCTGCGCCATGCTCACGCGCGTGCGCACCGAGGTTCCATCGTACGTACTTCAACTGCTCCAATTGCCCGGCCTTGGCCCAAAGCGGGCCCGTGCGCTGCAACACGAACTGGGCATCACATCGTTGGACGAGTTGGCTCGGGCTGCGGCGGCGCACCGCATTCGCGAACTGCATGGCTTCGGCGCCCGAAGCGAACTGCGGCTGCTCGAAACCCTCAACGCGCGTCTGGCACGCGATCGCCGTTATGGCTTGGCAATCGCCAAGCCATGTGCCGACGCATTGACGCATTACCTGCTGGCAAGCGGCCTGGTCGACCAACTCGTCGTGGCCGGCAGCTACCGCAGAGGGCGAGACACCGTGGGGGACCTTGATCTGCTCATCACGGGAAGAAAGCGCGCGCAGATCGTTGAGCATCTCGTGCACTACAACGAGGTTGCCACTCGGATTTCTGCGGGGCCCACCCGCGCCAGCGTCGTCCTGAAAAATGGCATGCAGGTGGACTTGCGCGTGGTGCGGCCCGACGCTTTCGGCGCGGCGCTTGTGTATTCCACCGGCTCGAAGGCCCATAACATCGCGCTGCGCAAACTTGCACAGACCCAGGGGCTGAAGATCAACGAGTACGGTGTTTTCCGAGGAAAGGAGCGTATCGCCGGCCAGACGGAGGCATCGGTCTACCGCGCAGTCGGGTTGCCCTGGATCTGCCCCGAGCTGCGCGAAGACCACGGGGAGATCGCGGCCGCGCAGTCCGGCTTGCTGCCATCCCTCCTTGAGCAGAGCGACATCAAGGGGGATCTTCATGTCCACACATCCGCCAGCGACGGCACCGCCAGCCTCGAAGCCATGGCAGCGCAAGCGCGTCTGCTGGGCTATCAATACCTGGCAGTGACCGACCATTCGCCGCGCATTGCCGTGACACACGGGCTTACGGCAGATCGCCTGGCCGCACAAGCCGATGCCATCGACCGGTTCAACGCCGAGCACAAGGGTTGGCCCGTGCTGCTCAAGGGGGTTGAAGTCGACATCCTGGAGGACGGGTCACTGGACCTGCCCGACTCGGTGCTGGGGCGCCTGGATCTTGTCGTGGGCGCCATCCACAGCCATTTCAGTCTGCCGGTCGATCAACAGACCTCGCGCATTCTCCGTGCGCTCGACCATCCCCACTTCAGCATCCTTGCCCACCCGCTGGGCCGCCTGATCGGCGAGCGCAACGCCTGCAATGTTGACCTCAAGCGGGTTCTGACAGCCATCGCACAGCGCGGCTGCTACGTTGAGGCCAATGCCCAACCCACGCGACTGGATCTGTCCGACATTGGATGCCGCCTGGCAAAGGCGGAAGGTGTGCTCGTGAGCATTGCGTCTGACGCGCACAGCCCCGCCGATCTGATGAACCTGCCCCTTGGTGTCACGCAAGCTCGCCGCGCATGGCTGGGGCAAGCGGACGTACTCAATGCGCATTCGCTCGACACCCTGCTGCCGTTGTTGAGGCGAACCATGTGACGAGCGCATGCGCGCACCACCTCGGACAGTCTGTATTTGCACCGCAACATGCCGTACGCCGTGCCCCTCGGGTTGATCCGAGTCAAGGTGCCGGAAATCGTGCGGTCAAGAATGGACACATGAATTTCCACATCAGTCACCAGACCAACCGGAGCCAAACCATGAGCGTCCCAGTCGACATTTCTTTCCAGGGTATTCCGCATTCCAAGGCCGTCGAAGAAGCGGTTATCAACCATGCAGACCGCTTGAAGCGTATTCATGCCGATCTGATGCGCTGCCGCGTGAGCCTTGCCGTCGGCGCCAAGCATCAGCACCAGGGCAAGCCGTTCGACGTCAACGTCCACGTGTTCACACCGCATCAGACGCATGTTTCGAGCAACACCTCCAACGAGGACCCATACGTCGCACTTCACGAGGCCTTCTCGCACGTGGAACGAATGCTCGTGGAAGCCAGTAGCAAACGCTCGTCACAGTCTTGAGGCGTCGTGGGCATGCGCGCGCACTATTGCATGTGCATGCCACCATTCACGGCCAGGTTGGCACCGGTGACGTAGGCCGCGTCCTCGCCGCACAGAAAGGCCACCAAGGCAGCCACTTCTTCCGGCCGGCCGAGGCGGCCCACCGGAATCTGCGGAAGAATCCGCTCTTGCATGATCTCGTGGGGAATATCGCGCGTCATTCGCGTGGCGAGATAACCGGGCGAAATCGTGTTGACGGTCACGCCCTTTGCGGCGCACTCAAGTGCCAGCGCCTTGGTGAACCCATGTATGCCAGCCTTGGCCGCCGCGTAGTTCGTCTGCCCGAATGCGCCCCGCGATCCGTTGACTGACGAGATGTTGATGATGCGGCCCCAACCGCGCTCGATCATGCCTTCGTATAGCGGCTTGGTCATGTTGAAGACGGAGTCGAGATCGGTGGCCAGCACGTTCCGCCAGGCATCCAGCGTCATGCGCTTGAAGGTCGTGTCCTGGGTGATACCGGCGTTGTTCACCAGAATGTCGACCGGGCCCACCATGGAGAGCACATCCGATGCGCACCGCTGGCAAGCGTCGTAGTCAGCCACATCCACCGCGAACGTCTGAAACAGACGCCCCTGGGCATGCTGTTCCGCCATCCATGCGGTCACATGCGTATTGCCCAACGAATGCGTTACCACAACCCGATGCCCTTGCGCGTGAAGACGGATGGCAATGGCCTCGCCCAACCCGCCCATACCACCGGTGACGAGCGCAATGCGTTGTGTTGTCATGACGGCCTCATCGCGTCGTCGGACGTGCGCCAGTGCGAGGGCAATCGCGCTTGCACAGCAGCCACCGGTCTGTTTCCGGTTCGATACGCAACCGCACAACGGTATCGACCGGCTGTGCGCCGGCGCGAATGCTCAGGGTCTGCATCACACCCCGATACGCGGCCGTTATCTGATAGTGCCCGCGAGGCAATCGCATATACAACAGGGGGCCCTCCGTGCGCACGCGCAAACGGAGCTTGCCGCGATCATCGGCAACCGAAACATCCACATCCGACAACGCCTCGCCGGTTCTGGCCGACACCACGTTCAGCCGCACATTGAAACGACGTGCCATCGCATGCATGGTGTCGCGCTCGTCGCTCCCCACGCCACCTGACACATAGGCGATCTCGTTCTGTACGCGGACCTCCGGCGCTGCCGCAGCATCCGGCCCGACTGCACCAGCGTGCGCGCTGGCGGCCAAAACCAACGCGGCGAGAATGCCGTGTGGCAAAAAACGACCTGCTTGGCTCATCTCATACCTCACTGATCAGCGGCCGGGTGGCCAACCGTCTGCGCCAGCACCGGAACCTCGTCTTCATTGAGTGACAAGGCTTCTGCCAGCAGACGCTGATTGAGCCAGCCACGCACCACACAGCCGAGCCCGGCCGAAGCACAGTAAAGCGACACGTTTTGCGAGATCGCTCCTGCGGCGACGCCGGAAAAGGTTTCGCGCACCGCTTCGGGCATCTGGTCTGCACGAGCATGGTTCACCACGTACACCAGATCCAGCGGCGCCTTGCCGACAAAATCCTGGTACCCCGTCAGGTTGCGCGCGTCCACGGCGTGCTTGAGCCGCAAGCGGTGCGCCACAGGCTCGTATTCGTAGACGCCTTCCGGCAGAGCGGCGTAGATGTCGATCTCGTTCAGGCCATGCGCTGAAGGCGCGGTGCGCCCGCCTGTTTCCGGCCGGTTGATGCCGTTCGCCGCCCATAGCAATTCGCTCAGTTGCTGCAGCGACAGTGGCGTGGGCGCGAATTCCCGCACGCTTTTCCGCTTGGTCAGCGCGGCAGTCAACGTGTTGCCGCCATCCAGTAGCGGCGGCGCCAGCGGAATGGTTGCCGGTGGCGCCGCGTGGGACGTTGGCTGCGGCAGTAGATGTTGCACAGGGTCATAAGACAGGAGCATCGCCTTGCTCATGGCATCCACCTCACAAAACTGAAAATCCATCGGACATGTGCCGCCTAGGCGGAGATGATCACCTTGAGTGCCTGCGTCTTCGCGGCGTTGCGGAACGTATCGTAGGCAGTGAGGATGTCATCGAGCTTGAACCGATGCGTAATGAGCTGCCCTGGCAGAAGCTTCCCCGCGCGCACCGTTTTCAGAAGCATCGGTGTGCTGACCGTATCCACGAGCCTTGTTGTGATGGCGATGTTCTGGCTCCACAACGTTTCCAGATGCAGGTCTGCCTTGACGCCATGCACCCCAATGTTCGCAATCACCCCGCCCGGCGCAACCAGTTGCTGGCAGAGTTCGAACGTCGCGGGCACGCCCACTGCCTCGATCGCACAATCGACCCCCACGCCATCCGTCAGCCGCTTCACGGCGGCAACGGCGTCTTCACTGGAGACGTTGATGCAGGCCGTTGCGCCCAGCCGGTCGGCTACTTCCAGCCGCGCCATGTTCGTGTCGATCATGATGATCTGCGCCGGCGAGTAGAACTGCGCCGTCAGCAACGAGGCCAGCCCGATGGGGCCTGCACCGACAATTGCCACGCTGTTGCCGGGCTGGACGCGGCCATTCAGTACGCCGCATTCGAATCCAGTCGGAAAGATGTCAGACAGCATCACCAGCGCCTCTTCATCAACGCTAGGCGGCAGTTTGTAAAGGCTGGTCTCGGCGTGCGGAATCCTGACGTACTCGGCCTGCACGCCGTCGATGCGATTGCCCAGGATCCAGCCGCCCGTCTCGCAGTGCGAGTACATGCCGCGCCGGCAGTTCGCACATTTTCCGCAAGACGAGATGCACGAGATCAGCACATGATCACCGGGCTGGAGCGATGTCACGGCAGCGCCCACGGACTCCACCACGCCCACGCCCTCGTGGCCCAGCGTGCGCCCCGGCTCGCAGGTCGGCACGTCGCCCTTGATGATGTGCAGATCGGTACCGCAAATAGTCGTCAACGTGACGCGCACTACCGCGTCGCCGGGCGCCTGCAATTCCGGTTTCGGCTTGTCGGCCAGGGTGATCTTGCCGGGCCCTTCGTAGACGAGTGCTTTCATGGGAATCACCAACGAGGACGATGACTCCATGCTAGGCAACCGCCCTGCGCGGACGTTGATCTACGTCAGGGCGCATGGCAGCAACCGCGCGATATTGACCTTCTATATCCGGAGGCGAAACCCGCGTATGGCCGAACAAGCGCCCACCATTCCATGCACGCAGCCAGCGGAGGCCTTGGTCACCCGCATGCTTGAGGCGGCAGCGTATCCGCACCCCGCTGCGGATCTGCAGATGATCGAAACCCATCTGTCGTGGGTCTTCCTGGCCGGAGAATTTGCGTACAAGGTGCGCAAGCCGATCAAGCTGGACTTCGTCGATTTTTCGACGCTTCGTGCGCGGCAAACCGATTGCGAGGAGGAGTGCCGTCTCAACCGCCGCTTCGCCCCAGCGCTATACCTTGGCGTGGTGCCCATTTCGCACGATCCGGCCACGGGCGCAATCTACGTCGATGGACAAGGCACGCCTTGTGAGTACGCGGTCCGCATGCGCCGGTTTGCCCAGCAGGACGTACTGAGTGCATTGGCCCATGCCGGGCGACTGCGCCCGGAAGAGATCGACGCGCTGGCCGATCTGATCGCAGACTTCCACGCAACCGCGCCTGTCTGCGGCCCCATTTCAGACGACGGAACACCCTCAGGCATTCGGCGCACGCTTGAGGACTGCGCAGCGGGGGTGATTGCCCTCAGCACTGAACCCCCGATTGCGGCGGCCACGGTAGCGCTGCTTCGCAAGCATGCAGACCGCCTCGAAGAGACATTCGCGTCACGCCGGCGCGGCCGCCACATCCGCGAATGCCACGGCGATCTTCACCTGGGCAACATCGTGTTGATCGGTGGCCAGCCGACGCCGTTCGACTGTCTGGAATTCTCGCCCTCGCTCCGGTGGATCGACACCATGTACGACACCGCCTTTCTGTTCATGGATTTGCTCGCCGCGGGCCTGCATGGACTGGCGTATCGGCTGATCAACCGTTATCTCGAACGATGTGGTGACTATGCGGGGTTGGCGGTACTGCCTTTCTACGCATCGATGCGCGCACTCGTGCGTGCTCGTGTGCTGCTGGAGCGCGCTCATCAGTTGGACGGAACCCCCGATCTGGCAGCAAAGCTGCGCGGCGAGGCACGCCGCATGCTCGACCTGTCTCGGGAGCTGCTCTGCCGAAACGACGCCTGCATTCTTGTCATGCATGGCCTTTCCGGCAGCGGAAAATCCACCCGCGCCGCACAGCTTGCCGAAGCAGAAGGGATGATCCGCGTGCGCTCCGACGTCGAGCGCCAACGCGCCCGGTATGTCGCCGCCGTCGATCGCTACCTGCCGCGCGCAGTCGAACGTACCTATCGGCGTCTGGCCGCCGTCTGCAAGCTGGGGGCAAGCGCCGGTTTTCCGATGATTGCCGACGCCACGTTCCTGGCCGAGCGCCAGCGCAGACGTTTCTTCTCTCTGGCCCACCGATTGGGCGTGGCCGTTGCCATCGCGGACTGCGTTGCCGACGTCGACACGCTGCGTATGCGTATCCGCAATCGCATGCGGGGCGGACTCGACGCCTCGGAAGCGGACCAGCACGTGCTGGACGCGCAGATCGCCACACAACAGCCGCTCAGCGTGGAGGAGCGGGCACATGTGATCCCTGGCGAGATCTCCAACGTGGTGCCCTACATCAGAGGCAGAGAGCAGTGATTTCGCTTGGGCAGGCCAGGCAACCAAGTGCCTTGAGACCAAGCACCGTGGCAATGGTATTTCACGCGCGGCCGCCAATTTGCGCCATATCAACGCACACAACTGCAGAGTGCCTACGCTGCATATGGATACCTTATTCGGCGGCCCGGCTCACCTGCCCGCCAAGACCCCACCGGAGATCACAATGCAACAACCTGCTGATATGGCATGCAATCTGGCATGCGCTGTCATGCGCGACATGAGCCGCACCGCCAGCTTCATGCTCGAGGCACAAATTGACCTGTCACGCTTGCGCCTGAAGCTGGCCGAGGCTGCGCTGGAAGACGTGCGTGAGATGGAACATGAATTGAGCGGCACGCATGACTGGACATCGCTGGCCACTGCACAAAGCGTCTTCATGAAGATGCAATCAAGCCACGGTGCTAACGCTCTAAAGACGTGGGCCGAGTTCACGAACAAGCTGCAGGCCGCCTATTTGCGTCGGTTGACGGAGTGGACGCAGCAGATGCAGCCACCCGAAGCTCAAACCTCTTCCTCACAGTTGTTTGCCGCGTCCTCCGATTCGCTGAAAGCCTTCTTTGACAGCTTCAACCTCATGGCCCCGCCAGCCTCCGAGGCGAAGAAGAACGGACTGGCACGATCCACCACGACAAGAGCTGAGAAGACCGCCTGATCAACAGGCCAAGGAGCCCGTCATGCGAGTTCAGGACGTCTATTCACACAATGCAGTTCATATTCCGCTCTCGTGCACGCTTCAGGAGGCGGCACAGCAGATGCGCCAGAAGCATGTCGGTGCGCTGGTCGTGACGGAGAACACCCCTTCCGGACCCCGCGCGATCGGCGTCGTCACGGATCGCGACATCGTGCTTGATGCGGTTGCGGTTGGCGTCAGCCCCTCCCAGACCTGTGTGGCCGATGTGATGAGCCGGGGCATCTCCAACGTACCGCTCGATGCCAGCCTCAGCGACGCGTTGCAGGAAATGCTCTCATGCGGCGTGCGGCGTGTTGGTGTGACGTCCGACGGCGCGCTGGTTGGAGTGCTGTCTCTGGACGACGTGCTGAGCGCAATGGCCACTGAATGGAGCCTGATCGCCCGCCTCGTCCATAACGAGCGTGAACGCGAGACCACCGGCAGCGTCCAGCCGCCGCTGAGCGTCTAAATCGGCTGCCACTCCACTTCAGGAAAACCTCCCCATGAATCCCGAGCCGCTTTCTCTCAGCATGGACATCGTGGCGGACGATGCCGTGCTGGAAGGCACCCTGTACTGCCCCGGCAACGCGGCGGGCCTGGTGATCTTTGCGCATGGCAGCGGAAGCTCGCGGCTCAGTCCACGGAACCAGTACGTTGCGGATCAGCTCCACGCCGCAGGCCTAAGCACGCTGCTATTCGATCTGTTGAGCGCCGAAGAGGCATCGCACGCCTCGTGCCGGTTCGATATCGACCTTCTGGCGCGGCGTCTGCATACAGCCACGCACGCGGTAGGCAACATCGCTCGCGAACGCGGGTTGCGGCTGGGGTACTTCGGCGCCAGCACGGGGGCCGCAGCCGCGATTCTGGCGGCTGCCGAGCCGGACGACGCCGACCCAATCGAAGCGGTCGTCAGCCGCGGTGGTCGCCCTGATCTTGCCGGCCAACGCGCGCTGGGCAAACTCGCCTGCCCAACCCTGCTGATCGTTGGCGCAGCCGATCTGGACGTGCTCGATCTCAACCGGCAAGCCCTGAGCCAGATGCATTGTGAGAAAGCCCTGGAGACGGTGCCCCACGCAACGCACCTTTTTGAAGAGGAAGGCGCGCTTGAGCAGGTCGCCGAGCTGGCGCGGGCATGGTTTGTCCGCCACCTGAGTGCAACCACCCAACCCCACAGACACGCGAGGTAGCCCCATGCGATTCAAAGATCGATTGGATGCGGCGCGTATGCTCGCGCAGGCACTGGAGAAGTACAAGGACATGCACCCTTTGGTGCTGGCCATTCCAAGGGGTGCGGTTCCCATGGGCGCTCTCATCGCAACCGCGCTTGGCGGTCAGCTCGATGTGGTGCTGGTTCGCAAGCTCGGCGCACCGTTCAACCCCGAACTGGCCGTCGGCTCTGTGGAAGAAGGCGGCTGGACCTACATCGCACCCTATGCAGGACGCATTGGTGCAGATACGACATACCTCGAACAGGAAAGCGCAGAACAGATGGACGTCATCCGTCGGCGCCGTGCGCTCTATACCCCGAACCGCGGTCCGTATGACGTAGGAGGACGCGTTGTGATCGTGGTCGACGACGGGCTGGCGACCGGGGCTTCCATGAAGGCGGCACTCCACGCCATACGGCAGCGTCATCCGCAACGCCTCATCTGCGCGGTTCCCGTGGCGGCACCAGATAGCCTGGACGACATTCGACCGCTGGCCGATGAGATCGTCTGCCTCTACGCGCCGCAGGGTTTTCGCGCGGTCGGCTTGTATTACACCGACTTTCCTCAGGTCGAGGATGCCGAGGTGTGTGCCGCGCTGGCCGCGGGTCCGCAATCCGAACGCCGGGCTGGCTGACGCCGCCTCTACAGGCGCGCCACGCCCGGATTCAATCCAGACCGTATCTGCGCACGTACCAGGCTTTCATCACGTAGGCAAACAACCCATAGGTCAGTACGATCGCTGCCAGGCCGGGCCAGTACGCTGCCGGCAGCGGCACAAAGCCGAAGAGCGCCCCGACCGATGTCAACGGCATGGCGACGCCCACGCAGGCAATGGTGATGCTGGTCAGTACCAGTGCAGTACTCGCCCGGCTTTGCACGAACGGCACCTTCCCTGTGCGGATGATATGGATGATGAGCGTTTGCGTGAGCAGCGATTCAACAAACCACCCGGACTGGAAGAGCGCCGGATCCGCCCACGCGTGAAAGACACCCAGCAGCAGCGCGTAGGTCGCAAAATCAAACAACGAACTGACGGGCCCCATGTACAGCATGAACTTCAGAATGCTGCCGATCTCCCACCGTCGTGGTTTGACCAGGTACTCGTCGTCCACGTTGTCGGTCGGGATGGCGGTTTGCGAGAAGTCGTAGAGCAGGTTGTTGAGCAGCACCTGCACCGGTGCCATTGGCAGAAAGGGCAGAAACAGGCTTGCGCCCAGCACGCTGAACATGTTTCCGAAGTTTGAGCTGGCGCCCATCTTGATGTACTTGACGATGTTGCCGAACACCTTGCGCCCTTCCGTCACGCCCTCGCCCAGCACCGCCAGGCTTTTCTCCAGCAGGATGATGTCGGCGGACTCCTTGGCAATATCGACCGCGCTATCCACCGAGATGCCAACATCCGCGGCTTTGAGCGCCGGCCCATCGTTAATGCCGTCACCCATGAAGCCCACGACGTGACCTCTGCGGTGCAGTGCCTCGACAATGGCCGCCTTCTGCGCGGGCGACACCTTGGCGAACACCGAAGCGCGTTCGGCCATGTCGGCCATCTGGTCGGGTGACATGACAGCCAGCTCGGTGCCAAGCACCACCGGTTCCACGGCCAGACCGACCTCGCGACAGATCTTGCGCGCAACAATGGCGTTGTCCCCGGTCAGGATCTTGACTGCCACGCCGCTTGCCTTCAATGCGGCAATGGCAGGCGCGGCCGTATCACGCGGCGGGTCGAGAAAGGCGATATACCCCAGCAACGTCAACCCCGACTCGTCCACCACGGCGTACTGGCTTTGCTCGGGCGGCATCTCCTTGTATGCAACAGCCACGACACGGAAACCGTCCGCATTCAGGTTCTCCGCCAACTGCCGCGTATCTTGGAGGTGGCTTGCCTCCAGCGGGCCTGCCTCATCGCCGCTCACGTAACGCGCGCTGACGGCCAGCACTTCTTCCACCGCGCCCTTGCAGATCAGCACATGCGTGCCGTCGTCCTGCGCCAGCACAACCGACATGCGCCGGCGCTCGAAGTCAAACGGCAGCTCATCGATTTTCTGGAAACGCGCATGCACATCCAGACGCTGCTCCAGCTCCACGTGCTTGAGCACGGCCACGTCCAGCAGGTTCTTCAAGCCCGACTGATAGAAGCTGTTAAGAAATGCGTACTCCAGCACCTGGTCGGATTCTTCGCCGCGCAAGTCGAGGTGATGCTTGAGGATGATGCGGTCTTGCGTAAGCGTGCCGGTCTTGTCGGTGCACAGCACGTCCATCGCGCCGAAATTCTGGATGGCGTTGAGCCGCTTGACGATGACCTTTTTGCGCGACATGGCGATGGCGCCCTTGGCCAGATTGACCGTGACGATCATCGGCAACATCTCGGGCGTCAGGCCAACGGCCACCGCCACCGCAAACAACAGCGCCTCAAACCAGTTGCCCTTGGTCAATCCATTGATGAGAAAGACCGTGGGCGCCATCACCAGGATCAGCGTCAGCATCAGCCATGTGAATCGGGTAATGCCGCGATCAAAGCTGGTCTGCACGCGCTGCCCGGCAATCAGGTTGGCCACATGACCAAAGGCGGTGCGGTGCCCGGTGGTCAAGACAACGGCCGTGGCGTAGCCGCTCACCACTGCGCTGCCCATGAAGCACAGGTTGGGCCGGTCGAAATCCGCCGCAGGATGGCTGTCGGAGGGCTGCGCGTGCTTTTCCTGTGGCATGGCTTCGCCAGTCAGTGCCGACTGGTTGACGAACACATCCTTCGCACTGAGCAACCGCAAGTCGGCCGGGATCATGTCACCGGCGGAAAGCTGAACGATATCGCCTGGCACCAGTTGCTCGATCGGGATTTCCTGGCTCGCTTCGGCGCCATCGGAACCGATGCGCCGTACCGTTGCCGTTGTATGCACCATGCGACGCAGTGCTTCCGCCGCCCGGTTCGAGCGGTGCTCCTGCAGAAAGCCCAGCACAACACTCAGCACCACCATGACGGCAATCAGCACGGCCGCCCGTACATCGCCCAACACCGCCGAGACGCCCGCCAGCGAGATCAGCAGCAGATTCAGCGGATTGACCGATCGGCGCACCAACTCAATCAGCACAGCTTCGTGATGGCCGTTGGCCACGCGGTTGAACCCGTATTCGCGCAGGCGCTGTGCAGCGGCTTCCTGCGTCAGGCCCTGCGTCTGGGTCTGAAGCCGGTCCAGCACGTCCTGTGAGGCAAGCGCCGACCACATTGAGAGATCGTCGGCGGGCGAATGCGGATACGGCACGGACGTGATGTGCATAGGAAATTGCGAGCAAACCGCATGGATGTGCAAACCATTAGAGCGCAGGACGCGCGTCGGGCCTTGACGCAACTCAACGGCCATCGTTGCCTGGGCGGCCGTCGTGCGTGCCCGCCACTGGGGGTTCAACGCCGGCGCCACGCCAGCCGCCGCCCAGCGCAAGGAACAGCGCCACGGTGTCTTGCAGCCGCTGTGCACGCACCTGCAGCGTGCCGAGCACGGCTTGCTGATACTGCAGGTCAGCACTGAGCACCTGCAGATAGCCGGCAACACCAGCACGGTAGTCTGCGTTGATCTCTTCCAGCGCGGCACTTGCCGCCGCCTGCGCGCGCAACTGTGCATCAAGCTGCACTGCATCGTGTTCAAGCGCACGCAGCACATCGGCCACCTGCTCAAATGAAGCGAGCACCACCTGCCGATAGCCGGCATCGGCAGCCTGCAATGCCTGCCGGGATGCGGAACGGCGGAAATACAGGGTACCGCCTTCAAATAGCGGGGCGACAAGGTTTGCCCCCACGCTCCAGGCGCCGGCTTTCGCACCGAACAGATCGGCGCTACGACCGCTCATCCGGGCGTAGTCTGCGCTCAGGGTCAGGCTTGGCAGCATCGCCGCCGTTGCAACACCCACCTCTGCGCTGGCTTGGTGCAGGCGCGCCTGTGCGGCCAGAACGTCGGGCCGCTGGCGCACCAGTTCAGAGGGCACCAGCCTGGGCAGGTCCGCCGGCAGTTGCAGCCCGTTGAGCGCAACGTCTACGGCGTCTGCCTCGGAAGGAAATCGGCCGGCCAACACCGCTTGCAGATGCGCAGCCTGGTCACGCTTCTGCTCCAGCGGCGGCAACGATGCTTCCAACGACGCCAATTGTGCAGCAAGGCTCAACTCGCTGGCATGCGCCATGACGCCGGCTTCGACCTGTGCGTGTGCAATCTCCACCTGCTCGCGCACCACGGCAATCAGGCTGCGCGTGGTGTCGATCTGCGCCTGATAGGCGGCATGCGCGATCACGGCGTTCACCAGATTGCCGGTCAGCACGAGGTAGGCGGCGGCAACCGCGTACCTTTGCCCTTCCGCTTGCGCCGCCAGTGATTCCACCGCACGCCGATTGCCGCCAAAGATATCGACCGCGTAACTGATGGATGCCCCCAGTGTCCACAGCGTAAAAAGGCTTGGCGCGCCGGTCTGTCCGAGCCTGGCGGGCACCGCTGCCTGACGTGACACATCGGCTGATCCAGCCACCTGCGGGTAGAACACTCCCGCGCCAGCTCGCAACAGGTCTTGCGCGGCGCGCAGGTTGGCTTCTGCCTGCTGCAGGCTCGGGTTGGCCGTAACAGCCGCTTCCATGGCCTGATCAAGCGCGGGACTGCCGAGGGCGCGCCACCAGTCTGCAGCAGGCACTGCTGCCGCCGTGAAGCGTTGCGCAACGCCGTCTGCAGAGGCCGCCTGCGCAGGATCGCCGTCACGAAGATAGCGATCGACGCCAGGTGCCAGCGGTGCGTGGAAATCTGGCCCGACCGCGCAGCCCCAGACCACAACCGCTGCGGCTAGCGCCCCCGCCGCCGCTTTCACGACGCCCCCTGCAGATAGACGTCGACCAGTTGGCCGGGATAGACGGCGAGCTTGTCTGGCTGCTTGAAGCGGAAAAGCAACGGCAGCACGCGCACATCCACGCGTTCGGAGCGCTGGTCGGACAACTGCACCTTGGGCGACACGTACGGCTGCACGCGCACAAATTCCAGCGGCACGCTGACATCGGTGCCGCGCACAAACATGCGTGCCTGTACTGCACCGGGCGGAAGGCGGTGTACCAGGATCTCGTCCACATACACACGCACGGCCAGCTTGTTCTGACCGGTGCTCATCGTGACCAGCGGCACGTTGGCCCGTATGTAGGCGTCATAGGTGCCCTGCGGCGATACATAGCTGCCCATTGCCGTGTTCACGGACATGACAACACCATCCACCGGTGCCCGCACGGCGTATTTTTCGAGCAATGCCGCCGCTGCTGCCGCGCCCTTCTGTAAGGCGTCGCGCTGTTTTTGCAGCGTGCGGATGTCGTAGCTCCAGGCGCCGGCGCGCGTCAGGTCGTACTGACGCTGGGCAACTGCAAGATTGCCGTGCGCCACCCGTACCGCATTGGCAGCGTTGTCCATTGCATCGCGACTGACTGCCTTGGGATTGAGCCGGGCGGCCGCTTCAAGCTTGTCCAACTGATCCTGCACGGTGCGCAAGCCGGCATCTGCGGCGTTCACCTGCGCGCGGGTGACTTCCAGCGCTTCCTTGCGCGGTTGGGCGAGCAGCGCGTTCAACTGGGCGTCGACGGCATCCGCTTGCGACTGCTGCTGTGCCGTCAGCGCGCGTTGCACGGAATCCTCGATCTGGATCAGCACATCGCCGCGCTTGACTGCCTGCCCTTCCTGCACGGCGATACGGGCGACGGTGCCCGACACTTCGGCATACAGGTTCAGGTTGGCGCCACTGGGCTGATCGCTTTCGACAATGCCGTTGGCGTAGATGCCCGTCGCGTACGGATTCGCCGCCGGTTGGAAGACAGGCGGCAGCGGCGGCCTCTGCCGTGCGTAGTAAATGGCCGCCCCCAACCCTGCCAGCGCACCGATCACAGAGAGCACAAACAACCATCGGATCTTCATCGCATCTCTCCGTGTTCAATGCGGCTCAGCTTGCCATCCTCCATGTCGAGGATGCGGCTGGCCATGTCGAGGATGCGCGCGTCGTGCGTCACGATCACGATGCAGCGGTGCGCGTTCAGGATTTCCGTCTTCACGAACTGCATGATGGCGCGGCCAGTGTCGCCATCCAGCGATGCGGTGGGTTCATCCAGGATCAGGATGTCGGGCTGCGTGACGATGGCACGTGCAATGGCCACGCGCTGCTGTTCACCGCCGCTGAGCTTGACCGGCGGCAACTGCGCGCGGTTCTTCAGCCCGACCACATCGAGGTAATGCATGGCCTGATCGAGTGCCGTATCCCACGCGACATGCCGCAGGATCAGCGGGATGGCGACGTTCTCAACCGTGGTGAGGCGCGGGAACAAGTGGTAGTCCTGGAACACGAAGCCAATCTTGCCCAGGCGGAAATCGGCCAGTGCGTCGGCACCCAGGCTCCAGATGTCGACCCCATCCACCACCGCGCGGCCGCCATCGGGGCGCAGGATGCCGGAGATCACGCTCAGCAGTGTGGTCTTGCCACTGCCCGAAGGCCCGACAATGAACAGCATCTCGTTGAATTCGGCCTCGAAACTGACCTGCATGAGCGCACGAGTACGCGCCTCGCCCTCGCCAAACCATTTATCGAGTGCCTGCGCGGCAATGGCAACATTGGCCACGATCAACCCCGGAAGATGTCGAAGGGCTCGATGCGCAGGACCTTGCGCACCCCGATGTAGCCCGATATGCCGGCAATCACCACCACCATGGCCAGCGCCAGCATCAGATTGGTGAACGTGATCATGGCCGCATAGTCGGGAATGCGAAGACGCACCAGCGCGATCGACGCGGCACATAGGCCGATGCCCAGCCCGTAGCCAACCAGCGCCACGAACGTGGCCTGGAAGACGATCATCGTGACCAGCTCGCGCCCCTTGGCCCCGATGGCCTTGAGTGCGCCGAAGCGCTCCAGGTTTTCCAGGATGAAGGTGTAGAAGGTCTGCCCCGATATGGACAACCCCACCACAAAGCTGATCACCGTCATCAGCAGGATGTTGGTGCCAAGCCCGGTCTGGAAGGTATAGAAGCGAGAAATGCGGTTGATGAACTCTTCTTTGGTCACGGCGCGATAACCTAGCCGGTCTACCGCACGTTCGATCGCTGCAATGTCGGCCTCGGTCTTGGGCTCAATCAGGATGTATGACATCGTGTAGCGCGTACCGGGCAGATATTGCACAGCGCGGCGATACGTTGTGTACAGGGTGGGCACGCCAAACAATCCGCTTGTTGCCACCTCGCCAATGCCGACGATCACCCCTCGATGGTCGTTGACTTCGAATTCCGTGCCGATATGTGGGTTTTCGAGCTTCCCGAACTCGGCGTCCTGGATGACGATGAAGGCGTTCTCGCCGTACAGATCCTGGATACGGCCACTGAGCATGCGAGGGCGGCCGAACAGGCTGGTGTCGTCGATGCCGACCACGGTCACGGGCTGATAGGCTCCGCTGTTCAGACGCACAAGTGCGCCGCCTGAATACAGCGGTACGGCAAATTTCACGCCGTGAATGCTGCGTACCGCATCAAGAACGTAATCCGGCATGCCGATGGAATTGGCCACGGTGTTGACAGCCGGATCCATGACCCACATGCGAGCGCCGATGTTGTACACGGCAGACGAAGACCGATTGAGCACGCCCGCAAACAGCGACGTCATCTCGATCATCAGAAACACCGCAAACGTAATGCCGACCAGCAAACCGCTCAACTTGGCCTTGTCATTGACCAGCAGCTTGTAGGCGAGTTTGAGAATGGCTTGCACATGGCCCCCAGGCCATGCATGGCAGACAGGGATACGCCCCGGGCGTGATATCGACCGGCCGATGCATGTGCATCAACGATAGCGATTCGGGCGCGGCGGCCTTTGACGTGTCGCAAGACCGCGCTGGGTCCTGCGGGGATTGCGCTACAGCGTATCGTCGTCGGAGAACAAGCGATGACGTATTGCGTAACGCACAAGGGCAGCTTCGCTTGAGAGCTGCAGCTTGTCCATCAACCGCATCTTGTAGGTGCTGATGGTCTTGGCGCTCACACACAGGCTTGTGGCGATTTCGGTCAAGGGCTCGCCGCGCACCAGCCGGCGATAGACCTCCATTTCACGGTCGGACAGGCGCGTGTGGGCGGCCTCATCACTGGGCTCGCCCAGGCTGTGGGCGAGCTTCTCCGCCATGGGCGGACTGACATAGGTGCCGCCGCTCGCCACTTTCTGCAGCGCACTGACCAGTTCCGTCGCGGCGCTTTCCTTCGTCAGATAACCGGCCGCCCCAGCACGGAAGGCGCGCGCTACGTACTGCTCTTCAGCATGCATGGTCAGCACCAGCACGCGCACCCTGGGGTGATCATCGTGCAGCTGGCGGAGCAGCTCCAGCCCGCTGCGCCCCGGCATCGAAAGATCAAGCACGATCACCTGCGGTTGATGGTCGCGCACCAGTTGCACCACCTGCGTACCGTCAGAGGCTTCACATGCGACTTCAAAATCCCCCGCGCGCTCCAGGATATGACGCACGCCATCGCGCATCACGGCATGATCGTCGGCGATCATCACGCGAATCATGTCCGTGCCTCCTCAATGGCTTCGTGAACGGCGGGAAAGCTCACACTCAAGCGAAAGCCGCCCCCAGGCACGTGTGTGATCGTTGCCTGCCCGCCCAGTAACCGGGCCCGTTCGCGGATGCCAAGCAACCCCAGCGGCTTGCGTTCACCCACCGCCGGAGGCGCCCCACTCCAGCCATGCCCATTGTCTTGAATGGACAACTCCAGCACGTCCTCCTGCTGCGAGAACTCGATCTCAACGCGAGTGGCATCGGCGTGGCGCACGACATTGTTGAGCGCCTCCTGCACGATCCGAAAGACCGAGATGGCAGCGCGCTCGTTCATTGCCAGTTCTTGTGCATGCACAGTCACGACCAGGCCAAAGCGTTGGCGAAAATTCTTGGCCATCCACTCGATGGAAGGCACAAGCCCCAGCTCGTCGAGCAACGGCGGCCGAAGATCCGCTGAGATCTGCCGCACGGCAACGATCGTCTCGTCAATCACATGTTGCATCGCCTGGGTCTGGTCGATCAGCGCCTTGTCGCTCCGTGCGGCCTGCAGATCCGCCGCCAGCAGCGAAATGTCCATCTTGAGCGCACTCAGGCGTTGCCCCAGATCGTCGTGCAGTTCACGGGCGATGCGGTGCCGCTCCTCTTCCCGCGTTGCCAGAACGCTGTCCGACAGATGTTGCAACTCTTCCTGAGAGCGCCGCAGCGCCGCTTCCGCGCGGGCACGCTCCGTGGTATCGCGCAGCATCACCGTGAAAAGCTTGCCGCCGTTCACCTCGATCTGCGAAATCGACGCTTCGATCGGGAACTCTCGCCCATCGGTGTGCAGGGCAAACAGCGGGCGCTGCTTACCCATCTGGCGTTCCGACACGCCCGTCACCCCGAAGCGCCTCACGTGCGCTTCGTGCGCGCCGCGAAACCGCTCGGGAATAAAGTCTGACAGTGGCCGACCGATGGCCTGGCGAGCTGAACAACCGAACAGTGTTTCGGCCATGGGATTGAACAGCACGACGCGCTGGCTGTCATCGACTGAAATGATGGCTTCCATGGACGAGCGGATGATGCCGGCCAACCGGGCTTCGCTCTTTTCAAGGTACGACAGATCGCGGGCGACGGCGGCTCGCAACTTCCGTAGCCGCAGCCAATAGAACACCAGTGCGATCACGGCAGAAATACTTGCCGAGGCTAGCAAAACAAAGGGAGCGTCCCCGGCGTTGAGGGCAAATGCCAGCCGGGCAACCGACGCGGCCAGCAGCAAAATGGCCAGCCCACCCACCACAAGTTCGGCTGAGGTGGATTGCAACTGCAGCCGCCGCCTGTGCGTCGCCTTCGAGGATTGAGCGTCTTTCTCCGCCACCGGACACCATCAAAAGGTCGGGATGCAATCAACATAGCCCATTCCTAAGGCTGGAGATACTAGCCGTGTGAAGGAGACGCCCCCCGGAAAACCCTGCCGCCGCTGTCAGGGAACCCTGACAACGGCATGGCACATCCCGACGACCATCTCAGCACTGCCTGATTTCGTGCAAACCCGGCACCTCCGATACTGAGCGTACGGACACCGGACCCTGGTGGAACGCTGTGACCGGATACCCACCATCTCACCGAGGATGTGTGGTTCAAACACTACAGACGCCTTCCGGAGCCGCCCCATGATTCCGCGCACGATAGAGTCCCCTGCACCCGTCGAAACCCGCCATCCTGCTTCACTTCCTCAGCTCAGGCTCGTGCGCGACGCAACACAGGTCCGCCAGACAACGCCACTGATCCCCAGCAGCCAGTGCGCCAATTGCATGATGCACTGGGCCTGCATCGCGAGCGCTGTACCATCCGCGCAACGCGAACAGCTGGACCAGATGGTGCACACCTGGCGCAAGATCGCCAAGGGCGAAGCACTCTTCCGTGCGGGTGACATCTTCCACGCGCTGTATTCCATCCGGTCGGGATCGTTCAAAACCGTGGTATCGCACCCCAACGGCGCAAATCACGTCACCGGATTCCAACTATCGGGCGAAACGCTTGGGCTCGACGGCATTGCCGCCGATCGCCACACCTGTGATGCGATTGCCCTGGAAGACAGCACGGTCTGCTCCATGCCTTTCCATTGCGTTGAGGACCTGTGCCAGGACATCCGCCCACTGCAACATCGCCTTCACCAACTGATGGCCGAAGAGATCGTGCGCGAGTCGGGCCTCATGCTGCTGCTCGCCGGGCTAAGCGCGGAAGCGCGTGTTGCCACCTTCCTGCTGAATCTCTCCACGCGCATGCAGGACCGCGGATACTCCGCTTTGAGCTTCACGCTGCGCATGACCCGCGAAGAAATCGGCAGCTACCTTGGCATGCAGCTTGAGACTGTCAGCCGAGCGCTGTCGAGGTTCCAGCGCGAAGGCTGGATCGTGGTGAGCGGCAAGAACATCGAGCTGACCGACAAGGCCGCCCTGATGGAGCTTTGATCGCTCTGCCTGCCCCTCAAAAAAAACATGCCGCCCCGCTTTTTCTGGCGGGGCGGCGTGTTTTTTTTCCTGCATATTTCCAACCTTACGGCGCGATCTGGAGATGATCGATGACTTCCGTCACGCCAGGTGCGGACCATGCCGCCCCCTTGGCCGCGCGCCGCTCCGCTGCGGAACCGATGTGGCCGCTGAGCGTAACCGTCCCGCCCTGAACAGAGACGCGGATGTGGTCGGCCTCGCGCGCGGCATGCCGCTTGAGCGCCGCACCAATCTGCTCGGCAACATTGGCCGGCGCCACGCGCGCTTTGATCCGCAGCCGGTTGATCAGCCCGGCGACACCGCGCAACGATCCCACCGCATGCGCCGCCTGTTCGCTCTGATATGGCCAGTCCACCTCACCCGAGAGCGTCACCCAGCCATTTTCGACCAGCACCTCAATGCGGTTGGACGGTAGGCTGACCTGCCATTCCAGCGCGGCACGGGCCGCTTGGGCAACGTCGGCGTCCGTGTGTACTCCCGGCAGACGGACTTCGATTTTCTGCACGACTCCACGCACACCAGCAACACGCTCGGCCGCATGCTCTGCAGCGAGCTTCTCCATGTAGCTGTGCACGTGGCCGGTCAGTGTCACCACGCCGTTTTCCACTTCCACACCAATCGCCGCGGCATCCACCGCAGGTTCCCAAACCAGTTCGTCGTTGACGTCCTGCTTGATACCCAGATCGCTTTTCATACCTCGCTCCTGCTAGATAGAGTCGCCTGGCTATGCCCAGTGGCGTTCACGCGCCGTTTGGCAAGACAGACAGCGCATGGCTGTCGGCTGGGCTTGCAGGCGTAGAAACGGAATCGCTTCGCCACAATCGACGCAGATGCCGTAGCTGTGCTGCTGCATACGCTCGCGTGCAGCATTCAGTTGCTCAAGCTCCCTTCGGTAACGCACAAGCATGACGTCGTTCGTTTGGTCCCCCGCCTCTTCATCGGCAAGATCCGCGTTCTCGAACGGCGCTTCACGGGGCATCGGCACAACGGATGCGCCCAGCGCCGATAGTTGGCGCTGCACGCGTGCTTCCTGTTCGTCGAGCAAGCTCCTCAGCCGTTTCCATTGCGCCTCGGTAAAGCGGGTCATGCCGAGTCTCCTTCTGTTGATTCAGCGTCGCACCGTGTGTTCGGCTTCACGCTTCCGTTGGCGAGAGCCAGGCCGGACGCTGCCTCGATTGCTCCCACCGGCCGGCCGCCTTCACCTGATCGATAAAGCCCGCCATCTCCTCCTGCGATAACCCGCTGAGCACGTCGCGCTGGAACAGCGCCAGCACCGGCGCGGGAATGGTGGCGGTGATCCGCATGATTTCTTCGACCGCACGGAATGCCCCGCGCGCCGCCATGACGCAAATCACGGACAGGTGCGTGGACCCGGGCAATTGGTCAGCCAGGAAGTCCCGCATGGGCGAAGCCAGGTGGCCCATCCAGATGGGTGCGATCACGATGACGTGTTCGACTTCATCAAGGGACGGACCTTCATAGCGATACTTGGCGCGCGCATGGAATACCGTTTCGATGACACAGCGCGCATCTCCCAAGAAGCCGGCACGCGGATGCTCGTCCGTCACCTCGGCAAGCTGCCATCCGCTTTGCGCAGCCATCTGTTCGGCTACCTGACGTGCCGTGCCGGTGCGCGAGTAGTACACGATCAGCTTCTTTTCCATCTCGTACTCCAGGGGTTTCGAAAGCAGTGGAACGGGCAATTGCCTCTAGGAAACAACCCACATCTGATCGACAACGGCACGCACGCCCGGCGCGTCCCATGCGGCTTCGCGAGCCGCACGGCACTCGTTGAGGTTGCGCAGCGGCCCATACAAGGTCACCGTCCCGTCCGCCACGGAAACACTGAGGCGCGAGGCGTCGACCACCGCCAGGCGTTGCAGCGCCCTCGCAATGCGATCACTCAGATCCGCCGGGCCGGAGGCGGGGCGCAATGTCAGCGCATTGGCCACGGACTTCACGCCGTGGACTCTGCGCACCGTGTCTAGCGCCGCACGGCGCTGGAAGTCCTGGTCGACTTCACCGCGCAGCGTCACGGCCCCGTCTTCGACGGTGATCTGTACTGCACCGGACGGCACCGATGCATTCCAATGCAATGCACTGCTGATTGCCTGCGCAATCTCGTCATCCGGGCGTTCCATATCCGGCGGCATCCGTACATCCACGTGGATGACAAGGGCGGTCACACCGGCAACCCGCCGGATCGCCTCTTCCGCGGCATGCTTGTCAGCGAACGTGTCGACGCCGCCGGAGAGCGTGACGACGCCGTCCTTGGCCTGCACTGCAAAGCGACTGGCATCCACCGCCGGGTCCCATTGCAGTTCTTCTTCGACATCGTGCTTAAGCTGGATATCGTTTTTCATGGCGACCTTCTCTGGTTCAATTGAGGTCGAAGCTCAGTGCGACATCAGCACCGGCACGGTCATCGTCTTCAGCAGGGTGCGTGTCACCCCGCCCAGCACGAGTTCGCGCAAGCGGCTGTGCCCGTAGGCTCCCATCACGATCAGATCGGCATTGAAATCGGCCGCTCGCGAGAGCAGCAACTCACCTACGGCGGTGTCGGAATCTGCACAGTCGGTCTCTTCCACCGTTGTGTGAATGCCGCGCGCGTTCAATGCACGCGCCACCTGACCCACCGTGGTTTCTTCGGCCCAGTGCTTCGGCTGCGTGCTCGTGATCTGCAGCACGTGCACATTTGCGCCCGTCATCATTGGCATGGCGTCGTGCAGCGCACGGGCCGATTCGCGACCGCCGCTCCAGGCCACCAGAACGCGCTGCGGCAATGCCGTGAAGTTGCCCGCGTACGGCACAACCAGCACCGGGCGGCCCGACTCCAGGATCAGGGTTTCCACAAAGTCGCCGGCGATAAATTCATCCGGGTCATCGTGGTTCCGTTGTCCGACGACGAGAAGATCGGTCTCCCGCGCTTCGCGCAGCACGAGTGCCACGGGATCGCCTTCCACGGCACGCCACTCCGTTTCCACCCCAAGGCGCTCCGTCGCCTGGCGAAAGCGCGCTTGTACGGTATCGCGGATGCCGTCGCGCCGGATGCGGTCTTCCTCCAGATAGCGCGCAGCGTTCTCCATCATGTAGAACCAGCTGAGGCTTGGCGCAAAGCTCGCATAGATGCCGACGAGTTTGGCGCCGTGCGCCTGCGCGTACTGGGCCGCAAGGTTGAGGCGGTGCATGGCGCGTTCGCTGCGATCCAGATGCACCATCACACTGGCATAGCTCATGGTCAGATCCCGATGTTGTGTCAGAGGACGAGCTACCCGGCTAGGCAATGACGGCATTGCTTAGCGGTTCGGTCGCCGCGTGCGGTGTTTCCGTGGGCAACGCGCGGACGAGCAGCACCGGCAGCGTGCTCCGGCGTACAACGCTCTCGGCCACGCTGCCCAGGAGCAAACGCTGGAAGCCGCGACGCCCGTGCGTGCCCAGCACCAGGGCTTGCGCACCGACGTTGTGGGCCGCCTGTTCAAGGGCAGTGCCGATATCGAAGGTTCCGATGGGGTCGTCCACCACCACGCTGTGGACGTGCACACCTGCCTTTTCGGCCTTGGCCCGCGCGTCGGCAACGATTTGATTGCCTTGTTTGACCAATGCCTCGGTAAAGGCGCCGACATCGATATAGCCAACGTCGTACATCAGATACGAGTTGTCGATCACGTGGGCGATGACCAGCTCAGAGCCGAGCTTTTGCGCAAGCTGGATTGCCTCGTCCAGCGCGCGATCTCCCGTAGGGCTGCCATCCACCGCCACCAGAATCCTGTCGTACATGATCTGCCTCCGTCGAATCCGTCGTCCGCCCCAAACGGGGTTGCTGGATTCCATGTTGGACCACCAAGCGGATCACCCCTTGATTTACATCAGCGTTTGGCTCACCGGATGCGCCGGCCATGCCACTTGATCTGCCTCAAGCGCTTGCGTCCAACGCTCGATAGACTCGTTCGCTATCGACTGCCTCCTGCTGCAGTCACGGAAAGCTCACGGCACCTTGTGCGGGATCAACCTCCGACACCTTCCCGTTCTTATAGTGAAAACGTACGCGCATCGGAGTTCAGCATGAGGGTCGACGAGATTTGTTCCCACCGCATCGTCCACGTTCAGGCAACGGCAACGCTGCAACAAGCTGCCCGGTTGATGCGGGACGAAAGCGCCCGGGCGTTGCTTGTCACGGAACACACCGCTGGCGGTTCGCGGGTGGTGGGCATCGTGACAGACCGCGACATGGTGGTGCACGGCATTGCCAGCCGCAGCGATTGCACCCAGACCGCCGTCTCGGAAGTCATGACGCGCGGTCTTCTGACCATCCACAATGACGCCGTGATCAGTGAAGCCTTGCGCTCGATGCTGAGCCACGGCCTGCACCGTCTGGCCGTGGTCGATCGCCAGCAACGGCTGGTGGGCATGCTCAGCCTGGACGACACCATCCGCGCGATGGGCGGCGAATGGACCTTGCTGGCCGGCATTCTCGGTCGCGAGAACGCGACCGGCTCCCGCCAGCATGCGCCGTCCGATTTGATTCTCTGAGTCTTCCCCTCTGGTGACGGGTCTGATCCGCATGTGCATTAGCTAAAATTGACTAGGCGACAAACCAGAACACCGCCCAGCAGGACAAAAGCATGGTCAGCAGACCTGCGGTGACCCTGCTGGCAAAGGCACGCCCCCCGCTGATGGCCACGACAACCTTCGAGAACGTGTTGGCCGTCAGCGCGAGCATCACCAGCGTGCCTGCCGTAGATATCTGCAGCGTATGACCAGCAACCTGCGTTGCAATGGATGCAGTCGCGGCATGCACATCGGCAAATGAGCCAAACACGGTGACAGCCACCACCGCTGCTGTCCCGAACCATGTGCGAGCGGCGGCGGCGGCAAGCAGCAAGGCCGCCGTCCACAACGCAAAACCGATCGCGACCCTCCAATTGATGGATGACGCTGAACTCTCCGGCGCCTCCTGAAGCGGCTCGCTGCCGCGCCATATCCATAGAGCAGACCATGCCACGGTCGCTATCATGCCCACCGCCAGCGGCGCCGCCAGCACGCGCAGCAAGTCGATGCTGATGGCGGCAATCAGCAGCAGCATCTGCACCATCGTGGCGACGTTGGACAGCAGCGCTGCGGCAACCGCACCGTCAATGGGTCGATGGTCCTTCCGGACCCGCGACGCCATCGCCGTGATCGTTGCCACACTCGATGCAAACCCACTGAACAGGCCGGCCAGCGGCAAACCGATGCGCTCTCCAAACCATCGCGCCGCAAAATGGCCTGTGTTACCGGTCAGCATGACAAGCAGCACAACCAGCCACAGCGTATGCGGGTTCCAGGCGTTCAGCGGCCCTATGTTCCGGTCGGGAACCGCGGGCCAGATCAGCAATGCCGCGACGGCGAGGATCAGCAGATCGGCGAGTTCACGCTGGGTGATGACCGTACGGGCAAACCGATGCAAACCCGCTTTGGCATAGAGCAGGACCAGAAGTACCGTACCTAGGCCAGCCGTCATTTCGGGCTCGCTCACGGCATAGGCGCCTAACAGCGTGGTCGCCACCAGTGCGAGTTCCGTCGTCACGCCAGGATCAACATTGGCCGAATGGTGATAACCCACCGCCGCCAACACCGCGACCGTCAGCAACACAATCGGCAAGGCAAACGGCACCGGCAGGCTTGCCGCAATGGCGCCTGCCAGCGACCCAATCGCAAAGGTTCGCATGCCTGCCGGCAGCTCTGCGCTGCCGGTGTGACTACGCTCGCGCTCAAGGCCGATCGCCAGGCCCACGCCCAAGGCAACCGAGAAGGACAGTAGTGAAGTCATTCAGTGGAGCCGGATGGCCGTTGCATTGCACCCATTCAGTATTGCGCGTGGCAACGCTTTCCGATTGATCTGGCGCAGTCGATGGTCGACTGCCGGGGCGGAGTTCCGCAGGGCTGATCCATACTGACCAGACATGCCAGACGGAGACAGCGATGTCTGAATCGATGCAGGCCATGGTGATGGAAGGCGCCGGAAAGCCATTGATTTGGCGTGAAGTGCCCAGGCCCACACCTGGACCGGGCGAGGTCCGGATCGCCGTGTCCGTGTGTGGTGTGTGTCGTACCGACCTCCATATCGTGGACGGCGAACTGACCGCCCCGAAACCATCCCTCATTCCCGGTCACGAAATCGTAGGCATCGTCGAGTCGTGCGGCGAGGGCGTGACGACGCCCGCCCCGGGCGAGCACGTGGGCGTGCCGTGGCTCGGCTGGACATGCGGCGTCTGCCCGTACTGCCTGCACGGGCGCGAAAACCTGTGCGACCACCCTGCCTTCACCGGATACACGCGCGATGGCGGGTATGCGCAATACGTCGTCTGCGACGCGCGATACTGCCTGCCGATTCCGGCGCGGTACGACGATGCCCACGCGGCGCCCCTGCTCTGTGCCGGCCTGATCGGCTACCGCACGCTGCGCATGGCTGGCGATGCGCGCCGGATCGGCATCTACGGCTTTGGTGCTGCGGCCCACCTCATCACGCAGATTGCCGTGGCAGAGCAGCGCGAAGTCTTTGCCTTCACCCGGGCCGGCGACACTGCGGCTCAGCAACTTGCGCTGGACACCGGTGCCAGGTGGGCCGGTGCCAGCGACGGCCCTGCACCGGAGCCGCTCGACGCCGCGTTGATCTTCGCGCCCATCGGCGCGCTCGTGCCGCAGGCGCTGCAGGCCGTGGTCAAGGGCGGCTCGGTGGTCTGCGGTGGCATTCACATGAGCGACATCCCCGCGTTTCCGTACCGGTTGCTATGGGAAGAACGCAAGCTGGTCTCGGTGGCGAACCTGACGCGGGCGGATGGGCTCGCGCTCATGCGCATCGCAGCGGAAGTCCCCTTGCGGGTTCACGTCACGCCCTATCGGCTGCAAGACGCCAACACCGCCTTGGAAGACCTCCGCGCCGGGCGGGTGGCCGGCGCAGCCGTCCTGCAGGTGTCTTCGGAAAACATTTGACACGTATCAACAGCCCAGGCGCCACGCTGTCTACGCTGAATTACACGCGGTGCCCTACTGCGCAACGCCTTGGAGACCACCATGTATCAGCGAATCCTGCTCGCCATCGACGGCAGCCACGCGTCCTATCTCGCGCTGCACCAGGCTATTGTGGTCAGCAAGGCGACGGGCGCGGAAGTCGAGGCCCTATTCGTTGCCGATAGCAGCGACATCACCTTCGACATGGTTGGAGTTGACTCGATTGCCTACGCCAACCAGGTGGTCGGCTACGGCCGTGACACGCTTGCCGAGGTGTCGAAGAAGCTGGACGCGGCTGGCGTCAAGCATTCGACCAAATTGCTCGAAAACTCCATTGCGCCGGGGCAAATTTCCGCAACGATTGTCGGGGAAGCCAACGAGACCGGAGCCGACCTGATCGTGCTCGGCACGCATGGCCGGCGTGGGCTCAAGCATCTGGTGCTCGGCAGCGTGGCCGAGGGCGTGGTGCGCAAGACCAACAAGCCGGTACTGATGGTGCGTAGCGAGGTCGACGAGTAAGAGGCAGCGAGCAGCGCGGCCTACCGATCCTCTCCTGCGAGAGGGGCACACCCTGACGCCGCCCGCCTGGAAACCCCTGAGGGGCGGCGACGTCTTTTTGGAAACCGAGCCTGTCGCGCGGCGGCTAGTGCATTCAAGCGCACTCAATTCTCTGCCCCCCTCCCCGTCCGGACCGGCCCTCCGCCCGCCGGACCAAGCCGCGACAGTGCAAAACGCAGCCGCGCCGGAACGCGAGCCAATGGTGATGCGTTTTGACGACAGTGTTGCCGCGCTGAACGTGCACGTCTGGGTCACGACCGAGCACTTCTGCGACATGCTGGTGGCACTCGCCCAGCCAGTCCGCACCACCCTCGCAGATGCCCAGTGCGCTGCGCTCATGCGGGTTCGCGAGCTGAATATCGTGCAAGCCGCCGCCCAAAAAAACGAGGGCGGACGCATCTGTCAAGGCCGCAAAACCGCCCGGACCATGGCTGGATGAGGGTTGGGATTTTCTTGTGCATTCGCAAACGCATTGCATAGACTCACCTTTCAAGGCATCCCTATAGGCAATGCATCATGTGTCGCTGGCTGGCGTATTCAGGCAACCCCATTCAGATGGAGACAGTGCTGTTCCGGCCGCGGCACTCGTTGATCGACCAGAGTCTGCGCTCCCGCCTCGGCGGCGAGACGACCACCAACGGCGACGGTTTCGGCATCGGGTGGTACGGCCGCTACTCTGAAGTGCCCTTCCGATATCGTTGCCTGCACCCCGCGTGGAACGACACCAACCTGCGTGAAGCCGCTCGCGCCATCCGGTCTTCGATGTTCATTGCCCACGTGCGCGCGGCAACGGACACGCCCGCCCAAGAGACGAACTGCCATCCGTTCCGCTACGGCCGGTGGCTTTTTGCGCACAATGGGCTGATCCGCGAATATCCGTTGCTCCGCCGCGCGCTGATGATGGAAGTGGCGCCCGAGCTGTTTCGCTGGATCGAGGGTTCGACCGATTCCGAGATCATGTTTTTCCTGGCGCTCTCGTTCGGGCTGGACCGCGACCCACGCGGCGCCCTGGAACAGATGGTCGGGCTGATCGAAGACATCGGCCGCCGCCACGGCGTCGAATACCCATTGAACATGACGGTCTGTGCAACGGACGGCGTTCAGATTGTGGCCGCGCGCTATTCCAGCGAGGGCGAATCACGCTCCCTCTTTCACAGCACATCTTTCAAGCACCTGCACCAGCTCTATCCTGACAGCGCCGCAATTGAAGACGCAGGGGATGGGGCATTTCTTGTGCTGTCAGAGCCGCTTGTCGACCTGCCCGGCGCTTGGGCGGAGATCCCCGAAGAGACTGTCGTCATCGTCAAGGGCGGTGTGGTCGAACACCACCGTTTTGTGCCGCGCAAGCCCGGTCCCACGGGTTTTGACCTGCCCGCCAACCAAGCCACTTACGGACGCGAGGCAGGCTGATCGCGCTCCCGCCGGGGTGATACCAGCATCACCCCGTCCTTTTTTCCCCTCCGCTGAAACCTCCTGACAAAACGCTGTCAGGAGCCCTGCGTTACGCTCGCGTTCGCGTCATGTTTCGTAGGCGAACCGGATCTTCATAATCCGCTACAGTTTACGGCTCGAATTCTGATTGCCGGCGCGGCTGCCATTGGTTCACCCGCGCCGGCATTCCCCCTTACCTCCAAGCTCCAAGGAACGCCCTCCATGTCCTCCGGTGTCATTCGCCTGCGCGGAGCCCGTCAGCACAATCTCAAAAACCTCGATCTGGACCTGCGCACGGGCGAAATGACCGTCGTGACCGGCCCGTCGGGGTCCGGCAAATCCAGCCTCGTTTTCGACACGCTCTATGCCGAAGGCCAGCGCCGCTACGTCGAGACCTTCAGCGCCTATGCGCGCCAGTTCCTCGACCGCATGGACCGGCCGCAGGTCGAGCACGTTGAAGGCGTGCCGCCCGCCATCGCCATCGACCAGACCAACCCGGTGCGCAGCTCGCGCTCGACGGTCGGCACGATGACGGAGCTGAACGATCACCTGAAGCTGCTGTTTGCCCGCGCCGCACAACTGTTCGACCGCGACACCGCGCTGCCGGTGCGGCACGACACGCCGGAAACCATCTACGACGAGCTGCTCTCCCGCACGCGGGAGGGCGATCCGCGCCTGGTGGTGACGTTTCCCGTGGAGCTGCCGGCCAATACCAGCCCGGAAGAAGTCACGCAGTGGCTGTCGGTCAGCGGCTATACACGCGTGCAGGCCGAGCGCGTGGTCGAGTCTTCCACCGGCAAACGCAAGCTGCTCGACGTGGTGGCCGACCGCTTCCGCCTGCAGGGCACCGAGCGTGTCCGCGCGCTGGAGGCCATTGAGTCGTCGCTCAAGCGTGGCGGCGGCCGCGTGAGCGTGTATGTCTTGCCGGCCGACGAGGCGTCGCAACCCGTCATCTGGCGCTTTTCCACGGGCCTGCACTGCCCGGAAAGCGACCTGCGCTACGCAGACCCGCAACCCGCCCTTTTCTCGTTCAATTCCGCTTACGGCGCGTGCGATGCCTGCCGTGGTTTCGGCCGCGTGATCGGCGTCGATCTGGGGCTGGTGATTCCCGACGAGCGCAAGACCCTGCGCGACGGCGCCATCAAGCCGATGCAGACGCCGGCGTGGAAAGAGTGCCAGGACGATCTGATGCGCTACGCGGCCGCAGCCGACATCCCGCGCGGCACGCCGTGGGCAGAGATGACCGAAGCCCAGCGCAACTGGGTCATCAATGGAGACCCGGCCTTCAAACGTGGCGGCTGGAACAAGCAGTGGTACGGCGTGCGCCGCTTCTTCGACTACCTGGAGTCGAAGGCGTACAAGATGCACATCCGCGTGCTGCTCTCCAAGTACCGCAGCTACACGACGTGCGAAACCTGCGGCGGTGCGCGCCTGAAAACCGAGTCGATGCAGTGGCGCCTGGGCACCAAGGAAAACGCCGACGCCGTGCTCGCACCCGAACACCGCTTCATGCCGCGCGGCGTAGCCTGGAGCCGCGCCCAGCTCGAAGCCCTGCCCGGCCTGACCGTGCACGACCTGATGCTGCTGCCCATTGAGCGCATCCGCCGCTTCTTTGACGAACTGACGCTGCCCTCAACGCTGCTCGACGACGCGCTCAAGCTGCTGCTGGACGAGGTGCGCACGCGCCTGGCGTATCTGTGCGACGTCGGCATCGGTTATCTGACGCTCGACCGCCAGAGCCGCACGCTCTCTGGCGGCGAAGTGCAGCGGATCAACCTGACGACGGCGCTCGGCACATCGCTCGTCAACACGCTGTTCGTGCTGGACGAACCGAGCATCGGCCTGCACCCGCGCGATCTGGACCGCATTGTCCAAGCCATGCAACGCCTGCGCGACGCGGGCAATACGCTGGTGGTGGTTGAGCACGATCCGTCCGTGATGCTGGCTGCA
Source organism: Ralstonia sp. GX3-BWBA (assembly GCF_003290055.1). Lineage (NCBI taxonomy): Bacteria > Pseudomonadati > Pseudomonadota > Betaproteobacteria > Burkholderiales > Burkholderiaceae > Ralstonia > Ralstonia sp. GX3-BWBA. The sequence continues at coordinate 79,649 of NZ_QMKS01000022.1, read as the reverse complement.
GACCGCCTGATCGACATGGGGCCCGGCCCCGGCGAGCGTGGCGGCAACATCGTCTTCGACGGAACGCCGGCGGCCATCCGCCAGGCCGATACGCTCACGGGCGCCTATCTGTCCGGACAGCGGCGCGTGGCCGATGCAACCGATTGGCAAGCGCGCGCCGTCAACGACGCCACGCCGCGTCTGGTGCTGGAAGGTGCGGCCGAACACAACCTGCGCGATGTCACCGTCGACATTCCACTGCAGCGCCTGGTGTGCGTGACCGGCGTGTCCGGCTCGGGCAAATCGACGTTGATCCAGGACGTCCTGCACCCCGCGCTGGCACGCCACTTTGGCAAGGCTACCGAATCGCCAGGCGCATTCCGCGCCCTGCGCGGCGCCGATCAGATCAGCGACGTGGTGTTCGTCGATCAATCCCCGATCGGCAAGACCGCGCGCTCGAACCCGGCCAGCTACGTGGGCGCGTTCGATGAAATCCGCAAGCTGTTCGCCAAGGCGCCGATGGCGCTGCAGCGCGGCTACACGGCGGGCACCTTCAGCTTCAACTCGGGCGACGGCCGTTGCCCGACCTGCGGCGGCTCGGGTTTCGAGCACGTCGAGATGCAGTTCCTCTCCGACATCTACCTGCGCTGCCCGGATTGCGACGGCACGCGTTATCGCGCCGAAATCCTGGAAGTGAAGATCCCGCGCGCGGGGCGCTCGCTATCGGTGGCCGATGTGCTGGAGCTGACGGTAAGCGAAGCCGCCAGCATGTTCGCTGATGACGCCGACGTGCTGCGCGTGCTGCAACCCATCGTTGACGTGGGCCTGGAGTACGTGAAGCTGGGCCAGCCGGTGCCGACGCTCTCCGGCGGCGAGGCTCAACGCCTGAAGCTGGCGGGCTTCCTGGCCGAAGCGGCGCAAGCCGCCCAGGCGGCGGCTCGCAAGCGCGTCAAGCAGGATGTGCCCGCCAATGCCGGCCGCCTGTTCATGTTCGACGAACCGACCACGGGCCTGCACTTTGACGACATCGCCAAGCTGATGCGTGCCTTCGGCAAGCTGCTCGAAGCGGGGCATTCGCTGATCGTGATCGAGCACAACCTCGACGTGATCCGCGCGGCGGACTGGATCATCGATCTCGGTCCCGAGGGCGGCGACGCAGGCGGCCTGCTCGTGTGCGCCGGCACGCCCGCGCAGGTGAAGGGCTGCGCTGAATCGCACACCGGTGTGGCGCTCAAGCAGTACGAAGCCAGCATCGGCCAGCCGGAGGCAGCCGAAGGTGTGCCGTTGCAGACCGCGTTGGCTGAACGCCGCGCAAAACGCGCCGCCTTGGCCGAAGTCCAGGGCGAAAACGTGGTGCGCATCGTTCACGCACGCGAGCACAACCTGAAAGGCCTGAACGTCGATATTCCGCACGGTAAGTTCAACGTGGTGACGGGCGTGTCGGGCTCGGGCAAGTCGACACTGGCGTTCGACATCCTGTTCCACGAGGGGCAGCGCCGCTATCTGGAATCGCTCAACGCCTATGCACGCTCCATCGTGCAGCCGGCGGGGCGACCGGAAGTCGATGCGGTCTACGGCATTCCGCCCACGGTGGCCATTGAGCAGCGCCTGTCGCGTGGCGGCCGCAAGAGCACGGTGGCGACCACGTCCGAGGTGTGGCACTTCCTGCGTCTGCTGTATGTGAAGCTGGGCGTGCAGCACTGCATCCACGACGGCACGCCGGTATCAGCGCAAAGCCCGGAGGCGATCTTTGCCCAGCTCATGCGCGACCATCGCGGCCAGCACATTGGCCTGCTCGCGCCGTTGGTCGTGAACCGCAAGGGCGTCTATACCGACCTTGCCAAATGGGCCAAGGCGCGCGGCTATACACATCTGCGCGTCGATGGCGAATTCCTCAGCGTCGACCCATGGCCACGCCTGGATCGCTTCCGCGAGCACACGCTGGAACTGCCCGTGGGCGACATCGTTGTCTCGCCGGAAAACGAAGCCGCGCTGCGTGCATTGCTGGAGCAGGCGCTGGAATACGGCAAGGGCATCATGCACGTGCTCGCGCCGCTCGATGGCCTGCAGAACGCCATGCGCAACGGCGGCACGGCGCACGTCGGCAATGTGAAGGTGTTTTCGACCAAGCGCGCGTGCTCGACCTGCGGCACCAGCTACCCCGAGCTGGACCCGCGCATGTTCTCGTACAACAGCAAGCATGGCTGGTGCACGAGCTGCGTCGGTACCGGATTGGCGCTCACGCGCGAACAGCGTGCCGCGTTTGATGACACCGTGCTCGGCGGTGACGATCGCGGCCGCGAGCAGACGTTGCCGTCGGAGGAGGTCGATCCGGACGGCATGACCGACCTGCCCTGCCCGGATTGCCACGGCACGCGCCTGAATCCGACTGCGCGCGCTGTCACCTTTGCCGCCAAACCCATCGTCGACATTGCGCAGTGGACGGTCAGCCAGACCCGCCGCTGGGTCGAGGGCCTGGACCTGACAGGCCGCGATGCCGACATCGCCCGCGACGTGGTGGCCGAGATTCACAGCCGCCTGTCGTTCCTGGAAGAGGTCGGCCTGGGCTACCTGAGCCTGGACCGCGCCGCGCCGAGCCTGTCGGGCGGTGAAGCGCAGCGTATCCGCCTGGCTGCGCAACTCGGCAGCAACCTGCAAGGCGTCTGCTACGTGCTGGATGAGCCGACCATCGGCCTGCACCCGCGCGACAACCGGATCCTGCTCGACGCGCTGCGCAAGCTGGGCGACAAGGGCAACACGCTGGTGGTGGTTGAGCACGATGAAGACACCATCCGCCGGGCCGATCACATCATCGACATTGGCCCGGGCGCCGGCAAGCGCGGCGGCACGCTGGTTGCACAAGGCGGCGTGGCGGACCTGGCAGCCCAGCCGGATTCGCTCACCGGCCGGTTCCTGTCGCAGCCGATCGAGCATCCGCTGCAGCCGCGCCGTCAGGTGGTCGCACCGCGTGCTGGCGTGCAGGCGGTGCCCGAGCAATGGCTGACGGTGCATGGCGCCAAGCTGCACAACCTGCGCAACGTGACGGCGACGATGCCGCTGTCACGCCTGGTGGCCATTACAGGCGTATCGGGCTCCGGCAAATCGACGCTGGCTCGCGATGTTTTGATGACGAACCTGCTCGATGCGGTCGGCCGTTCGGTGCTGTCTTCGCCGGCCACGCGCCGCGCGCGCAAGGCCGCACAGGCCGAGACGCCTGAGGCGAAGATGCCGCGCAAGCTCGACGTGAAACACGACTGGCACGGCTGCGACAGCGTCACCGGCTGGGAAACCATCGACCGCGTGCTCGAAGTCGACCAGACCCCGATCGGCAAGACGCCGCGCTCCTGCCCGGCCACCTACATCGGCGTGTGGGACACCATCCGCAAGCTCTTTGCCGACACGCTCGAAGCCCGTGCGCGCGGCTATACCGCCTCGCGCTTCTCATTCAATACCGGCGACGGCCGCTGCCCCGCCTGCGAAGGTCAGGGCGTACGCACCATCGCCATGAGCTTCCTGCCCGACGTAAAGGTCGGCTGCGACGTCTGCCACGGCCAACGCTTCAACGCCGAGACGCTTGCCGTCACCTGGCGCGGCAAGAACATCGGCGATGTGCTCACCATGGAAATCGACGAAGCGGTCGAGTTCTTTGGCGCGATGAACAGCATCGCCCATCCGCTGCAACTGATGAAGGACGTCGGCCTCGGCTACCTGACGCTCGGCCAGCCTTCGCCCACGCTGTCCGGCGGCGAGGCGCAGCGCATCAAGCTCGTCACCGAGTTGTCCAAGGTGCGCGATGACCTGACCCGCCGTGGCCAGAAGGCACCCCACACGCTGTACGTGCTGGACGAGCCGACCGTGGGCCTGCACATGGCCGACGTGGCCAAGCTGATCCGGGTGCTGCATCGCCTGGCAGACGGCGGGCACAGCGTGATCGTGATCGAGCACGACCTCGACGTGATTGCCGAAGCGGACTGGATCCTCGATCTCGGCCCAGAAGGCGGTGACGAGGGCGGTACGATCGTGGCGGCGTGCGGGCCGGAGGCGTTGACGCGCGTAGCGGCCAGCCATACCGGCGCGGCTTTGGTGCCGGTGCTGGCGCGCGGCAAGCAGGTCGACCCAAGCAAGCAAGGCGAAACGGTCTAGCGTGGCGCGCGACGGTCTCCGGGCAGATGGAGACCGTCAGCGCGGTGCGCCGCTCGGTGTGGCGTGGGCAATTCTTTCGCTTTCCTGAGCAGACCGGCAAAAAAGCCTGCCCGAGCAGGGTTTGCCCTAAAGAACCGGGCTGCGCTGCCGTCACATTGTGGAGATTGTGAAGAAAGCGTTTGCGCGCGTCCGACCATGGCCACTTCGTCCACAAGCAACAACTACATTCCGCCGATCTCGGTTCCGGGCATCAGTACGAACATCGACGTCAACAGCCTTGTCACGAAGCTGATCCAGGCGGAAAGCAAGGGCATGACGCTGCGGCAGACGCAGCAGAAGGCTTTTCAGACGCAGTTGTCGGCGGTCGGCTCGCTCAAAAGCGCGTTGGCGACCTTCCAGACGGCGATGGCGGCCCTGAACAACCCCGACACGTTCACCGGCAACAAGGCCAGCGGGCACGACACGTCAATCCTCACGGCTTCGCTGTCCAACACGGCGCCCGCCGGCACGTATCAAGTCAACGTGACGCAGCTTGCGCAGGCGCAGGTGCTGTCGGCCAACGGGCAGGCATCCAGCAAGACGTCCATTGGCGGCGGCACGCCCACCACCCTCACGTTTTCATTCGGTAGCGTCTCGGGCGGCAGCTTTGCCAACGGCAAATACACCGGCGCCACGTTCACGCAAAACGGCAACCAGGCCGGCGGCTCGATCACCATCGACCCATCGAACAACACGCTCGCCGGCATCCGCGACGCCATCAACAGCGCCAACGTGGGCGTCTCGGCCAGCATCGTCAACGACGGCAGCAATTCGCCCTATCGGCTGGTGCTGACGTCCACCGCAGGCGGCGCCAATTCGGAGATGAAGATTTCCGTCTCCGGCGACCCTGCTCTGCAATCGCTGCTGAGCCACGACCCGGCCGGCACGCAGAACATGACCGAGGTCGCCACGGGCCGCAACGCCATGGCCACCGTCAACGGCATCAGCGTGCAGAGCGCCACCAACACGCTGACGGACGTGGTGGACGGAACGTCGTTCACGCTGGCCAAGACGGGCAGCACGACCGTCACGGTCGGCAGCGACGCCGGCCAGGCCAGCCAGTCGGTGCTCAACTTCGTCAAGGCGTACAACGCGCTGCGCATCCAGCTCAACGCGCTGACCAAGTTCGACACGGCCAACGCCGCCAACAACGGCGCGCTGGCGGGCGACGTCAGCACCAAGATGATGATCAACCAGCTGACCGACGTGCTGGGCCAGGGCATCGGCAACGGCGCGTTCCAGTCGCTCGGCAGCATTGGCGTGACGATGGACAAGGAAGGCACGCTGTCGATTGACGACCCCAAGCTGACCGCCGCGCTGAAGAAATCGCCCGGCCAAGTGGCGGCGCTGTTTGCCGGCACGGGCACGGCAACGGATTCGCTGCTGAAGGTCTCGTCGTTTTCAACGACCACGCAGGCCGGCAGCTATGCCGTCAACGTCACGCAACTGGCCACGCAGGGCGCATTGAAAGGCTCGGCGGCCGCCAACGCGACCATCCAGAGCGGCGTGAACGACAGCCTGTCGGTCACGCTCAGCGGCATCACGACCAACATCAAGGTGCCGGCGGGCAGCTACACCCCGTCGAGCCTGGCCGCGCAGATCCAGAGTCAGATCAACGCATCGCCTGACCTGCAGAGAGCGAAGGTGGAAATCGCCATCGGCGCCGATGCCAACGGCGTGCTGACGTTGACCGACAAGCAATACGGATCGGTATCCACGGTGTCTGTGTCGGGCAATGGCGCAGCGTCGCTGCTCGGCGGCAGCCCGACGGCCACCGGCGGGCGCGATGTGCAAGGCACCATCAACGGCGCTGCCGCCACGGGTTCGGGCCAGAACCTGTACGGCGCCAGCGGCTCCGCAGTAGATGGCCTGACGGTGCAAGTCACGGGCGGTGCGTTGGGCGATCGCGGCACCGTCACCGTGCAGCGCGGCTACGCGGCGCAACTGCACACCGTGTCGGGCAACTTGTTGTCGAGCAACGGCATGGTGCAGAACGCCACCGACGCCATCAACAGCTCCATCACCTCGATCGGCAACCAGATCGACCGGATGCAGAAGCAGCTCGATGCCAAGCAGGCGCTGTATTACGCGCAGTTCAATGCGCTGTCGAAGGTGGTGGCCAGCATGACGAACACCGGCAACTACCTGACGACGCAGCTGGCGCTATTGCAGAAGCAGCGGACGGCGGGCTGATCGCGCTGACCGCACCTTGAGTGCGCATCCGCCGCAGCCATTTGCCTGGTTACTGCTGCGGCTTTCCCCACAACGGATTCTTGTTGTCCGAACCCAGCACCTGGGCGAGTACTTCGGCATCGCCGTCACGTGCTGACGGAGCGCTCTTACGCGCGCGGGCGACCTTGGCTCGCTTACCGTGCTTCTTGGCGTGCACGGTTTTCTTGATTCCGCTTTGCGGGGCATTGCCCGGGGCCGGCACGGTGGAGGTGTGCTGGGCGCAGATGCCTGCGCTCATCCAGGCGGTGGTCAGGAGGGCTGCGGCGAGTTTGTATTGCAGGTTCATGTGAGAGAGTTGACTGACTTAGGAAGTGGAAATGCGAGCGCATGAGGCATACCGTGTCACCGCGCGCGAGTGACCTGCAAGCATCCGCGCCCGACCATCATTTCGCGCCAGTCTTCGCGGGCGGCGAGATGGGCTGATCACCGGATGTCTCGTCCGGGTTGTGGTAGCTGGTGTCAACGCTGTAGCCCTGAGCCTTCAGCTTTTGCTCGGAGCTGGCACGCTCGGCACGCATCTGGCGTTGCAGGCCGGGAAAGAGGTCGCGCCAGTGTGGGCGGTCCTGCTCATTGAACGCATTGCGCCAGAAGTTGGCGTACCGGCCAGACAATCAAGATCAAGGCGCTCAACGCGACCAAGCGCGATCTGACGAAGGACTTCAAGACTGCCATCGAGTTTGACCAGAGCGCGCTGTTCAAGAAGGTCTACGAAGAAGAGTTCGGCACCTTTGGCGGTGCACCGTTTGGCGCGCTGATTGGCGACTATGAGGTCACGCGTCAGCCGGAAGACATGTACTTCATCGAGCAGATGGCGCACGTGGCAGCGGCTTCGCATGCGCCGTTCATTGCGTCGTCGTCGCCTGAGCTGCTGGGCCTGGAATCGTTTGCCGACCTGGGCAAGCCGCGTGACCTGGCCAAGGTGTTCGACACGGTTGAATACGCCAAGTGGAAGTCGTTCCGCGATTCGGAAGATTCGCGCTACGTGGGTCTGACCTTGCCGCGCTTCCTCGGCCGTCTGCCGTACAACCCGAAGGACGGCACCGTGGTCGAGAGCTTCAACTTTGTTGAGGACGTGGACGGCACCGATCACAGCAAGTACCTGTGGTGCAACGCCGCCTGGGCGTTCGGCGCGCGCCTGACGGCAGCGTTTGACGACTTCGGTTGGTGTGCTGCCATCCGCGGTGTGGAAGGTGGCGGCCTGGTCGAAGACCTGCCGACGCACACCTTCAAGACCGATGACGGCGAAATCGCACTCAAGTGCCCGACCGAGATCGCCATCACCGACCGCCGCGAGAAGGAACTGAGCGACCTCGGCTTCATTCCGCTCGTGCATTGCAAGAACACGGACTACGCCGCGTTCTTCGCTGCACAGTCGGCGCAGAAGGCCAAGAAGTATGACTCCGACAGCGCAAACGCCAATGCGGTCCTGTCTGCGCAGCTGCAGTACATCTTTTCGGTATCGCGCGTGGCGCACTACCTGAAGGCGATGATGCGCGACAAGATCGGTAGCTTTGCCTCGGCCAAGAACGTTGAGACGTTCCTGAACCGCTGGATTTCGCAGTACGTGCTGCTGGACGACAACGCCACGCAAGAACAGAAGGCGCAATTCCCGCTGCGCGAGGCGTCGATCCAGGTGGCGGAAGTGCCGGGCAAGCCGGGCACATACCGCTCGGTGGCGTTCCTGCGGCCGCATTTCCAGCTCGATGAACTGTCGATCTCGCTGCGTTTGGTGGCGGATCTGCCGAAGTCGGCCAACTCGTAATTCCTGACCGGACTCTCCCCGGGGGGGAATGTTCGGGCATAACCACCCGTTACGCTCGTTACCCGTTGCAGTACCAACAACCAATCTATTGAAGAGGGTCTCTGTATGAAGGATATCTACGTCAAGTTCGACAGCCCGGCAATCAAGGGGGAGTCGCAAGACAAGGATCACAAGGACTGGATCGAAATCAACAGCTGGTCGCAGGCAATCAGCCAACCGCGTTCGGCCACGGCTTCGACCGCCGGCGGCCACACGGCTGAGCGTTGCGAGCACCGCGACATGGTCTTCACGAAGGATCTGGACGTCGTCAGCCCGCTGCTGTACCAGCACGCTTCGGGCGGCACGACCTTTGGTGAAGTGACCATCGAGTTCTTCCGCGCAGACGGCGAAGGCAACCGCGTGAAGTACCTCGAAGTCAAGCTGAAGAACGCCATCCTGAGCGAAGTCGATTCGCAAGTGGTCGCCCAGGGCATTCCGACCGACACCTTCAGCCTGCGCTACGCCGCAGTGCAGTGGAAGTACACGCAGCAGAAGAGCGCCGGCGGCCAAGGCGGCAATCATTGGTTGTCACGGCGGGCACTTGAACGTGCCCTGCTGCGACACCAGCGTGCAAAGTGATATGAGCAAGAGAGGCCTTTCGCGATTACTGGGGCTCTTCTGCATCGCAGTCGCCATTGCAGGCTGCACGCCAGACGATCCGCGCCCTAACACCAACGTGACAGCACTTTCGCAGCACATCCACCTCAGCATGCCTCCCGCGGCTGCCCGCTTCGAGATAGCCATCCTTCCAGAGCGCAACGACGAAGGCGTACCAGGGCCGACGGACTACGTTGCCCTGATCGCTGCGATCCGGCCACAGGGCCCCGACAACGCGATCATCGCGAATCAGCCCCGCATTGGTGAAGCGGCCGCAGTTCCGGAAGCGTTCCTGCGTGCCTGGCTTTCCGAGGCAGAGAAAGACGCATTGCAACGAGCAGCCGCGCCAGGCGGTACGGCGTACAACATCAGCGCGTTGACGAGCCAGGCCGCCAAACGCGCGATCGCAGTCCCCCTGAATGCCGGCGAGTGGGTCTTATACATCGAGTACGTCGCGCCATAGCCGTCAGCCCTTCAAGGGGCGATCAACTACTCCCCCGCAGCGGGCGCCAACACCTCCCGCTGCCCATTGCGCCCCATCGGCGACACCAGCCCAGCCGCTTCCATCTGCTCAATCAACCGAGCCGCACGGTTGTAACCAATGCGCAGTTGCCGCTGCACGGAAGAAATCGACGCGCGCCGCGTATTCAGCACAAACGCGGCGGCTTCGTCGTAGAGCGGATCGGCTTCTGCGTCTGCGCTTTCGCCTCCGAACAAATCCCCGCTCGCGGCAGCTTCGGCTGGATCGCCGGCGAGGATGGCCTCGTCGTACTCGGGTTCACCAAATTGTTTCCAGTGTTCGACCACGCGGTGCACCTCTTCGTCGGCGACGAACGCGCCGTGCACGCGTTGCGGATAGCCGGTGCCCGGTGGCAAGAACAGCATGTCGCCCTGGCCAAGCAGCGATTCGGCGCCCATCTGATCGAGAATCGTGCGCGAGTCGATCTTGGATGACACCTGGAACGCCACACGCGTGGGAATGTTCGCCTTGATAAGGCCGGTGATGACGTCTACCGACGGCCGCTGCGTCGCCAGAATCAGGTGGATGCCGGCGGCGCGGGCCTTCTGTGCGAGGCGCGCGATCAGTTCTTCGATCTTCTTGCCGGCCACCATCATCAGGTCGGCCAACTCGTCGATGACGACCACGATCAGCGGCAGCGTCGAGAGCGGCTCGGGCGCATCGGGCGTGAGCGAGAACGGGTTCGGCACCTTGCGGCCGGCCTGTTCCGCGGCCCGGATTTTCTGGTTGTAGCCGGCCAGGTTGCGCACACCCAGGGCCGACATCAGGCGGTAGCGCTTTTCCATTTCACCCACGCACCAGTTGAGCGCGTGCGCGGCCTGCTTCATGTCCGTCACGACCGGCGCCAGCAGATGCGGAATGCCCTCGTACACCGAGAGCTCCAGCATCTTCGGGTCGATCATGATCATGCGTACGTCGTCGGGCGTGGCCTTGTACAGCATCGACAGGATCATCGCGTTGACAGCCACCGATTTGCCCGAGCCGGTCGTGCCGGCCACGAGCAGGTGCGGTGCGCGCGCGAGATCGGTCACCACCGGGTTGCCGGTGATGTCCTTGCCCATGGCCAGCACGAGGTGCGACGCGTGCGACTGGAAATCCGCCGCGTTCACCACTTCCGACAAGCGGATCATTTCGCGCTTGACGTTGGGCAATTCCAGGCCCATACACGTCTTGCCGGGAATCGTCTCGACCACGCGGATGGACGTCACGCCCAGCGCGCGTGCCAGATCCTTCATCAGCCCGACGACTTGCGCGCCGCGCACGCCGATCGCGGGGTCGACCTCGAAACGCGTGATGACCGGGCCGGCCGAGGCGCCAACGACCGTCACCGGTACCTTGAACTCCGCCAAGCGCTGGGCGATCAGGTTGCTGGTCTCTTCCAGATGTTCGGCGGAGACCGCTTCAGCGCTGGTTGATGCGGCGGTCAGCAATGCGGCGCCCGGCAAGCGGTAGTCGACGATGCGCGGTGCAGCAGGAGCCGGAACAGGAGCCGGCGCGGGTGCTGGCACGGGTACTGCGGCGACTGCCGGTGCCGCACGTGACACCACCTCCCCCACCACGGCAGGCAAGACGATGCGCGGCTTGGGCGTGGGCAATGCAGGTGCTGCTTCGGGCCGCGCGACCGGCTCGATAACCGGCGTGGCGGGCAGCACTTCCGCCTTGGGCAGTGCTTCGACAATCAGAGCGGCTTCAGCTTCAACTACCGGCTCGGCAACCTCCGGCTCGGGCATCGTCGCTACGGCGGGCGCCATCAGCCCGCGCAGTTCGGCCAGGAGCGCTTCCGCCTCCTGACGTACAGCATCCAGGTCGACGGTCTGGGTTTCTGCAACGGCGGCTTGCGCGTCCACCAGCTCCGGCACCGTGGATTCGGCCGGGACAACCCGCTCGCTTGGCGGCGTAGCCTGCGTCTCAGGTGCCGCTGGTGCTGGTGCCTTTGTCTGCAGACCCAGTTGTGGTTGATGGAACGGGCTGCTGACGATGGTGGCACGCGGCTTTGGGCGTGCTGGAAGCGCTTGCGGCGGAATGGCTGCTGCGGCAGGCGGCGCCGTCTTCGCGCTTGCGGGCGCGTCTGCCGGCGCGCCCTTCTTTGCGTCGAGCAGCGGCCAGATCTCGCCCGGCTGCGGCGGTGACGGGCGCGTGCGCGGGGGTGGCTGCCATGCGGGCTGCCGTCGCGCAGAAACGGCTTCGATGCCACGGTGACGCACGGCCGGCTGCGCGGGGCCGGTGTTACCGCTCCAACGCGCCTCCCCTGCTCCGCCGAGGCCGAGCGCGGTCGGCTTCAAGCCGTCGTCAACGGGCTCATCGTGGCGTGTGTCCGGCTCGGAAGACGCCTCGGTATCAGCAGTGCGGTGGCGGTTGAACACTTGACCCCACGATCGCCCGAACACCATGGGCGCGACCCAGATCAGCACACCGAGCATCAGCAGGAACGCGCCCGTCCAGCCCAGCATGTGCGAGAACAGCGACGATACTGCGCGCCCGGCAGCACCTCCGGCCTTGTCCTGCGGATCGGCGCCAGAGGTCAGGGCTTCAAGCGCGGCGCTGGCGCTCAGGGCGACGAGCGTCACCAGCCAGAGCCGCACGGTGCCCCGGCCTTTCAGAAAATCCCGCTCCCCCGCCAGCGCGCGCGTTACGTACCGCCACACCAACGGCAGCAGCCACACGGTGGAAATGCCAAACCAGCCAAGCACCATTTCAAACGCCATCTACAAATGCCAGGCCGCGATTGTAGCGGGGCGCGCCACCGTCATGAGAATCGCCCGACCGAAAAACACCCGGCCGGGCTTACTGACAACACGATTCAGCGCAGCGTGCCCGATGCAGTGGCCCGTGTGCTTGCGCTGCACGCGGCCGTGCTGTTCTCGGTGGTCGCGGCCGGGGTGGGCGCCTATATCGGCTCGCTGGCGGGTGCGATGCTCGCCACCCGCGACGAGCCCAATCCCGCGCAGCCGCCTGACGCCACCCTGCGCACGCGCCATTCCGGCGTGCTGCTGGCGGCGCGCGTGACACCCGAGCGCGAGGCCGAAGCCGCGCGCATTCTGGCCAGCGCCGGCGGGATGGATGTCGAAGAAGCCGCAGGCCGCTGGCGCAACGGCGAGTGGGTCGACTTCGACCCGCTCAGCCCTGCCAAGCTCAATCCGAAGATTGCTCAGCGGGCTGCGTGATCGACGTTGGCGACAAGAGAAATCAAACCGCCGTACTGGGCGCCGTTCCGCCTCGCTGCACTGGCACCGGACGCGCCTGGTTGTCGTTGAGCATGGTCCACACGAGGATGGCCGCCACGATGTCGAACACGGCCAGCGCCACGAACAGCGGGTTGTAGCCGATGGTCGTTGCCAGCGTGCCGACCGCCAGCGAGAAGAGCATGCCGCCCAGGTAGCCCGACATGCCTGCCAGCCCCACGGCCGTGCCGACCTCATGCTTGCCGAACATGTCAGACGTGAGCGTGTAGAGCGCGCCAGAGAGCGTCTGGTGCGCAAAGCCACCCACGCAAAACAGCGCAATCGCCGTGTAGGGGCTCGTCGCCAGACCAATGCAAGCCGGGCCGATCATGCACAGACAGCCCGTCACCATCACCAGCTTGCGAGACGTCACGAGCGATACCGAGAAGCGCTTCTGGAACCACGGCGCCAGATAGCCACCGAGCACGCAGCCCACGTCTGCCGCCAGGAACGGCAGCCAAGCAAACAGGGCGATCTCTTTCAGGTTCATATGGCGCTCGGTGGCCATATAAAGCGGAATCCAATAATTGAACGTCTGCCACGCCGGCTCCGACAGAAAGCGCGGGATGGCGATGCCCCAGAACCGGCGGCCACTGACGATCTTGCCCCACGAGGGCTTGGGCGCATTCGCGTGGTCGTCCGAGGTTTCCTGGCCGGCGCGGATGTAATCGCGCTCCTCTTCCGACAAGCGGTGATGTTTGGCCGGCACGCGATACAGCAGGAACCACAGCACGCTCCACACCAACCCGATCCCGCCGATCACGACAAAGGCAAAGCGCCAGTTGCCGTGCAAGATGCACCAGACCACCAGCGGAGGCGCCACCACCGCGCCCACGGAGGAGCCAATGTTGAACCAGCCGGTTGCAATCGACCGCTCCTTGGCTGGGAACCACTCCGCCGTTGCCCGCAGCGCCGAAGGAAAACCTGCTGCTTCCGTCATCCCGAGCATCGCGCGGAACGCGGCCAGCGACAGCCAGCTTCCCGCCGTACTGTGCAGCAGGCAGACCACCGACCACGCCGCCGCAAACAGCGCAAAACCCAGCTTGGTGCCCAGCACGTCAAGGACGTAACCCGCCACTGGCTGCATCACCATGTAGGCCGCCTGGAATGCCGCAACGATGTAGCCGTACTGCTGCGTGCTGATGTTCAGCACCTTGTTCACTTCGGGCGCCGCCACGGCCAGCGCATTGCGGGCCAGGTAGTTCATGATCAGGCCGCTGAGTACCAGGACGATGATCCACCAGCGCAAGCCTTTGATGGGTTTCATGTGTTGTCTCCTAAGAGCCCCGGTGTGTTCTTGTGTGCGGGGCGTATTGCAGGTTCAAAGGTGCAAGACGGGTTCCGGCAATCCGGTCACGCCCGGGCGCACGGCAAACGTGGCGCCCGAGAGCGGGTCGTCGCCGATCAGGATCGACGTAACGAACAGGGTATCCAGCCCAGGCCCGCCGAACGCGCACATGGCAGGTTTGGACGTGGGAATGGCGATGCTCCGATCGAGACGACCGTCCGGCGTGAAGCGATGCACAAACCCCGCATCGTTACCGCAGATCCAGTAGCAGCCGTCGGCATCCACCGCGGCGCCATCGGGGCGGCCCGGGTGCGCATTCATGTCGATGAAGACGCGGCGGTTGTGCGGCGTGCCGCTGTCAACGTCGTAGTCGAAGGCCCAGATGGTCTGGCGGCTTGCGTGCGAATCCGACAGATACATCGTCTTGCCGTCGGGGCTGAAGGCCAGGCCGTTCGGCACGATCAGATCGTCGATGACGGCATCGACACGCCCGGCGCGAGCGGCCTCCGCGTCAAAGCGACACAGCTTGCCGAGCGGCAGGCCTAGCGAGGTGTCAAACACCATCGTGCCAGCCCACAAACGGCCCTGGCGGTCGCAGCGGCCGTCGTTGAAGCGCATGTCGGGGCGCGAGTGCGCCACCGTGGCGAGACGCTGCAGCGGGCCAAGCTCGGCGCCGGCGCGGGGCTGTGGTGCGAGGAAGATACCCGTCTCCATGGCCATCGCCCAACCGTTGGACGTCATGGCAATACAGCCGGCCATCTCAGGCAGCGCCCAGCTGTTGGTCTGGCCGGAGAAGAAGTTCCAGCGCCACAGCCTGCGGCCCGGAATGTCCGTCCAGTACAGCGCCTGCTCGCCGGCGTGCCAGATGGGGCTTTCGCCCACACCGCATTGCATGCTGCCAACGCGCTCGACAGTCGGCTCTACATTCACTTGCATTGCGTCAGTCTCCGAACGGGCCGGCTTTGACAAACGCTCCGCCCTGGTACTGCGCAGCCGGGTCATCGGCGGGCAGCGGCGGTTGTGCTTCGACCTGTGTGCGGAAGATCTCGCTCGTCTCCGTAGGTGTGTAGCCAAGGTGCGCGGCGTGGCGGTTGTCCCACCAGCGGTCGCGATTGTTCGACATGCCGTACACCACGGTAAAACCCACGCTCGGCACGAACAAGGCGCGGCGGATAAGCTGCTCCAGGTCGTCGTAGCCGAGCCAGGTGACGAGCATGCGGCGGTCCTTCGCTTCTGCAAACGAAGAGCCGATGCGGATGGCCACCGTTTCGATGCCGTAGCGATCGAAATAGAAACTGGCCAGCTGCTCGCCAAACACCTTGCTCAGCCCGTAGTAGCCATCGGGCTTGGTGGGCGAGGTGCTGTCGATCACCTCGCCCTGCTTGTAGAAACCGATGGTGTGGTTCGAGCTGGCGAACACGATGCGGCGCACGCCATGACGACGGGCAGCTTCGTACAGGTTGTAGGTCCCTGCGATGTTGGCCGGCAAGATCTCTTCAAACGGCCGCTCGACCGACACGCCGCCAAGATGCACGATCGCATCCGTACCGGCGACAAGCGCATCGACGGCCTTCGCATCCGCCAGGTCACACGGTGCGAGCTCCTCGCCGGTGCGCGCTTCGCCAAGATTTGATATATCAGACAAGCGCAAAAAATCGGCGTATTTGGGCAGACGCTCGCGCAGCACCTTGCCGAGGTTGCCGCCTGCGCCAGTGAGCAGCAGGCGGTGGCAACGCGTGGTCACACCCGCGAGCGGGTCGGGTTGAACGTGTACTTCAGTGGTCATATCAGGTCACCGGGGCGGGATTGAACAGCGCCAGCGCATTATGCAGGCCCAGCTTGTCGGCGCAAACTTCCTTGCGGCCGCTCGCCACGTCAAGAATCAGGTGGAACAGCTCCCAGCCGATGTCGGCAATGCTCGCTTCGCCCGTGGCAATGCGGCCGGCGTCGAGGTCGATCAGGTCGTGCCAGCGCTCGGACAGCGCCTTGCGCGTCGATACCTTGATGACCGGGGCCATGGCCAGTCCATACGGCGTGCCGCGGCCGGTGGTGAAGACCTGAAGGTTCATGCCAGAGGCCAGCTGCAACGTGCCGCAAACGAAATCGCTCGCGGGTGTCGCGGCAAAGATCAGGCCCTTGCGACGCACCTTCTCGCCCGGGCCGAGCACGTCAACGATAGGCGTGCTGCCCGACTTGACGATCGAACCCAGCGCCTTTTCCACCACGTTGGACAGGCCGCCTTTCTTGTTCCCCGGCGACGGGTTGGCGCTGCGGTCGGTCTGGCCGCCGCTCAGGTAGTTGTCGTACCACGCCATCTCGCGCAGCAGCGCACGGCCGACGTCTTCGTCAATGGCACGCGGCGTGAGCAGGTGAATGGCGTCACGCACTTCGGTCACTTCCGAGAACATCACGGTGCCGCCTGCACGCACGATCAGGTCCGCCGCAAAACCCACTGCGGGGTTGGCCGTTACACCCGAAAACGCATCGCTGCCGCCGCACTGCACCCCGACCACGAGATCGGACGCCGGGCAGGTTTCGCGCTGGCGCTTGTTCAGGTGTTCCAGGCGGCGCTCGGCCATCTCCATGATGGCGTCGGTCATGCCGATGAAGCCGTCGAAGGCTTCGTCCTGCAGACGCAGCACCGGCGAATCCGCCGTGCCTGCCACTTCGATGGGAATACGGCCACCCGGCGCGAGCCTTTCCGGCACGAGGCGTTCGGGCACGAGCTTTTCGCAGCCCAGGCCGATCACCATGATCTCGCCGCCAAAATTCGGGTTCAGCGCCAGGTTTTGCAGCGTGCGAATCGGCACGATGGCGGCCGGCGCATTGATGGCGACGCCGCAGCCGTACACGTGGTTGAGCGCCACCACGTCGTCAACGTTCGGGAAGCGCGGGAGCAGCTCGCGCTTGATGCGGCCGACCACGTAATCCGTCACACCCGCCACGCACTGCACGCTGGTCATGATGCCGAGCACGTTCTTCGTGCCGACCGTGCCGTCTGCGTTGCGATAGCCCTCGAAGGTGTAGCCCTCCAGTTTGGCGAGCTTGGGATCGGGGCGCGTGGCCAGCGGCAGCTCATCCAGCGCGGGTGCGGACGGCAGCTTCACGGCGTGCTCGTTGACCCAGCTACCGCGCGGCAGCGGCTTCACGGCATAGCCGATCACCTCGTTGTAGCGGATGATGGCGTCGCCTTCGGCCAGGTCGACCAGCGCCACCTTGTGGCCTTGCGGCACGCCTTCGACGAGCACAGTGCCATCGGTCAGTGCCGTGCCGGCCGGCAAGCCGCGTGCATTGACGACGATGGCGACGTTGTCACCATCGTGCACGCGGATCGTCAGCGCCTTTTCAGTTGCGTTGCCGGCTTCAGGGGCCAGCGTCGGTTCAGACATCACAGACTCCGTGATTGATTCAAACGGGTTTTGCTTCAACGTCCCAGGCTCGGACGTTTCGGGTCATACGTCCAGCCTGGCACGAGGTATTGCATAGCCATGGCGTCGTCACGCGCGCCAGGGCCCAGGGTGTTGTAAAGCGCATGGGCCGCCATGACGCGCTCCATGTCGATTTCGATGCCAAGGCCCGGACGCTCCGGCACGGCCACGTGGCCGCCCTGGATGCGCAGCGGCTCGTGCGTCAGGCGCTCCTCGGCTTCCTGCCAGATCCAGTGCGTATCGATGGCCGTGATGTTGCCCGGCGCGGCAGCGGCCACATGCGTGAACATCGCCAGCGACACATCGAAGTGGTTGTTGGAGTGTGAGCCCCACGTCAGGCCCCACTCGTCGCACAACTGCGCCACCCGCACGGAGCCTTGCATGGTCCAGAAATGCGGATCGGCCAACGGAATATCGACCGCATGCAGCTGGACGGCGTGGCCCATCTGGCGCCAATCGGTGGCGATCATGTTGGTGGCCGTCGGGATGCCGGTGGCACCCTTGAATTCGGCCATCACTTCACGGCCCGAGTAGCCGGCTTCGGGTCCGCACGGGTCTTCGGCATAGGCCAGCAGATGCCCCTGGCCCTTGCACAGCGCAATCGCCTCGTTGAGCGACCATGCGCCATTCGGGTCCAGCGTCACACGGGCGTGCGGGAAGCGCGCCTTGATGGCGGCAATCGCTTCCATCTCTTCGGCACCGCGCATCACGCCGCCCTTGAGCTTGAAATCGGCAAAGCCGTAGCGCGCGGTGGCAGCTTCGGCCAGGCGTGCGATGGCGTCGGGCGTCATCGCGGCTTCGTGGCGCAGGCGCAGCCAGTCGTCGGCGCCGTTGGCGCCATCCAGGTATGGCAGGTCGGTCTTGCGACGGTCGCCCACGTAGAACAGGTAGGCGAGCATGGGCGCGCTATCGCGCTGCTGGCCGGCACCGAGCAGCTCTGCCACCGGCACCTCCAGGAACTGGCCAAGCAGATCGAGCAGCGCTGCCTCCACCGCCGTGATGACGTTGTCCATGCGCAGATTGATCTCGTGCGGCTGGCGCAGCACGGCGGCTTCCGAAGCGGAGGTCACCTGGTGCACCGTCGCCTGGTGCGCGGCAATGCCGCCACCCGCCAACGCCCGGCGAATGCTGTTCAGCACACCGTTGGTACGACCGACCGATTGACCAACCACCAGCGGAATCACGCGTTCCAGCGCCTGACGGATGCCCTCTCCGCCCGGCACCTCGCCCACGCCGGTGCGCCCGGCGTTGTCCTTCAGGATGACGAGGTTGCGCGTAAAGAACGGAGCATGCGCGCCGCACAGGTTCAGCAGCATGCTGTCGCGGCCCGCGACAGGGATCACCTGCATCTCCGTCACACGCGGTGTATGGGTGCGCGCGCCAGATTCGATCGATTGCAACGTCACTTCCAAGGCTCCCGTGGCTTACAGCGGCTTGAGTTCCACACGCTTGATCTCGCCCACCATGAACAGGTAGCAGACGATGGCAACCGCGGCGTGGATACCCACGTACACCAGCGCACCGTTGAACGAGCCCGTGGTGTTGACGATGTAGCCGATGGCGATGGGGGTTGTGATGCTCGACAGGTTGCCGAACGTGTTCATCAGCGCGCCCGACAAGCCGGCGATCTGCTTGGGCGCCGTATCCGAGTTCACTGCCCAGCCCAGCGCACCGAGGCCCTTGCCGAAGAACGACAGCGCCATGACCGCCACCACGATGGCCTGCGCATCGACGTAGTTGCAGATCACCATGGTCATGGAGAGCAGCATGCCCAGCACGATCGGCACCTTGCGCGCCACCGACAGCGACGCACCACGGCGCAGCAGCGCGTCAGAGATGATCCCGCCCAGAATGCCGCCCAGGAAGCCGCACACCGCTGGAATCGACGCGACGACGCCCGCCTTCAGGATCGACATGCCGCGCGCCTGCACCAGATACACCGGGAACCATGTGATGAAGAAGTACGTGAGGGCATTGATGCAGTACTGCGCGATGTACACACCCATCAGCATGCGGTTCTGCAGGAGCTGCTTGACGTAGCCGAGTTTCGGCCCTTCCGTCTTTGCCACGCCCGCACGGTCCATGTTGACCAGGCCGCCGCCGGCTTCGATGTACTCGATTTCGGCACGGTTGACGCCCGGGTGGTCCTTCGGTTCGTGCACGAACGCCCTCCACACGACCGCCATGACGACACCGATCACGCCCATCACGATGAACACGTGATGCCAGCCGAACGCGTGCACCAGCCAGGCCATCAGCGGGGCAAACACCACCGTGGCGGCATACTGCGCGGAGTTGAAGATGGCCGCTGCAGTGCCGCGCTCATTGGCCGGAAACCACGCTGCCACGATACGGCTGTTCGCGGGGAAGGACGGCGCCTCTGCCGCGCCCACGAGGAAGCGCAGGAGAAACACCATGACGATGGCTGTCGCACCGGTAAAGAAGCCGATCGCACCCTGCGCCAGCGTGAACAGCGACCACAGCAGAATGCTGAACGTGTACACGCGCTTGGAACCGAAGCGGTCAAGCAGCCAGCCGCCCGGAATCTGCGCAATCACATAGGCCCATCCAAACGCCGAGAAAATATAGCCAAGCGACACGGCATCGATGCCGAGTTCCTTCTGCATGGCCGAGCCGGCAATGGAGATGGTCGCCCGATCGGCGTAATTGATGGTCGTCACGATAAACAGCATCGCGAGGATCATGAAACGCACGCGGCTCATGCGCTCAGCGCGCGGCACGGCCTGTGCTCCCACTGCGGGGGCCTTGATGTCCATCGTCTCCTCCTTAAGCCGGCACCCGTCGTACCGGTCGGTTCAAGTTGCCGGGTCCTGTGCGGCCCGGCGTGTTGTTTTTGCTATTCGACTGTTACGGCTTCAGGCCCAGCTTCCATCCACCAGGCGGCGCAGCTTGAGCGGATTGGCGTCCTGCAGTGCCTCGGGCAGCAGTTCGGCCGGCAGATCCTGGTAGCACACCGGGCGCAGGAAGCGCTCGATGGCTGCCGTGCCGACCGAAGTCGTGCGTGCATCCGTCGTTGCCGGCCAGGGGCCGCCGTGCACCATGGCCTGGCACACTTCGACGCCCGTCGGCCAGCCGTTGGCCAGAATGCGGCCCGCCTTGCGTTCCAGAATCGGCAGCAACGAACGCGCGATGGCCGTGTCGCCCGCATCCAGATGCAGCGTGGCGGTCAACTGGCCTTCGAGCGATTCGGCCAGCGCGCGCAGCTCTTGCGCATCGCGGCAGCGCACGACCAGGCCAGTGGCACCGAAGATCTCGTCGTGCAGCGTCGGCTGCGCCTGGAAGCTCTTCGCATCGGTGATGTAGAAGCCGGCTTGCCCGCGGTTGGGTTGGTCGCTCTCTTGCCCGCGTGCCACGCAGCGCACGTTGGCCTCGGCGGCCAGCTTGTCGACACCGCGCGTGTAGGCGGTGTGGATGCCCGCCGTGAGCATCGGCTGCGCAGCCACGTCGCCCATGGCAGCAGCGGCGGCAGCTTCAAAGGCATCCAGTTCCGGCCCGTCGATGGCGAGCAGCAGACCCGGGTTCGTACAGAACTGGCCCGCGCCCATCGTGAGCGACGCCACGTACTGCTGGCCCAGCGCAGCAGCGCGCTTGGCCAGTGCATCCGGCAGCAGGAAGACGGGGTTGATGGCACTCAGCTCGCCATACACCGGAATCGGCTGCGGACGGGCCTGCGCAATGCGCAACAGCGCCTGACCGCCTGCGCGCGAGCCGGTAAAGCCAACGGCCTGGATACGCGGATCGGCCACCAGTGCGCCAGCTGCGTCGTTGTCCGCCAGGATGAGCGAGAACACACCCTCCGGCAGCCCGCACTGCGCAACCGCAGCTTGAATGGCGCGACCCACCAGCTCAGACGTACCCGGGTGCGCCGGATGCGCCTTCACAACCACCGGGCAACCCGCAGCCAGCGCCGACGCGGTATCACCACCCGCCACCGAGAACGCCAACGGGAAGTTGCTCGCACCAAACACCGCCACCGGGCCCAGCGCAATGCGGCGCATGCGCAGGTCCGAGCGCGGTAGTGGCTTGCGCTCCGGCAGGGCCGAATCCAGGCGCGCGCCCACGGCGTCGCCGGCACGCACCACGCTTGCAAAGAGGCGCAATTGGTTGCACGTGCGGCCACGCTCGCCTTCCAAGCGCGGACGCGGCAGTGCCGATTCGGCCATCGCGCGTTCGATCAGCGCATCGCCCAGCGCTTCGATCTGGCTGGCGATGGCTTCCAGGAAGGCTGCTCGGGTTTCCGGCGCGGTCTCGCGGTAAACGTCAAAAGCCGCGGAGGCCAGTTCAGCGGCACGTGCGGCATCGGCCTTGGAGGCCAGGGTGAATTCGGGTTCGAGCCATTCCCCGGTGGCGGGGTTCATGGCGCGAACCTTGCCGGCACTACCCGCTACGCGGGCAGCACCCAACAACAGTTCGCCGCTCAATTGCATATCGATTCCTTGTGTTTTCGGTTGCGCTCAGGCCGCCAGCTTTTCCACTTCGGCAATGCGCGACACCAACGCAGACAGTTCTGCCGTCTCGGCGTCGGTCAGGTCGGTCAAAGGGGCACGGACCGGACCTGCGTCACGGCCGATGACCTTCATACCGGCCTTGACGATCGACACCGCATAGCCGCGCTTGCGATTGCGCAGCTGGATGTACGGCAGCACGAACTCGTTGAGCATCTTGTAGACCTTGGCATTGTCGAACGCTCGCACGGCGGCGTAGAACTCTAGCGCGAACTTCGGCACGAAGTTGAAGATGGCCGACGAATACGTCGACACACCCATCGTCAGGTACGGCAGCGCAAAGGTCTCGGCGGTCGGCAGGCCACCCACGTACGTGAAGCGATCGCCCAGGCGGGCGTAGATGCGCGTCATCAGTTCCAGGTCGCCCACGCCGTCCTTGAAACCGACCAGGTTCGGGCAGCGGTCTGCCAGGCGTTCGAGGTGGTTCTCGTCGAGGATCTGGTTAGCGCGGTTGTAGACGATCACGCCCAGCTTGGTCGATTTGCAGACCTGCTCCACGTGCGCGGCCACGCCGTCGGCGGAGGCTTCGGTCAGGTACGGCGGCAGCAGCAGGATGCCGTCGGCGCCGGCAGCTTCAGCGGCCTTGCAGTATTCGATCGATTCGGCCGTGCCGCGGCCAGCGGGGGCGATCACCGGAATCTTGCCGGCAGTTTCAGCCACTGCGGCGCGCACCACGCGGTCGGTTTCAGCCGCGGTGAGCGAGAAGAATTCGCCCGTGCCACCGGCGGCAAACAGGCCGGCTGCATCGTGGCTGAACAGCCAGCTCAGGTTGGCGCGATACGCTGCCTCGTCGAACGACAGGTCCGACGCCTTGAAGTGCGTGACCGGGAAGGACAGCAGACCAGAGCCGATCTGTTGGGCGAATTCTTTGGGGCTGTATCGGGACATGTCTCGCTCGCGATGAATGCGTGTTGTTGATGAACGAATTCTTGCACCCGGATCGATTCAAGTCCAAGCCAACTGCTGACTCGATTAATACAGAACTTGTATTGATACAGGGTCTTCCCTAAGTCTCCGATTTCGATGCTGCAGCCGCACGTGACGGCGCGGCCGCGTCTGGTCAGTGGCGCGTCACACCGCGCCCTCGGCCTCCACGTAAAGGGCGTACAGCGAGTGCGAACTCGCCATGTAAAGGCGGTTGTTCTTCGGCCCGCCGAAGGTCAGGTTGGGGCAGCGTTCCGGCAGGTGGATGAAGCCGATCGGCTTGCCGTGCGCGTTGAAGATCTTCACGCCGTCGTAGTCGGCTGAATTGATGCCCAGGCGCCCGTCCGAGCCCCAGCCGCACCAGAGATTGCCGTCCTTGTCGACGCGAAAACCATCCAGCGCCCCCGCGCCGTTGGCGTCGATCAGCTTGGTCTTGTTGGACGCCGTGCCGTCGGGCGCGATGTCGTAGCTCCAGATGCTGCGCGACGGCGTGCCCTTCCACTCAACCACGTAGAGTTTCTTCTCGTCGGGCGAGAACGCCAGGCCGTTCGGGTTGACGAGGTCGGTGATGATCGCGCGGATGCTGCCGTTCGGGTCGATCCGATAGACGTTGGTGGTGGCCTGTTCGGGCTGCGCCTTGAAGCCCTCCCAGTTGCCGTTGATGCCGAACGTCGGGTCCGTGAACCAGATGCTGTCGTCGGACTTGACCACGATGTCGTTAGGCGCGTTCAACCGCTTGCCCTGGTATTGATCGGCCAGGACGGTGATGCTGCCGTTGAATTCGGTGCGCGTGATGCGACGCGTCACGGAGTGCTCGCACGTGACGAGGCGCCCCTGCCGGTCGCGCGTGTTGCCGTTGGCGTAGTTCGACGGCTCGCGGAACACACTGAACGCACCGTTCGTCTCGTCGTATTTCATGATGCGGTTGTTCGGAATGTCGCTCACGAGCAGGTAGCGCCCGGCGGGAAAGTAGACGGGCCCTTCGGCCCACCGCATGCCGGTGGCAAGTTGCTCCACCGAGCTGCTGTACAGGCGGTATTTCAGAAAGCTCGGGTCGAGCACTTCCACCGCCACGTCGGGGTAACGTGCGTTCGGCTTGAACCCTTCGATCTTCTGTGCGGCGGCCAAGCCGCTGGCCGCTGCAAGCCCTGCGCCTGCCACGCTCCTGAGAAACCTGCGGCGGTCAACTTCCGCGCTTTCCATGGACATACTCGTCTCCTGATGGTTGTTATTGGCCCTTCAAACCGAAGGGGCGAGCCGATTCTTGCACCGGCGATCTTTCCCATTCAAGATAAGCACTGACTCAATCCATACAGGTTTTGAATCGATGTTTGAACTCAGCCAACTCCGCTGCTTCGTTGCCGTGGCCGAAGAACTGCACTTTGGGCGCGCGGCGGAGCGTCTTCACATGACGCAGCCGCCGCTGTCACGCCAGGTGCGCCTGCTCGAACACCAGGTCGGTACGGAGCTGCTGGAGCGCAACAGCCGCTCGGTCAAGCTGACGGCTGCCGGGCGCAGTTTTCTGCCCGATGCGTCGCGCATCCTGCGCCTGGCCGATGAGGCGGCCGCCACGGCCCGACGAGTGGCGACGGGCGCTGCAGGTCAGTTGGCGATCGGCTTTACCGCATCGGTCGGCTACGGGAAGTTGCCTTCGCTGGTGAGCGCCGTGCGGGCAGCTTCACCCGGCGTGCGATTGACGCTCAAAGAAATGGTGAGCGGTGCGCAACTCTCTGCGCTGGATGCGCGCGAGATCGACGTCGGCCTGCTGCGCCCGCCGGTGGAGCACGGTGAACTGATTGCCGTGCCGTGCTCGCAGGAAGCGCTCGTCATCGCCCTGCCGGAAGCCGTGGCCGACAACTGGCCGCAACGCCCCAGCCTGCGCGATTGCGAGGGCCAGCCCCTGCTGATGTATTCCCCATACGAGGCGCGCTATTTCCATCAGATGGTGAGCAGCCTGTTCGAGCGTGCGGAGGTGCTGCCCGACATCGTTGAATACGTCAGCCAGATCCACTCGATGCTGGCGCTGGTGCGTGCAGGCATTGGCGTGGCGCTTATCCCGGCGGCGGCGGCGATGCTGCAGTTCGAGGGCGTCGTCTATCGTCCGGTGCGCACCACGCCGGCCAAGCCGGTCGAACTCTGGATGGCCTATCGCAAGGACAACGACAATCCGGTGTTCAACCTGCTCAAGACGGTGCTGCACAACTCGCTTGCCGAGGGGCGCTGAACTCACGCGGCACCGCACTTGCTGAACCATGGCGATCCCGACCAGGAGACCGCCATGCCGCAAACACGCCAGAACATTCGACGCTCCGCCATAGGGTCTGCCGCAGTGGCCATCGGTTTGACCGTGGTTGCGCTGCCGCACCCCGCCCACGGCAAGCTGCCACCGCCCACGCCGGCCGAACAAGCTGCCGCTGCCAAACAGGCCGAGACCGAGCGTGCTCAGAAAGCGCAGGAGCAGGCGCAACTGACCGAAGTGCAGGACCGTTTGGCGGCGCGCTTTGGCAAGGGCGGCAACAACGCGCCAGACGCCACCACTCCGGCCTCCAATCTGCCTAAGAACGTCGCGGAGGCGCCCGGTACCGCTGGCCCGCATGGCGGATCACGGCCGAGTGCGGAATCGCATTCTGGCAACGCTCGCTAAGCCACAAGCGGAAACCCTCGCATCAAAGGTGGAGGCTGCCCCGCGGCAATTTCGGCCATCGCCGTAATACGGCTCCCACGTTGACCAGCCACGTCTGGGGGATCGACACGACCGCGACGTGCTGTGCAGCCGAATCCTCGCTCCGCACGACGACTCCCACCTGCTTGCTGCCGGCCGCACTGCACTCGGGGTTTAGCTAGACGCCTCCGCCCAAGTCCAGCAAGATGCACCAAAACCCCACATCAGGAACTTGCCGATGAGCACGCCCGCCCGCGCTGCCGTTTCCGCTGCGTTTTCCTCTGCGGCAGCCGCACAAACCCAGTCCACCGTGCCGCTACGCGATTTCGTGACCGCACTGTCGCGCCTGCTGGATCAGCAGCCGACCGAAGCCGAGATCCTCTCGCGCGCCGGTGCCCTGCTCGGCGTGCTCGTCGCCCGCGATGACTGGCTGCCTGCTGAATACGCACAGCCCCACCCCGAGCACTTCCAGCAGTTCCTGCTGCATGCGGATTCCGGCGAGCGCTTTTCCATCGTCAGCTTTGTCTGGGGCCCTGGCCAACGCACGCCCATTCACGACCACACGACCTGGGGCCTGATCGGCATGTTGCGCGGCGCCGAATACTCGCAGCCATTCAAGCTCGACGCACAAGGCAAGCCCCAACCCGACGGTCCGGCCATCCGTCTGGAGCCCGGCGCTGTGGAGCACGTCTCGCCGCGCATAGGCGACATCCACCGCGTGCACAACGCCTTTGACGATCGCACGTCGATCAGCATCCACGTGTACGGCGGCAACATCGGCGGCATCCACCGCTCCGTCTATACGGAAGACGGCGAGCGCAAGCCCTTCGTCTCTGGTTACTCGAATACCCATCTGCCCAATCTCTGGGACCGTTCCAAGGACACACCCGCATCATGAGCAGCCCTATCGACGCCATCGAATCGCCAGTCGCTGCGCCGCTGGCCGAAACCCACGTCCCGACGCTCACGTATGCCGACGTGCGCGCCGCCCTGCTGGCCCGCAAGGAGATCGCGCTGGTCGACGTACGCGAGGAAGACCCGTACGCGCAGGCGCATCCGCTGTGGGCAGCCAACCTGCCGCTCTCCCGGCTGGAGCTGGAAGCGTGGTCGCGCATTCCACGCCGCGATACGTTGATCGTGCTGTATGGCGTGCACGATGGCGTGGACCTTGCCCCGCAAGCGGCCGCCAAGCTGGCCGAACTCGGCTATACGCGCGTGTACCTGCTCGAAGGCGGCCTCGATGGCTGGCGCGCTGCCGGTGGCGAAGTCTTCCAGGACGTGAACGTGCCCAGCAAGGCCTTTGGCGAATACGTGGAGGCGCACCGCCACACGCCGTCGTTCAGCGCGCAGGAGGTGAAGGCGCTGCTCGATGCCAAGCGCGACGTGGTCATCGTCGACGCACGCCGTTATGAAGAGTTTCAAACCATGAGCATCCCCACGGCGACGAGCGTGCCGGGAGCCGAGCTGGTGCTACGCATCCGCGAGCTGGCGCCGGACCCGAGCACGCAGGTCATCGTCAATTGCGCCGGGCGCACGCGCAGCATCATCGGCACGCAATCGCTGGTGAATGCGGGCATTCCCAACCCGGTGGCGGCACTGCGCAACGGCACCATCGGTTGGCTGCTGGCCGATCAGGTGTTGGACCATGGCGCCAGCCGCCGTCATCCGCAAGACGTTGCTGCCGACACGCGCGCACAGGCACAAGCCGATGCGCGCGCTGTGGCCGAACGCGCCAACGTCCCGCGCGTAGCACTCGCAGACGTTGCCAAGCTGGAGGCGCCCGACCGCACGCTCTACAAGCTCGACGTGCGCACGCCAGAGGAATACGCCGCCGGCCACCTGCCCGGCTTTGCCAGCGCGCCAGGCGGGCAGCTTGTGCAGGAAACCGATCACACTGCCGCCGTCCGCGGTGCCCGCATCGTCCTGGCCGATGATGATGGCGTGCGCGCCGACATGTCCGCCTCGTGGCTCGCACAAATGGGCTGGGAGGTCTATGTCGTCGATCCTGTCGACACCAGCGAGCGCAGCGCCACGGGCGCGTGGCAGACACCTGCCCCGCAACCACCCGCCGTGCGCACAGTCGACGCCCGCGCTCTGGCCGGCTGGCTGGAAGCCGGCGACACAGCCGTCATTGATGTCACGCGTAGCGCCAATTACGTCGCACGGCATATTCCGGGCGCTTGGTTTGCCGTGCGCTCCGACTTGCCCGCCGCGCTCGCGCGCATCCCGGCTGCACGCCGCTATGTGCTGACCTGTGGCTCCAGCCTGCTCGCCCGCTTTGCCGCCGCCGACCTTGCCGCGCTGACGCAAGCCGAAGTGTGGGTGCTCGACGGCGGCACCGCAGCATGGGTGGCTGCCGGCCTGCCCGTTGAAACCGGGGAGACTCGACTCGCCTCGAATCGCATCGACCGCTACCGCCGTCCGTATGAAGGCACGAGCGCCCCGCGCAAAGCCATGCAGGCCTATCTCGATTGGGAGTTCGGGCTGGTGGAGCAGTTGCGACGGGACGGAACGCACGGTTTTCGGGTGATCTGATCGCTGCCCGCCGTTCGGAACGTGGGGCCTGGCGTTTGGAACACGCCCCACGCCTTGGCTCACTTGCTTGCTAACGGCGCTCACAACGAGCGATAGCAAAACTCGTTTTGCGCGTCAGCTTCCCTTGAGTAGCATCGGGACTTCCTCGCAGAGGTTCCCTCATGTCCCCCTTCATCGCCCTGTGCCTGCTCATCACCTACGTGGTGTGGGGCACAACGTATCTCGCCATCCGCTTTGCGCTGACCGATCTGCCGCCCTTCCTGATGATGGGCTCGCGCTTTCTGGCTGCGGCATTGCTGCTCGCTCCGCTGGTCATCCTGCGCCAGCGCGGGAAGCCGGAAGATCGGCCGACCGCACGCCAGGTGCGCAACTGCGCGCTCATCGGAGCGTTCATGCTGGTGGGCGGCATGGGCATGACGGCGGTGGCGGAGCAGACCATCTCATCGGGTGCCACCACGGTGATGATCGCGTCGATGCCGCTGTTCTCAACCCTGTGGACGCTGCTGGCCGGCGGCCGCCTGCGTGCGTATGAGATTGGCGCCATTGCGCTGGGCAGCATCGGGATTGCGGTGCTGTTTCGCGGGGCGGAGTTCCAGGCCAGCACGGCAGGCGTGCTGGCACTGACCATCGCCATTGCTTCGTGGTCATTCGGCTCGCAACTCTCCAAGCGCATCGACATGCCCAAGGGCACGACGGCCTTCGTACTGGAGATGGCTTTTGGCGGCGTAGCGCTCGTGCTGCTCAGCCTGATCACCGGCGAAGCGTGGCCGAAGCACATCGGCATGCATTCCGCGCTTGCATGGGGCTACCTCGTGGTGTTCGGCTCGGCCATTGCCTTCACGGCTTACATGGCGCTGGTGGAGCGCGTGTCCACCGTGATGGCGACAAGCTATGTGTACGTGAACCCGCCCATCGCCCTGTTGATGGGCGCGTGGCTGGCCGATGAAGTGGTCGCGCCACAGACGTTGGGTGCGACGGGCATCATCCTGGCGGCGGTGGTGGTGCTGACGGCCGGGGCTACGCGGGCGGCGCGGCGGGCGGCAGCCTGAGGGCCTGCATGACCTTCAACCCGCCAACGACGACGGCAACGACGCGCTCGGCACCGCGTCCTCTTCGGCACACGCAGCGGCGCCGCTGTCCGCAGCGTTGTCCAGCCGGTTGAGCCACGCCATCAACGCGTCGGCATGCTGCGGGCGCGAGAACAGATAGCCCTGCCCCAGGTCGCATCCGGCGTTGCGCAGCAACGCGAGCTGCTCGGGGTCTTCCACGCCTTCGGCCACCACTTGCATGCGCAGGCTATGCGCCATGGCGATCACCGCGCCGGCAATGGCCTCGCCGTCGCCGGGCATGCGTTGCACGAAGCTGCGGTCGATCTTGAGCTTCTGGATCGGGAAACGCTGCAGATACGCCAGCGACGAATACCCGGTGCCGAAATCGTCAATCGACAGGCTGATGCCGGCCGCGTGCAAGGATTCGAGCAGCGCGATGTTGTCTTCGATGTCTTCCATCAGCACGCTCTCGGTAATTTCGAGTTCGAGCTGATGCGGCGGCATGCCGGTTTCGCGCAGCACGTCCATGACGTTTTCCACGAGCGCCGGGTCGCGCGTTTGCCGCGCCGACAGGTTGACGGCCACCCGCAGCGTGACGCCGTCCTCACGCATCCAGCGCACGGCTTGTTCGCACGCGGTGCGCAGCACCCACAGGCCGAGCGGCACGATCAGGCCAGTTTCTTCCGCCACGGCGATGAACTCACCGGGGCCGATCAGGCCGATCTCCGGATGGCGCCAGCGCACCAGCGCCTCCACGCCGTAGACGTTTGCTTTGCAGATCACCGAATCGTGTGCGCCTTCTGTGCACAGGCGCACCTGCGGCTGGTAGGCCAGCAACAGCTCTTCGCGGTCGAGCGCGCGGCGCAGATCGGCTTCCACACGCAGGCGGCGGCGCGCCTGCTGGTCCATCTCCGACGTGAAGCTGGCGGCCGCGTTCTTGCCGTGGTTCTTGGCGTGGTACATCGCCGTGTCGGCGTTGCGTGTGAGCACCTGCACGTCGCGTGCGTCATGCGGATACAGGCTCACGCCCACGCTCGCCGTTACGTAGATCTGATGCAGGTCGAGCGCAAACGGCGCCGCCAGCGCGGCAAGAATGCGCTTGGCCAATCCGTCGGCCAGCGTTGCCGCTTCCGTGTCGGCGATCTGCGCCCGGCCGGACAGCTCAGCGATCACCGCAAACTCATCCCCGCCGATGCGGCACAGCACGGCACGCAAGTTGGCTTGGTCGATCACGTCGTTCAGCCGCCGCGCAACTTGGCGCAGCAGTCGGTCGCCGTTGTTGTGGCCCAGCGTGTCGTTGACGACCTTGAAGTTGTCCAGATCCAGCAGGAGCAGCCCCACTGCACCCGTCTGGCCCGCGCGCTTGAGCGACACCTGCAAGCGTTCGTTGAAGGCATGCCGGTTCGGCAGCTCCGTGACCGAATCGATGTGGGCGAGGTAGTCCAGGTGCGCCTCTGCCTGCAGCACCGCGCGGCGCATGCGGGCGATCACCAGATACGCGAGGCCCATCGCGCCGATGCCCACCGACACCGTGAGCACGGCGTAGCCAAGTAGTTGCATGTACAGCTCGGTCAGGCTGGAGCGCACCACCACATAGCCGATCACGCGGCGTTCCGATTCCACGGGCTCCACCACCTCCAGCGTGGTCAGCGTGGACACATCCGACTCGCGGAGCATGGCGGCATCGGGGGCGCGCACCGGTGCGGCATCGCCGTGCTGATACAGCGCCAGCGGCTTGCGCAGCGCGCTGAAAATGCCGGCCGCACGCAGCGAAGGTGACGCTCCCAGCGCGCCCAGGGTTTCTTCCGCCGCGCGACGGTCATTGAAGAGCAGCGCGGCCACGCTGTTCGCGCCCACGATGCGCGCCTGCACATGCACGTCCCGCACCAGCGCCGCATGCAGCGCGATGAACTGGAACACGATGAGCAGGAAGCCCGCGATTGTCAGCGCCGCACCGGCACCGGCCATGTTGGCCCGCACCATGGAGTGCCCCAGGCGGGGTTGAGGGGTCGTAATGGACAAGCTCATTGCACGGTCCTAGCCAGGCGCAGCAGTTGTGAGCTGAGCTGAAGATGGGCTTGCCGCGCAGCCACTGCATCGATGTCGAAGACCACGCGATCGTCATGCAGGGCCAACGCGATCATCGGCTCCGGGTTGCCGGCTGCGCGCTGGCTCTTTGGGCTGTCGGACACTGTCAGCACGGGCGCGGCCGGATCGACGCGCACACCGTTCGGGGTACGTGCATCAAACACGAGGACATGGCAGCCGGCAACGGTGCTGTCGTTGAGCTTTCGGATTTCCAGGCGATGTCCGCGCACGGGTTTTCCTATCAGTTTTTCCAAGGCCGCCTGCAACGGATGCTGTGCGGTCACGCACACCACCATCGGGGCGTCGGCCTGCATGACATCGGCCGGCCAGTTGGTGAACAGCGCAAAGTTGTAGATGAACGCCGCCTTGACCTGCACCTCGCTGGCCTGCATCTGTGCGTGCGTGGCACCCATGCATGCCACGCACGCCAGCACGGCGCCCAGCACCGCGCATAACCTGCGCGGGCCGGATCTTCGAGCGCGTCGGACGGTGCCGTGCGGGGTGTTCATCGGAAGGTGTAGGTGAATTTCACGCGAAAGGCACGGCCATCCTGCTCGATGGACGGCTGCGGTAGCTCCGGACCAGCCGGATCCGCATAGCGCCGATCGAACAGGTTGTAGACGCTGGCCGACATCTCCAGGTTGGGCGCCAACCGTGCCGCCAGCAACGTCAGGTTGGCGATCCAGTAACCGCCCACCTGGCCTGCTGTCGTCAGCCGGTTGCTGATGTACTGCGCTTCCACCCCAGCACGCCAGTCGCTGCGCCACACAGGCGCGGTGGCGTTGACCTTGAGCATGTGACGCGGCGAGTTGCTCAGTGTCTGGCCGGTATCGACATCTTCGGAACGCTGGAAGCTGTAGCTCGTGCGCAAGCGCGTGCCGCCCGGCCAGTTCTGCTCGTAGCCGAGTTCTGCGCCGCGCGTGCGCACACGCGCTACGTTGCTGAAAAAGAGCAGCCCGGTGTTCGGGTCTTCGCTCTGGCTGATCAGGTTGGAAACGTTGTTCTGAAACACCGACAAGGTCGCTTTGCCGCCCGCGGCAACTTGTTGCTCGACCACCGTTTCATACGTACGTATGCGCTCGGCCGACAACCCATTGGTGACCTGCTGGCCGCCGGGCGCGCTGGTCTGATAGTTCAGCTCGTAATCGTTCGGCGCGCGATAGGCCATGCCGTAGATCGCCTTGACGGTGGTCGTTGGGGCGGCATGCCAGATCAGGCCCACACGCGGGCTGAAGATGCCCGATGCGAAGCTCGTGTGGTCGTAGCGCAGGCCCGTATCCAGCACCCAGTCCCGATGGAGCAGGAATTGGTCCTGCACGTATACGCCCACACGGTTGTTGCTCCGATGGTCGTCGAGGTAACTGGCATACGGCACCGTATCGAAATTGCGCATTGCATCACGGTAGTCGCGTTGCAGTTCCGTGCCGATGACCAGCGTGTGGCGTTCGATGCGGCGCGTCACGAGCTTGAGTTCGGTGCCGTACCACGCGGTGTCGAATACGTCGCGGTTGATGCCGGCCGGAGGCGGGTTGTATGCGTAATCGCCCTGCGAGACATAGCGCCCCCAGAACAGCCGTGCCGACACGTCGGTCGTGTCGTCCAGCGCGTGCTGCCAGGTGCCGTTGAACATCTGCCGCGTGTCGACAGTGCGGGAGCGCGGGTCGTTGAAGCTCTGGTCGTACGGCGCCGTCGGCACGCCCTTCGTGCGATCGACGTAGCCGAAGGTCAGCCCGAACTCGCCAAAACTGCCCTTGGCAAACAGGCGCTTGGCGCGGTCGTAATCCATGCCGCGGGCCACGCCGTCGCTCACGCCGGGCTGGTTGAACTCGGGAAAGTAGAGGTCGCGGCCGGGGGCATCGTTCACGCTGGCCGACAGCAGCCATTCGGCGCCGTTCTCCGCCCGCTTGCCCCACGTCACACGGGCATCGCGCGGATTGGCGCTGCCCGTCGATCCGCTGGCCTGCACGCCGTCAATGTCACGGCCGCGCTTGGTGATGATGTTGATCACACCAAACAGCGCGTTCGATCCGTACACCGCCGAGCCAGCTCCGGGCACGTACTCCACCCGCTCGATGAGGTCGACGTTGAGGATCGCTTCGGTGCCGACGGCCGCCTGGTCGAAGATGGGGTCGTTGGTGCGATGGCCATCAATCAGCAACAGGAAGCGGGTGTCGTAGTCGCCCGCGCGCAAGAAACCGCGTGCGCCCAGCGTGGTGTAGTTGCGGTCGTAGTTGGTGTAGAGCCCCGGCAGACTGCCCAGAATGTCGCCCAGCGTGCGCCAGCCATAGGCTTTGATGTCAGCTGCGGTGATGACCGATACGGTGGCGGGCGCCTCGTTGGCAGCTTGGGCGTACTTGGATGCACCCGTCACGACCTGCACCTGCATGAGTTGCTCGATGGGCAATGCAGTCAGGTCAGTCACGTCTGCCTGTGCCAGCGCTGCGGTGGAAAGCAACGTACCCGCCACCGCAAACATTTGCGCGCATCGCTTAGGGCCGAGCGGCGTGCGTGGCAAGCGCACAGACACTGCGATCGAGAGCGCGAAACTCGGATGTTTCCGGTAGCCCTGCGCGAGCGCACGGGCAATCACAACAAGGGGCGGCATCAGCGGAACCGGCAGAACCGATCACGTCTCTGAGGGACGTTCAGCGGGAATTCGATAGTTCTGCTTTAAAACGGAGAACCGGCGCGGTTCTTTACCCCTCCACTGCTGGGGCGACACGTCAGCGCCGTTGTGGTGTGGCGGCAGCACGTGCCATTTTGTGACGGCCAAGGCTCAGCGGCGGCGCTTGCGCAAACGTTCGATGGCGACCAGTTGCGCGACAGCTTCGGCCAGCTCCGCCTGTGCACGTGCGTAGTCGAATTTGCTCTTGCTGTTCTGCATGTGTTCCTCCGCCGCCTTGCGGGCCTGCTCGGCCTTGGCCTCATCCAGGTCGTGCGCGCGCACAGCGGTGTCTGCCAGCACGATTACCTGCTCGGGCTGCACGTCAACAAAGCCGCCCGCCACAAAGAGGATCACCTCTTCGCCGTTCTCCTGCGTGACCCGGACAGTGCCTGGACGCAGCCGCGTAAGCAGACGTTCATGGCCGGGCAGGATGCCCAGTTCACCCTCGGTGCCGGGGATGACCACAAACTTGGCGTTGCCTTCGTACAGCCGTTCTTCTGCCGTGACGACATCGACCTTCAGCACCGGCATGGTGTCTCCTCTATTACGCGCATAGGTTCACAAGGTAGCACGATGTGCGCCCGGCGCCCTCCTCGGAACTCGCTCCGATTCGGGCCAGCGCCGACGCGTGCAGCCACGGCTGACCGTAAGGTTTCACAGTATGTAACGTCACAAACGCTGCCTAGACTTGTCTGCCAGACCTTCAAAAAGACATATCAGGGAAACACAAGCATGCTGGGCGATCTATTGATGTCGTTCTTCGAGGTGGCGCGCCAAGGCAGCGTCACCTCTGCTGCCAAGCACCTGCGCCTGTCGCAGCCCACTGTGACCGGACGCATCCGCCAGTTGGAAGAGATGTACGGCGTGGAGTTGTTCCACCGCCGCGGCAGCCGGCTGGACCTATCTGATCTGGGCGTGAGCCTCATGCCCATCGTCGAGCGCCTTGCGCAGCAGGAAGGCGACGTCGATTTTCTCCTGCGCAATGCGGGCGATCTGCGCACTGGCAACCTGCGCGTGGGCGCCACGGGCCCTTACTACATCCTGCCCAGCGTGGCGGTGTTTCGCGCGCGGCATCCGACCATCGAGATCACCATCGAGTTCGGCAATTCGCAGCAGATGCTCGAAGCGCTGTCAGAGGTGCGCATCGACCTGGCTGTGTCGTCTCATGCCGTGGATGACGAGCGCCTGCATCGCATCACGCTGGCAGAAGACACCATGGTGCTGGTCGTGCCGCTGGACCACGCGCTTGCACGGCGCCCTAGCATCACGTTGGATGACGTTGCCGGCTGCCAGCTGTTGATGCGCGAACCGGGCTCCGTCACCCGCCGCGTCACCGAAGACGCGTTCGCTGCGGCCGGCATCGAGCCTGCCAGCACGAGCATCATCGGCAGCCGTGAAGCCATTTACGAGGCGATCAGCCTGGGGCTGGGCTGCAGCATCGTTCCCGCGCGTGAAGCACCGCGCCGGCCCGACGTGCGCGTGCTGCCGTTTGCAGACAACGCGCCGGTCATCCACGAATACCTGTACTTCCTGAAGGAGCGCAAGGACGCACGCCTGGTACGCGCCTTCCTTGACTGCCTGAACCCGGTGCTTGCGCAGGCGCCAAAGAAAAACGCCGATGCGTTCATCGCCAAAGTTATGGCGATGGACACAGCCGCGACGCGCTAGGGCCGTAACCTCGCGGTTTTTCAACCGCCCCTGTCCGCCCGCTGTATGCAATCGCTTGCCCTGTTCGACCTGGACCACACCCTGCTGCCCGTTGACAGCGAATACGAATGGGGCCGCTTCCTGGTCGCCCAGGGCGCCGTCGATCGAAGCGTCTTCGAGCAAGCCAACGAACGCTGGATGCGGGAATACCGCGACGGCACGCTCGACTTTGCGCGGCACGTGCGCTTCTCGCTCGGCCTGCTGGCCCAGCACCCGCGCACACGGCTCGACGCCTGGCGTGCCACGTTCCTGCGCGAAGTCATCACACCCGCCATGCTGCCGCGCGCGCGGCAACTGGTCGACACACACCTGCGCGCCGGCGACCTTTGCTGCATCGTCACCGCCACGCACCGCTACCTGACCGAGCCGATTGCCGCCGCCTTCAACGTGCCGCATCTGCTGGCGGTCGAGGGCGAGACCATCAACGGTCAGAGCGATGGCGCATTCACGGGCAACCCGCTCGGCACGGCCACGTTTGGCGCAGGCAAGATCGTACGCGTGACGGAATGGCTCGCGCAGCGCGGCCAGCGCATGACGGACTTCTCGCGCACCGTGTTCTACAGCGATTCACGCAACGACCTGCCGCTGCTCGAAGCCGTTTCGCACCCGGTGGCCGTGAGCCCCGACACCACCTTGCGGGCCGTGGCCGAGTCGCGCGGCTGGCCCATCGTCGAACTCTTTGCTGCCTGAAAACAAGAACGCCCGCGCGGCGTCAACCATGCGGGCGTCTTTGCACTGAACGAAGCTGCGTCAGGCAGCCACCGTTGCGGGCACGCTTGCCGGCGGCGTCCACTGCGGCAGTTCGGTGCCGTCGACCAGCGCATCCATATGCCGATGCGCCAGCGCCGGACCCACGCTCATACCAATGCCACTGTGCATCAGCGCGACGGTGGTGCGGTCATCGATGCGGGTGATCGAGAACGCGCCGCTGCCGGGTACACGGCACTTGGCGCCGTACACGCCCTGCCAACGCTCCACCACGCGCAACTTGCTGCCGAAGGTGTCACGCGCGAGGTCGAGCATGATGTTATCGACCGACTCGGCGTTGAACGGGCGAGCGTCCTGACCGTAGTCGTGCGAATCGCCGACGATCCAGTCGCCATAGGGTGTCGGGCTGACTAACAGGTGAATGCCATGACGCGCCAGCTCGGGGCGCTGATGCTCGATCTGCATGGCCAGCGCCTGGGCGGTCGGCAAGTCCGCAAATGCCCCGTAGTGCGTGCATGACAGCCCGGTCAGCACGGCGTGCTCCAGGCGGAAGCCATCTTCGGGTGTGACACGCAGCATCTGCAGGCGGCAAACCTGCGGTTGCAGCGCGCGAAGCTGGTCCGCACACAGCGTCTGGTAATCGTGACCGCTGCAGACGATCACACGCTGGGCGTTGCACACACCGGCGGTTGTTTCCAGCCGGCCGCCTTCAACATGGCGCACGAGCGTACCGAAATGGAAACGCACACCTTGCGTGGCAAGCCATGACGCCAGCGCCGGAATGGCTTCGCGCGAATAGAGCTGCAGATCATCAAAGCCCTGGAGCGCTGCTCGGTGGCGCATGAAGCGTCCATCGTAGAGGTTCGCCAGGTCTGCGCTGCGCAACAGCTTTACGTTGTAGCCGAAAGCCGGTGCGCGCGTCGCCATGAACTCGTCCAGCACGGCTTCTTCCGCGGCATTGCGGGCAAATAGCAGAGCACCGTTGGCGCGCGCAAAGATGCCGGCCCTATCGGCCCAGTCGAGATACAGCGCGCGGCTTTCGCGCGCGAGGTCCAGCATGATGCCGGGCGGCTGGCCGGTCACCAGCATCTGACCGAAATTGCGAATGGACGCGCCGACGGCCATATCGCTGCGCTCGAATACCGTCACGCGCAGGCCGCGTTTGACGGCAGCGGCTGCGTGCGCCAAGCCCAAAATGCCAGCCCCGACGATGGCGACGTCGGTGCTGGCATCCAGGCCCCCTTGAGTTACGGGAGCTTGCATCGCTTACTTCTTCTCCGACTTGCCGTCGTAGCGCTTCGTCCACTCAGCGAGGATACGGTCGCGGTTGCTGCTGGCCCACGTGAAGTCATTCTTGATCAGACGCTTTTCGTAGTCGGCCGGCAGCAGCGGATCCGGCTTGGAGAAGCCGGGCGTGGCGACCACGGCAAAGTTCTTCTCATACAGCGCCATTGCAGCCGGGCTTGCCGAGAAGTCAGCCAGCTTCTTGGCGGCGTCCAGGTTCTTCGTGCCCTTCATGATGCCGGTGGCTTCCACGTCCCAGCCCAGGCCTTCGGACGGCAGCACGATGTCGATGGGTGCGCCTTCCTTCTTCGATTTCACGGCACGGTATTCAAACGCGATGCCGATCGGGAATTCACCCGAGGCAGCCATCTTGCAAGGCTTGGAGCCCGAGTGCGTGTATTGGCCGATGTTCTGGTGCAGTGCGTCCATGTAGGCCCAGCCCTTCTGCTCACCCAGCATCTGCAGCCATGCGCTGACGTCCAGGTAACCCGTGCCCGACGAGGCAGGGTTCGGCATGACGATCTTGCCAGCGTAGACCGGCTTGGTCAGGTCGGCCCACGAAGTCGGCTTCGGCAGGTTCTGCTTCTGTGCTTCGACGGTGTTGAAGCAAATGGCCGCGCCCCATGCATCCATGCCGACCCATGCCGGCGGGTTGGCCTTGTCGCGGTACGTGGCGCCGATCTTCGACAGATCCGCCGGTGCGTACGGCGTCAGCATGCCTTCCTTGTCCAGGATGGCCAGGCTCGATGCGGCCAGGCCCCACACCACGTCGGCGCGCGGGTTGTTCTTCTCGGCCAGCAGCTTGGCGGTGACAACGCCAGTGGAGTCGCGCACCCACTTGATCTCGATGTCCGGATTGGCCTTCTCGAAGGCCTCCTGGTACGCCTTCACTTGGTCAGCTTCCAGCGCCGTGTATACGGTCAGCGTGGTCTTGGCAAAAGCCGACGTGGCGAAAGCCATCGCGGCCGAAGTGACTGCGGCGGCCAGCAGGGAAAGACGTGCGGTCATGGTTTCCTCGGTATGGTGTGATGCAGCGGAAAAGACAACAAACAGGACAACAAACTCAGATGCACTGCGGGCGTTCACCGCGCGCCAGACGGCGGTTGATGTCGGCCACGACTTCAGGCAGATCGGCAATCGTGTCGATCTCGTAATGCGGGCGGCAGGCGGAAAAGCCGGCCGAGATGGCGACGCGATGGCGCGCACGCTCGTCCGCAGACAGTGCGCTGTATTGCTCGTACGGCAGGCCCAAGGCGTTACCCGACATGAGCAGCGCAACGGTCCACATGCCGGCGCGGCGGCCCTCTTCGATTCCGGGCACGGTGTCGTCGACCTTCACGCAGGCCGCCACATCCCCAATCGCAAGGTCCACCACGCAGCGCAGTGCCTGCGCAGGCCACGGGCGGGCACGCGGCACTTCATCGCAAGCGACCACGCAGTCGGGTGTATAGCCGGCACTGGCAGCCAGGTCGACCACACGATCCATCACCACGCGCGGGTAGCCCGAGCACGTGCCGACCTTCAACCCCGCTTCGCGCAGTGCGGCGATGGTGTCGAGCGCGCCCGGGATCATTGCGGAATGCGCACCCACCTTTTCGATCTGCAGCGGCATGAAGCGGTTGTAGATGGCAGTGACATCGTCATCGGTGGGCATGCGCCCGTGCGCGAGCGAGAAACGCGCGGCAATCGCACCGTCGTTGCACAGCGTGCGGATGTGGTCCCACTTGCCCAAGCCCATCGGGCCGCGTGCTTCGTCCAGCGTGATGGCCACGCCAAATTCTGCAAACGCTTCCACGAAGATCTGCGTGGGGGCAAACGAGCCGAAATCGACCACGGTACCGGCCCAGTCGAGCACAGCGGCCTCCAGGCGCAACGGCGTGCCGCCCGGGTTGAGGCGGTCTGCGCCGGCCTGGCGTGCCGAGATTGGGGAGGAGTCACCCATGTTCATGCTTCCTTTCTGTTTTTTGCTGCTTGTTGCTGCTTGTTGTTATTAGGGACGACGAATTCAATGCGCCGCCGTGCGCCACGCCTGCGTACGCCGCACGATGCCGCGCGTGGCCAGTTCCAGCAGCAGAGATACGACGATCGATGTGACGAGAATGAGCGTGGACATGGCCGCAGCGGGGCCGATGTCGCCTGCGTCGTCCATGTTCAGCACGGCCACGGAAGCGAGCACGGTGTCGGGGCTGTAGAGGAAGATCACTGCCGACACGGTCGTCATGGCCGATACGAACAAATAGCGCGCGCACGACAGCACGGCCGGCACACACATCGGCAGCGTCACGCGCCAATACGTGCGCAGCGCAGACACCTTGAGCGAGGCCGACACCGCCTCGAACACCGGATCGAGCTGCCCCAGCGACGCCACCGACGTGAGGTGTGCTGCCGTGGCGCAATGCATGATCGTGCAGAGCACCATCAGCGCCATGCCGCCATACAGGCCGTTGAGCGGATTGGCCGGATGGTTGAAGAAGAACACGTAGCCCAGACCGAGCACGAGGCCCGGCACCGCCATCGGCAGCAGCACGGCAAAGCGGATGGCCGAATGCAAGCCGGATTGCAACCATCCTGCAGCGCGTGTTTTCTCAACCAGCCATGCGCCGGTGAAGATCAGTGCGGTACCGAACACGGTGGTGAGTGCAGCCAACTTCAGACTGTTGCGATACGCCAGCCAGCCACCGCCATCCATGTTGTCGAAGTCGTAATTGCGCAGCGACAGTTCGAGGTTGTACGGCCAGAGCTTCACCAGCGATGCGCCAACGGCGGTGGCAAGCATCAGCAGAATCCCGCCGACCACCAGCACGCTCAGCAGCAGGAAAAGCCCATCACGCAGGCGATCCGGCCGCGGGTGATATGGCTGTGCGCGGCTGGCCAGCGCGGCGTGCTGGCGGCGCTGCACGAGGCGCTCTACCGCAAAGGTCAGCAGCGCGGGCAGCAGCAGCATCAAACCGATGACGGCACCGCGCGCAAACTGCTGTTGGCCTACCACGGCCTTGTAGGCCTCCACGGCCAACACCTGGTAGCTGCCGCCCACCACGGTCGGCACGCCAAAGTCGGTCGCGACCAGCGTGAAGACCAACGCGAAGGCGCCGAACAACCCGTAGCGCGCACCGGGCAGCGTGACCGTGCGGAACGTGCGCCACGGGCTCGCGCCCATGGCACGGGCGGCGTCATACAGCCGGCCGTCTGCCAGCGTGAGCGTCGCCAGCAACAGCATCAACGCATACGGGAACGTGTAGAACACCTCGCCCAGCACGATGCCCCAGAAGCCGTAGATGTTGTTGCCGCTCATCCATGCCTTGAACAAGCCCTGGTTGCCAAACAGGTAAACCAGCGCAATGCCCGGCAGCAGCGACGGCGCAAACAGCGGCAGCATCGCCAGCGTGCGCATCGTGCCGCGCAACGGCATGCGGGTGCGTTGCACCGCGTAAGCCAGGGCAAATGCCAGCGGCACCACAATGGCGGCCACCGCACCGGATACCGCGAGGGTACGGCCAACCATGGCAAGAAAATTCGGCGCCTGCACCACATGGGCAACCAGCGCCAGGCCGTGCTCGTCTGTGCTGCGCACACTGGCAACCAGGCCCGTGGCCTGCAACAACATCATCGCCGTGGGCAGCAGCAAGCCGATGGCGAGCAACAGCAGCCAGCCGAGCTTCATGCCCGTCAGCACAGGCGCATCGGTACGCCAGAACGGCGTGCCCGCGGCGCGAGCCGGTTTGGATGCGGCGGATTGGGTGGCCGCAACCACGTTGGCCTCAGGGGGCAGCATCGACATGGCGGCCTCAGGCATACACACGCAGGCCGTCGCGCTCCAGCGCGATCCACAGCTTGCTGTCGCCCAGGCCATTGCGGCCGGTTTGCAGCGCGCTCGATGCCACTTCGGCCACCAGCGGTGCATCGGCCAGGCCATCGATCGACAGCGTCACGCGCGTTCGGCTGCCCAGGTAGATCTGGTCGACCACGCGGGCGAGATGGCGATTGGGTGCGTCGTCGTCGGGATGCAGCGTGACGGCTTCGGGGCGGCAGAACAGACGGCCCTGAAACGCCCCACTATCGGCGAAAACCGGATCGAGCAGCAGCGGTTGGCCGGCCAGCGTGGGCGTGCCATCTTCCGCGCGTTCCAGCGGCAGCCAGTTGGCTTGGCCGACAAACCCGGCGACAAACCCGGTGGCCGGGCGCGAATAGATTTCCGCCGGCGAGCCGGTCTGCTCGATGCGGCCGTTGGACATGACGGCGATGCGATCAGCCATCGCCATGGCTTCGTCCTGGTCGTGCGTGACCATCAACGTAGTGACGTTCAGCTTGCGCTGCAGGCGGCGCAGCTCGATGCGCAGGTGCTCGCGCACCTGGGCGTCCAGCGCCGACATTGGCTCATCCAGCAGCAACAGCGATGGCGCGGGTGCCAGTGCGCGGGCCAGTGCCACACGCTGCTGTTGGCCGCCCGACAGTTGCGACGGGTACTTCGCCTCGCTGCCGGCCAGGTCAACCAGCGCGAGCATCTCCGAGACCCGCTCCTGCATGCGCGCACGGTTGCCGCTACTGGCGTCCAGCCCGTAGCCAACGTTCTGCGCGACCGTCAGGTTGGGAAACAGCGCATACGACTGGAAGACGATGCCGTAGTCACGCTCACGCGGGGGCAGATTGGAAATATCGCGGCCACCGGCGACGATCTGGCCGCCGTCGTGCGCCTCCAGCCCGGCAATGATGCGCAGCAGAGTCGTCTTGCCGCAGCCCGACGGGCCCAGCAGGCAGACGAATTCGCCTTGCGCCACATCCAGCGACACCCCGTCAAGCGCCGTGAACGCGCCAAATCGGCGTGAGATTTGCCGCACCGACAGGAACGGTGTGGCGGAACCCGAGGTCGGGTTGGTAACAGGCTGAGAGATGGGCACAGGGCGCAGACAGTGGCAAAAACGATCGCCACTGTAGCCAGCCGACATGTACCCCTTGTGGCAGTTACCCCAAAAACGCCAATGCGCGCATTTCCGGATTTTGGTTCGTCTATGACGAGACCGGCCGGACTTCGCTCAGGAAGGCGGCAATCAACCGCGCCTCACGCCGATCCTGCAGGCAATACAGGTATTCGCTCAGCTCCGGCGCGCCACCCTCAAAGGGCAGCACACGCAGATCGGCGTGGCTCGGCACTTCCTGGCGGGCGATGACACTGACACCCAGGTTGCGCGTGATGGCCTCCCGGATGGACTCCCGGCTGCCGATTTCCACCGTGGAAGCCGGCGTCACGCCAGCCTGCGCCATCATCGTTTCGGTCATGGCGCGCGTGGTCGATCCCACCTCGCGCACCAGCAAGCGGCATTGCGACAGCACATGCACCGGCACGCTCGTCTGGCCGGCGAGCGCGTGGCTGCGATGCACCACGAGCACAAGCGGATCGCGCGCCAGTTCAATGCGCAGAAAACGCGCGTCGTCCACGCGCTGCGACGACGATGCCACGTCCACCCGGTACTCCTGCAGCGCTTCGAGCATCTGCACCGAATTGCCGGCTTCGATGCTG
This sequence comes from Ralstonia sp. GX3-BWBA, assembly GCF_003290055.1. Lineage (NCBI taxonomy): Bacteria > Pseudomonadati > Pseudomonadota > Betaproteobacteria > Burkholderiales > Burkholderiaceae > Ralstonia > Ralstonia sp. GX3-BWBA. The sequence goes on along the minus strand of NZ_QMKS01000022.1, from coordinate 36,738 downwards.
ACGTCGATGCCGGGATGGCTTTTGCAGAAGCGATCAACGATGTCGAGTACGTAATACGGCGCCGTCGCGCCGATGCGCAGGTGGCCCGATCCCATGTCACCGGAGTTGCGCAGGAAGAAGTCGATCTCGGTTTCCTGGCGCACGAGCTGGTCCACCAGGGGCATCAGCCGCACGCCCGCGTCCGACAAGGAGAGCCGGCGCCCGCCCCGGTAGAACAGCTCCACGCCGTAGGCCTCTTCCAGGGCGCGGATCTGCGAAGTCACGGTCGGCTGCGACAGGCCGAGCTGCTTGGCTGCCAGCGTGATGCTGCCCAGGCGGGCAACCATGAAGAACGATTTGAGCTGCGCAACGAGCATCGGCGGGTGACGTATTGAGCGCGTTTGCGGCGCGGTGAATGAGCGGGCGGCCCATTCTAGCGGACGGCTCCGTCGCCAAAGTGGCGCCAGGCGCCCTCCTCCGTTTTCTGCATCTACATCCCGGAGCTACGACTTTTTCAACCTTTTCGACAACGCAAACTTTGCGTACCCCCACATCGGGGGGAATTGGCGCCTGTGAGGCCGTCATTTCCACAAATCGAATCCGCCACTTCGCCTTGAGAATCCGTTCGCATGTTGCGCTTGAGGCAGTCACGAGCCGCCCTCGCGCAGGCTTCTGGTATGTGCGGATTTGGAGAGAAGTGGATGGAACGCAGCAGCAACAACGTGCGCGGCACGAAGCAATGGACCATCGCGATGATGGTGGCAGCAGCAGGCACCCTGGCCGCATGTGGTGGAGGCGGTGGCGGCGGGGGTTCGGGGGCCACCCCGGCAGCCACGCAAGGCTCGTCCGCCAATATCACCGTGGCGGCGGCGTGCAGCGGGTCGAACTGCGGCGCACTGGGCAATACCTACGCCGGCTCCGGGGTGGGCGTATGGCAAGCGACCAATACGGGCGGAGCGGCCGGCTCGGTGCCGGTGTCGATCGCGGGGCTGACTGGCCAGAGCGTGACGCTCATCTACACCAACCAGAGTGCGGCGGCTCAGCCGATGCCGTCCATCTCGCTCACGGGCCTGGGGCTGCTGAACGCCACGGGCACGCCGGTCCCGAAGACTGCCGCAGACGTGGCGGGCAATGACGCCAACGCAGCGTTCGATCGCCAGCTCTCCGATTTCAACATCCATGCGCTGGATGGATACGCCACTGGCGGCGCCCCGCTCAAGACGCAAGGCGCTTCCAACGACACGGTGCTGCGTCCACAGTCGGTCGCCAGCGTCGGCACACAGCGTACGTGGAACCATCAACAGCCGGATGGCACCGCCACCGTGCGTACGGCCACGCTGCGCCAGCAAGCCACGGCCACGGACGGCCGCATCGTCAACCTGTGGGTGGAAAACACCGAATACGACACCAGCAAGATCACCGACGGCATCATCAACACGCTCATCAGCAAATTTGCTTCGGGCACGCAGTCTGTCTACGCACTGGCCACTTCGCTGGTCGGCCAGCCGTGGGGCAGCTACTCCAGCTCCGCCAGCTTGATCGATCCGAACCAGGCGCTCGATGTCGTGGTGCTGAACATCCAGCCGGATAGCCAGCCCTATGGCCGCGTTGGCTATTTCTGGGCGCGCAACAACTTCACCACCAGCTCGCAGCCGCTGTCGAACCAGTCGCTGTCGCTCTATGTGGATTCGGAAACGATCTACCTGGGTGGCACGGACGGGCTGAACACCGTCATCTCGACGCTCGGCCATGAGTTCACGCACATGGCCAACTTCTACCAGCGCGGCGTGCTGCACGGCTCGCAGTACATGTACGGCACGTGGCTGGAAGAAATGACAGCGATGACGATGGAAGACGTGCTCTCCAGCCAGATCGACCCAAGCTTCAACAACGTGCGCGACAGCCGCTTCCCGGCTTGGCTGCAAAGCGCGTACGACTGCTCGCTGACGGCGTTCGATCCGTCGCTGTCGTCGTCATGCCCGGGGTATCCGATTTCGGGCAGCCTGGGCGGCTTCCTGCTGCGCCAGTACGGCATTGCGTACTACACGAACCTGCTGCAGAACTTCTCGTCGACGGATTCGGCTGCGGTAATCAACAGCGCCATCCAAGCCGGCGGCGGCGCAGGGCTGGGCGATGCAACGGGCCGCTGGGGCACGGCGGTTGCGCTGCTGCCGGTGCCGGGCAGCCCGTCGGGATTTGCGTATCCGGCTCGCTCGGACAGCGGCTTTTCGATCCCGGCGCTGAACGGCCCGAACTACAGCAGCCAGCGCACCATGCCGACGTCGGTACCGGCCACGCTGCAAAGCTTCGGCCAGTTCCCGGTCGCACGCGGCACGAAGGCTGGCACGTACAGCGAGACGATCACGGTGCCGGCATATTCAACGGTGTCGATCATCATCCATTGACAATGCGCGGCTGAGGGAGCGTGCTCCCTTTTGGTTTCGGCCAGCGCCGGAACCTTGAGAAGGACCAAAAGAAAAGGCGCCGAGGGTTGAATGCCCTCGGCGCCTTTTCACTTGACTACGGCAGGAACGACCCGCCGTAGCCTCACCGCGTGCTTACATCTGCACGGTGTCGGCCACTTCCTTGAAGTCTTCGATCTGATCGAAGTTCATGTACTGGTAGATCTTGTCGCCGTTGGCGGTGAGCACGCCCATGTCGGCCATGTACTCGTCCTTGGTCGGGATCTTGCCCAGACGCGAGCAGATCGCCGCCAGTTCCGCCGAGCCGAGGTACACGTTCGTGTTCTTGCCCAGGCGGTTCGGGAAGTTGCGGGTGGACGTCGACATGACCGTCGCGCCTTCGCGCACCTGTGCCTGGTTGCCCATGCACAGCGAGCAGCCCGGCATTTCGGTGCGGGCACCGGCCGTGCCGAACACGCCGTAGTGGCCCTCTTCCGTCAGTTGCTTCTGGTCCATCTTGGTCGGCGGCGCAACCCAGAGCTTGACCGGAATGTCGCGCTTGCCTTCCAGCAGCTTCGACGCCGCACGGAAGTGGCCGATGTTGGTCATGCACGAGCCGATAAACACCTCGTCGATCTTGGCGCCGGCCACGTCGGACAGCGTCTTCACGTCGTCCGGATCGTTCGGGCAGGCAACGATCGGCTCATGGATGTCGGCCAGGTCGATCTCGATGACGGCGGCGTACTCGGCGTCGGCATCCGGCTGCAGCAGTTGCGGATCGGCCAGCCACTGCTCCATCGCCTTGATGCGGCGTTGCAGGCTGCGCGGGTCTTGGTAGCCCTGCGCGATCATCCACTTGAGCAGCGTGATGTTGCTGTTCAGGTACTCGATGATCGGGTCCTTGTTCAGGTGCACCGTGCAACCGGCGGCCGAACGCTCAGCCGACGCATCCGACAGTTCGAACGCTTGCTCGACCTTCAGGTCAGGCAGGCCCTCGATTTCGAGGATGCGGCCCGAGAAGATGTTCTTCTTGCCTTGCTTGGCGACCGTCAGCATGCCTTGCTTGATCGCGTACAGCGGAATCGCGTTGACCAGGTCACGCAGCGTGACGCCCGGCTGCATCTTGCCCTTGAAGCGAACCAGCACCGATTCCGGCATGTCCAGCGGCATCGTGCCGGTGGCGGCCGCGAATGCGACCAGGCCCGAGCCTGCCGGGAAGCTGATGCCGATCGGGAAGCGCGTGTGCGAGTCGCCGCCGGTGCCGACGGTGTCGGGCAGCAGCATGCGGTTCAGCCACGAGTGGATCACGCCATCGCCCGGGCGCAGCGCAATGCCGCCACGCGTGCTGATGAAGTTCGGCAGCGTCTGGTGCGTCTTCACGTCCACCGGCTTCGGATACGCGGCGGTGTGGCAGAACGACTGCATGACGAGGTCGGCCGAGAAGCCGAGGCACGCCAGATCCTTCAGTTCGTCGCGGGTCATCGGGCCCGTGGTGTCCTGTGAGCCGACCGAGGTCATCTTCGGTTCGCAGTACGTGCCCGGGCGAATGCCCTGGCCTTCCGGCAGACCGCACGCGCGGCCGACCATCTTCTGCGCGAGCGAGAAACCCTTGCCGCTGTCGGCCGGCTGGTGCGGCAGGCGGAACAGCGTCGACGGTGCGAGGCCCAGCGCTTCACGCGCCTTGGCGGTCAGGCCGCGGCCGATGATCAGCGGAATGCGGCCACCGGCGCGCACTTCGTCGAACAGCACGTCCGACTTGACCTGGAATTCGGCGATAACCTTGCCGTCCTTCAGCGCCTTGCCTTCGTACGGGCGCAGTTCAACCACGTCGCCCATTTCCATCTGCGACACGTCGAGTTCGATCGGCAGCGCGCCGGCATCTTCCATCGTGTTGTAGAAGATCGGAGCGATCTTGCCGCCCAGGCACACGCCGCCGAAACGCTTGTTCGGAACGTAGGGGATATCTTCGCCCGTGAACCACAGCACCGAGTTGGTGGCCGACTTGCGCGAGGAACCGGTGCCGACCACGTCGCCCACGTAGGCGACCAGGTGGCCCTTTTCCTTAAGCGATTCGATGAACTTGACCGGGCCGCGCTTGCCGTCTTCTTCCGGCGTGATGCCGGGGCGCGCGTTCTTCAGCATCGCCAGCGCGTGCATCGGGATGTCCGGGCGGGTGGTGGCGTCCGGTGCCGGCGACAGGTCGTCGGTGTTGGTTTCGCCCGTCACCTTGAACACGGTGATGGTCAGGCTTTCCGGCACTTCCGGACGGCTCGTGAACCATTCGGCGTCGGCCCAGCTCTGCAGCACAGCCTTTGCGTGCACGTTGCCCTTGTCGGCGAGTTCCTTCACATCATGGAACTGGTCGAACATCAGCAGCGTTTTCTTCAGCGCCTCTGCGGCGGTGGCGCCGACTTCGGCGTCAGACAGCAGCTCGATCAGCGGCTGGATGTTGTAGCCGCCCAGCATCGTGCCGAGCAGTTCGGTGGCGCGGGCACGCGAAATCAGCGCGCAAGCGGTCTCACCCTTGGCGACAGCAGCCAGGAAGCCTGCTTTCACGCGGGCGGCTTCGTCCACGCCAGCGGGTACGCGATGGGTGATCAGGTCGAGCAGCGTTTGCTCTTCACCCGCGGGCGGGTTCGTCAGCAGTTCGACCAGTTCGGCGGTCTGCTGAGCCGTCAACGGCAGGGGAGGAATACCGAGCGCGGCGCGGGCGGCCACGTGAGCGCGAAAGTTTTCAAGCATGGGAAACCTGCTGAGATGACGTTACAGGGGGATCTTTTCAGGCGCCCCGAGGCTGGTCCGGGCGCCGCTTGGGCGCGATTCTAATCGCAATACCCCACACGGTCAAATGTCTTATATCTTATATAAGAGTCGACCGCGCGACCTGCCGCCTTCAGCCGTTCAATGCTGCCCTTCCCCCTCTCCTCCAGGCACACAGCCCCCCCTGCGTGCCTCTTCAAGTTCCAAGCGAACGTGCCGAAAAAGATTCCGATGTAGAGCGGCGAGCACATCCCCGGTTTGCCGACATTCAAACAAAAAGAATCAGCTATGCGAGTCGATCCCCCTCTCACGACCAACGCGCTGCCGCCTGCGGCGAGCCGTCCATCCCGCGTTTCAGTTGGGAATGAAGCGGCATCCCCATCCGCGTCGAAAGGCAACGACATCGGCTCGAGCACCGACGAAGCGCGATCATCGACTGGCCTGAATCCATCATCGGGCGACGCAGGGGCGTCAAGCGACAGCCCCGTGGTCAAGCAGTTGAAAGCGCAGATCAACGCGCTGCGGCAGCGGCTTTCAGCGTTGCAGCGGCAGATGGAAGCCGAATCGAAACAGGCCACCATCGACAAGGAGGCAGCTGCCAAACTTCAGGCGCTGTCGACGGAAGCAAGCTCGGTATCCGCGGCACTTGAAACTGCAATAGGCCAACTTGCCCAGGCGCAGCAAGCGGAAGGCAAGAGCTCGGGAGGCCTGCTCTCCACGACAGCCTGAGAAGACGGCAATACCGCAATTGCTCCAGTCGGCCCGCGCGTCGTCAAAACCGAGGCGATACCGGTGCCGCCCCGCCGGCAAACCAGCCCGCTACGACGCGCAGGTTCCGCCAACTATTCAGCAATAACAGCCTACCTGCCGTCAGCGCGCATGTTGCGGAGGATTCTGCGGATATGCCGCCCGGCAAAGCTCTAGCACTTCAGTGCGAAACCATTGATGCGCCGGATCGTGATCGAGGCGCGGATGCCAGATCTCTGAAATGGTGAAAGCGGGTATGGCCAGCGGTAGTTCGAAATACTGCAGCCCGTTGGCAGCCGCGTAATCCGTTACAAAGGCATTACCCAGGCAGGAGTACGGAACGGCGGCCAATAAGTCCGAATGTCGGGCCAGTTGCATAGCGCTCATATAAGACGGCACCACGATTACTACCTTTCGCCGAAGGTTTGGCAGCTCCAGTGCCACGTCGATCGCATTTTCCGTTTCGCCTGTACGCGAAACCATGACGTGGCCACATGCTGCCCATTGCTCCAGGCTGATGCGAGCGTCGCCCAGGAAAGGATGGCCCACGCGACACACCCCGACATAGCGATCGCGGAAAAGCAGCCGTGTCCGGACCTCAGGGGCAGCCGTGCGGACAATACCGATCTCCAGATCAATCGCGCCGTCCCGCAACGGCTGCGCGTTCCAGTCCGGCTTGGGCGTGAAGCGAACTTGCACGCCGGGCGCCGCGCCAAGAATGCGATCCATCAAGGCCGCGCCAAGCAGATCGACGAAGCCTTCACCCGCGCGCACGGTGAAGCATTGCTCAAGGGTGGCCACGTCGAACCGAAGTTCAGCACGGCTGAGCGCCGCCTCCGCTTCACGGGCCAGTGCGGGAATACGCTGGCTCAGTTGCTCGGCGTAAGGCGTCAGCACCAGCGCGCGGCCAGCTTGCAACAGCAAGCGATCGCCCGTCGCGATGCGCAGGCGCGAAAGTGTGCGGCTCATAGCGGAGACGCTGAGATTCAGACGCCGGGCCGCACCGGTGACGCTACGTTCACTGAGCAATGCATCCAGCGCGGTCAGGAGGTTGAGATCGACGCGTGACATGCGGCCAGAATAATCGAAAACGCATCTAGCCATGGCGTCTGGTGCAATCGTGGATTGTCGGCCAGGCGTCTGGTGCAAAACGCGGGCTCTTCTGACAATACGCAGCATCCCCTGCGCACAACGGAGAATGCCTTGCCCAACGCTCCCATCCACACGCCCACCGTCTTGCTGATCGGCGCCTCACGGGGCCTTGGTTATGCCATGGCGGCCGAGTTTCTCAAGAAGGGATGGAATGTCGTGGGCACGGTCCGCGCCGGCAACGACCGGACGCTCTTGCACGATCTCGCCAATGCGCATCCGGACAGGGTCGCCATCGAAACGCTGGACATCACGCAGCCCGAGCAGATCCAGGCCCTGCGCGAACGACTGTCCGGCCGGACGTTCGATGTTCTGTTCGTCAATGCGGGGACCACCAATCCGGATCCAACGCAGACCATCGGCGAGGTCTCCACTGAGGATTTTGTGGCGCTCATGATGACCAATGCGCTCAGCCCAATGCGCGTGGTCGAAAGCATGGCGGACCTTGTTCCGCCGGCCGGCCTGATCGGAATCATGTCGTCCGGGCAAGGCAGCATTGCCGACAACGAATCCGGCCAGCGCGAACTCTATCGTGGCAGCAAGGCGGCACTGAACCAGTTCATGCGCAGTTTCGCAGCGCGCCAGGCTCACACGCCCTTGGCCATGCTGCTGATCGCCCCCGGCTGGGTACGCACCGATCTCGGCGGCCCCGAGGGACGATTGTCAATCGAGGAGAGTGTTCCAGGCGTCGTGAACGTGATTCTGAACAAACTGGGGCGACCTGGCCTTGAGTATCTCGACTACCGCGGCAGGACTGTCCGCTGGTGATTCGGATGGGCTGGTATGGAGAAAACGGCATTGCACGTGCTCGCCGCACGATGCTAGAGCCGTGGTCGCCGCGACCGGGAGTTGGGCTGCGGACATCGGTGTCCGCTGGCCAGGACTTCCGCGCTTGATCCGCACGGCAGCGTATGACTCGCGATCGGGCGCGCTCAACGATCCGACCGCTCGACGACGACCTCGCTGACCTGAACCACCGGGGCGATGTCGGTATAGTTGGCAATGTCGCCCAGGATCTCGGCGCCGTGCTCTCGCATGGCGGCCTGGAAGCCTTCGGCCGAATCACAGATGAACGCGCACATCGCCACGAAGGCAGGCGGTGTATCAGGCGCTCCACCGGCCAAGCCTTTTTCGACGGTGTAGTAGGCGCAGGCACTCCCCAACCTAGCCTTCACCATCGGCATGTGCCGGTCGCGGTAATAGGCGTGGTCGAAACGCGCGCCTTCGGTGTACGGGTACATCACGGTGACCTTGATCATGCGGTTCTCCTTGCCATCATTGGCGTCGTCGCCCAGCGATTCTCGTGAGTGCCGACGATCATACCGTCCTGCAGTCGAGGGAGTGTGAGACTTCCGTTCCGGACGACCAGACACATCAATGGGTTAAGCCGGAGTTTTGGCACAGAATCCCGATGAACTGCGATTCGAATGTGGGCAATTTGCGGGCAAAGTCACGGAAGATCAGCGGCGCGATAAGCCAAGCGCCACCACCTGTGGGAAATCCGCGCTCTCCACGAAGTCGGGTACTTCGCCTGGCGCGTAGAAGTCGAACAGTATTTCGTCTACCCCGACTCCCCGTTTGGCGCCGCAAAAGGAGAGCTGGCTGCCAGGGATGATCGTCAAGATCAGAGGCGAGCGACCGCCAGCCCACCGGTGGTGACCGCTTGCAATACACGGCCGGAAACTCCCCCTTCTTGGTGGTTTGGTTTCTGTTCTGATCACCGATAATGAACATACGCAGGATGCTCAATGGTCCCTACTTTGCGTCTCCTGCGTTTTATGACGGCTCATCAGGGGGGGAGCGTCACGCCCGCGTGTGCAGGGCGCTTTTTTTGGTTCGCAGCAAACGTTTTACGCGAATGAGCGAATCGATACGCCCCTCGGAGCGCCTTCCAATATGCGCCCGTGCTGATCGAACAAACGGAGCGGCTGGAGAAAGCCCAGCAGGCCCTCGCCACCAAGACCACCAAGAAAGCCGCCGAAGACGTCCGCATCGCCACCAACAAGATCGCGGCGGCCAAGGGCAAACTCGAAGAGATCAAGAGCACCGAGCTGAAGCCGCGCGACTCGCGCATCTTCCCTGGCTGGTACGCGCCCGTGATGGTCATGGAGAACGGCCGGCGCGTCGTCAAACCGATGCGCTACCAGTGCCGCCCCGCCGGCAAACCGGCCATCTACGACGAACAGTATCCCGGCACCTACAACGCCCGCCGCGGCAACTTGCGCGGCTTCTGGAAAGGCCAGTACGGCCACACGCACGGCCTGGTCCTGGTCGACGCGTTCTATGAGAACATGACCGGACCAGACGGCAAAAACGTCGTGCTCGAATTCCGCCCCGACCCGCCGCAGACGCTGCTCGTCGCCTGCGTGTGGTCACACTGGCGCGCGACCAAGCCCGGCGAAAAGGATCTGCTGTCGTTCGCCATCATCACCGACGATCCGCCGCCGGAGATTGCAGAGGCCGGGCACGACCGCTGCCCGATACCGATCAAGCCGGAGAACATTGATGCGTGGTTGAACCCGGAGCCGCGCAGCCTCGATGCGGTAGATGCGATTCTTGAGGACAAGCTGCGTCCGTACTACACGCATCGCAATGCGACGTAAGGGGTCCTCCTCAGTGCAGTTTGCCCGGATTTGATCCGCGCCGAGAAGCGGGCCATTTAGCTCCGGGCGCCACTACGACTTCGTCCGCCGACCAGCCGTAGTTTGGGAGTCCATCTTGGGAGCCACCGAAGCTATCGAATTTTCGCCCTCGATAGAAAGAATTTTTCTGAAGGGCGAGTCATTGCGCACCCACACATAGCGCGTCATACCGCGGCCGCCAGCGGTCCTCGGCGGCTTTCGGCGCACGAAAAGAACTGCATTTCGATCGCAAAAACCCCCAACCGCCGCCAGCTGTCAAGGCTTGATCGGAGCGATGGTTCCGATATGCTAGGCACAAGTCACCCGCGCACTGCCACGTCAGCGCCCGGTCTGAATGAGCCGGTCCCAGGAGTCGGTGAATGCGGTATTCCTGACCGTTCTTGTGAACTCGAACAGCGCCGCTATCATTAGGTCATGGGCGGTCCACGACCACTACAGGTTGTGGCGCGAACAGGAGATGTATCGTGAGATAGGGATAGGTGTCCGGTCGCCCGTGCCATACCGGACGCCGCAAAGAATAGGCCCGAAGTGCGCATGTCCCCTAGCAAGGAAACGCACCCGGGCCTGAGGCACAGACTGAAAGGCTGAACCTGAAGACAGGCATCAACGCTGTTAGCGCAGCGCCGATGTGTTACACACCGTCAAATTTGCCGCCGAAAATTTCGGCTCCAAAACTGTTAGGTGTTAGTAACGGTCTTCAGGATCGATTGTACGTAATGCGCCGGCGAACTGAGAAAAATTTTTGCATCAGTTTCGCTGCGTCGATTTCGGATTCACAATCATGATCCAATCCAACTATCTAGTACTCGTCGCCGTTCGCGACGGCGCTACCGACGACTATGATCGCGTCGTAGCGCGTCTTGCAGCAATCGGCTGTCACCAACGCGTCGTCGGCGACAACGGCAAGCGCTTCGCACTCCACGATATGTCTTTCGTGATTGCAACGCCACTCGACAACGATGCGCTGACCGATTTGGTCATCGATACCGTTCGCCGAGCGACGCTGCACTTGCCTCCGCCGCAGGTTGCGGTGTTCCGTTTCGATCGTGCTTCGTGGAAGCTGCGCGAGGTCGAACATCGGGATGAGCAAGATCCGCCACAATTGAACGGTTGATGGCTGCGTAACGCGGGCGGCGGGCGCTTGCGCTCGCCGTTTTCGTCGGTTGTTGCCCTTGGTTACGCAGTACATCCGATCGCAGATTCGCCCGCAATTCTCATCGCAGGCATGATCGGTATGCCATGCATGTCTGATCGCTCACGCTTGTTTTTGCTGCCGCCCCCTGGCAGGCACTAGCCGTGCACCGCATTCGCTGCGAACGCCCTCACATAGTCATCGACCGTTGCGAGAGAGGCGATGTCGACCTCCTTACCCTGAAGCGCTGCGCGTTTCGCTGCCAACTCGCCCAACGTATCCAGCTCTTCGCTCGTGATTGACCAGGCGCCAACGTCGGCTCCGAACTTGTCAGTCGGACGCAGCTTGTCGGCCGGCACCCGTAGCGTCTCGGCAATCTCGTTCCAGACGGAACGCACGGCCGCCTCGTCGAATTTGTCGCCGGCGTAGAACTGTTTGTAGATCTCAATATCGCTGAGCGACTCTCGACTAGCGAGCGCCCGTAGATTGTTTCGGCGGCGGCTCTTCCGCAGCAGTACCGCTCCACCACCGAGTGCGATTGCAAGAGCAGCGATCAGAATAGGATTCATAACGTAGATATCAATGTGCGCACTTGTTTGAACTGCAGGATGCGAGAGAGTAAGTCTCCATCCCAGCCAGATACACCCCATAGCCAATCCAGATCGGCGAAACCACTCGCCCAAGCGTGCGGGCGGCGCCTCCCACAGTTCGCGCGCCGCCGCCACCAAGAGCATGCGCCACAGCGCTAGGCACGGTCGTCATCGAACTTGCTCCGCCGAGGCCACGAGGCAGTCCGACCAGAGCTTTCGGGAACGTGCCACCGAGGCCGGTCAGAGTCGCCTTGAACTCATCGCTGAGCGGGTCATACGCGGTAATGCAGTTGGCCGTACAACTCAGGAAACTCTGCTCACACTCCCCATTGCTGCACCCGCCGCCCTGTGGTGGGGGCAACCCAGCGTTGGGTACCGGAATACGAGTCATACTGTCGCCAGCATGTGCAGAACCCACAAGCATGCTGATCCACCGCTTTATCGCGCGCCAAATTCTCGACCAGGTTGTTTGCCCTTGATGAGCGCTCTCACTGACGACACTCTGCGAAAAGGGCGATGTGCTGACAGACTTCAACTGCATCGATTCCTGAGCGCCTCCCACCGCCGGCACCAGTAGTGCCGTGAGGCGATGTGTTGCATCGTACTCGTAGCCGATATAGACGCCATCCTGACCAGATACCGACGTCAGAAAACCGAGCGCATTGTAGGTATAGCTGATCGTCTGGCCGTCGACTTGCAGGCTTGCCAACGAACCTCGCGCGGTATAGGTGTAAGTCACCCGCCTTCCATCAGGATCGACCGCCTCGAGCAGGCGATCACCAGCGTCATAACTCAACGCGCGGCCCACTGTGCCTTGCGGGGTCGTGACTGTGGCCAGTCGTCCCACTGCATCGTAAGTGAAGGCCCATTTGGCGGTAACAGTGCTATCGATCGACTCCACGGTTGAAGCCAACTGCCCCGCGTCGTTGTACGTCCAGTCGACAATCTTTGTACTACCGCTCGGGCTAGCACCGAAACCACTGACGCCACTGACGTCCGAGGTCGGGTACCAGAGATACCGTTTGGCGCGCCCTTGTTCGTCATACTCAACAACATCCACACGCCCAGGCGAAGCTACGCGGCTCGGCAGACCGGTGGCCGAGTCCCACTCAGTGGTGGTTGTCCGAGCATTTGATGTACCGGCGCCTTCGATACGTTGCGTCTCCCGTCCCTGCGCATCGTAGATATACGTCGTAGCCGACCCGTCATAGCCCACCCTGCGCGTCGCGTTGCCGGCGGCGTCGTAATCCGCGCTCTGCGACGTGCTCCCACACAGCGGACACGGCGCACTCACCCCAGTCGGCAACAACACACCGTTCTGCTTCAGGAAGCTATACACGCTGCTCCCGCCATCCGGCGTCAGCACCGTCGTCTGCCCGTTCGCCTGATACTGGAACTGATACCGATCCGCCCCGGCGGTCAATTCACTGGTGATCGCCCGCCCCTGATCGTCATAGGCATAGGTGGCATTCCGCACGCCGGCTTCGTCGATGACGCCCGTGAGGGCCGTGGGGAATCGGGTGTCTTCATACACGTACTGCCGCATGGTGTTGTCTGGCCACGTGACGGTGGTCAGCATGCTGTTCGCATTGTAGGCGTACTTGGTGACGGCGCCATCGGGCGCGGTGATGCTGGAGACGCGGCCTTGGGCGTCGTACGCAAAGGTCAGGCTTCGCCCGCTAGGGGCGGTGACTTGCACGAGCTGACTCTGCGCGTTGTAAGTCAGCGTTGTCGTTCTACCATTGCGTTGGCGGACGGATTGCAGCTTCCCCGTCGCACCATAGGTCTCGGTGGCGCCTGTGCTCTTAACGTGATACAGCCAACTCGATACTGCACCCGTATCGCTGGTCTGGGGCTCCAATGTGTCCTCGGTACCGTCCGCACTCCACGAGCTTCCGCTCTGACGGAATACCAACATCGAACCATCTTCTCTGAGGACCGAAATCTGGGGATCCACATACCGGAAGAGTCTTGGATCGATCTGCCGCTGCCAATTGAAGAGCCAGTTAAACGGCAACTGATTGGCACCACCGCTCGCACGAAAAATGTCAAACGAATGATAGGAGCGCGTTACCGGAAGATCTGCAGCACCGTCGTTGTCACTTTCCAAAAGAATCTTAGTGCCCGTCCCGGGAATGACTGGATGGCTGACCGCACATGCCTGAACCGGGGGGCGAGCAGGTAGCGCCTTGCAAGTTCCGTCAGGCTGCAGGGCATAACCGCCCACACAACCGCTCTCCTGCCAAGCGGCGTACTGGTCCGAAGAGGCGCTAGGGACACCATGTGATGTAAAAGTCAGCTTGCAAATTGCTCGTGTGTCGTACTCCATCGAGCAGGAGACGTTTTGAAACGAGACACCTTGGACGGCTTCAATGTTCTGACCGAGTGCCGCGCACGCTGCCACTGGGCCATTCCCGTAAATCTCGCCGCCCCAACATTGCCAACGATGTCCATTGGCCGCGGGATCGACCGCCTGTGCGTTAGAAAACGCAGGCATTCCAATGAACAGGACCGCAGCCGCGAAGGCAAATCGCAGGCCCCTTGCCACATACACCCACGCCCTTGCGCTGCCTGCCAGCGTGGACGCAGGCCAAACTGCCCCCAATTGCTTCATCCCTTCCCCGGTGCTGTCATTTTGTTGGAAACCAGACTCTCAGCACTCTTCCCGCGCTACGCAAGTTAGAACATTTTCAATGTGAGTTGAGCCGTACTTTTATCGGCCGGCACTGCACTATCGCCACCGCAGCCAGCCGTACGTCTCCGAGGTTGCGTGCTTCAACCGAGCATAAGACGGGCGCCCGAGGCGGCACAGGCCGCCCCGAATGCCGCTGCCGCTAAAACAACCCCACCGGCTCCACCGCCCGATCCCAGCTGTAAATAATCACCTCCCGCCGCGCCACCCCCTGCCCACCGCCCACGGTGTAGTTGATCTCCACCGCCTCCATCTCGAACCCCGCAAAACACCTGCGGATATCCGGATGGTCGTTCAGGCTGACGAGGGCCTTGCCCTTCAAGCCGCGCATGAGCGCTGCCATTCGCTCGTACTCGCTGAACGGGAAATCCACCCCATACCCCTCGGTCTCCCAATACGGCGGGTCGAGGTAGAACAGCGTATGCGGGCGGTCGTAGCGCTCGATGCAGTCGGCCCAGTTCAGGTTCTCGATGTACGTGCCGGCCAGGCGCAGGTGTGCGGCGCTCAATGACTCCTCGATGCGCAGCAGGTTTGGCGCCGGCGCCGTCGTGGCGGTGCCGAACGTCTGCCCTTCCAGCTTGGCGCCGAAGCACGTGTGCTGCAGGTGGTAGAAGCGCGCGGCGCGCTGGATGTCTGTGAGCGTGTGCGGCGGTGTGTCTTGCAGGATGCGGAACATGTCGCGGCTGGTCAGCAGCCACTTGAAGTGCCGCACGAACTCTTCAAGGTGATGCTGCACAACGCGGTACAGGTTCACCAGATCGCCATTGATGTCGTTGATAACCTCCACGTTGGCAGCGGGCCGCAGGAAGTACAGCGCCGCGCCGCCGGCAAAAACTTCGACGTAGCACTTGTGGGCGGGAAAGCGGGAAAGCAGGAGATCCGCGAGGCGGCGCTTGCCGCCGATCCACGGAATGATCGGTGTTGCCATTGGTATCAATTGAGCCTAAGTGCTTTGCTAGAATCGCCGCGCCTCCTAGGAAGGTAGGCGGGCCTTGGCTTGGCTCACTGGCGCTACCAGTGGGTCCGGCGGCCATGATGGTGTTGCTGCACCATCGCGGTCGCCCGTCTTTACGGCTGGATGTGGATACCAGCCGATTCAAGCGTGCGCAGGCTGGTTGCTGCGCACGTTTGATTTCTCTCTGGGTGGGCCGAGCATGAGGGCTCATGCCCTGCCGGTTCCTGGGTCCGGTCTGCCAACGTGTTCGGTCTGCCCACCTCTTCCGAGCCACGTCCTTTGTACTGTCGCTTATGATGGGCCGAGAGGGTGCGTCCCCTCGGGAGCTTGGCCTGCTGGGTCCCGTGCGCTAACCTTGCTTTGACCCACCGCCTACACGCCAATCAGGTTCATCTCGATGCGACTCACCATTGTGCTTCCGCTCGTTCTTCTCGCGTCGGCCTCATTTGCTGCGGATCGCGAGTCATGCGCAAGGGAGGAATCCCCAGACCGCATCATCGAATGCATCGAAACGGGTATTTTCAACCCATGCGATTGGGGCGGAGGACCCCATAGCTTTTCTAGCGCTCAGTGTGCTCGAGCATCGCTGGAGATCGCAAACAGAGAACTCCGCGCGACTGAACATCGCGTCGAAGATCGCCTGCGCCAAAGCAGTAGCACCGAGGCTCAAGCCAGGTTCGCGCTCACTCAGCAGCAGTGGAACACATTTCGCGAGAGTTACTGCCACTTCGTAGAAAGCCTCGATCCCCATGAGACCTCTTCCGATTGGCGCACGCTAAATACCAGCGCTTGCGAAGAGCGTCTCGCAAAAGAGAGAAACAAGGAACTCAAAGTTCTGCTCGACGCAGACTACTGACATTCCGCTAGCCGCGCCGCACCCCTCCATCAAGATCAATTGTTAAACCGCCGCCGACATGCGACCCGCTCCCCTAATCTTGCTCCTTGCCGTCGCCCCAGCAGTAGCCCAAGTAGGCTTCTACAAGCGATCAGATCCGCCCGGCGTGGCACGGCAGTGGGGCGAGCTATGTATTCAAAAAGGGGCCGAAGGCGCGTTGAAGGTGAGCCTATTCGGCGGGTACTGCCCGACCGTGGGGAGTGACTGCGCCAACATGCGCTTTGATGAAATCGACTTCGAAGCAGAACCCAAGAAAGGCGTCCTGCTCCATCAAACTGATGTGTGCAAGCTCAAGGTTGTGCTCCGTAAGAACGGAGCCAGCGTTACCCAAAAAGGGCACTGTAGCGATTACGACCTGCTGGCTGGTACCTATGCTAAGCGCGCTTCAGAAGTCTGGGAAAACGACTGCAGTCCGCTTGGGCCGGATGAGCATCATGAATGACCGCGATGGTCCCTTTTCTTATCCCAGTGTTGCCGGTACAGCAACCCGAGTTTTCGCAGCATTTATCGCCCCAAGGCCGCCATGCTGCATTCTTTTTAGGATTTGAGCGTAGATCTCTCCAGCATCAAGGTTTGCCGTGTCGCGTTGGCCAGCTGGTCAGCGCGTTCCTTTGTAAGTTGTTCTTTGCACTAGGGGACCTATATCTCCTCGCCGCTACTGGCGGTAGTCCTTGCTGGCGGAAATGTCGTACGTGGTGACTAAGTTTTCCAACTCGGCCACGCGCGCGGACGATAACCTGCTCTCGCAAGCGGCGACTGCAATACCTGGTTGGTCGCCCCTACTCGGGTTGCCATTGCGAACAACAAGCTCCTCGACATGACACGACTGGCGACGAAAGTTCAGCCATGCACGTTGTGCTGCCGCGAAGCTTTCGGCTGCGTGCAACGGCGGGCGATTGGGGTATGAGTGACTGTATTCCTTGTCGACCTTCCTGAGGCCTATGAGAACTTGCGAATAGACAGCACCCAACTTTCGCTCAATTACCAAACTCTCTCGGTCAGCACATTGCGCGACATCGGCCGACGTAACAGGATTGCCGCAATCGGTACTTGCATAAGCCACGCCACCCCATGCTAGGAGCGAAGCAGTCAGCAACAAGGGAGCTCTGATCATCATCGGCTCTTCTGAGGTCTCAGTTCCGAGTGGCTACGGCCGCTGCTTTCTCGATGTCTCTCCGGACAATGTGAATCGCTGCGACGGCTCCAGAAAGCGCAATGCTGGCGAGCCAAACGTAGTAGCCGAAGCGCACCTCGTATGGGTATTCGCCCGAGTCTCCCACTGCAATTGTCTTTCCGGCAAGGAACGTGAGAGCCACAGCTAACGCAACAACAGCTGCGGTAACGGCAGCATAAAAATGGCCCATCTGAAGTGCAATCCACGAACTCCACAGTATTGGGTTCGCCAGCCATGAAAAGTGACCGGCGAAGAGTCCGATAGGCCCAAGCAATAGAGCTGCCCAGCCGTAGTAAACCCCGGCTTCGGCATAACCTATTGCGGGATGATATGCGGGCGTAGCCAAGCAAACGATGTATAGGATTCCGCTAAGCATTGCGAGCGCACGTTCAACCTTCCGCTGCCTTACCTTCATAAGTTCCACACTCTCTCTATCGGTGTCGATGACCGCTCTTGGCCGGAAGCGGACGGCGACTGCCGCATATTCAGTGCAACACCGGCAGCCAGAAAGACCCCTCCATGACGGCGACGCATTTTCCGCCGACTCGCACTGTCGATGTGCCCCCTCTTATTTCGCAAGAAGCGAGGAGCGTGCTCGGGCGCCCCATGTCGACGCCTTGTCGCACACGTAACGTCAACTCCGACACCGAGCGGGCTGCTGCCAGAAGCGCTACGGTTGCGCCTGTTGCACTACCGGTAGCGGGGTCTTCTGTCATGCGCGGGGTAAACATGCGCGACTGTAAATCACAGCCTGCCTGGATGCCGTCGTCTCCCACATCTTGCGTGTACGCATAAACAGACACGGCGCCATCAAGCGGTAAGGTTGCCTTGTACGCAACCGGGTTCGGCACGCAGCGGCGCAATGCGTCTCTCGACCGAACCTCAACAATGACGAAGGGCAGCCCCACCGACGCGACTATCGGCGGGTGGACGGCAACTCGAATGTCATCGGCATCAAGCGAGAGGCATGCGGCAACACTCTCGACAGGAACCTTGGAACGCAGAGACAACTGCTCTGGCGCAACAAGTTCGCCGCCAACAACAGCAGCGCCTTCCATGAGCTGTCGGACAGGAACAACTCCGCCCGCCTCATCAAAGACCAGAGTGTTCGGCAACGCCTTGCCGGCTTCTGCGGCTTTCGTGGCAAGCACAAAGGCAGTCCCAATATTCGGGTGGCCCGCAAACGGAATTTCCCGCAACGGCGTGAATACCCGTACCCAGGCAGTGTGTGACGGGTCTCGGGGCGGGAAGACGAAGGTAGTCTCGCTGTAACCGAATTCAGCGGCGATGGACTGCATTTGCTCCGTCGACAAGCCCTCGCAATCCAGCACCACCGCGACTGGATTGCCCTGGAGAGGGACATCGGTGAACACATCGGCTGTCACGTAGCGGCGCTTCATGGTTGCTCTTCTATGTGGGATTGTTGGCCAGCGCGCGTTCGCGCCCCTGCAAGTATCTCAGTTTCTCCGCATCCCGCTCGGCCCCGGCGAAGAGATCGACAAGATCCGCCGCATCCTCTCCAGATAGCTCACATCGGCCGGCGGCTCCATCGCCCAGGCCGGCGCCGGGCCGATCTTCACCTGCGCCGGCACTGGCGTCGGGCTGGCAACGGGCGCGCACTGACATCCGTACATCGCCAGCAGCAAGAGCACGCTGCAGGCGCGCGTTTTCAGCGGTGGCACGTTGCATCTCCGAGAAATGGGTACGGTCGAGCGCGTCGAGCTGGTCGGTAAGCTGCCGGTGTTTGTCGATGGCAGCCCGCAGCGCCGTCACGACGGTATCGACGGCGGCCTGGCGCTCGATGGCGTGGTCGCGTTGCATCTGCGCGATGGTCTTGTCGTAGCGGTTGGCCTGCCAGCCCCACGCGGCTGCTGCAGCCACTGCCACCACTGCCACCAGGCGGATCATTGCGAAGTTCATTGGCTTTGCCTTGTCGGATGATGTGGGTGACCCACAGGCCCGCCACCGCCAGCGCGCAATGCAGTTGGACGGTGGCGATGTCGTGATTGGCGCCAAGCGCGGTGGAGGCGCTGCCGAGCGCGCACAGGGCGACTGCGCACAGCAGCAGCGCGCCGCGCAGCCCGTGCGGAATGGCCTGCGTGAGGGCAGACCAGGCCGCGCCCGCGCAGATGCCCACGAGCGCCACGATGTCGATGGCGGTGAGCACGTCGTTTTGGCTGATCGTCATTCTTTGCGGCCTCCCATCCAGCGTTGGGCTGCCTGCTGCAGCCAGTCGTGCACCAGGCGCCGCAGCGCCGGAAGTTCGCCGTATGCGTAGCCGACGATGGTCAGCCCGAATACGCCGGCGATGAACTTGATGGCGTCGGACTCAAGCCCCGCCGGCACGTGCCACAAGGCAATCACGCCGTTGCCGAGGTAATGCGCGCAGGCAATGCCCAGCAGCAGCGCTGCCACGCGCTGCACCGGCGTGCCCGGAATGAACCGCAACGACACCAGCGCACCAGCTGGGGCGTAGTTGAAGGATTCCGTTACGCGCGCAAAGCCGCCGGACTCATGCCCGATCTGCGCGATAAAGGCGGCTTGCTGCGCGGGCGTGAAGATGCCAAAGCGCTTGCACGTGGCCTCGATGTGCAGCCACCAGCGATCCGCAAGCGCGGGCGGCAAGGCGGCGGCCTTGCTGAAGGTATCTTTGTTCATGGCTTGGAAATGAAAAAGCCCGCCGGGTGGCGGGCTGTTTGGGATGCGGCCGCAGTTGCGAGCGTGTGGGTCTTGTTACTTGGGCGGTGCGGGAATAGCCAGGTTGGTGACCTCGGCCGCCTTCTTCGGCTTGCCCTGCCCCGCCTTGGCCTTGCCGGTGCTGCCGCCGTTGAGGCTCACGTTCACGAGCCAGCTTTTGTTGGCGTAGATGTGCGTGACCGTCTCGGCCAGGTAGTCGCCGTCGGCTTGGGCTTTGAAGCCTTGCAGGCGCAGCGTTTTCTCGGCGACGATGCACCCTCATTTCACGAAATCCAATCACTGTGAAAGCGGACGTATCTCGAGCAAGGGCTCGTCGACACAAAAACTCCGACGAAATGGCAGTCCCCCCGTGCAACCTCCAGAGGTGTGCCCCTGTCAGGGTTCAGCTTGATGCAGCATAATTTCAAACGTTTTTCAGTTGGGCTCCAAACCCTCGCACCACAATGCCTTACGTCGTTACCGAATCCTGCATCCAGTGCAAATACACAGACTGCGTCGCCGTCTGCCCTATGGACTGCTTCCACGCCGGCCCGAATTTCCTGGTGATCGATCCGGATGAATGCATCGATTGCTCGATCTGCGTGCCGGAGTGCCCGGTGGGCGCGATCTATCCGGCGGCTGAAGTCCCAGCGGATCAGCAGGACTTCATCGCCTTGAACGCAAAACTCTCGCGCCGCGCCGACTGGCCCCGCCTGACCAAAGTGCAGCCGCCGCTGCCCGATCATGCGCACTGGGCGCAGGTGAAGGACAAGCGCGATGTTTTGGTCATCGCTCCCGACTGATTCGACGCTTACCTCGCACAGGACATCTCCATGACTGAACGCATCCTGCTCACCATTGACGCTGGCGTGGCCGAAGTCCGGCTCAACCGCCCCGAGAAGATGAACGCCATCGACCCGGCCATGTTCGAAGCGCTCGTCACCGTTGGTGAACGCCTGATGAACGAGGCGGATCTACGCGCCGTGGTGCTGTCCGGTGAGGGGCGCGCCTTCTGCGCAGGGCTGGACATGGGCAGCATGGCGAGCCTCGGCAGCAACGATGCGGATTCGGATGTCAGCGCTGGCCGTCTTGCCAAGCGCACGCATGGGGCGGCCAATCTGCCGCAGTACGCCTGCACGGTATGGCGCGATCTGCCGGTGCCGGTGCTGGCTGCGGTGCATGGTGTCGCTTACGGCGGCGGCCTGCAGATCGCGCTGGGCGCAGACGTGCGCTACGTAGCCGCCGACACGCGCCTATCGGTCATGGAAATCAAATGGGGCTTGGTGCCCGACATGGGCGGCATGGCGCTCACGCGCGGTCTGGTTCGCCCGGATCGACTGCGCGAACTGATCTACAGCGGCCGCGTCGTCAATGGCGAAGAAGCCTGCGCCCTGGGGCTGGCGACGCACGTCGTGGACGATCCGCGCGCTGCGGCGCTGGCGGCAGCGCACGACATTGCGCAGAAGAGCCCCGATGCCATCCGCGCCGGCAAGCGCTTGATGCGTGTTGTGGAAGACGGCGACACAGCCACCATTCTGCTGGCCGAGTCGATCGAGCAAGATCGGCTGATCGGCGTGGCCAATCAGCGCGAGGCGGTGCTGGCCGGTATGCAAAATCGCGCGCCGGTCTTTCAGCCGGCCGCGAAATATGAAGGGAAATAGTCCGACGCGAGCAACTCAGGCGGCGGCGTGCTTGCCGCCCATCGAGGCGCGCATGGCGTGCGAACGGCTGACCACCTCATCGCGCAACTTCGCGCGCAAACCCAGGGCAAATGCCGTCTCGGCCACGAGGAACAGCGGGCCGATCACCAGGCCCGCCAGGTCGTCAACAAACGCCGGCTTGCGTCCTTCGTAGTAGTGACCGACAAACTGGATGATCCAGCCGATCACGAACAGGCCGATGCCCACTGACAACCAAGCCGCCGTCGAATGCGCGGCCACATGGTTGCCCGCCCACACGCACGCAGCGATCAACGCGAACATCACCACGCCGAAGATCGCGTCCAAGCGCAGGTAGAACAGCGTCGTGAGGGCCAGCAAGACCAGCGCGGGTGTCACGGGCACGCCTGACAGGTCAGCCAGCACGGGCCGCGACAGCAACACCGCGACCGCCAGCACAATCGCCGGGATGCCGACAAAGTGCGTGGCGATATTGCGACCGTCCAGGTGATAGGCGGCGTAGTTGGAAAGGTGGTCAGACAGGGTCCGCATGAGGGCCTCCGAATTTTTGTGCGTTTGCAGCATGGACGCTCCAGCCGCACGCTCGTTATGATCGTTTCATCCTAGTCAGTGGATAGCACGCCGCTCTGTCGCGTAGCCGACAAATTCCACGTTTCCGAAGCGTTCCTTAGTCGCCCCTCATGGACCACCCCGTCGCCACATCCGGCGCGCTGGATGCCCCCTCGTACCGCGAACGCCTGCACGCCAGCAGTTGGTTCGGCACGCTGGACGCGGCCTTGCAGGACGCATTGATCGACATTGCGGCGGTGCGTCGCCTGGGCGCCGGCGAGATCCTCTTTCAGCGTGGCGACGCGCCCGACGGCCTGTACTGCGTGGTGGAAGGCACCATCCGCATCGGCGCGACGAGTGCGGACGGTCGCGAAGCCCTGCTGGCCGTGCTGGAACCCGTCAACTGGTTTGGCGAGATCGGAGTGTTCGACCGCCAGCCCCGCACGCATGACGCCCGCGCCGACGGCAATACGGCGTTGCTCCACATGCCACAAGCGGCGCTGATTGCGTTGCTGGATAGCTCACCCGCGCTGCTGCATGCGTTTGCCTTGCTACTGACCCACAAGCTGCGCCTGACCTTCATCGTGCTCGAAGAGACCGCCCTGCTGCCGGCCCCCGTGCGTGTGGCGCGGCGCCTGCTACTGATGGCCGACGGCTACGGCGACCTGCGCCTGGGCACGCGGCGTGTGCTGCACGTGCCACAAGAGCAGCTTGCGCAATTGTTGGCACTGTCCCGCCAGACCGTGAACCAGGTTTTGAAGGATTTCCAGGCGCGCGGCATCCTCAGGCTGGCTTACGGAGAAATCGAACTGCTGGACTTTGCGGGCCTGCACCAACTCGCATATGAGGTGGCAAGGGGATGAAATTTCATCCAATACCCCTACATGCGATGGGATAGGACCGATCCTATAATGTGTTCCCACTCGCACATTCGCCCTTCGCATGGTGCGGAGTCGGCGATGCGAGTGTCCTTCAACGGAAGAGAAACATCATGCCCCGCCAGACCCCCATCGAGCGCTATCGCAACATCGGCATCTCGGCGCACATCGACGCCGGTAAAACCACCACGACCGAGCGCATCCTGTTCTACACAGGGGTCAATCACAAGATAGGCGAGGTGCATGACGGCGCGGCCACGATGGACTGGATGGAGCAGGAGCAGGAGCGCGGCATCACCATCACGTCGGCGGCGACGCACTGCATGTGGCGCGGCATGGCAGGGGACCGCCAGGAATATCGCATCAACATCATCGACACCCCGGGCCACGTCGATTTCACCATCGAGGTGGAGCGCTCCATGCGCGTGCTCGACGGCGCGTGCATGGTCTACGACTCCGTGGGCGGCGTGCAGCCGCAGTCCGAAACCGTCTGGCGCCAGGCCAACAAGTACAAGGTGCCGCGCATTGCGTTCGTCAACAAGATGGACCGCATCGGTGCGGATTTCTTCCGCGTCGAGCGCCAGATGCGCGACCGCCTGAAAGGCAATCCGGTGCCGATCCAGATTCCCGTTGGCGCGGAAGATCATTTCCGCGGCGTGGTCGACCTCGTCAAGATGAAGGCCATCGTCTGGGATGACGCGAGTCAGGGGGTCAAGTTCGAGTACGTCGACATTCCCGAAGAGCTGAAGGCTACCGCGCAGGAGTGGCACGACAAGATGGTCGAAGCCGCAGCCGAGGCCGATGAAGCCCTGCTGGACAAATACCTTGGCGGCGAAACGTTGTCCGAGGAAGAGATCAAGCGCGCCCTGCGCCAGCGCACCATCGCCGGCGAGATCGTACCGATGCTGTGTGGCTCTGCGTTCAAGAACAAGGGCGTGCAGGCGATGCTCGATGCGGTGGTCGACTACCTGCCCTCGCCGGTGGACATTCCGTCCATCCAGGGCCACGGCGAGAAGGACGAACCGCTTGAGCGCCATGCCAGCGACAGCGAGCCCTTCGCTGCCCTCGCCTTCAAGATCATGACCGACCCGTTCGTCGGCCAGCTCGCGTTCTTCCGCGTGTATTCGGGCAAGATCAATTCGGGCGACACGGTCTACAACTCGGTCAAGGGCAAGCGCGAGCGCCTGGGCCGGATCCTGCAGATGCATGCCAACCAGCGCGAAGAGATCAAGGAAGTGCTGGCCGGTGACATCGCCGCCGCGGTGGGCCTGAAAGATGTGACGACGGGCGAAACGCTGTGCGATCCGGAGCACGTCATTGTGCTGGAGCGCATGGAGTTCCCTGAGCCCGTGATCAGCCAGGCTGTCGAGCCCAAGACCAAGGCCGACCAGGAAAAGATGGGTATCGCCCTGAACCGCCTGGCACAGGAAGACCCGTCGTTCCGTGTGAAGACGGATGAGGAATCCGGCCAGACCATCATTTCGGGCATGGGCGAATTGCACCTGGAAATTCTGGTTGATCGCATGAAGCGCGAGTTTGGCGTGGAAGCAACGGTCGGCAAGCCGCAGGTGGCTTACCGCGAAACCATCAAGAAGGCCGCTGAAGACGTCGAAGGCAAGTTCGTCAAGCAATCTGGCGGACGGGGCCAATACGGCCATGCGGTCATCACGCTGGAGCCGAACGACGGCAAGGGCTACGAGTTCGTCGACGAGATCAAGGGCGGCGTGATTCCGCGTGAATTCATCCCGGCGGTGGACAAAGGCATCCGGGACACGCTCAACACGGGCGTGCTGGCGGGCTACCCGGTGGTCGACGTCAAGGTGCGCCTGACCTTCGGCTCATACCACGACGTGGACTCGAACGAAAATGCGTTCCGCATGGCCGGCTCGATGGCCTTCAAGGACGCCATGCGCAAAGCCGGCCCCATCCTGCTTGAACCGATGATGGCCGTGGAAGTGGAAACGCCGGAAGACTACATGGGCAACGTGATCGGCGATCTGTCGTCGCGGCGCGGCATGGTGCAAGGCACGGAAGACATTCCGGGTGGCGGCGGCAAGGTCGTGCATGCCGAGGTGCCGCTGGCTGAAATGTTCGGCTACTCCACCAACCTGCGTTCGCTCAGCCAGGGCCGTGCAACGTACACGATGGAGTTCAAGCACTACGCTGAAGCACCGCGCAACGTGTCGGAAGCCGTAATGTCGGCCAAGAAAGTCTGACTTTTTGCTTCATCCGCTTGCGGCCGCCCAGTGCGGCCGCAGTGCTTTACGGCCTAGCCTGCCGGCAGGTTCTCGACGCAGAAATCGATGAATGCATGCACCTTGGCCGGCAGGTAGCGACGCGATGGATACAACGCGTACAGCGCAAAGCGCTCATCCGGCCAATCCGGGAACAGGTCGACCAGTTGACCGCTACGCCGCAGCTCTTCTGTACCGAGCGCCATCACCTGGGCAATGCCCGCGCCCGCCACGCATGCCGCGTGCATCGTGCGCACGTCCGACACCGTCAGCCGCCCGGCGGGCCGGATCTCGATGCGCTCGGTCTGGCGCCAGAACTCCCACTCGTACGGGCGCCCCGTCACCGGGTTGTAGAACAGGATGCGTTCGTGTGAGGGCACATCACGAGGATGCGCCGGCTTCCCGCGGCGCGCGATGTAATCCGGCGATGCCACGGTCACGATGCGCGTCTCGACCAGCTTGCGCGCCACGAACGAGCCCACGGGCGGCGGCCCAAAGCGGATGGCCAAATCAAAGCCATCGGCCACCAGATCACCCACGTCGTCCCGCATGATCAGTTCGAGCGATAAGTCCGGATGGCGTTCGAGAAAACCCGCCACTGGTGTCGCCAGTGCCATCCGCGAAAAAAACGGATCGACATTCACCCGCAAACGCCCCTGCACCGCGCCAACTGCACCCGAGGCCATCGCTGCGGCATCGGCGATGCCCGTCAGATGCGGGCTGACCTGTTCGTAGAGACGGCGGCCTTCATCAGTCAGCGTGAGTGAACGCGTGGTCCGCTCAATCAGCCGCACACCGATGCGCGCTTCCAACCGGCTGACCGCGCGGCTGACTCCGGACGGCGACAACCCGAGCGCATCGGCCGCGCGCACGAAGCTGCCGCTTTCCGCCACCGCCGCCAGCAGCGTGATGCCGGAGAACAATTGCCCATCGAACGTCATGCAATCCTTTTCATCCCGCAGCCATTTCGGGAGTTTTTTCACGAATGATTTGTATGGTACGCACTTTATTCAAAGATCGGCAATCGGCACCATGCCGTCCATCGTTCATGGCAACCGAAGGAGCCACACATGCAACTAACGTTGAAGACGCAGGGTGTTTCCATTCCCCGGCTGGGCCTCGGCACATTCCGCGTGGCGAGCAACGTATGCCAACCTGTCGTCGAGAGCGCGCTGGCGCTGGGGTATCGGCACATCGACACCGCCGCGATGTATGGCAACGAAGATGCCGTCGGCGCGGCCATCGCTGCCTCGGGCCTGCCGCGCGAAGAAGTGTTCGTCACCACCAAGGTCTGGCATGACCAGCTCGCACCGCGCGCCATTCCACTGGCATTGGAGCAGAGCCTTGCCAAGCTGAAACTCGATTACGTCGACTTGTACCTCGTGCATTGGCCATCACCCCACATGGATATGGCGGCAACGATGGAAGCGATGATGGCGCTGCGTGACAGCGGCCGCGTGCGGGCCATTGGTGTGTGTAATTTCAACCTGCCGATGCTCAAGACCGCCATCGACACGATCGGCGCGCCCCTCGCTTGCGTGCAGGTGGAATACCACCCGCTCTTGGATCAGTCGGCGCTGCTGGCCTACCTGGGCAGCAATGGCATTCCGCTCACCGCCCATGCACCGCTCGCACAAGGGCGCGCGGCAGAAGACGCCACGTTGCAGGCGATCGGCCGCAAGCACGGCGCATCAGCCTCTCAGGTGGCCATTGCATGGTTGCTGGAGCAACCTAACGTGATCGCCATCCCTAAGGCCCAGCGGCGTGAAAACCAGCAGGCGAACCTTGATGCGCTGCGCCTGCGCCTGGACGACGCAGACCGTGCCGCCATTGACGCCTTGCCAAAGACGCTGCGTTACGTACAGCCAGCCTTCGCGCCCGATTGGGATGCCGTGCCTGCCTAACGCAGCCACATCAGCCACGCGTACACGATGCCCGCCGCAGCCAAGAGAAACGGCATCGAGTACGCGTGAAACGCCCACCAGGCACGCCGGTCGCCCAGCATGCGCAACGCAATCAGGTTGGCCAGCGACCCGATGAGCGTGCCAAATCCGCCCACGCTGACCGCAAAGGCAATCATCGGCCAGTCATGCGAATACTCGGCTAGCAGGATTGCCGCCGGCACGTTGCTGATGATCTGCGACACGCCAATGCCAGCCCAGTACAGATGCATTGGATCGCTCAACGCCAGTGCGTCCAGCGCCTGCCGGACGATGCCAAGCTGCGCCACCAGCCGGAGGTCAATGAACATCAGCATGAACACGAGCAGGAGGCCCCAGTCCACCCGGGCCAGCACATAGCGCGCACCGATCAGGTACAGCATGATCAACCCGGCCGCCGCCACCAGCGGATGGCCCAGATCGGTCAGCACCAGAAACGGCACGTACAGCACGAGCGCCGGCACCAACAGGCGCTTGTGCAATTCCACGTCGCCGGTTTCAGCATGCAGATGGATTTCGTGCGAGGCAAACGCCAGCCACGTCACCAGCAGGAGCAAGGCCATCAGCAACACGACCATCGGCGTCATCTGCCAGACAAATGAACCAAACGACAGCCCGGATTGATGCCACAGAAAGAGATTCTGCGGATTGCCGATCGGCGTGAGCGCGGAACCCGCGTTGACCGCCAGTGCCTCGAATATCACCAGACGCGCCACCGGCAGCCTGGCGACCTGCCGCAAACCGACGGTGAGCGGCACGATCACGAACAGCGCCACATCGTTGGTCAATACGGTTGACAGCACCGCCGAAGCCCCGACCAGGCTGAGTGCCAGCGCACGCTCGCTGCTGACCACTTCGACCAGGCGCCGGCCGAGCAACTGAAGCATGCCGCTGGCCTCAACCGCCTTGGTCAGGATGAGCAGACCGGCCAATGCGGCAATGGTGTGCCAGTCAATCAGGCCCGGATATTCAACGATGCGCTTGGGGGCTGCGAGCGTCAGTCCACCACAAATGGCCAGCAGCGCCCAGAAGAAAACGTCTTGTTTGAGGTTGTGCCAGAACGGCGGGTGTTGCGGTACGGCTTGCGCCATGTGCGTGCTTGGCGGATCGCCGTGCATAGGAAAGGAGAAGGAAACGTTAGCGCAAACGCGCACAAACCAACCGGGCGCGGTTTGCCCGGCCGATTGTAGTGCGACTGCTTCCTGCGCTCAATCGCAAGCCGGGCGCTTGCGTGCCCGGCCTGTACGAGATGGATCCGCTTACGACTCGCGCGAACCCGAACCACCCGGACGATCTGAGCCGCCCGACGAACCGCCTGCACCGGGGCGGTCCGAAGACGCCATGCGCGAGCGATCCTCCGCGCTGCCGCCCGCATGCGGTGCACCTTGCTGGCCAGCTTGGCTGTGCGAGGCACCCGGATGATAGGCGGACTGCGGATGGCGCTCCGGCCCGCGATACTGGCCTGCCAGGCCATGACCGCCGCCCGTGCCACCCATCGTGCCCTGCTCCGAACGCTCGTGGCCAGCTTCCGTGCCGCCGCCCGCTTGCGTTGGCTGAGTCGGATGATTGGCAATCACGCGCTCGATCTCGGCAACGGCTTCTCGCGGCGCCAGAACGACCTCCAGCCCCAGCGCGCCGGCCACGGCCATCAGCGTCGACAGGCGGGGATCGGCACGACCGGATTCCGCGCGCAAATACGCTTCGCGAGAGATACCGGCCATCTTGGCGACATCTTCCTGTTTGAGCTTGCGCGACTTGCGCAGACTGTGTAATTGCTTGAAAGGCTGTTCCATCTGTTCGCTCCTGCACCTGAGATGGGAAACACCGCCGGGTCTGGACCCGAACGATGGGCTGAAAATATGCGGGTCGGGTGGCTGCACCTTCATCCGCGGTCATGCACAACACGGCAACAGCGGCGATTCATCTATGCACGCCGTTGCACACGTTTTTGGGGGCGGCCTCCGTGATGTGTTTTCTACAGAGTAGACGTAATTTCGACTGCACCCAATATCGACGCGTGATGAAAGCGCATCTCATCGACCGTGTTTATGGTGACAAGGCGCCTTGAGGGTCAGTTCCCTCACAGATGCCGCTTTCTTCGCTTGGTAGGCAGTTTTTGTGACGCCTCAAGCGCAAATCCTTGCACCCGCACTGCATTTCGTCGATCCGCGCTTGCCCTATCCACCAATTGGAGGGTGCTCTGCGGGAAAGAACCGCCTGAGCCTCCTGTGGCACCGTCGGGCGACTGCGCGTGCTTCTCGTCACGCAATTGCCGTGCCGGAGGTGACGCGGCGGTCAGTTGGGCGATTGGACAAGAATTAATGGAAATCGCGGCTGGAAGTGGCAAGGCGCCCCAGAAGTGGGGTCAGATCCACCAGATGCTGGGCGACAAGATGTCGGGGCTCACGCTCACATTGCCATTTGCCGTAGACGCCCAGCAACTGGGCGTTCAGCACTTCGCGTCGCTGACGCTCGATCAAGTGCGGCCAGAGGATGACGTTGAGGGCGCCCGTCTCATCTTCAATGGAAACGAAGATGGTGCCGTTGGCTGTGCCCGGCCGCTGCCGCACCGTGACAATGCCGCAAGCGCGCGCCAGTTGGCCGTTGCGATAGCCGGCCAGCGTGGCGGCAGTGGCAAAACGCATGCGTTCGAGCCGTGCGCGCAGCAGCCCTACCGGATGGCTCTGCAGCGACAACCCCAGGCTGCCGTAATCCGCCATCACCTCCTCACCAATGGGCGGCGCTGGCAGCTCGAGCGGCGCCTCCACCGGCCGGGCCTGGCGCAGCAGCGCATGATCGTGGCCGGGCTCCTGCAGTGCGAGCGTTTGCCATAGCGCCTGACGGCGGTGGCCGGCCAGGGGCTTGAGCGCATTGGCTGCGGCCAGCACGTTCAGGTCGTGGCGGTCGAGCGCGGCGCGATGGGCTAGATCCTCCACGCTAGTAAATGGCGCTTGGGCGCGAGCCGCTTCGATGCGCTCGGCAGCTGGCTTGCGCATGCCCCGAATGCGATTCAATCCGAGGCGGATGTCGGGCTGCACCACGCCACCGTCACCGGCATCGTCATCGGTGCGGGGATGCAGCGTGCTGTCCCATACGCTGGTCGTTACGTCCGCTGGCAGCACGCGCACATGGCTGCGCCGCGCCTCCTGCACCAGTTGCGACGGTGAATAGAACCCCATCGGCTGGCTGTTGAGCAACGCCGCAAAAAACGCCGCCGGCTCGTGGCATTTCAGGAAGCTGCTGACGTAGGCCAGTTTGGCAAAACCTGCCGCATGGCTTTCGGGGAAGCCGTATTCGGCAAAGCCTTCCATCTGCTTGCACAGCGCTTCGACAAAAGCGGGGTCGTAGCCCCTCTTCTCGACCATCGCATGCACCAAGCGCTCCTGATGCTGTGTGAGATTGCCCTTGCGCTTCCAGGCAGCCATGTCGCGGCGTAAGCGGTCAGCATCATCCGGACTGAAATCGCCGGCCTTCATGGCGATCTCCATCACCTGCTCCTGGAAGATCGGCACACCCAGCGTGCGTTCAAGCACGGCTTTTACCTCGGGCCCGGGGTATGTCACGCAATCGGTGTTGCCATTGCGCTTGGCCTCGCGCCGCTGCAGATACGGGTGCACCATGCCGCCCTGGATCGGCCCGGGCCGTACGATGGCCACCTGGATCACCAAGTCGTAGTACTCGCGTGGACGCAGACGCGGCAGCATCGACTGCTGCGCACGGGATTCGATCTGGAACACGCCGATGGTTTCTGCGCGGCAAATCATGTCATAGGTTTCCGTGTCGTCATCGCGCATATCCTGCATGGCAAGCTTGCCGGTTGCGCCGTAATGCTCGCGCCGTCCGGGCAGCGCATCCACCATATCGAGCGTGCGACGGATAGCCGTCAGCATGCCCAGCGCCAGTACGTCCACCTTCAGCAGGCGCAACGATTCGAGATCATCTTTATCCCACTGGATGACGCGACGGTTTTCCATCGCCGCATTCTCGATTGGCACCAGGCGCGAAAGCTTGCCCTGCGCAATCACGAACCCGCCCACGTGCTGTGACAGATGGCGCGGAAAACCACGTAACTGATCCACCAGTTGCGCCCAGCGCAGCACCAACGGCGATTCCGGGTCCAGACCCTGCTGGCCCGCGCGCTGGGCAAATTCCTTGCGGCTATCCCACCACGCCTGGCCCTTGGCCACCTGCTCGATAATGCCGAGATCAATACCCAACGCGCGACCTACGTCACGCAGTGCGCTACGCGTGCGGTACGTAATGAGCGCCGCCGCCAGCGCGGTACGTGTCACGCCGTACTTGTTGTAGATGTACTGGATGACCTCTTCGCGGCGCTGATGCTCGAAATCGACATCGATGTCGGGGGGCTCATTGCGCGCGCGCGAAAGAAAGCGCGCGAACAGCGTGTTGCCACTGTCCGGGTTCACCTCGGTAATCTGCAGGCAATAGCACACCGCCGAATTAGCCGCCGACCCACGTCCCTGGCAGAGAATTCCCTGGCTGCGCGCAAACTTCACCACGTCATAGACGGTCAGGAAGAACGGCTCGTAACCCAGTTCGGCAATTAGTCCGAGTTCCTCCTGGATCTGCTCGCACACCTTCTCCGGCACGCCGTTTGGATAACGCTTTGCGGCACCGGCCAACGTTTCCGCACGCAGGTATTCGGCCGGTGTCATACCTTCAGGCACGACTTCGCTCGGATATTCGTACTCGATCTCGTTGAGGGAAAAATTGCACAACGCCGCCAACTCCACCGTCCGGCGCAGGATCTTGGCACCGCGCTTGCCTTGATAGAGAAACGCGAGCTGCATGCGCGTGCGCATCGCTTGTTCAGCGCTGGGTGCAAGTTCCAGGCCGCATTCAGCAAGCGGCTTGGACAAACGGATGGCGGTCAGCACGTCGTGCAGCGGCTTGCGTTGGCGCGTGTGCATCTGCACGCCGCCGGTCGCGACCATGGGCACATCGATCTGCTCCGACACCGCCGCGACCATGCCGCGATGGCGGTCATCCGCGTACCGTAGCGGCAACTCCAGCGCAATCGATAGCCGATCACCAAACACGCGTTGGCACCACCACGCCTGAGCCAGCAGTTGCTGCGGGTCGGGATCGTAATCAGGCAGCAGAATCGCCAGGCAATCGGGCACGCCGCGCAGGTGAGCGAGCTCACCTTGGGGCGCGGCCAAATCGTCAGCCAGCAAACGGTATTCGCCCTTGGGTGCTGCCAGCCGCGCGTGCGTGATGATCTCGCTCAGGTTGCCGTAACCCTCGATGTTCTGCGCCAGCAGCACCAGCCGCAGCCAGGGTTCGCCATCGGCATTGCGCACCGTAAAGCGGCTGCCGATGATGAGCTTCAGTTCATGTTCCCTGGAAGCCACAAGCGCTCTCGCGGTGCCCGCCACAGAGCATTCGTCGGTCAGCGCCAGCGCTTGATAACCATACAGCTTGGCGCGCTCCACCAGTTCGTGCGGATGCGACGCGCCGGTCAGGAACGTGAAGTTGCTGATGCAATGCAGCTCGGCATAGTCGGGCAGAACAGGGAGTGGCGTGGTCGAAGTCATGACGTGCTTAGCCGAACAAGCCGTGCAGATACCAGCGGGCGTCCTCATCTCCCGCGTTGGCCTTGCTTGCGGAAACGCGCTCGCGATACACCCAGTAACGCTCGCCTTTTTCTCCCTCGACGATGAAGTAATCGCGCTTGATGAGGTCGTCGTCCCACCAGCCGGATTCAATGCGCTCGGGCATCGACACCAGCCGCAACAGCCCGCGGTAATACGGATAGTGCTGACGTGTCAGCAGCGGAATCGGCTTCTCCAGCAGCCACAGCGGGCGCTCCGGCTGCTGAGCGTGCCACTGCGCCAATGCTTGTCGCGCGGCAGCACGGCTCTGCGCGGTGGTTGCAGCATTCACCTCGACCCAGTGGTTGGCGCGCTCGGGACGATGATCGGCACACGGCTGCGGATGACGCACGTTCTCAGCACCCAGCCGGGCGATCAGCGTGTCGATCAGACGTGCAGCATCTTCAGCGCGACCACCGGGTTCGGGAAACAACGATTCCGTAGGCGGCGCGAGCGGCGTAGCGTCGGTCACCGTCAGGCGCAGTTCGACCACCGGGGCGATCAGCGTGAGCCGATGCACGCGCTCATGCAGCACCCGCGACAAGTGCGCCAGCGTGCGAACCGGCTGTGCCAGCGCGATCTCCACCGGCGTGGACGAAGCGGCATCCTCACTGCTCCGGCCGCGCCGGCGTTCGTGCTCCAGCGTGAGTCGATACGTCTTGGCGCCCAACTGAAGCGCCGACAGCCAGCCGACCAACTGCAACAACAATTGCTCCGAGGCCGCCAGCACACCTTCCGCGTTATCGATACGGCCTGGCAATTCCAGCGGCACATCGAAGCGCAACGGGGCGGTAAACCACGTGAAACTCTCGTGCCCGTTGCCATAAGCGGCGTCGAGCGTATCCACCAGCAACGGCCCGCAGCGCCGCCGCAGGCCGCTACGCGGCAACTCGCGCAAATCGGCCAGTGTGCGGCAGCCGAGGCCTTCAAGCCAATCGGGCCGCGTGAGTCGCGCCACCGCATCGACCGGCAATTGATCAAGCAACGCCGACAACCGCTTCTGCCGCACCGCCCTCCGCACACGCCCTTGACGTACTGCCGTGCGACGGCCACGTACCGGCATCGGTTGCGCACTGGCAAGCCATGCCGCACCGCGTGCCGTCGGTCCGGTGCCAAGCTGCGGCATGGCGCCCAACCGAACCGCGCAATACTTCACCGCCCGACACAGCGCACGATGTCCGCCGAACAAGCGCAAGCTGGCCTTGACCTCCAACAACACCGTCGCCTCATCCACCACATCCAACGTGACATGCGGCGTGAATGCCAGCAGCGCCAGCGCCAGCGATTGCAGCAACCGTGCCTCGGCCGACACGTCACGATCAAGCTGTACAGCATGCGGTACCAACGCCTGCGCGCCCGCCTGGCGCAGGCCTGCATGTACGCCTTCGCGCATCGCCAAGCGATTGGCCGACACCACGCGCCCCTGCTCCAGCACGACGACCGGCAAAGGCAGCGCGGCCGGGTCAGACCATCGGGGTCGAAGCGCGTCGAGTGGGAGACGGGGCAGATGCACCGCGATCCAGAACGGCATGATCGGAAGTGTGATGATCGGAAACGTCCGACAAAGCGTTGAACGCAACAGAAGACGAAGGAGACGAAAGCGCGGCCAGCAATTTCGCCGTGGCCGGATCCATGATGAACGGCTCTACCAACGGCACAGGCAACGGACGCACGGAAGCGCGACCGGCCCGAAGCGGATCCGCCAACGGCAGCAGCAACGGAGATTCACGCAACGGCCCACGCCGCTTGTGGAAGAGGATGGACAGCGCATCGGCGCCAGCCGGCTCCAGCCCCAGCCGCAGCACCGCCGGCGACGACTCACGCTGCGCCTGAGCCGGCCGGAACACCCAGATGGCGCTCTCTCCCGCCTGGGCCAACACTTGCAGCCTGCGCAACTCTCCTGGGCGTGCCCGGTTAAGCCAGATCAGCACACCATCGAAAGCCTTGCAGCGTAGAACCTGCTCGGCTGCCCACAGAAGATCAGCCGGCTTGTCAGCGCGCACCCAGACGATTTGTTCAGGAGAGAAATCCCAGCCCACCAGCCTCACTGCATTCGGCAGATGCGGCGGAGCAATCAGCGCGATGCGCCCTGCGCCCGTGCACAGCGTAGACAATGCCGGACGCAGCAACCGGCATTCACCAATACCGGATTGCGGGCACAGCAGCTCGATCAATCCGCCGAGGGGCCAGCCACCACCGGGCAATTCGGCATTCAGCGAGTCATACCCAGTGGTCAAAACGCGCCCGTCGCTTCGCGCCAGACGGCCTGCGCTCCACAATGCCGGATGTAGCGTTTCAGGTGATGGCACCGTCGAGGCTTTCGGCACAGGCGAACGCAACCCTGACATCGCGCGTCCAGCAGGAACAGGGCACTCCGCCACATCTTCGGCGATAAAAAGAGACGGGGACAACGCAAACATGGGAAACGCCAAAGCAAGCCGATGAATACTGTATAAATATACAGTATCACAGCTTTCCTTCAACGCGGTTTAGTTTTGCGTGTGCGTTGCAAGAGGGCGATAGCAGCCTCGAAGCACTGGAGTCGAGAAACTCACGAAGCTAATCAGTCTTGCAGGGGAGTCCGCGGACGTCTCCGTTGGGAGGCGTTTTGTTTTTGGGGAGAGGCGGAGGGGAATGTTGCTGGGATCTGGCTGGGATCAATGCAGCAAGCCGGGTGCGAGCCGATTGCGCAAAGGCAAACACCCCAGCTCTAAGGTAGAGCTGGGGTGTTGTATGGGAGAGCCTGGCGATGACCTACTTTCACACGGGAATCCGCACTATCATCGGCGCGGAGTCGTTTCACGGTCCTGTTCGGGATGGGAAGGGGTGGTACCGACTCGCTATGGTCACCAGGCTATGACTTGTCGTCCCGTTGACGAGGTCAACGGGACCAATATGGGAATGTAGATTTTGGGTTGTGAGTTGTGTGTATCAGGCACAAGGCGGACCCAGCCGGAAACATACCGGTTATAGGATCAAGCCGCACGGGCAATTAGTACTGGTTAGCTGAACGCATTACTGCGCTTCCACACCCAGCCTATCAACGTCCTGGTCTCGAACGACCCTTCAGGGAGATCAAGTCTCCAGGGAATCCTCATCTTCAGGCAAGTTTCCCGCTTAGATGCTTTCAGCGGTTATCTCTTCCGTACATAGCTACCCTGCGATGCCTCTGGCGAGACAACAGGTACACCAGCGGTACGTCCACTCCGGTCCTCTCGTACTAGGAGCAGCCCCCGTCAAGATTCCAACGCCCACGGCAGATAGGGACCAAACTGTCTCACGACGTTTTAAACCCAGCTCACGTACCTCTTTAAATGGCGAACAGCCATACCCTTGGGACCGGCTACAGCCCCAGGATGAGATGAGCCGACATCGAGGTGCCAAACACCGCCGTCGATATGAACTCTTGGGCGGTATCAGCCTGTTATCCCCAGAGTACCTTTTATCCGTTGAGCGATGGCCCTTCCATACAGAACCACCGGATCACTATGTCCTGCTTTCGCACCTGCTCGACTTGTCGGTCTCGCAGTTAAGCACGCTTTTGCCATTGCACTTTAGGTACGATGTCCGACCGTACCAAGCGTACCTTCGAACTCCTCCGTTACACTTTGGGAGGAGACCGCCCCAGTCAAACTGCCTACCATGCACTGTCCCCGACCCGGATTCACGGGCCAAGGTTAGAACCTCAAACAAACCAGGGTGGTATTTCAAGGTCGGCTCCACCGAAACTAGCGTCCCGGTTTCAAAGCCTCCCACCTATCCTACACAGATCGGTTCAAAGTCCAATGCAAAGCTACAGTAAAGGTTCATGGGGTCTTTCCGTCTAGCCGCGGGGAGATTGCATCATCACAAACACTTCAACTTCGCTGAGTCTCGGGAGGAGACAGTGTGGCCATCGTTACGCCATTCGTGCAGGTCGGAACTTACCCGACAAGGAATTTCGCTACCTTAGGACCGTTATAGTTACGGCCGCCGTTTACCGGGACTTCAATCAAGAGCTTGCACCCCATCATTTAATCTTCCGGCACCGGGCAGGCGTCACACCCTATA
>NZ_QMKS01000021.1:0-103405 GCF_003290055.1 Ralstonia sp. GX3-BWBA | reverse complement strand
ACAAGGGTTGCGCTCGTTGCGGGACTTAACCCAACATCTCACGACACGAGCTGACGACAGCCATGCAGCACCTGTGTCCACTTTCTCTTTCGAGCACCTAATGCATCTCTGCTTCGTTAGTGGCATGTCAAGGGTAGGTAAGGTTTTTCGCGTTGCATCGAATTAATCCACATCATCCACCGCTTGTGCGGGTCCCCGTCAATTCCTTTGAGTTTTAATCTTGCGACCGTACTCCCCAGGCGGTCAACTTCACGCGTTAGCTACGTTACTAAGGAAATGAATCCCCAACAACTAGTTGACATCGTTTAGGGCGTGGACTACCAGGGTATCTAATCCTGTTTGCTCCCCACGCTTTCGTGCATGAGCGTCAGTGTTATCCCAGGGGGCTGCCTTCGCCATCGGTATTCCTCCACATCTCTACGCATTTCACTGCTACACGTGGAATTCTACCCCCCTCTGACACACTCTAGCCGTGCAGTCACCAATGCAATTCCCAAGTTAAGCTCGGGGATTTCACATCGGTCTTGCACAACCGCCTGCGCACGCTTTACGCCCAGTAATTCCGATTAACGCTTGGACCCTACGTATTACCGCGGCTGCTGGCACGTAGTTAGCCGGTCCTTATTCTTCCGGTACCGTCATCGACCCCAGGTATTAACCAGAGCCATTTCTTTCCGGACAAAAGTGCTTTACAACCCGAAGGCCTTCTTCACACACGCGGCATTGCTGGATCAGGCTTTCGCCCATTGTCCAAAATTCCCCACTGCTGCCTCCCGTAGGAGTCTGGGCCGTGTCTCAGTCCCAGTGTGGCTGATCGTCCTCTCAGACCAGCTACTGATCGTCGCCTTGGTGGGCCTTTACCCCACCAACTAGCTAATCAGACATCGGCCGCTCCTATAGCATGAGGCCTTGCGGTCCCCCACTTTCACCCTCAGGTCGTATGCGGTATTAGCTAATCTTTCGACTAGTTATCCCCCACTACAGGGCACGTTCCGATGTATTACTCACCCGTTCGCCACTCGCCATCAATCTAGCAAGCTAGATCATGCTGCCGTTCGACTTGCATGTGTAAGGCATGCCGCCAGCGTTCAATCTGAGCCAGGATCAAACTCTTCAGTTCAATCTGCTGTTTTTCGCTCTTTACGAGCGGTCGCTCACTCTCAGAATCTGACTTGAACTTTCGTTCAAACCTTACTTCTGTGCGAGCACTTCATTACTTGTTAGCTAGCGGATCGAAATCCGCCGCATCCAGTATTAAGCGCCCACACTTATCGGCTGTTTGCTTGTTAAAGAACTTCGCGATCAACTTTGTTCACCGCGTCGCTGCGTTGTCTGCAGCAGAGAAACGAGATTATGCAGAGCTTTTTCGTCGCTGTCAACAACTCGTCGAAGAATTTTTATCATCAACTCGCCGCCAACCACTCCTGAATTTCCAGCCAATCGCCAACCACACAATCGACCGCAAACCCGCCCCACTCCTGCTTCTCCACCACCCAACTCCACCGCCTCAACCTGCGTTTCGGCGCTGTGTTTTGCAGCGAGGGGCGAATACTAATGTGCGGATGCATGGCTGGCAAGCTTTTTTGTAAGTTGCTCGCAAAAAAGCTTGTTGAGCACCCGTCTACTCGCGATGAGACCCACGTTACGGCGGGGTTGGAGCGGTGCTGCACGCCTCGCCCGGCCTGCGAGCGGCACGGATGGGCAGGTCATTAGTCCCGGAGCGCCCTTCTCACTTATGGAGATGTGGTTGGCATCAATGCTTGACCGGCGCCTTGCACAGCCCCTGGTTGTAGAGAATCGCCTTGCTGGTCGATGCGTAGTTGTCAGCGTCGCACGGCGGCAGGAACAGTGATGCGTCCTTTTGTGCTTTGACGGCAGTTGTCTCAGACAGCACAGCCAGACATTGGGCGTTGTCACCGCGATGGTATTCAGTTACGGCAAGATCACTGCGGGCCTTGTCGCGCTCAATCCAGTCCATGAAGGGATCGCAATCGGAGAGCAGCGAACGCAGCGTGGTGCGGGCTGCATCGTAATCCTTGGCGGCATATTGCTTGTGGGCCTGGCCGATGCGGGCCTGGCGCTGGCGGTCTGTGCAGGCGGCCGGGGCACGGCGGTAGTCACCGTCAAACATGGCGCGCATGCCGCAGAAATCTCGACACGCCTCGGCGGTGGCGGAGGAATCCAGCTTGAGCGCATCCTTATTACCCGACACGGCGATGCGGCACTTGCCCTCGTCTTTCTCGATGCCGACGCGGCCTTGGAACGTACCTTCAATCGCGCACGTGTGGCAGTTGCCGCCGATGGTGGCGATATTGAAGCTACCGCTCTTGACCGTCATCGTGCCGCTCGCGCTCCCGCCCAGGATGTAGACGTATTCGCCCGGCTCGACGGCTGGGCCGGCCGCCATGGCGCACGCGCTAGCCAACAAGCCTGCAATCGTCAACGCGTGCCGCATCCAAATTCCAAATGCCATGGTGTTTGCTCCAGATCCATGGAGGCCGATGCCTCCTGCAAGCGCGCCGTTCTTGCGGCGCGGCTGGGTATATCGGCACCCAACCGCCCTAACGACCGACGCCGTAACGCTGTCAGATATGAAATAGCGCCAGCACTGCGACGACACCACCGACAGCGCCCACACCGTACGAAAGCACCTGCATCCAGCGCCGGCGCGAGAGTAACGTGATGGCCGCCAGCGCGATCGACACCTGAATGGCGACCACCGCTTGCGCCCACCGGTGATGATGGTGCACGGCAAGCTCACTGGCGTCGTCGGCCTCTTTGGCAAGGCGCTCCTGGTCTTCAGCCTGACGGCGAATGTCTTCTTTCTCGGCGGCGTAGCGCTGAGCTTCGCGCTTGGCGGCGGCCTGATCGGTGCCGGGCAGTTGAGCGGTCAACTCGGCAATGGCCTGCTTCTGGCCTTTGGCTTGGTAGTACGCCCAGCGGTTGGCAGCCTCGGTCTTGTGGATGGCGGCTTCGTTCTTGGCAAGTAGCGCGGCGTTTTGCGTGGCGCCGCCTTGGTAACCGAAGACAGCGCCGGCCGTCGAAAGAATCGCCGTCATGACGGCGATACGCCCGGCAAAGCTGTCGGCGTGGCCGCTTTCCGCTGCGTGCTCGAGCGCGTGATCATGCGCGCCGTGCACGTGAAATCCTTCTGACATGGTTGCTCCCCTTCTAGTCTGTATCGTCGGTCGCCCCTCAGGCGCGGACCTCACAATGCATGGCCTCGTACGGAAAGGCAACGCCATGCGGCGCGCATCCAACGTTGCAGATCAGCTTTCTGACGCTGCCGCGCAAGGAGGGAGCGCGGCAATCGCAAATCATTTATACGCTGAGCAATTGCGTCGGTGAATACATGAAACCGGTCCGTATAATCGCGCAGCAATGCGAATCAGCGCCAAATATTCGTTTGGTAATCGCATTGTTAATAAAACAAAACAATACTGCGAGTCAGATCCATGGATGCGTCCCAAAAGCCTTTGGCGCCACTGCCTGAAGAGGAACACCAACCCGCCATCGTCCGCGTGGCCGACGCGACGATCCGCGATGCCAATGCATTGCTGCATGCCAACGGCGGCCTGAAGTTCGGCCGGGGCATGATCGGCACCATCCTGGCGTTGGTGCTGAGCTTTCTGTGCTTGCTGGGCGTACTGGCGTTTCACTTTCCCCAGTATCTGACGACGCCCGAATTGCGGCGCGCGTATTCAGTGGATGTGATTCGGCAGATTCTGTTTGTCTCTCTGCTGATCTCGGGCGGGTTATCGCTGGCGAATATCGTGCTGGATAACCGCCGCCGCCTGAACGGTCTGGGGTTCCTGTTTGTGGTGACTGCTGTTGCGCTAGGCGGCTCGCGCGTGCCGGTAGGCGATTTTCCGGATCACACGCCGTACATCGGCATGGATTGGTTCATTCTCGACCTGCTCGGCTCGACGGCGATTTTCGTGCTGCTTGAGAAGCTATTCCCGCTCTACAAGAAGCAGCCGGTGTTCCGGGCCGAATGGCAGACCGATATGGTGCACTTTGCAGTGAACCACTTCATCGTGGGGCTGGTGCTGCTGGTGGTGAACTTCGTGATCCACCGCGTGTTCGGATGGATGGTCCATGCGGACTTTCAGCAAATGGTGCAGCACATCTGGTTCATTCCGCAGTTGTTGCTGTGCATGCTGGTTGCCGACCTGATGGAGTACGTCACGCACCGCGCGTATCACGAGGTGCCGTTCCTCTGGCGCTTCCATGCCGTGCATCACAGCGTGAAGACCATGGACTGGCTGGCCGGCTCACGTCAGCACATTCTTGAACTGATCGTCACGCGGGTGGCAGTGCTGGGGCCGCTGTTCGTGCTGGGATTCGACAAAGCCGTGGTCGATGTCTACATCATCATCGTGGGCTTCCAGGCGGTGTTCAATCACGCCAATGTGCATTTGCCGTGGGGGCCGTTGAAGTACATCTTCGTGACGCCGGATTTCCATCATTGGCACCACTCGTCGGAAGACGAAGCGATCGACAAGAACTACGCCGCGCACTTCGCCTTCATCGATTACCTGTTCGGTACCGCCGTCAAATCGAAGAAGGCTTTCCCAGAGAAGTACGGCGTGGTAGGCGACTACATACCCGACGGCTTCGTCAACCAGCAACGCTTTCCGTTCCGGCGTCAGCAGAACTGAGTCGAAGGTTCTTCATCATGCCGATCACCGCCGCTGCTCAGCACCTCATCGCCCGCCTCGGTCTCGAACCGCACCCGGAAGGCGGCTTCTATCGCGAAACCTATCGCAGTGAGGAACGCGTCCAGCGAGGCGTCCCGCCCGTCGAACGTGCGGCTGCTACCGCCATCTATTACCTCTTGGCGGATGATGCATATTCCGCCTGGCATCGGATCCAGTCGGACGAGTTGTGGCACTTCCATGCGGGGGACTCACTCAATGTGCATGTGTTGGAGGACGACGGTACGGTGAGCACGCATCGTCTGGGCGATGCGGCCGACGACGCGATGGCGGTGTACCAGGCGGTGGTTCCGGCAGGCCGCTGGTTTGCGGCCGAGCGCGTGCCGGGTGAACATGGCTATGCGCTGGTCGGCTGCACCGTTGCGCCGGGGTTCGAGTTCAGCGAGTTCGAACTGGCCGACGAAGGCGCGCTGCTGGCAAAGTACTCGGCACATGGCGATCTCATTCGAAGGTTGCTGCCCAAGCCTGCGGTACGTTAGTCAGCACCACACCACGCTTTCATAGCCGACTGTGCGGCGGTAGACACTTATACCCCGCCACGTGCTGTACTCCATGTACGCGCATGTCAGGACGACGATCCAGTTAGCTGCTGCGGTGGCTGTGGTGGACATATCCCCTCCCTCTCTGCCTGCCCCGATAGTTGTCTTATCGGCACGTTTTCAGTCTAGGAGAGGGGTCTCCAAAACCATTGCACGAGCAATGACGCTTCTCGGCCCTTATTTCCGGATCTCGCCTCCGTATGGGCATCGCGCGTCGCAAACGCCCGTTTGGGCGCGGCTCTAATGCATCTTGGAACGCACAGCATGACGGCGCCGGCTAGTCTTCATCGGTTCGTCGATCTACGCTTGTGAGACGCGCTGCGGCGTGACGCACGCTCCCCATCCACATCACACAGACGCCTTCGGAAGAACATCATGGCTACCATCGGATTCATCGGTCTTGGCATCATGGGCGCTCACATGGCGCGCAACCTGCTCAAAGGCGACCACACCCTGATCGTCAGCGGCAAGCATTCTGTGCCGGAAGATCTGCGGTCGCGCACCACGGTTGTCGCCAGCTCAACGGCGGTGGCGCAAGCCGCGGACATCGTCATCGCCATGGTGCCGGACACGCCGGACGTAGCCGATGTGCTGTTTGGCGAAGAGGGTGTTGCGCAGAGCTTGGCTGCAGGCAAGCTCTTCATCGACATGAGTTCGATCTCGCCGATTGAAACGCAGGCCTTTGCCAAGCGCGTCGAAGCGCTGGGCGCCGATTACCTCGATGCGCCCGTTTCAGGCGGTGAAGTCGGTGCACGCGATGCGACGCTCACGATCATGGTTGGCGGAAAAGAAGCCGCGTTCGAGCGTGCCAGACCGCTGTTCGCCTTGATGGGCAAGAACGTCACGCACGTGGGCGACTCCGGTGCTGGGCAAACATGCAAGGTGGCCAACCAGATCATCGTGGCATTGACCATCGAGGCGGTAGGCGAAGCACTGCTGTTCGCGTCCAAGGCCGGTGCCGATCCGGCACGTGTGCGCGAGGCGTTGATGGGGGGCTTTGCCTCCTCGCGCATTCTCGAAGTGCATGGCGAACGCATGATCAAGCGGACGTTT
The DNA here is from genome assembly GCF_003290055.1 of Ralstonia sp. GX3-BWBA. Taxonomy (NCBI): domain Bacteria; kingdom Pseudomonadati; phylum Pseudomonadota; class Betaproteobacteria; order Burkholderiales; family Burkholderiaceae; genus Ralstonia; species Ralstonia sp. GX3-BWBA. The sequence continues at coordinate 97,095 of NZ_QMKS01000021.1, read as the reverse complement.
GACCCGGGCTTTCGCATCGAGCTGCACCAGAAGGATCTGAACCTGGCGTTGGAAGGCGCTCGCAAGCTCGGCATCGCCCTGCCGAACACCGCCGGTGCACAGCAGCTTTTCAACGCGTGCGCCGCTAACGGCGGCAAGGCATGGGACCACTCTGCCATGGTTCGCGCACTGGAACTGATGGCGGATCACACCATTGCCTGAACCAAAACGGGGTGCGTGCCCAGGCGAGCACCACCCGCCCCGTTTTACGACCGCCGACGGCGTCGGCTTACAGCTCAAGTTGCTCCAGCACTTTCCCCTTGGTTTCGATGCCGAGGAAGTAGATGGTGATCGCGGCCAGTATGGGGACCAAGGCCAGCAGCAAGAACGCATTGCTGACGTTGCCCGAGCCGATCGTCGAACCGATCAGCATCGGTGAAAAGATGGCCGCAATCTTCAGCCACGCGCCGCCCATGCCGCAACCGATCGCGCGGATGTTGGTCGGGTACAGCTCCGGCGTATAGACATATGCGGTGATGAAGCCGCACGCCATTAACCCCAGCGCCAACGAGCACAACCCCGCCACCACATAGAGCGACTGCTCATGCAGCAGCCCAGCCAGTGCCAGCGAGACGCCGCACAGTACGAACGACACCACCATCACGGGCTTGCGGCCCACCTTGTCCACAATCATGGCGCAGACCAACGAGCCGACCACGCCCAGCACCGAAGCCAGAGCCGCCAGGTTGAGCGCCAGTTGCAGCGGCGCGTGATAGATCGTTTTGTAGACCGTCGGCAGCCATGTCGACAGACCGTACTGGATGAAACCGCACGTCGCCCACAGCATGGCCACGACCACGGTGCGCTTGATGTACACGGGACCGAACAGATCGCGCATGCCGCGCTTCGGGTGGCGGTGCGACATCTGCTCAAAGGCCGAGGTATCGCCCAGCGGAGGCAACGGTTCCTTCGATCTGGCTTCAAAGCGAGCCTGCGCGGCGTCGGCCTCGGCCAGGCGGCCATTGGTCGCCAGCCAGCGCGGGGATTCCGGCACGGCCTTGGGCAGCGTGAAGAACAGCACCAACGGAATGCCGCCGAGGAAGTACATCACCTCCCAGCCGAAATGCGGCACCAGCCATGCACCCAGCGCGTTGGACACCAGCAGGCCGATCGGGAACACCACCTCATAGAGCAGCACAAAGCGCCCGCGACCATGTGCGCGCGTGACTTCGTTGATGTATGTGGCCGCTACGGGCAGTTCGCCCCCCAGTCCCACGCCCTGCGCGATGCGCAGCGCCGCAAACACGGCAAAGCTGGGCGCTACGCCGCACAGGAGACTCATCAATCCGATGATGCCTGCGCTATAGCCGATCATGCGCACGCGACCGAACCGCTCGGCAAGCATGGGGAACACCAGCGCACCGATCAACTGACCGATGCCGGGCGCACCGATCACAAAAGCAATCTGCGCCGGCGTCAGGTGCCATTGCGCAATCAGCAGCGGCAGCGTAGCCGCGATGACGATCACGTCAAAACCATCGAAGAACGTCGCGAGCCCGATCAGCAGACGCGCGCGCACGTGCATGCCGTTGCTCTTGAGCCGCTCGATGCGGGCAACGATCTTGCCCAGGCTCATCCCGCCCAACGGCCCATCGTGGTCAATTCCGTTATCAATCAAAACACCTGGCTTCATGTGAAGCTCCTTCCGGAGGAAGTTGATGCGCCACCAGGTCGCTGCCCAGCGGCGCGCGTTGGGTCAGGACGTCAGAACGAGTGATGCACGCCGGTGCTGACAACCAGCTGGTTGCGCTGCGCCGCCACACCCACGCCGTTGATGGCAGCGGACTTCGCGTCGCCGGCGGCACGCTGGTAGGTACCCTGAACGTACACCTGCGTGCGCTTGGAGAATGCATACACGTTGCCCAGGCTGAACTGGTTCCAACGGGCCCCCTCGTACTTGCTGAAGGTATAGCCCACGTTGAGCGTGTTGGCGGCGCTGTAATGCCATGCGGTGCCCAGGTCGACGTTCTGAGCGCGAGCATTGGCGCCGCCCAGCGTGATCCGCGTTTGCGTGTAGACGGCGTTGATCTGCACCGGCAGGCTGCTGAACTGATACAGCGCGCCAGTACCGAACGACTTGACCGAACTCATCGGCGTCATCACGCCCGGCACCAGCGTCGTGCCAAGCGTGTTCGTAATTCCCAGGCGACCAGCGATATCCAACGCGCGGTCATTCGATGCGGTATAGGCCGCGGCTGCACGGAAACCGCCGTTCGTGTAGTACGCGCCCAGGCTGTAGCTGCGGCTCTTCGAAGGCGAACCCGGCACCTCGCCAAAACCGTACATGCCGCCCAACTGCAGCCCGCCGAAGATGGGCGAGACGTAGCGCACAGCGTTGTCGATCTGGAACTGGTTGGCCAGGTTGTCAAAGTTGCCTGGGTGGAACAGGTAGAAATTGGTGAGCTGGAAGCCGTTACTCAGGCGGCCGAGGTAATCGAACATGAAGTCCGCCTGGTGGCCGAGCTGGATGTTGCCCAGCCGATCGTTGGTGAGGCCCACCCACGCCGCCCGGTTGAACAGCTTGCCGGCCACCACGCTGTTGCCGGTGTCACCCAGAAAACCCGACTCCAGCTGGAAGATGGCCTGCGTGCCACCGCCAAGGTCTTCCGAGCCGCGCAGGCCGAAGCGGTCCGGCTGCATGGTGCCGGGGTCCATGCGCAGGGCCGAGCCGCTGGCGGCGCCGCTCTTGAGGCTATTGATGTAGGCCACGCCTTCATCAATGCTGCCGTACAGCGTCACGTTACTCTGGGCCGCCGCCGTGCCAGCCAGGCTCATCGCCGCAATGGCGAACAAGGTTGTCTTCATTTGCTGTTTCCTCCACTGGACAAGGTGTCCGCCCCGCCAGTTGTTATCGCCGTCTTGGTGGACGAGCTGGTTGTGGGTCTTGCTTTGTTTCGCATGCGAAACGTCGTTTAAAAGAAAAACAGGGCGCAAAAAAAGAGGGCGCGGCTGGTCAGGCCAACGCCTAAACCATCCTGCGCTTACAGATCAATCACCAGGCGCTTGCCCTTGCAGCCGGATACGCAAACCATCATCGTTTGGTTCGACGCACGCTCGCTCTTGGAGAGCACGCTGTCACGGTGGTCGGGCTCGCCCTCCAGCACGCGCGTTTCGCACGAGCCGCACACGCCTTCCTTGCAGCTGTGTTCCACCTCGACGCCAATCTCCAGTAGCGCATCGAGCAGCGACTTGCCTGCCGGTACGCACAGTTCGGCACCGTTGCGCGCCAGCTTGACCTGGTACTCCCCTTCTTGCACCGACTCCACACCGGGATCTGCCGCGAAGCGCTCGATATGGACGTTGGTGTAGCCGAGTGCCTCGCAAGCAGCCTCGAAAGCCCGCAGCATCGGCCCGGGGCCGCAGCAATAGAAATGCGTATCGGCCGGATGTCCGGCAAGCAGCGCTTTCAGGTCGGGCGGGCCACCTGCTTCAGCATCCAGGTGGAAGCGCACCGCATCGCCATGCGCGGCCAGCTCATCGGCAAAGGCGGCTTCGGCACGCGAGCGTGCGCAGTACAGCATCGAGAACGTCTTGCCTTGCTCGGCCAGACGACGTGCCATGCAGACGATGGGCGTTACGCCAATGCCACCTGCGACCAGCACCGTGCGCGGCGCGGTTTCGTCCAGCTCGAAGTGATTGCGCGGGCCGCCGACCTTGAGCGTCGAGCCCACGCGCAACTGCTCGTGCACATAGCGCGAGCCGCCGCGGCTGTTGCGATCGAGCAGCACGCCGACCACGTAGCGGTCACGCACCTCTGGCGCCCCGCACAGCGAATAGCTGCGCACTAGCCCGTTGCCGAGATGCAGTTCGATATGCGCGCCCGGGGCGTACTCGGGCAAGGTCTTGCCGTCGACATCGCGCAGCTCCACGCTCACGATGCCTTGGGCTTCGTAGCGCATGGCGTGCACGCGCAGGTTGAGGGGGGGATTCATAGCACGTCTCTCTGCAACGTTTCAGCGCTTTTCCGTCAGGAACTTGCCTTCCGGGCCGACGACGTTTTTCTGCCGGCGTGTGTTGCCGTCAATGCCACCGTCGATGGCCCACTCAGCAAACACAGTCGGGCCGGGCTCGAAATCGCGCGGCTGCCAGTCGGCGTCCAGTTGGTCTTCGTCGGCGTAATACTCGATCAGGCCGCCGGCGGGGTTCTTGAAGTACCAGAAGTACGCCGACGAAATCGGATGACGGCCAGGGCCCAGTTGCGTGTCCCATCCACAGCGCGACACATGCATGCCGCCGCCGAACACTTCATGGATGTCGCGCACGGTGAAGGCGACGTGGTTCAGCCCACTCTTGGCCTGCGGCGTTTGCAGCAGGAACAGGTCATGGTGACCACCTTCCGGCTCGCAGCGCAAGAACGCACCCCGCCCCGGATAGTGGTCGGACGGCACAAAGCCGAGCTTGTCGATATAGAAGCGCTCGGTGGCAGCCACGTCTTTCACGAAGAACACCACGTGACCCACTTCAATGGGCGTGGCACGTTCATAGATCGGGCTGGGTTGATTGCGGCGTGGCTTGTCCGTCCAGGTGTTCATCTCGGCGCATTGCACGTCGATATCGCGCTTGGTGGTCAGTTGCACACGCACTGCCAAGCCGTTCGGGTCGGTGCAACCAACGCGGCCGTCGGCGTAGACGTAGCCGGGCTGGTCGGCCAACTTGTCGACCAGACGGTCGAGTACAGCTTGCGAATCGGCGCCCCAGATCACTTCGCGCAGCGTCGGGCCGGCTTCCATGGCGGGCGGCAGCGTGGCATCGTCGCTGCGCTTGACCCGTACGCGGCAGCCGTTAAGCGTTTCGAACAGCAGGCCGCCGGCATCTTCCGATTGCAGGGCAAGGCCCCAGTCCTGGAAGAACTGCTTGCAGGCGGCGAGGTCGTCGGCACCGTAGACGATTTCGTCGATGCCTCGAATCGTGTTCATCTTCATCTCCTGTGGTCCGGGCGTTTGCTTCGGCTTCAGTTGGCGTTGGCCCAGGCCAGCGGTTGTTCGTTCAGGCCCCAGTAGAGGCTCTTCTGCTCCATGTACTGCAGGATGCCGAGGCGACCCTTCTCGCGGCCCAGGCCGCTGTCGCGCCAGCCGCCAAACGGCGTCGAAATCGAGAACTGCTTGTACGTGTTGATCCACACGTTGCCGGCTTGCACCGCGCGGCCAATGCGCCACGCGCGCTTGTAATCGCGTGTCCAGATGCCGGCAGCCAGCGCGTACACGCTGTCGTTGGCTTGTTCGATCAGTTCGTCTTCATCGTCGAACGGCATGGCAACGAGCACGGGGCCGAAGATCTCTTCCTGGCAAATGCGTGCGCTGTTAGTAAGACCTTCGATGATGGTCGGCGTGTAGAAGTAGCCCGACTCGCAGCCCGCGATTTCCGGGCGCAAGCCTCCCGTGCGCAGATGGCCGCCCTCTTGCACGCCCATCGCCACGTACGACTCGATCGTCTCGCGGTGGCGATCGGTGATCAGCGGGCCCATCTGCGTGGACTCATCGGCCGGATTGCCAACACGCAGGCGTGCTGCGGCTGCGGCCAGGCGATCCATGAACGGCTCGTACAAGGAACGCGCCACAAACAGGCGCGAACCAGCGATGCACGACTCGCCCGACGAGCTGAAGATGCCGTACAGCACGCCATTGACCGCATGGTCGAGATCAGCATCCTCAAACACCATCGTCGGCGACTTTCCGCCGAGTTCGAGCGACACCGGCATCATCTTGTCGGCTGCAATGTGCGCGATGTGGCGGCCGGTGTTCGTGCCGCCCGTGAACGACACGCGACGCACCAGCGGATGCTTTGTAATCGCATCGCCAATGACGGAGCCCTTGCCGGGCAGCACGCTGATCATGCCCTTGGGCACGCCCGCCTCTTCGCAAATGGCGGCGAGTTCCAGCGCCATCAGCGGCGTGACTTCGGCCGGTTTGACGACGACGGCATTGCCTGCGGCCAGCGCGGGCGCCATCTTCTGCGCTTCGCTGGCAATCGGCGAATTCCATGGCGTGATGGCGGCCACCACGCCCATGGGCTCATGCACGCTCATCGTCAGGCAATCGCCACGCGCGGGCGTGAGCGATTCCTCCAGCGTCTCGCATGCGGCTCCGAAGAACTGGAACGTGGCCGCAGCGCTTGCCACCAGGGCTCGCGTCTCGTTGATCGGCTTGCCGTTGTCCAGGCGCTGGCGTTGGGCTAGCGCTTCGCTGCGCGAGCGGATCAGTTCGGCCACGCGGTACAGAACGGCGGCGCGCTCGTGCGGCTTGCGCTGCGCCCAGCCGCTGGAAAGGAAGGCGCGGTAGGCACCGGCCACGGCTTCTTCCACGTCGGCGACGCTTGCGGCGTTGAGTTCGGCCACCACTTCGCCCGTGGCGGGGTAACGCGTGACATAGCGCTCACCAGTGCCAAGGCGCCATTCGCCTGCGATGCAGATGGGCAGCAAGGACGTTGCGGTTGCGTTAAGGGTAGAGACAGTCATGGCGCAATGGGCTCGCTCAAATCGAAACGGCGTGCGCGCGGTTGCCCAGCGCACGCACCACGCTGAACACCGTCAGCGCGGAAGTCTTGGGATTGGCCGCCAGCGGCTTGCCTCGCATCGTCAGCTCGAAGCCGCCAAAGGCACCGCGCGCCTCGACGTGATGGATGTTCTCGTCCACCGTCGGATCGGCCAACAGCTTGACGTGCGTGTGCTCCAACCCGAGGCCCGCCAATGACAATGTGGCGGCCACGTTGGCGTTTTTCGGGAACAGGCGTGCGGCTTCGCGGGCGTTGCCTTCGAAGATCACGGTCGGCTCGCTCAGCGCGTCGAGGTCAAACTGCTGCTCGGCCGGCGTGTCTTTCCAGGCGCGCGGCGGCTTGCGGCCGGTGTAGATCACGGCATCCAGCCCCCCGACACGCGCAGCGGCCAGTGCATCGATGGCGCCAATGGCGCCCGACAGCAACTGCACTTGCGCGTTGCCACGCCGGGCCGCTGCCTCGAGCCGTTCGGCTACACCAGGTTCGGACAACGCACCCACCGATACCACCAGGCAATCAATGCCCTGCTCCAACGCCGGCAACACATGTTCCTCAAGCGCGTCATGACCGGCGCATTCCACCAGCAGATCAGGATGCGCGTCGGCCGACAGATGCGTCGTGACATGCGCATTCGGCGCGAACGGTGCGATAGCCTCGCGCGCCTTGTCCATCGCGTGCTCGGGCACGATCACGGCGTCAAAGCAGACATCCGGATCGCTCTTGAGCAATTCCAGAACGCCCTGCCCGATCGCTCCGCACCCGACCATCGATACATGCAGCATGTCCGGCTCCTTGAATTGGCTCGATCGCAGGTTCACGCCACCACCGTCGTACGCTCGGCGGCGCGTTCGCCCTGGCCATCCTTGGCCTGTTGATTGACGGGCGGGCCCGCAAAGATGGTCTTGAAGCTGCCGATGGAGAGCATGTCGATCTCCATCAGGAACGGCCCTTCACCGCTGGTGGCCTCATTCAACGCGCTGCCCACGTCGGCTAGATCCGATACGCGGCGATGGCGCAACTGCAGCGACTGCGCGAGTGCCGCGTAGTCCGGCGTGTGCAGATCCACGTAGTGACGGCGGCCGCCGTATTGCGCGTCCTGGATGTTCTTGATGACGCCGTAGCCCTTGTCGTTCATCAGCACGATGACGAGGTTGGCGCGCTCCTGCACGGCGGTCGCCAGCTCACCGAGGTTCAGGATGAAGCCGCCGTCACCGGCCAGACAGAACGTGGTCTTGCCCGATCCGGTTGCGGCCGAGCCGATGGCCGCTCCAATGCCCATCGCCAAACCCTGGCCGATACCGCCACCCAGTGCATGCACGCCGGCACGCGAATCGAAAATACGCAGCTGACGATTGCCCCACGTGCTGTTCGACACCGTCACGTCGCGCACCCAGTTGAACTCGCGCCCCACCGCGGCTTGCAATGCCTCCACCAGCTTTGCGTACGGGCCGAGGCCATCAATCAGCCCGCGCACCGCCGTCTCGTGTGCGGCGCGCAGGTCGCCAGCGAACGCCGCGTCGATCTGCATCTTCTTTTCCAGTCGATCCGCCAGGCCATCCAGCGCGAGGGCCGAATCGCCGCATACGAAATAGTCGCTGGCGTAACAACGGCCTTCTGCCGACGCATCTGCATCAATGCGGTACAGCGGGCGCGGTAGCTTCAGTTCGTACTTGAGCGTTTCGTTGCCGCGCAGGCGCGAGCCGACCACGACCATCGCATCGCACGTCTGATAGAACGCTTCGACCGGCTTGTGCAGGTTGAAGGCGCCCAGCGAACGCGGGTCATCTTCCGGAACAATGCCGCGGCCCTGCGTGCTGGTGACCACGCCAAAACCCAGATCCATCAGGCGCTTGACCTGCTTCGCAGCGTGGCGGGCGCCACCGCCCAGCCACAGCATCGGGCGGCGCGCGCGCGACAGGCGTTCAGCGAGTTCGTCCAGCGCGTGGGCCGACGGCACATGCTGCGGCACCTGCAGCGGGCGCAGGTCGTCCGGCATCGGGATCAGCGCGGCTTGAATATCGATGGGGATCTCCACGCTCACCGGGCCGGCCGGGGCCGTGAGCGCGGTCTGCACAGCCAGCTTCATCGTGCTGATGGCGGTGTCGGCACTGCGCACGCGGAAGGCAGCCTTGGAAACGGCCTTGAGCATCGTGAGCTGGTCCGGTGCTTCGTGGATGTACGCGAGGCTCTGGTCCAGGTACGGCGTTTCGATCTGGCCCGTGATGTGCAACAACGGCGTGCCTGCGGTCAATGCTTCAACCATGGCACCTGCCGCATTGCCGGCAGCAGTACCTGTGCTTGTCAGGCAAACGCCCAGGGTGCCCGTGGTACGGGCATAGGCATCGGCCATGTTGGTGCCGCCGGCTTCGCCGCGCGCCATGATGAAGCGGATCTTGCCGCGCTCGCCCATCGCATCCAGGATGGGCATGTTGTGGATCGAGATGACGCCAAAGGCCGCCTTGACCTCGCAGGCCTCCAAGAAGGCTGCAATCGCGTGGCCCACCGTGACCAGTTGTTGTTCCTGTTGTTGTCTATTAAGCATGACGGGAGTGTCCTCCGGAGATATCGATGTGGCTGCCCGTGGTGTACGAAGACAACGGCGAGGCAAGGAACAGAATGGCGCGGGCTGCTTCTTCCGGCAGGCCCAGTCGTCCAAGGGGAATATGTTTTTGCGCGGCCAGGCGGCGCGTCCACGCGGCCCAGTCGAGATGGCGATCCTCTTCGGGGCGAGCTTCGAAGCGGCGGCGCCATTGGCCGGACTCGACCAGCCCGATCAGGATGCCGTTGACGCGCACGCCCTTCGGTGCAAATTCAGTCGCCATCGAGCGCACCAGGTTGAGCACACCCGCTCGCGCGGCCGAGGTGGCCACCATGTGCGGCTCGGGCTGCTGCGCCAGCAGCGAATTCACGCAGACGATCGCGCCGTGCTCCGAGCGCTCCAGTTGCGGCATGAAAGCGCGCGTGGGGTGAATCACGGAGAAGAACTTGAGATGCAGCTCCTGCGTCCACGCGGCATCGTCGGTATCGGCAAACGTCGAGACACGGCCCTGGCCGGCGTTGTTGACCAGCATGTCGACGGGGCCGAGAGCCCGCTCCACGGCATCGGCAAACGCAGCCGTCTGCGCGGCGTCAAGCACGTCGCACGTTGCGGCAAACAACCTGGCGTTCGGGAAGCGGCTGCGCAGAGCTTGCTCGGCGTGTGTGAGGCGTTCGGCATTGCGGCCGCACAGCGCCACGGCGGCACCGGCTTCCAGCAGCAGTTCAACGGTGGCCAGGCCGATACCGGAGGAGCCCCCGGTCACGACAGCGGTCTTGCCAGTCAAGTCGATCATCGGCATGGTCATTCCCGGAACAGGTTGACGACCTTGCCGCTGGCGGGACGGTAGTCCAGCAAGTAAGACAGCTCGCCGGCAGCGGCGCGCACCTTGTCGATCATCAGATCGAGTTGTGCGGGCTCGATGCGCGGCGACGGAATGGTCGTGCCAAGCGCTGCCACCACCTTGCCTGCGCGGTCCAGCACCGGCGCAGCAATCGTCGAGATGTTGGCTTCGAAGAAACCTTCCTGCAGCACGTAGCCGTGTTCGCGGTCACGCTGGACCATCTCGAACAGCTCTTCCACCGTGCGCGGCGTGTTCGCGGAGAACACCTCCAACTGCGGCTCCGGATAAAGCTGGCGCAATTCCGCCAGCGACAGGTCTGCCAGCAGAACACGACCCAGCACCGTGGCATGTGCCGGCAGGCGCGTGCCAACATTCACCGAGCTGGTGAACGGCGTGGGAGCGACCGACTTCGCCACGTAGACGATCGAGCGGCCATCGCGCACGACGAGGTTGCACGGGTAATGAATGTCGTCGCGCAGGCGGTCCAGCAACGGACGGCCCAGCTCGGTCAATTCCAGCGAGGCGAGATACTCAAAGCCCAGGCGCAGCACTGCCATGCCGAGACGGAAATCGCGGCCGCCGTCCACGCGCTCGATGAAGCCCATGACTTCGAGCGTCGTCAGCAGGCGGAATACCGTCGAACGCGGCACCTTCAGCCGGCGGGCCAACTCCGGCGCCGACAGGACGCGGTCTTTGTGGCTGAATTCGCACAGGAGGCGCAGGCCGCGTTCGAGGCCCGGCACGATGTACTTTTCCTGCACGTCTTCTGGAATGAGGTCGTTGCTCATACGTCTTGGCGCTTAGGCGTTTTGAGATTGGGAGAGAACGGCTTGTTCGATCCAGCCTGCGACAGCGTCAGGCGCATCGATATAGGAGGCATGCCCCGCAGACGGTACGAGCGCAAATGGCAGACCGAACGTCTTGGCCAGCGCTTCGCAGCCTTGCGGCGGCGTGATTTCGTCCACATCGCCGCACGCGATCTGTGCCGGCGTCGATGCGGGGCGTTTGCGCAGATAGGCGCTGATGTCGTCGCCGCTGAGCATCGCCACGGCCTGGCGGTAACCGTCATCGTTGAGGCGTTTCATGTTCCAGCGCACCCAGGCGCGCTCCTCGTCGGTGGCGTTCGGGCGCAGCAGGTGCGCGTGGCGCGACTCCGCCATGCCGTCGATGCCGAGCTGGTCCAGCGTTGCAAGACGCTGCGCTTGCACGGCGCGCGACTTGTCTTCCTGCCCCGGCTGGCCGTAGCCCTGTGCTGGGTTCAACAGCAGCAGGCACTTCGGCTGCATCGCGGTTGGCGCGGCAGCCACATATGCCGATGCCATCAACGCCCCCAGCGAGTGGCCGACGATCGCATCCGGCGTCACATGCAGCGCAGCCAGCCATGCCTGCAACCGCACCGCGTAGTCGGCGGCGCGCGGCGTAGCCTGTTCAAGCGGCGTGGAATGGCCGTAGCCCGGCGCGTCCCATGCCAGCACGCGCATGCTTTGCGAAAGCACCTGCGCACAAGGCAGCCATGACGCGGCGCTGGAACTGATGCCGTGCAACAGCACCACCGCCGGCCCGCGCTCGCCCCATTGCCGATAGCCGATGCGATCGCCGCGCACATTGATCGCAACGCTACGTTCGGCAAACCCGTCGCCGAGCGCAGCAAGCGCATCGGCAACACGGAACGGATGGGTAGACATGACAGCCTGCACGCTCATGGCATCAACGCTTGATCTTGGCGAGCGGGTGCTCGGGCGGGTACGTCGGCGTGATCGGCTTCTTGGCGCCCAGCATCACGCACATCAGCGCATCTTCATCACCGATGTTGATTTCTTCGCGGTACACGCCGGGCGGCACCGAGACGAGGTCGCGATCGGTCAGGATGGTCTCGTAGCGCTCGCCGTCCTTCTCCAGCACCAGCTTGAGCTTGCCGCGAATGACGAAGAACACCTCTTCCACATCGGTGTGCAGGTGCGACGGGCCTTCGTGCCCAGCCGGAATCACCATGGTCGAAAACGTGAAGTGCTCCGCCGGCACGGTGTTGGTGTCGGCCGCCACGCCGGTGCCGCCCGTGCCGAGGTAGCGCATTTGCGCACGGCGGTATTTCGGGTCGTAGTCGGCCTGGAACTTGAGGGCGTCCCAGTCGTAGCGGCGGGTCGCGAAGCGCGCCACGCGGCTGTTCATCCAGTCTTCAAACGACGCGCCTTCCGGGCGGTCCCACGTGCGTTGCACTTGCTGTTGTTCGGAGAGATCGCTCATCGAATACCTCTTCTGAATGGAGTGTGGATGCATTACTGCATGACAAAACCGCCGTTGACGGCCAGCGTCTGGCCCGTCACGAATCGGGAAAGATCGGACAGCGCGAACAGCACGGCGCCGCAGACGTCGTCGGGCACCTGATCGCGCGAAATGGCGCGCTGGTCGCGGTACAGCGCATGGCGGTGTGCCGGCACGTATTCGGTGGCTTCCACCAGCGTCAGGCCCGGCGCGATGGCGTTGACGGTGATGCCGTCTGCGCCGCATTCACGCGCCAGAGACTTGGTCATGCCGATGACGGCGCTCTTGCTGGCCACGTACGCCAACAGGTTGGGCGCGCCCCACAGCGGTGTGTCCGACGACAAGTTGACGATCGCGCCGCGGCCCGATGCCTTGAGTGCCGGCAGGCAGGCCGTCGTCATCAGCCAGGTGCCGCGCACGTTGACGTTCATCACGCGGTCCCAGGTCTCGACGTCGATCGACGATGCGTCGCGCCCGCCCGAATTGGTGATGGCCGCGTTGTTGACGAGGCCGTCGAGCCCACCCAGAGCCTGCACAGCTGCCGCAGCGCACGCCTGAATGGAAGCCGGATCGCCAAGATCAAGCGCAAAACCATGTGCGTCGAAGCCAGCCGCACGCAGTGCCGCGGCCTCTTCCTGCACGCGCTCGCCAAGAATGTCCGCCAGCGCAACCGCGCCGCCAGCTTCGGCAATCGACTTGGCAAACGCCAAACCCAACCCGCGCGCAGCGCCCGTCACGAGGACTTTGCGGCCAGCCAGCAGCCCGGCAGTTGGATTGCGCTCAAGCATGTTGAGCTTCCGTGGGAACGGGCTTGAGCATGGCAACCGGCGCATCGGCCAATTCAGCGGCAGCGCGGCGCGCCAGCACACGGCGGATACGCGTGATGCCGATGTCGTGCTGATACAGCGTCTCGTGATCGCGCGCCTCGGGGGCCATCGACTCGAGCACCACGCGGTCCTGCTCCAACACATCCCAGTGCAGGCCTTCCAGGCGGTTGCGATACAGGAAGCGCCACACGTCACGCTGCCAGCCCTGCACATGGCGCGTGCGCCAGAAGTAGACAATGCAGTGTTCTTCATCCACCGGCGTCACGATGCCGATGATGGTGAACGGACCGCCAGGGCCGACCTTTGGCTGATATGGAATCGACAGGCGCAGCCACATCGTGCCGGTCTCGCCAAACTCGGTCCAATCGAAGTTCACGCCACGTTGGCCGGTCTTCTGGAACATGATGCCGTGATCGGTTTCCACCACTTCCATCACGGCCTTCTTCTCGCCGCTGGCCATCGAGTGCGACACGGCGTGCAGGTACGCACCGTGCATCGGGTCCATGACGTTGTCGATGGCATAGCGGTAGTTGACGTTCCAATGCGCGAAGCAGAGGAAGTGGCTGTGCTCGTCGCTGGTCAGTTCTTCCGGCAAGCGCAGCGTGCCAACAGCGTCGTCGAACTCGGACGGGGCCTTGTCACCAAACCACAGGAAGATGGCGCCGGCACGCTCCTGCACCGGGTAGCTGCGCACGCAGGTCTTGCCTTCCATGGGGCAAGCGTCAACGGCTGGCACGCTCGTCACCGTACCCTGGCCGTTCACTTCGACGCCGTGGTACCAGCAAGCCACGTGGTCACCCAGGTTCCAGCCCATCGACAGGCGCGCGCCGCGGTGCGGGCAGCGGTCTTCCAGCGCATGCACCTGGCCGGCGGTATCGCGCCACAGCACGATGTTTTGGCTCAGGCGCGTGATGCCGACCGGCGCGTTCTTCACATTCCACGACGCCGCCACCGGATACCAGTAGTTGCGCAGACCGGTGTTGATGCGCGCTTCCTTCTGCGCTTCCTTGTTGCCTTCCATTGCTTGCCTCTTCTGATGGGTTGAGCCGGGCGCCTCTGCGGGCGACGCAGCGTCGAATCGTGTTGGAACCGGTCTGGGTTCAGGCGCCCAGGCGGCGCATCTCTGCCAGGAACGTGTCTTCCGTCCAGGTCTCGCCGCCGGCGGCATTGCGCGGGCCGCGCTCGTTCAGCACAGCCACGATGTCGGCCGGCGTTTGAGCACCACCCATAAATGCCGCCTCCAGCGAATCGGCCAATTGGTTCTCATAGGCTGTCGGCTCGGCGGCGCGCGTTTGCCACACCAGATTGGCGACGTGGCCCGGGCGCTCGACGCGGCCCTTTCCTGCGACGTTGTTCGGAGAAATCGGCTCCCACGGAGCGAGGTCGGGGTTGTATTGCGGTTGCATTTCTGTCGACTCCATCACGTTTCGCTTGTTTTACCTATGAAACGTTTGTTAATATCTGGAACACAGGTGCAACTATAGACCGCGTCTTCGAAATCGCAGATGCGGGATTACCCTATGGTTTCCAAAAAGGAAGGCTGCGTCACACGTCGGCCAGGCAGCCGACAAAAGCTTGGGGCGCCGACTTAGCGCAGCCGCGCCAGCAGACGCCTGCCCGCATCGACAACCGAGCGCTGCCCGGTCATCTGGTAGCGCACGATCATCCCCTCCACGCACAGCAGCGCTTCTTCGGCAATGGCCTTCGGGCGTGGATAGCCAAGACGCTTCGCCAGCTCCGCCAGATACGTCGCCAGCTCGGCCTTATGCAGGACAGCCTTTTCTACCAACTGCGCGTCCCCGGTTTCCGTACCAGATTCGGCAACGAGGTTGATGAACGCGCAACCTCGGTAGGTTTCGGTGTCGAACCAGGTGGCCAACACGTCCGCCAGCACGTCGAGGTCAGCACGCTTGGCAAGGCGCGCTTCCGTTGCCTCACGAAACCAAGCCATCCACCGTTCGTGCCGTGCATCCAGGAAGGCTGCGATCAAATCGCTCTTTGACGGGAAATGCCGGTACAGCGACATCTTCGCCACACCAGACTCGGCGATGATTCGGTCGATACCGGTGGCACGAAAACCTTCCTGCAGGAACAGCCGCTCGGCGGTTTCCATGATGCGCTCGCGGGCGGAGAGGGTTTCGGCAGTCTTGGCCATGTCGATGAACGTGAAGGCAATGGTTCAGTATGGCCTTGACAGACAGACCTGTCTACTCAATCATGTAGACAGACTTGTCTCATAAAGCCGTGACTTCCGTTTGCACCACTGCTCCCGATAATTGCCGCCCAGCTCGAGCCACGCTCTCGCCGCTGCCGCTGTGGCGCCTGCGATTGGCAACGACTTATATCGAAGAGAATCTCGGCGGCCCGGTTCGGCTGGAAGACGTTGCTCGCGCGACCGGCCTGACGCGCATGCACTTTGCTGCCCAGTTCCGCGCCGCTACGGGCGTGCGCCCGCACGCGTATCTTTTGCATCGGCGCATCGAGCGCGCCAAGACCTTGCTGATGAGACTGGATGCTACGGTGGTCGAGATTGCGCTGGAGGTCGGCTTTCACAGCCAGGCGCATTTCTCAACGGTATTCAAGCGGCTCGCGGGCGATAGCCCGTCGACCTGGCGACGACGCGCGCTTGACCAACTGCATGGCTGAATGCACAGCGCCCGGCCAAGACCGGGCGCCTCTTTTTGGCCGACCGCGTCACAAACCCAGCGCAGACAGCCCCGGGTGATCATCCGGGCGACGCCCAAGCGGCCAGAAGAACTTGCGCTCATCCGCCTTGATCGGCAGGTCATTGATGCAGGCATAACGGCGTTGCATCACGCCGTGTGCGTCGAATTCCCAATTCTCGTTGCCGTACGAGCGGAACCAGTTGCCGGAATCATCGTGCCACTCATACGCAAAGCGCACGGCGATGCGGTTGCCGCCAAACGCCCACAGTTCCTTGATCAGCCGGTAGTCGAGTTCCTTGCGCCACTTGCGCGTGAGGAACTCGACGATCTGTTCGCGCCCATTGACGAACTCGGCGCGGTTGCGCCACTGGCTATCCGGCGTGTAGGCGAGCGCGACGCGCTCTGGGTTGCGGCTGTTCCAGCCGTCTTCGGCCAGACGCACCTTTTCGGTGGCAGATTCGAGGGTGAACGGCGGAACCGGCGGGCGGGTCTCATTGGCAGACATCGGCAACTCCTTTGCAATGGCAACAGTGGAGGCCACCACGCTAACAACGCAGCAGCACGCACACAATCTGCCCAACCGACTGCCGCGCCGATACCAGGAACGCACGGGGGGTTTCGCGAACGCACGATTCCCGCACCGCAGGCCTACAGAAATTTCCGATAAACGACGAAGCCGGATTTCTCAGCCACGGTGTCGTAAAGCTTCATCGCCGTGGTGTTCGTTTCGTGGGTCTGCCAATAGACGCGCGGCAGGCCCGCCTCTGCGGCGCGGCGATAAACCGCCTCGATAAGCGCGCGACCGACGCCCTGCCCGCGTGCGGCTTCGGCGGTGAAAAGGTCTTGCAGATAGCAGTTCATCTGCACTTGTGTGGTACTGCGGTGGAGTAGGAAATGCACGATGCCGAGCAACGTGCCCTCCCGCTCGGCAACCATGGCATAGACCGGCTCGGCCTCATCGAAAAAACGCTGCCATGTGGTCTGCGTGACGATGTCGGGCAAGGCTGTTTCGCCCGCGCGGCCGTAAAAGGCGTTGTAGCCATCCCAGAGGGGTTTCCAGGCAGTGAAGTCGTCTTGGTGGATGGGACGAATCAGGAGGTCGGAAGGTGCGGACATGGTTGGCTGAATGGGTGGCACGCTCGCGCATTCTGCCAGCCGGGCGCCATGCGTGCAGCCGGCGTTCCTACCGTTCGCTTAACTCGTGGCGCCGTGCACCATCGGCTGCCATGTGCGGCGCACGCCATCAACAGCGCGTGTGCAGCGCCCCGACCCTAGGGATTGTCCGGAGACAAGTCATTGCCGGAAGAAAGTTTGCTGAAAGCCTCGACCCACTAAAGTGCGCTCCATGGCCCGGTAACGACCCGGTATCGGGCAGTGCGATCTCCACGCACATCAGCGTCACCACGATAAGGGTCGGGTGTTGTACCAGCCATATCGCCGGGCTCTACGGGATGTCAGTCCGGCGTCCGTTTCAATCGGTCTTTCCTGCTGTCAACCTTGCAGCCCACCGTCCTCCCGGTGGGCTGTTTTCTTTTCAGGGTTGCGCGGGATTGGGCAACACCAGACGCTGCGTCAGCCGCTGCACCGTCGGTGCCGCAGTCAGCACGATGGTGAAGGCCGCCGGCCAGGCCAGCACGAACGCATGCGCCCAGCGGGCGAGAAAGTCAGGGCTGATACCGGCGTTGATCCAGCCGATCCAGCCGGTCATCAACAACGACATCAGGCCGGACATCAGCCAGGCAAAAATGACACGAAGACGGGTGGGAGTGGAAACGGGCATCGACATGGCGGTTCTCCTTGCAAGCCATCAAATGTGATTGACGGTATGCTAGACAATCGCGTTTCAAGAAACTATAGACGTTTATTGAAACTTAAATTCCGAAAATGGAATCATGCTCGACGACCTAGCCCTCTTTGTTTCCATCGTGGACCACGGCAGCCTGCAGGCCGCGGCCCGTCACGCCAACCTGCCGCCCGCCACGCTGACGCGGCGCCTGCAGAAGCTGGAGACAGCACTGGGTTGCCAGCTTCTGCTGCGCAGCGCCCGCAGCCTGAAACCAACGCCGGAAGGCCAGCTGTACTACGAGCAATGCCGCCCGCTGCTGACCGCGCTTGCGCAAACCACGGCCACGCTCGACGACGACCTCAATCAGGTGAAGGGCACCCTGCGCGTGCTCGCACCGCTGAACCTGTCGCGCGGGCTGCTCGCACCCGCGTATGCCAGCTTCATGGCGACGTGGCCGGAGATCCGGCTGGAGCTATCGCTGAGCAACCGCAATGAAGACGTGTGGCGGCATGGCGCCGATCTGGCCATCCGCGTCGGCCAGCAGGACGACCCGAAGCTGCGGCAGCGCCGGCTGGGTGTCATCGGGATGGTGCTGGTGGCGTCGCCTGCCTATGTGGCCGAGCATGGTGCCCCGACACATCCAGATGAACTTCAGGCACATCGATTGTTGGTGTCGTCGCCGCTCTCGACATGGCGCTTCACCTCGCCGGATGGCGCGGAAACCATCGAACTGCAGCCTCGCGGACGCTGCGACCTGAACGACATTGAACTGGGCGTGACGCTGGCCGAAACGGGCCTCGGTCTGCTGTACTGTCCGCGCACGCTCTGCCATCAGGCGCTGGAGGCAGGCAGGCTGGTGCGCCTGCTGCCCGAATGGGGTACACCGCAGCGGCCCATCTACGCGGTGTGGCCGCAGCAGCAGTTGCCACGTAAGGTGCGTACGTTGCTGGAGCATCTGGCGGCCTTCGCCGCGGCTGCGCCCTTGCTGCAGGCCGACGCCGCGCCGAGTGCCTCCCACGCTGCTTGAAACGGGTAAAAACACGCGTTGTCGCACCGCCCGATCACCCCGTAGGCTGCAAGGATTCCATCACGCCATTTTCACTGGAGGCCCGATGCACAGCAGCCACGTGGTGCGCTCCGGCAACATTCGTCTGCATGCCCGCATGACACAGCCCGCCGACGGTTCTGCGCGGCAGCGCCCCGCCGTGGTTCTCGTGCATGGCTATCCGGACGACAGTTCCGTCTGGCACGGCGTGCGCGATACCCTGGCGCGCGATCGCCGCGTGCTTACCTTCGACGTGCGCGGTGCCGGGCTGTCAGACGCCCCGGCAGATACCAGCGGTTACCGCATCCCCCAATTTGTCGACGACCTTGCCGCCGTGGCCGATGCGCTGCTGCCCGGGGAGCGCTTCCATCTGGTCGGGCACGACTGGGGCTCCATCCATAGCTGGGAATCGGTAACGACCGACCGGCTGCGCGGGCGCATCGCGTCGTACACGTCGATCTCGGGCCCATGCCTGGACCACGTCGGCCACTGGATGCGCACACAGCTCGATGCCGGCACATGGACGGCAAAGCGCGCGGTGTGGCAGCAGCGGCTGCAATCGTGGTACGTGGGATATTTCCACCTGCCGCTGGTGCCGGAATGGTCGTGGCGGCTATGGGTGGCGCGCGCCTGGCCGTGGTGGCTGCACAAGACGGAAGGCATTCGCATCGAGGCCCAGCGGCCGACGCTCGTGCGCGATGCCTGCAACGGCGTGCGTATGTATCGCGCAAATTTTCGCGACCGTCTCGCTCGCCCCCGGGCACGTGCACCGCATGCGCCCGTGCAACTGATCGTGCCAACGCGCGACCGCTACGTCAGCCCCGCCGTTACGCGCGCGGTTGAAGCCTGGGTGTCGCACTACTGGCGCCACGAGGTCGACGCGGGTCACTGGCTGCCTTTGCGTCGCCCCGACTGGGTTGCGGACCGCATCCGCCGCTTTGCCGACTATGTCGAATCCGGCCACGAGCCCGCCGAATTGCGGCAGGCCCGCGTGGCCGGCACGCTGGCAACGACCTGACGCAACTAGAGCATTACGCCCAACGCAAACGTTGACGCACGTGTAACACACTGTAATCATCGTCCGCCACAACGCTGACGGCGCGCCATGACCTGGCGCCCGGACGGCTCGAGCCGCCGCTTCGCGCAAACCGCGTCGCCGGCCATCGATACAAGAAACAGGGACAAGACAATGAAAAGCAAGGTCGTGGTGTACGGCCCGCTCTACGGGAAGTGGTACGCAATCCTGGTCAACGACGGTGTAGCGGCCGAATCCAACCAGTTTGGCTCGTACGAAGCCGCCATGGGTTTCGCTTCACGCCGATATCCGGAGCTTGAGCAGGAGCGGCAGCCTTACGCGCGAGGCCGCGAAGAAAGCGAGAACGGAAGCGACAGCCGGGAAGCGGCGCCGATCTGAAGACGCCGGGCGGCGTCTAAGCCGCCCGTGCAGAGACGGCGTTAACGGCCTGCCCCGCAAAAGCGGCCGGCAATCCATTCGAACACGCTGCCTTCGCGCAGCGAGCGGCTTTGCGCCTCGTCGCCGTAGTGGATCTGGTAAAGCGGCTTGCCGCTGGCATTGCGCGCGCGATAGAGCGTTTGCGCAATCACCGTGTAGCTATGTCGCGCGCAATCGAGCACCACCTGCTTGACCGAAGAGCGGATCGGCTGGCCATCTGCCGTTTTGATCGTAAAGTCGGGCAGCACGTTGCGCAGCAGCCTGAAGTGCACGGTATGCGAGTCGGCTTCCGCCTCAGCGCTTGGCTCTGGCTTGACCGATTGCCGATCGATATACGAAACGATGCCGTTGATGCTCTCGAACCGGCGCCAGCGGGAATCGGTGCTCGCCGATTCGACCGCGGGTGCCGCACCGCCCGTAACGGCTTGCGCGGACGCTGTCGGCACAGCCGCCGACGCAGACACGGTTTGTGCGGATACGGGCATCGCTGCCCACTGCGCGGCCACCAGAACGGTCGCCGCGATGGCGCTTTGCCAGCGCCAGCCTCCTGTTTTCATGGGATATCTCGCCTTGCTACAAAAACTTTAGCGGGCGATTCTACCGCGCTGGCGCAACCGCTTACATCACATCTGGCCAACGGGCTCGGCAACGTCCACGCCGGCAAAGCGCAGATACAAGGTGCGCAGAGCCTGCGTGAGCGGGCCCGGCTGGCCGTTGCCGATCTGCACGCCGTCGATGGACACCACCGGCATCACGAACGTCGACGCGCTCGTGTAGAACGCTTCGGCCGCTTGCTGGGCTTCGGCCACGGTAAAGGTGCGCTCCTCCAGCGTCAGGCCATGTTCGCGCGCCAGCGCCAGGATCGACACGCGCGTGATGCCCGGCAGCACGGCGTTCGACAGCGGACGCGTAATCAAGCGTTTATCGGCGGTGATGATGAACGCGGTAGACGACGCGCCTTCGGTCACGCGGTCGCCATCGGTCATCCAGGCTTCGTGCGCGCCGGCGCGGGCAGCGATCTGCTTGGCCATCACCTGCGGCAACAGGCCCACGCTCTTGATGTCGCAACGCTTCCAGCGCAGGTCGGGCACCGTCACCACGGTTGCGCCCTTCTTTGCGAGCGGGCTGTTGACAATGGACTTGACCTGTGTGAACGCCACAGCCGTCGGCGTGATGTCTGCCGGGATGCCGAAATCGCGCTCGGCCACACCGCGCGTAACCTGCATGTAGACCACGCCCTCGTCCAGCCCATTGCGCGCGACCAACGCTTCGCAAACGCGCGTCCATTCGGCGGCCGTGTACGGGTTGTCGATGCCGATCTCGGACAGCGAGCGGGTCAGGCGGGCGAGGTGCGCGTCGTTGTCGACAAGCTTGCCGCGCGCCACGGCGGTCACTTCGTAGATGCCATCGGCAAAGGTGAAGCCACGATCCATGACAGAGACGGTGGCTTCGGCGGCCGGCACGTATTGGCCGTTCAGGAAGATGATTCGGGACATGCTGGGAGAAGGAATTCAGGTGCGGGCGGGACTGCCCTGCCAACGAATCTACAGGATACGTGCGCCATACCGCGAATACCGATATGTGCCCACGTTATGCGAAAACAGCATGATGCGCGGGACACGTCCGGTAAACTCTGCCGTTTTTCTGCCCATCGCGCGCCCATGTCCGAACTCGCCATCCGCCCGATCGTTGCAGACGACCTGCCCGGCATCCTGGCCGTACAGCAGGCGTGCTACGGCGACGGGTTCCTGGAACCGGGCGATGCGCTCGCCAGCCGCTGGGCGCGCAGTCCGGCCATGTGCTTGGTCGCACTGCGTGGGTCTGAAGTGGTGGGGTACCTGCTCTCGCATGCGTGGCACGCATGGACGCCGCCCAAATTGCACGTGCCGCTGCCCGACACGGATGCGACCGATGTTCTCTGGTTTGTGCACGACATGGCTATCGCGCCGGAGGGCCGCGGCCAGCGTTTGGGCGAGCGGCTTTACGCCATGGCATCCGCCTGCGCCCAGTCACAAGGCCTGGGCCGATCCCGGCTGGTGGCGGTGCAAGGCGCGGATGGCTTCTGGCGCCGCCTTGGTTATCAGTCCGTCGACATGGATAGCGCCGCGTTGGGAGCCCTGCTCGCCATCTACGGCGAGGATGCTGAATTGATGGAACGCGCATTGCCGTGAGCGGCCATCGCGTCACTCCGTTACAATTTGTAACATCCGTATATCTTCTGTAAGACTGCGCGCGCCCCGTTCAACTACAGTGCAGTGTCTAGAGGAATTCCCACATGCATAAGAACTTCGCGCTGTACGTGCTGGCAGCCGCTGCGGCGCTGTCGTCGCAGGCGGCCCTGGCCCACGTCAATGTCGATATTGGAATCGGCGTGCCTGTCGCACCCGTTTATGTCGAGCCCGCGCCGCCGGCCTACTATGCGCCGCCACCGGTCTATGTCGCGCCGCAGCCGGTCATCGTTGCACCCGGCTACTACGACGATGGCCGCGGCCGCGAATGGCAGGAACGCCAATGGCGCGAACAGCGCTGGCGTGAGCGTGAATGGCGCAGGCACCATCGTCACGACGACGACGATTGATCCTGCGCACGGCCGCGCTCAAGCGGCCTTCTTCGCCAATCCCAGGTAGGTTTCGATCACGCGCGGGTTGACAGCCAACTCGTGCGCCGGGCCTTCGAGGGTCATGTCGCCCGTTTCCAGCACATAACCGTAGTCAGCCACCTGCAGCGCGGCGCGTGCGTTCTGCTCGATCAGCAACGTCGCCACGCCGGTTTTGCGCAGGTCGCTGATGATGTGGAAGATCTCTTTGACGATGAGCGGCGCGAGGCCCAGGCTCGGCTCATCCAGCATCAGCAACTGGGGCTTGGCCATCAACGCGCGGCCCACGGCAAGCATCTGGCGCTCGCCGCCGGAAAGCGTGCCGGCTTCCTGCGCACGACGCTCTTTCAGGCGCGGGAACAGGTCGTACACCACCTCCATCTGATCGAGGTAGTTGCGCTCACCCGCCCGCTTGCGGCGGTACGCGCCGAGCACGAGGTTGTCTTCCACGCTCATGGTGGCAAACAGCTCGCGCTTTTCCGGCACCAGGCACATGCCGCGTGCCACGCGCTTTTCCACCGGCAGACCAGTCAGGTTGTGACCGAGGTACGAGACCACGCCGCTGGCCGACCCGGTGGTCGGCAGCGCGCCCATGATGGCGCCCAGCATCGTCGATTTGCCCGCGCCGTTCGGGCCGATGACGGTCACGATCTGGCCCGCTCCCACCTTCAGGTTGGCGCCATGCAGCGCCTCCACCTTGCCGTAGCGGACGTGCAGGTCCTTCACTTCCAGGATGATCGACATGCGCGTTCTCCTTATTCCACGCCGCCCAGGTAGGCTTCCAGCACGGCCGGGTTCTGCTGCACTTCCTGCGGCAGCCCTTCGGCGATCTTGGTGCCGAATTCCATGACGACCAGCCGATCGGTGAGGTTCATGACGAAGTCCATGTCGTGCTCGACCAGCAGCACGCTCATGCCTTCGGCTTTCAACTTGATGAGCAGCGCTGCAAGCGCCTGCTTTTCCTTGTAGCGCAGCCCCGCGGCGGGCTCGTCCAACAGCAGCAGCGCCGGATCGCAGCACAGCGCACGGGCGATTTCCAGAATGCGTTGCTGGCCCAGTGCCAGACTGCCGGCTTCCTGATACATGCAATCGGCCAGACCCACGCGTTCCAGTTGGCGGCGCGCTTCAAACAACAGCTTCTGCTCTTCGGCTTGGTTCATGCGCACTACGCTCGCAAGCACGCCGCCCTGCGCCGCGAAGTCGCCGCGCAGGTGGGCGCCCAGCGCTACGTTTTCCAAGACGGTCATGCCCGACAGCAATTGCACATGCTGGAAGGTACGGCCGATGCCGCGTTTGACGATCTCGCGCGAAGGCATGCCGCTGATGTGCTCGCCACGGTAGAGCACCTCACCGCGCGTGACCGGCAGCACGCCTGTCACGAGGTTGAAGGTGGTCGACTTGCCCGCGCCGTTGGGGCCGATCAGGCCGATGATCTCGCCGGCTTTCACTTGAAAGCTGACGTCATTCACGGCAACAAGGCCGCCAAACTCTTTGCGCGCGGCGCGTACGTCGAGAATCAGCTCACCGGCTTGGGGCTTCTCGCGCTGCTTCAGCGCCGGCGCTTCGTCGGGCGCACGCGCTGTCGGCGCAGAGGGAAACAGCTTGCGGATGAACGGCCATACGCCATCGCGCGCGTACTGCAGCAACAGCACCAGCAGCACGCCGAACACGATAATCTCGAAGTTGCCGTTGGAGCCCAGCAGCTTCGGCAGAATGCTCTGCAGGCTGTCTTTCAGGATGGTCAGCAAACCCGCGCCAAGCACCGCGCCCCACACGTGGCCCACGCCACCGACCACCGCCATGAACAGGTATTCGATGCCGTAGTTCAGGCCGAAGGGCGTCGGGTTCACCGCGCGCTGCAGATGCGCATAGAGAAAGCCCGAAATGCAGGCCAGCACCGCCGCAAACACGAAGATCACCACCTTCATCCACGCCGTATTCACGCCCATGGCTTCGGCCATCGTGCCGCCGCCCTTGAGTGCGCGGATGGCGCGGCCCGGGCGCGAATTCAGCAGGTTCTGCACCGCCAGCACCGCCACGACAACGACGGCCCAGATCAGGTAGAACATCTCGCGGCCGGTCTGCAACGACTTACCGAGCACGTTTAGCACCGGAATACCGTTCAGCCCGTCGTACTTGCCCAGGAATTCGAGGTTGCCGAACAGGAAAAACAACGACAGCCCCCACGCAATCGTCGCCAGCGGCAGGTAGTGGCCCGACATGCGCATCGTGATCAGGCCAATCACATATGCACTGACCACTGTGATCACCAGCCCGGCCAGCAAGCCGATCCACGGCGACACACCGTACTGCGTCGTCAGATAGGCGGTGCTATATGCACCGAGCCCAACGAACGCCGCCTGCCCGAACGAGGTCAGACCGCCCACCCCCGTCAGCAGCACCAGCCCCAGCGCGACGAGGCTATAGAGCCCGATGTAGTTCAGCAGCGTGATCCAGAACTCGGGCGTGGGCACGATGGGAATCAACGCGAGCACAACCACAAACAAGGCGGTCAGCACGCGATTGCGCGAAAGCCGGCTGCGCTGCGCCGTGCCCTCGGAAGATTTGGTCAGCGTGTTCATCGGCTTATTCCTCTTCCTCGACATGCTTGGTGGTGAGCGATCGCCACAGCAGCACGGGAAGGATGAGCGTGAACACGATCACCTCCTTGAACGCCGACGCCCAGAACGATGAATACGACTCCAGCAACCCAACCAGCAGCGCGCCCAGCGCAGCCACCGGATAGCTCACGAGACCGCCCACGATCGCGCCCACAAACCCCTTCAGGCCGATCAGGAAACCGGACTCGTAGTAGACCGTCGTGAGCGGCGCAATCAGGATGCCGCACAAGGCGCCAAGCGCCGCCGCCAGCGTGAACGCCAGACGCCCCGCCTGCGTGGTCCCGATGCCGACCAGCCGCGCACCCAGCCGGTTTACCGCCGTCGCACGCAGTGCCTTGCCCGACACCGTACGGCCAAAGTAGAAGTACAGCGCCACGATCATCAGCACCGATACAGCCACTACCCAGAGGCTCTGGCCCGACACGGTGAGCGCACCCAGATCGAAGCGCGCATCGGAAAACGCATCCGTGCGCGAGCCTTCCGCGCCGAACATCACAAGGCCGAGGCCCACCATCGCAAAATGCACACCCACTGAAACGATCAGCAGCACCAGGGTGCTGGCTTCGGCCAATGGCTCGTAGGCCAGGCGGTAGATCATGGGGCCCATGGGAATGACGATCAGCAATGTCAACGCGACCTGCGCAAGCATGGGCAGCGTCATCGGGGCGAGCATGCTGGCGGCGATGTACACCGCAGTCGGAAAGACCAGGTATTTGACTGCATAGATCGCGCCTGTGCGCAGCGCATGCAGGCGCAGTTCGGGTTGCAGCAGCGTGCGGCCCATCTCGACGAGGAACGTCAGCACGCCCAGCGTCACCAGCATGCTGGCCGAGAGCGGCGCCTTGTTGGCCTGGATGGCCGCCAGCGTAAGCGCGCCGTACGCCACGAATTCGCCCTGCGGGATGAAGATCACGCGCGTGACGGAAAACACCAGCACGAGCGCCAGTGCCAGCAGCGCGTAGATCGCGCCCGATGTCACGCCGTCTTGCGCCAGGATGGCGGCAATCGACAAGTCCATGAAGCTCCTCGTTCTTGTAGTCGTGGAGTTCGCGCCGGATGTGAACCGGGCGAGGGGGCGCCACGAGTTACGAGATAGTAAATTTCTTACGACAGGATGAAATTGGCGACAACCCTAACGCGTCGCCCTGCTCCGCCGGTTGCTGGCCTTGGCGGGGCTGACCGCGGGCGCCTGCAGCATGGCAGACAGGCGCATCACGAACGTGCGCAGCGTGTGCTCCAGCTCGCCACCGCGCTGCGCGTGGAACAACGGTTGCAGGTTCAGCGCGATCAGCACCAGCACAAGCTGCCCGCGCGCACCAAACACCGGCAGCGACAGGGCATTCACGCCCGGCAGCAAGCTACCCGTGACCCACGATGCGCCTTCGGTGCGGACGTCTTCACACAGACGGTAGTAATCGGTCAGCGAACGCGGCAGGCCCGGCAGGTCGTCGCTGGCGCGCTCGTGCAGTTCGCGCTCAACGAGCGGCAGCGTCTGCTCCATCGGTTGATAGGCGCCAAACAGGCGGCCGGTGGCGGAATTGAGCATCGGCAAGACGTCGCCAATACGCAGGTTCACGCCAGGCGCACCACCGGCCTTCTCCCAATGCACAACGGTCGGGCCACGATCGCTCCAGACGGCAATGCCAATGGTGTGGCCGGTCTGGTCTCGCAAACCGGCAAGCAACGGCCGCGTGCGGACAATGGCATCGGAGCGGTTGAGGCTGGCCAAACCCAGGCGCAGCGCAAACGGGCCGAGTTCGTAACGCCCGGTCAGCGGGTCTTGAGAGACCGCGCCCACGCGCTGCAGGCTCACCAGATAGCGATGCGCCTTGGACGGATGCATACCCGCCGCACGCGCCAGATCGCCCAGCGCCATCGCCCGCATGGCACGCGTCAGCGCCACCAGCAATTGAGAGCCGACTTCGATGGATTGGATGCCCGAACGGTCACGGTTTGCGCGCGCGTCTTCAGCATCGCCATCGGGTGGCAGGTCGTCTTCGACTTCCGGAGTCTCTATGTCTTGGGGGCACATTGGCTGGGCTGAGCCGACAAAGTGCTGCGAGCGTAGCACGCAGCTTCGCCTCGACGGCCAGTTTTTGATTTTTATGCATTGTAGAAACAATGCTTCTAATCATAATTCACGTATACCCTAGGCGCATCCCCAGACCCTGCGGTCTATGATTGCCAGCGTTCGGTATGGCTTGGTATCAGCACGCCCCAACCCAAGCTTTCCGGCCCGAGCACGTTCAAGAACAATTCCCCCAACCGTAATCCACTACACCAGGAGTGACAGAATGGCCAAAGCCTTCGCCTCGCAAGCCGACCTCGAGGCCAAACAAGTCACCTTCACCCAACTCTCCCCCAACGCCTACGCCTACACAGCCGAGGGCGACCCGAACTCGGGCGTCATCATCGGCGACGACTCGGTGCTGATCGTCGACACCACCGCCACGCCCGCGATGGCGCAAGACCTGATCGCACGCATCCGCGCCATCACCGACAAGCCGATCAAGCACGTGGTGCTGTCGCACTATCACGCCGTGCGCGTGCTCGGCGCATCAGCCTACTTTGCAGAAGGCGCGCAGAACATCATTGCCAGCCGCGGCACTTACGAGATGATCGTCGAGCGCGGCGAGGCCGATATGAAATCGGAAATCGAACGCTTTCCGCGCCTGTTCGCGGGCGTGGAAACCGTGCCGGGCCTGACGTGGCCGACGCTGGTGTTCGAGCGCGAGCTGACACTGTTCCTTGGGCAATTGGAAGTGAAGATCCTGCACCTCGGCCCCGGCCACACGAAGGGCGACACGGTGGTGTGGATCCCGTCGCAGAAGGTGCTGTTCTCCGGCGATCTGGTCGAATACGACGCCGCCTGCTACTGCGGCGACGCCCAACTCGAAGAATGGCCCGCCACACTGGATGCGCTACGCGCACTCGGTGCCGACAAGCTTGTGCCCGGCCGCGGCCCGGCGCTGCTCAATCCGGCCGAAGTCGACAAGGGTCTGGCCTATACGCGCGATTTCGTGTCTACCCTGCTCCAGCGCGGCAAGGAAGCCGTCGCGCAAAAGATGGACCTGAAAGCCGCCATGGCGCACACCCGCGCGGCCATGGACCCGAAATTCGGCAGCGTCTTCATCTACGAGCACTGCCTGCCGTTTGATGTGACGCGTGCCTTCGATGAGGCCAGCGGCATCAAGCACCCGCGCATCTGGACTGCTGAGCGCGACAAGGAAATGTGGGCCGCCCTGCAAGGCTGAACATGAACCCCGACTTCCAGAACCGCGTCTTCCCGTATACGCCGTGCACCGAACAGCAACCCGGCGCGGCAACTGAAGCTCGCCCCGTCGTTATCGTCGGCGCAGGGCCGGTGGGGTTGGCCACGGCCATCGATCTCGCACAGCAGGGCGTGGCCGTGGTGGTAGTCGACGACGATTGCACGCTGTCTACCGGCTCGCGCGCAATCTGCTTCTCCAAGCGTTCATTGGAGATTTTCGATCGACTCGGCTGCGGCGATTGCATGGTCGACAAAGGCGTGAGCTGGAACGTCGGCAAGGTCTACCTGAAGAACGAACTGCTCTACAGCTTTGACCTGCTGCCCGAAACCGGACACCGCCGGCCGGCGTTCATCAACCTCCAGCAGTACTACGTGGAAGGCTTTCTTGTTGAGCGCGCGCAAGCCTTGCCGAACATCGAGCTGCGCTGGAAGAACAAGGTGACGGGCCTCACGCAGGATGCCGATGGCGTGACGCTCACCATCGAGACGCCCGACGGCACGTACGCGCAGCGCGCGCAATACGTGGTCGCCGCCGATGGCTCGCGCAGCCCGATACGTCACATGATGGGCCTCGAAGCCCGCGGCCAGACATTCAAAGACCGCTTCCTGATCGCCGACGTGCGCATGGATGCGCCCTTCCCCAGCGAGCGCTGGTTCTGGTTTGACCCGCCGTTCCACCCGAATCAATCGGTGCTGCTGCACCATCAGCCCGACAACGTCTGGCGCATCGACTTCCAGCTCGGCTGGGACGCCGACCCCGTAGCCGAGAAGCAACCCGAGCGCGTCATCCCGCGCGTGCGTGCGCTGCTGGGGCAAGGCGTCGATTTCGAGCTGGAATGGGTCAGCGTCTATACGTTCTCGTGCGAACGCATGGACCGCTTCCGCCACGGCCGCGTGCTCTTCATCGGTGATGCCGCGCATCGTGTATCGCCATTCGGCGCGCGCGGTGCCAACAGCGGCTTGCAGGATGCCGAGAACCTCGCGTGGAAATTGCGCATGGTGCTTGCCGGCGATGCGCCCGACGCGCTGCTCGACACCTACGCGAGCGAGCGCGAGTTTGCCGCCGACGACAACATCCGCCACTCCACCCGCTCGACGGACTTCATCACGCCCAAGAGCGCGGTCAGCCGGCTCTTTCGCGATGCCACCCTGCGCTTGGCCAAGCACTATCCGTTTGCGCGGACGCTGGTCAACAGCGGGCGGCTCTCAATGCCGACGGTGCTTGAAGGCTCTGCATTGCAGACAGAAGATGAAGCGCCCTTCGCCTGCGCGCTCGTGCCCGGCGCGGTCGCACTCGACGCACCGGTGCGCAATGCCGATGGCGGTGCCGATTGGCTCCTCAGTCATCTGCACGGCGGCTTCATGGCGCTACGTTTCTGCGGTGCGGGAGAACACGTCGATGCGCTGCCGCTGCCGACGCTGGCAATCTTCCCAGTGGGTGGCATGGGCACGGTGTCGGCCAACGTGACGGCGCTGGAAGACATTGACGGCCTGGTCGTGCAACGCTATGACGCACGCCCCGGCACGACTTACCTGATCCGGCCCGACCAGCACGTCTGCGCACGCTGGCGCGCGCTTGAGCCTGCCAAGCTGGCCGCTGCGTTGCTCCGCGCCACCGGACAAACGGCGCCCGCAGCAAAGCCCCACACCGCTGTCTCCGCCTGAGCTGAATACCGACCGCCATGCCGCTGAACACGCAACCCAACTTGCCGCGCCCCGATGATTTTTACGAAGCGCTGATCGACGCGCATCGCAACCTGAACGACGAGCACAGCGCGATGCTCAACGCGCAACTCATCCTGCTGCTCGCAAACCATATCGGCGACATGGCGGTATTGCGTGAAGCGCTGACAGCGGCGCGACTCGCATTGCCGGCAGCAACCTGAGCGCCACCGCGTTTCAACAATCCAACACTTACGCTTGATCGTACTTGCGACTGCG
The DNA here is from genome assembly GCF_003290055.1 of Ralstonia sp. GX3-BWBA. Lineage (NCBI taxonomy): Bacteria > Pseudomonadati > Pseudomonadota > Betaproteobacteria > Burkholderiales > Burkholderiaceae > Ralstonia > Ralstonia sp. GX3-BWBA. Next base: position 66,716 of record NZ_QMKS01000021.1, on the reverse strand, counting down.
CAAAGTGCGGTGCTAGTATCCGCCCCGCTTACCGATCAACCATTTTGCATAGGAGGAAAAAACGTCATGCGTCACCTTGCTTTCCCCTTTGCAGGCCCTTGCCTGGGTTGATCGAATCTCTCGCGCTGCCGTTCGCAGCGTCTTCGCATTGCCCGGCCTTCGGCCTGCCACATCAGTTTTTTTTCAGACCTGATATGGATAGTTCATGGGCAATTGCATCTTGCATTTGTTCGACGGCGTCTCCCTGATCGCCTCGGACGACACCTGGATCGAAGGCGACGCGATCCGACAACTTCAAACCACCAAAGCACTCGACGGCATGCGCCACGTGGCCGGCATGCCCGACTTGCATCCGGGTCGCGGCTACCCCGTCGGCGCGGCGTTTTTTTCGGTCGGCCGGTTGTATCCGCCATTGATCGGCAATGACATCGGCTGCGGCATGGCGCTGTGGGCCACCGATCTGGACGCCAACAAGATCGGCCTGGACAAGCTCGAAAAGCGTCTCGGCAACATCGACACGCCCCTCGACGAGAGCTGGAGCGAGCTTGTCGCATCGTTGGCGCCGAATGGCACCGGCTTCGATACCGCGCTTGGCACCATCGGCGGTGGCAACCACTTCGCCGAGCTGCAGCGCATCGACGAGATTTACGACGCAGATGAACTGCCGCTGGACCCGCGCCAGCTTCTGCTGCTTGTGCACAGTGGCTCACGGGGCCTCGGCCAAGCCATCCTCGAAGAACAGGTGCGCATGTATGGCCACGCCGGGCTTGCACAGGACGGTGCGGCATGCGCCGCCTATCTGGCGCGCCACGACACCGCGCTGCACTTTGCCAGGGCCAACCGCGAACTCATCGCGCGCCGCATGCTCGACCGCCTGCACGCGCAGGGCAAGGTGTTGCTCGACGTGCATCACAACTTTGTCGCTCCGGCCACCGTGTTTGGCGAAGGCGGCTGGCTGCATCGCAAGGGCGCAACACCATCGGATGCCGGCGTGGTCGTCATCCCGGGTTCGCGGGGGGATTACAGCTACCTCGTCGCGCCACGCCCGAGCGAGCACGGTTTGTTCTCGCTCGCTCACGGTGCCGGTCGCAAGTGGATGCGCAGCGAGTGCAAAGACCGGCTCATCCGCCGCTTCACGCCCGCGCAGCTCAACCGCACCAAGCTCGGCGGCCACGTCATCTGCGAAGACAAGCAGTTGATCTACGAAGAGGCGCCCGAAGCCTACAAGCCGATCGACAGCGTCATCGCGCCACTGGTGGACGCCGGCTTGGTAAAGGTGCTCGCGCGCCTGCGCCCGGTGTTGACGTACAAGACGCGTGGGGAATGCTGCTGATGGTGTTACTGGAACTCTCTTCTGCGCAAGGTCCGGCCGAATGCGAGCTGGCTGTGGGGAAAGCGCTTGAGCGGCTGCAACGCGAGGCCGTTGACGCAGGCATTCAACTGGAACTGCTGGAACAGGAAGACGGTGAGCGCAGCGGCACGCTGCGCTCCGCCTTGGTCAGCCTGGAAGGCGACGCTGAAGACACCCTGGCGCAAGCATGGGAAGGCACGATCCAGTGGACATGCCCCAGCCCGTATCGGCCGCGGCACGCGCGCAAGAACTGGTTCTTCGGGGTGGCGCGCTGTGCGGCGCCCTCGGCAACGCTACCCAGCGAGATCCGTTTCGAGACCACGCGTTCGTCAGGCCCCGGTGGGCAGCATGTCAACAAGACGGAATCGGCCGTGCGGGCCACACATCTCGCCACGGGCATCAGCGTGAAGGTGCAAACCGAGCGCAGCCAGCACGCCAACAAGCGGCTGGCCGTGCTGCTGCTCGCACACAAGCTGGCGGACCACGACGCGGCAACCGATGCGGCGCAGCGTGCGCAACGGCGCGCGCTCCATCACCAGGTGGAGCGCGGCAACCCGCACCGCGTGTTCAAAGGCGAACGATTTGAGCCGGCAGACTAGCGTCCGGCCTGCCGCGTTCCGGCAAGCTGGCCACGCCGGTACTCGCCCTGCCGCTCCAGCATCCAGCCCGGGTATTCGGCCGGGAGCTTGCTCAGCTCATCGAGCTGCGCCAGTTCTTCCGCCGTCAGTTCAACCTTGGTGGCCGCGATGTTGTCGTCGAGCTGCTCGATCTTCTTGGCACCGACGATCACGGTGGTCACTGCGCGCTGATGCAGCAGCCACGCAAGCGCAATCTGCGCGACCGAAACGCTGCGCGCATTGGCCATGACGCGCATGGCATCGACGCACGTGTAGGCACGTGTACGGTCCACCGGCGGGAAGTCGAACTTGTTGCGGCGGCTGTCTTGCTCGCCGTGCTGCTCGCGCGTGTATTTGCCGCTGAGCAGGCCACCGGCCAGCGGGCTCCAGACCATCAGGCCCAGGCCTTCGCTTTTGAGCATCGGCACCAGCTCGCGCTCCAGATCGCGGCCCGCGACGGTGTAGTACGCCTGCAGGCTTTCGAAGCGTGCGCAGCCGAGCCGCTCGGCAATTCCCAACGCCTTGACGATCTGCCAGGCCGCCCAATTCGATACACCCACATAGCGCACGTGACCATGCTGGACGAGCGTGTCGAGCGCACGCACGGTTTCTTCGATGGGCGTGGCGGGGTCGAAACCATGGATCTGATAGAGATCGATATGGTCGAGCTGCATGCGCTTCAGGCTCGCCTTGATGCCGTCCATGATGTGGAACCGCGAGGCGCCGCGTGCGTTCACGCTATCGCCGGTCTGGCCGAACACCTTGGTGGCGACGACCACGCTGTCGCGCGACACCTTCAGGTTCTTGAGCGCCTGCCCCGTCATCTGCTCAGCGACGCCGTTGGCGTACACATCAGCCGTGTCGATGAAATTGATGCCGGCGTCGAGCGCGCGCCCGATCAGGCGCTCGGCATCGGCTTGCTGCAAATCGCCAATGTGCTGCCAGATGCCGTCGTTGCCGCCGAAGGTCATCGTGCCCAGGCACAACTCCGAAACGAACAGGCCGGTCCGGCCCAGTTGGTTGTAACGCATGTGATCGACTCCAATACGGTGGGAATGGAATGCTGAGCGCACTGGCTCAGATGCGGGAAACAACGCAGAGGATAGGACGGACCGGCTGATCCTGCAGAAGGTTCAGTCGGACGCAGGGTGATAGCCCAGGCGCGAGGAGATCGCCGCACCCGCCTGCTGCAGCAGCGCGACATAGTGCGCCTTGGTATCGGCGCCGCAACGCATGGTCGGGAACGAGATCGACAGCCCCGCGATCACGCGGCCAAAGCGATCGAACACCGGCACAGCAATGCACAGCAGCCCGTCTTCCTGCTCTTCGTTGTCTTCGCCAAAACCTTGCTGGCGCACGCGCGGCAGGATGCTCAGCACGGCTTCGGCAGAGGCGAGCGTCTTCTGCGTGGATTTCTTGAACTCCACCTTCGACAGCACCTCGCGCGCCTCCTCTAGCGGCATGTACGCCAGCAGCACCTTGCCAATAGCCGTGCTGTGCAGGGGGTTACGGCGCCCGATGCGCGACTGCATGCGCAAGCCGTAGTCGGCGTCGATCTTGTGGATGTAGATGATGGCGTCTTCGTCAAAGGCGCCCAGGTGGACAGCCTCGCGCGTGAGCTGTCCGATGCGGCGCATCTCGGTATCGGCCTCGCGGACGAGGTCGACGTTTTCGAGCGCCTTGGCGCCAAGCTCGAACAGGCGAATCGTCAGCCGGTAGCGATCGGTGTCGCCCTCCTGCGCGACATAGCCCAGGCTTTTGAGCGTCTGCAGAAAGCGGTGAACCGTCGTCTTTGACATGCCCAGCCGCTGCGACAGTTCGCTGGGGCCGACGGCGCCAAGCTCGCCCATCGCGCCCAGGATGGTGAACACCTTGTCGACCGCCGAGACCGATTCGGCCTTATCGGCACCGGTATCAACGGCTTCATTGGCGGACAGGTCTTCCGGCTTGCGTTGCCGGGGCGTGGCTTTCATCTCTCGTGGTTCCGTGATTTCAAAATCTGGAGAGAGCATAACCGGTCTCATACCGCGTTCCATCAATCCACCTGCCCACGTTGCCTACCGCGCCAGCCAGCCGCCGTCCACCGCGAGCGTGTGGCCGTGCACGTAATCCGATGCCGCCGAAGCGAGAAACACCACCGCGCCCGCCAGGTCATCCGGCACGCCCCAGCGTCCGGCAGGAATGCGCGCGAGAATCTCTTCACTGCGTTGCCGGTCTTCGCGTAGTTGCGCTGTGTTGTCGGTTTCCATGTAACCGGGCGCGATGGCGTTGACGTTGATACCGCGGCCAGCCCATTCATTGGCCAGCAGCCGGGTGAGCCCCAGCACGCCGCTCTTCGATGCCGTATACGACGGCACGCGAATGCCGCCCTGGAACGACAGCATCGACGCCACGTTGATGATCTTGCCGCGGCCACCTTGCCCCACGAACTGACGTGCCACCGCCTGCGAGAGAAAGAACACGCCCTTGAGGTTGACGTCAATTACTGCATCCCAATCGGCTTCGGAAAATTCCAGCGCGTCGCAGCGGCGGATGATGCCCGCGTTGTTGACCAGGATGTCCACACGGCCGAAGGTGTCCATCGCAGCGTCGACAATGCGGTCGATCGGCTCCAGCGAAGACAGATCGGCTCGCACGTCAACAAACCGGCGGCCGACCGCTTCCACGCGCGAGGCCGTCCCTGCTGGGTCCGAACGGTTGGCGCCCACGATGTCGCAGCCCGCCGCAGCGAGCGCCATCGCCATGCCCGCACCCAACCCCGTGTTGCTGCCGGTGACGATGGCCACCTTGCCGCTCAGGTCGAACAGGCTTGCGCCCTGGAGATAGGGATTCTCGAGCCGCATGGTGTCAGCGCAGGTCGGCAATGGCGATGTGGTCCATGTCGTGGAACACCTGGTTCTCGCCGACCATGCCCCAGATGAAGGTGTACGCCTGCGTGCCCACGCCCGAGTGGATCGACCAGCTTGGCGAGATCACAGCCTGCTCGTTGTGGACGAGGATGTGGCGCGTCTCCTGCGGCTCGCCGAGCATGTGGAACACGGCGGCGTTGTCCGGCAGGTTGAAGTAAAAATAGACCTCCATGCGGCGCTCGTGCGTGTGGCACGGCATGGTGTTCCACAGGCTGCCGGGCTCGAGCTTGGTCATACCCATCGAGAGCTGGCACGTGGGCAGCACGTCCGGCACGATGAACTTGTAGATCGTGCGCCGGTTGCTGGTGGCCGGATCGCCGAGCGTTTCGGGCGACGCCTGCGCCAGTGTGATCGTGCGCGTCGGATAGGCCGTATGGGCCGGCGCGCAATTGATGTAGAACTTGGCGGGCCTGGCTGCATCGTCGCTACCGAAGACGACGTTCTGGCCGCCCTGGCCGATGTAGATCGCCTCTTCATTGCCGACGGCGTGCCGTGCGCCGTCCACCTCCACCCAGCCCGGGCCGCCAATGTTGATCGCGCCCAGCTCGCGGCGCTCCAGCAGATAGCTCACGCCCATCGACTTGGCGAGCGATGCCGGCACCTCCACCGGCCGCGTTGCCGGCCACGCACCGCCCACGATGATCCGGTCGATATGGCTGTACGTGAGCTGAAGCGCATCGCGCTCGAACACCTGTTCCACCAGGAACTGGCGTCGCAGCCCGGCCGTGTCGAGGGTTTTTGCGTGTTCGCTGTGGATTCCTTGCCGCACTTCCATGCCATTTCTCCGTTGGGATGCGCCGGCATCCGCGTGGGTGCCGGCTGTTCTGGGTTGGATTTAAGCACAAAAACCAAAAATACGGAACGTCGATCCATTTTTTTGATACGAGACCCTGATCGAGGGGAATAGCGCTGCACCGCACACATTTGCGATCTAGGGTAAACGATAAATCCGCGAATTCAAAAACATGGAACATCGTTCCATATCATCCGCTATAGTCACTCCATGATGTTGGACCCCAACCAACCGAGCCCATAGAGGCTCACGGAGGAGACGTGAAGATAAAGAAGGCGATTGACCGCATTCCAGGCGGGCTGATGCTCGTGCCGCTGCTGCTGGGCGCATGCGCGCATACGTTCGCACCCGATGCCGGGAAATACTTCGGCTCGTTCACCAACGGCCTGATCACCGGCACGGTGCCGATCCTGGCGGTGTGGTTCTTCTGCATGGGCGCGACCATCGACCTGCACGCCACCGGTGTGGTGCTGCGCAAGTCGGGAACCCTGCTCGTGACGAAGATTGCCGTGGCGTGGCTGGCAACGCTGGTGGCGGCGCAGTTCATTCCGGACGAGGGCATCAAGACCGGCATCCTTGCAGGGCTCTCGGTGCTGGCGATCACCACGTCGATGGACATGACCAACGGCGGGCTCTATGCCGCCGTCATGCAGCAGTACGGCACCAAGGAAGAAGCCGGTGCGTTCGTGCTGATGTCGATCGAATCGGGACCGCTGGTCAGCATGTTCATCCTGGGCGCAACGGGCATTGCCGTGTTTGAGCCACGGCTGTTCGTGGGCGCGGTGCTGCCGTTCCTGATCGGCTTTACGCTGGGCAATCTCGACGGCGAACTGCGCGAGCTGTTCGGCCGCTGCGTGCATCCGCTCATTCCGTTCTTCGGCTTTGCGTTGGGCAACGGGATCGACCTGCACGTGATTGCCAAGAGCGGGCTCCCGGGCCTCTTGCTCGGCCTCACGGTGATCATCATCACCGGCGTGCCGCTCATCCTCACCGACAAATTCATCGCCGGCGGCAATGGCGCTGCTGGCTTGGCGGCATCGTCCACAGCTGGCGCGGCAGTCGCCAACCCGGCCATCATCGGCGAGATGATTCCGAAGTTCAAACCCATGGTGCCGGCCGCAACCGCGCTGGTAGCCACGGCCTGCCTGGTCACGGCGATTCTCGTGCCGATCTTGACCGCGATGTGGGTGCGTCGCGTGGGCCGTGCGGCGCCATTACCCGAGCCGGAAACCGCGAGCCTGCCGCCGCAGGCTGCGCACCGCGAAGCCCATTTCTGACCACGCCTGCGAGCCACCGTACACCAGACCAGACCAGAGAGGAGATTGCCCATGCTGTTGCACACGTTTGTCCGCCGCATTGCGAGTGTTGCCATGACCGCCGCACTCGCGGCCGGCAGCGCCCTCGCCCATGCCGCCACTGACGCCGATACGGTGGCGCAAGCCGTGGAGCGCATGCGCGTTGCCATGGTTGCCAGCGACGGCACCACGCTCACCAAGCTGATCGAAAACGACCTGACCTACGGCCACTCGTCGGGCAAGCTGGAAGACCACGCAGCCTTTCTCAAGGCGCTGGACGGCACAAATTCATTCAAGTCGATTGCGCTGACCAACCAGACCGTGCAGATCAACGGCGACAACGCGTGGGTGCGCCACGTGTTCGACTCCGTCAACAATCTGCCCGACGGCAAGACCAGCACCGCGCATATCGGCGTGCTGCAGGTTTGGAAGAAACATCCGGATGGCTGGCGCCTGTTTGCGCGCCAGGCCTATCTGCTTCCGAAGCAATGAGCGGCGCCGCTTTTCCCGGGCGCCTGGCGGGCAAAACCGCGCTCGTGACGGCCGCTGCGCAGGGCATCGGCCGCGCCTGCGCCGAGCGCTTTGCGTGCGAAGGTGCCCGCGTAATCGCCACCGATCTGCACATCGATGCGTTGAACGATGTGCCATTCGATGTACGCCGCCTCGACGTGCGCGATTCCCAGCAGGTGAATGCCCTTGCCGCCGAGCTTGGCGGCATCGACATCCTCTTCAACTGCGCAGGCTTCGTACACGCCGGCTCGGTACTGGAGTGCGATGAGGATGCGTGGGATTTCTCGCTCGACCTCAACGTCAAGTCGATGTACCGCACCATCCGCGCATTCCTGCCGGGCATGCTGGAACGCGGTGGCGGCAGTGTCATCAACATGTCGTCGGCCGCATCGAGCATCAAAGGCGTGCCGAACCGCTTTGTGTACGGTACGTCAAAGGCCGCGGTGATCGGGCTGACCAAGGCCGTGGCGGCAGACTTTGTGGCGCGCGGCGTCCGCTGCAACGCCATCTGCCCGGGCACGGTGGTGTCGCCATCGCTCGCGCAGCGCATCGACGAACAAGCCCGCACGCAAGGCAAATCACGCGCAGAAGTCGAAGCTGCGTTTGTCGCACGCCAGCCGATGGGGCGCCTCGGACAGCCGGAAGAGATTGCCGCGCTGGCCGCCTATCTGGCTTCCGACGAAGCCGCCTTCACGACAGGGCAAGTCCACCTGATCGACGGCGGCTGGTCAAATTGATACCTTGATGCCTTTCCCCCAACCGATTTGAGCCTTTCATGAAACTGCTGCGCTTCGGCCCCCACGGCCAAGAGAAACCGGGCCTGCTCGATGCAACCGGCACCCTCCGCGACCTGTCGGGCATCGTCGACGACATTGCGGGCAACGTGCTGTCGGACGCATTCCTTGCCAAGCTGCGCGACGTGGATCCCACCACGCTGCCGGTAGTCAGCGGGCAACCCCGCATTGGCCCGTGCGTCGGGCGTGTCGGCAAGTTTGTCTGCATCGGACTGAACTACGCCGACCATGCCGCGGAATCCGGCCTGCCGGTTCCGGCCGAGCCGGTCGTCTTCAACAAGTGGACCAGCGCCATCTGCGGCCCGAACGACGACATCGAAATCCCGCGCGGCTCCGTCAAGACCGACTGGGAGGTCGAGCTGGGCGTGGTCATCGGCAAAGCTGCCAAGTACGTCGACGAAGCCAACGCGCTGGACTACGTGGCGGGCTACTGCATCGTCAACGACGTTTCCGAGCGTGAATGGCAGATCGAGCGCGGCGGCCAGTGGGACAAGGGCAAGGGCTTCGACACGTTCGGCCCGCTTGGCCCGTGGCTCGTCACGCGCGACGAGGTGCCCGACCCGCAGGCGCTGGACCTCTGGCTGGAAGTGGACGGCCATCGTTATCAGAACGGCAACACGCGCACGATGGTGTTTGGCGTGGCGCAACTGGTGGCGTATCTGAGCCGCTGCATGAGCCTGCAGCCGGGCGATGTCATCTCGACGGGCACGCCGCCGGGCGTGGGGCTGGGCATCAAGCCCAACCCGGTCTATCTCAAGCCGGGGCAGACCATCCGATTGGGCATTGCCGGCCTGGGCGAACAATTGCAGCGCACGGTCTCGGCAGGCTGAAGCCTAGCCCTCCAACTCTGCAAAGCGCTGCGCGACCACGTTGCGCAGCCACTGGTTGCCGGCGTCCTGATGGAAGCGCCGGTGCCAGAACACATTGGTCTGGAGTGCCGGCAGCGTGAGCGGCGGCGCAACGAACTCCAGCCCGAATGGCGGCGCCGCGCGTTCGGCCAGCTTGCGCGGCACCGTCACCACCAGGTCGGTCGTGCTGACAATGTATGGCACCGCCACGAAATGCGGCACTGAAAAACGCGCCGATTGCGTGATCCCCGCCTTGTCCAGCAGCGGCCCGATGGCGTTGTAGGGGCTGGCCGAACTCGCCACCACCAGATGCGATGCGGCGCGAAAGCGCTCCAGCGTGAGCTTGCCTTCGGACAGCGCATGGCCGCGCCGGAACATCGTCACGTAATCCTGCTGAAACAGGCGGCGCTGAAAGATGCTCTCACCGGAAAGATCATCGAACGCGCCGATGGCCAGGTCGACGGCGCCTGCCTCCATCCCCGCCTTCATATCGAAGCCGCCGGCCCGCATGGTGTCGATGCGCACGCCGGGCGCCTGCTCGGCGCACAACTGCGCCAGCACCGGCATGAAATACACCTCGCCGACGTCGCTCATGGCAAGGGTGAAGGTGCGCGTGGAGGTGGCCGCTTCAAAGTGCGTGCGCTGGCCGAAGGCGCGTTGCAGCGTGTCGAGCGCTGTGGCAACCGGTTCGGCCAGTTGCTCGGCAAGTGCGGTCGGCATCATGCCGCGCGGCGTGCGCACAAAGAGTTCGTCGTCAAAGGTCTGGCGCAGGCGCGACAGCGCGTTGCTCACCGCCGGCTGCGACAGACCCAGCCGCTCGGCGACCACAGAAATGCGCTTTTCGCGCAGGATTTCCTGAAACAGCACCAGCAGGTTCAGGTCGACATCCCGCAGATTCAGCATGGCGGCCCCTCAACATTCACAATATCAATAGCACTCATTCTCGCATTGATATTCCAAATTTTCATCCGATCCGGACAATACGCGCATACCAAAAATCCAGAACAGAGCGGCAACGCCGCCACCGGAGACCACCATGCGCCCTGCCCCCGCCGCACATGAAGCGCCGTCCACGCCCATCGACCTTGCCCGCCTGATCGACCAGGGCAAGGTTGGCGGCTTCCAGATCCTGTTGCTCGCCATATGCGGGCTGTGCCTGATCATCGATGGCTTTGACGTGCAGGCCATGGGCTATGTGGCGCCGGCCATCATCAAGGATTGGGGCATCACCAAGGCAAGCCTCGGCCCGGTATTTGGGGCGGGCTTGTTCGGCATGCTGGTCGGCTCGCTGGTATTTGGCGTGCTGGGCGACCGCTTCGGGCGTCGGCCGGTGCTGATCGTCGCCACGTTCTTCTTTGCGGCCTGCATGCTGGCCACCACGCAGGTGGAAACGGTGCGGGCCCTACTCGTCTTGCGCTTCATCACGGGCCTGGGTCTGGGTTGCATCATGCCCAACGCGATGGCGCTGGCCGGTGAGTTCAGCCCCGCGCGCTCTCGCGTGACGTGGATGATGCTGGTGTCGTGTGGCTTTACCGTGGGCGCCGCGCTTGGCGGCTTTGTCAGCGCCGCGCTGCTCTCGCGCTTTGGGTGGCATGCGGTGTTCCTGGTGGGCGGGCTGGTGCCCCTCGCCATTGGCGTGATGATGGTGCTGTGGCTGCCGGAATCCCTGCAATACCTGGTGCTCAAGGGCCATGGGCAAATGCGGCAGACGCGCCATCAGCGCCTGGCTCGCTGGTTGAGCAAGCTTGATCCGCAACTGCAGGTGAACGCGCAGACGCAATTCGTGGTGCCCGAGGCACCTGCGCACGGCATGCCGGTCTCGGCGCTGTTCACCGAAGGCCGCGCCAAAGTCACGCTCGTGCTGTGGGTCATCAACTTCATGAACCTGATCGACCTGTATTTCCTGTCGAACTGGCTGCCGACGCTGATTCGCGATGCGGGGTATCCGACGGATACCGCCGTGCTGGTAGCGACCGCGCTGCAGGTGGGCGGCGTCATTGGCACGCTCACGCTGGGCCGGCTGATCGATCGCCTGGGCTTTGTGCGCGTGCTGGCCGTGTGCTTCCTGATCGCCTCCGTCACCGTTGGGCTGATCGGCCATGTGGCGGCTGCGCTGCCCATGCTGGTGGCGGTGGTATTCGTGGCCGGCTTCTGCATCGTCGGCGGGCAGCCTGCGGTGAATGCGCTGGCCGCCACGTATTACCCCACCACGCTGCGCGCGACCGGCATTGGCTGGAGCCTTGGCGTGGGCCGCATCGGCTCGGTCATCGGCCCGGTGATCGGCGGGCAACTGATTGCCATGCAATGGAGCGGCCCGGCGTTGTTCTCGGCCGCGGCGGTGCCGGCGCTGGTGTCGTTTGGCATGGTGCTGGCGCTCACGCTGGCCGCCAGTGGCCCGGACGCCGCACGCTTTGCCTCAGGTCGCACAACCGGCAAGCCCGCTTGATGGCTTTCTAACGACTACGCTTTCCCTGAAGACGCTCCTGACCTTTTCTCCAAGGACTTCACCATGAACATGCTCGCCCCGACGGCCCCGAGCGCGTCCCCCTTCGCATTCACCCCCGCGTCGCTGGACCGGCCCGCTTACCAAAGCGGCTTCGGCAACGAGTTCGCCACCGAAGCACTGCCCGGCGCGCTGCCGCACGGCCAGAACTCGCCGCAGAAGACGCCGTATGGCCTGTATGCGGAACAGATCTCCGGCACGGCGTTCACCGCGCCGCGTGCGCACAACCGCCGCTCGTGGCTGTATCGCATTCGTCCGGGTGCCGTGCATCTGCCGTTCGAAGCCATGGCGCAAGGCCGCTTCCACAGCAACTTCAACGAGGTACCGCCCTCCCCCAACCAGTTGCGCTGGGACCCGCTGCCCGCACCGGCGGCCGGCACCGATTTCATCGACAGCATCGTCACCTTCGCCGGCAACGGCGGGCCAGACGCGCAAACCGGCTGCGGCATCCACCTGTACGCCGCCAACGCGTCGATGACCGACCGCTTCTTCTACAACGCCGACGGCGAGCTGCTGATCGTCCCGCAGCAAGGCCGCCTGCGCCTGCTGACGGAGATGGGCGTGGTCGATGTCGAACCGCTGGAGATTGCCGTCGTCCCGCGCGGCGTGCGCTTCCGCGTCGAGCTACCGGACGGTGACGCGCGCGGCTACATCTGCGAGAACTTCGGCGCGATGTTCCGCCTGCCAGACCTGGGCGTGATCGGCTCGAACGGCCTGGCCAACCCGCGCGACTTCCTCACGCCGCACGCCTGGTATGAAGACCGCGAGGGCAACTTTGAACTCGTTGCAAAATTCCAGGGCAGCCTGTGGACGGCGAAGATCGGCCACTCGCCGCTGGACGTCGTGGCCTGGCACGGCAACCTCGCGCCGTACAAGTACGACCTGCGCCTGTTCAACACCATCGGCTCGATCAGCTACGACCATCCGGACCCGTCGATCTTCCTGGTGCTGCAAAGCCCCTCCGACACGCCGGGCGTGGACACGATCGATTTCGTGATCTTCCCGCCGCGCTGGCTGGCGGCCGAAAACACGTTCCGCCCACCCTGGTTCCACCGCAACGTTGCAAGCGAATTCATGGGCCTCATCCAGGGCGTGTACGACGCCAAGGCCGAAGGCTTTGTGCCGGGCGGCGCCAGCCTGCACAACTGCATGAGCGGCCACGGCCCCGATGCCGACACGTTCGAGAAAGCCAGCAACGGCGACACCACCCAGCCGCACAAGGTAGACGCAACGATGGCCTTCATGTTCGAAACACCGGCGGTGATCCGCCCGACGCGCTTCGCGGCGGAATCGGCACAGTTGCAGGCCAAATATTTCGAATGCTGGCAGGGCCTGAAGAAGCATTTCGACCCGAGCAAGCGTTAAGCAAATCAACCTTCACGCCAAGGCAAGCGCCGCGAATGTTTGGCCGTTGATGCCCTAGATCGCGCCTTGAATTTCTGTTGCAGGGAGGAAAAAGAAGGGAGGCCTGTCTGAGCGCAGCGAGTTTGCCTCCCTTCCCTCCCTGCGACATAAATTCAAGGGGAAGTCGCCATCTCGGGCGCGCCTTTCTTTGCTTACTTTCTTTGGCAAGACAAAGAAAGTAAGTCAGCCCCGGCAGGGGATGCAACAAGGATGCACTGACAGCGTCAAGAATCACCCGCCCATACAACAAACCACCGCCCCCATCATGACCACCCGACAACTAAGCTGGCTCGAATCCGCCAACACCCCCGACACCCACTTCCCGCTGGAAAACCTGCCCTTCGGCATCTTCTCCACCAAGGAAAACCCGTCGCCACGCGCAGGTGTGGCACTGGGCGATCAAGTCATCGATCTTGGCGTGCTGGATGACGCCGGGCTGCTGCCCGCATCCACACGCGGCACGTTCCGCACCGGCAAGCTCAACAGCTTCATCGCACTCGGCAAGCCCGTATGGGCGGAAACGCGCAAGAAGCTGCAAACGCTGTTCAGCGTGGCCGACACGCACGTGCGCGACAACGCCACGCTGCACGCCCGCGCGCTGGTGCCGCAAGCACATGCCGTGATGCACCTGCCCATCGACATCCCGGGCTATACGGATTTCTATTCGTCTCGCGAACACGCCACCAACGTCGGCCGCATGTTCCGTGATCCGGAGAATGCACTGCTGCCCAACTGGCTGGAAATCCCGATCGGCTACAACGGCCGCGCAAGCTCGGTTGTGGTGAGCGGCACGCCATTGCATCGCCCGATGGGCCAGATCAAGCTGCCCGATCAGCCGCGCCCGATCTTCACGGCCTGCCGCAAGCTGGACTACGAACTCGAGATGGCATTTGTGGTCGGCAAGCCGAGCGGGCTCGGGGAGCCGGTTTCCGTTGACGCGGCACCGGACCACATGTTCGGCGTCGTGCTCCTCAACGACTGGAGCGCGCGCGACATTCAGCAATGGGAATACGTGCCGCTCGGCCCGTTCAACTCGAAGGGCTTCGGCACATCGATCTCGCCGTGGATCGTGACGATGGACGCGCTCGAGCCGTTCCGCGTGGCCAACCCGGCCCAATCGCCGGAGCCGCTGGAATACCTGCGCCAGAGCCATCCCAACGCTTACGACATCGCCCTCGAAACCGCACTGCGCCCCCACGGCGGCGAGCGCACCACCATCGCCCGCACAAACTTCCGCGCGATGTACTGGACGATGGCGCAACAGCTCGCACACCACACCGTGTCCGGCTGCAACGTGCGCGTGGGTGACCTGATGGGCTCCGGCACCATCAGCGGCACGACACCGGATTCGTACGGCAGCCTGCTGGAGCTGACCCTCAACGGCAAGCAGCCGCTTGACCTCGGCAACGGCACCACGCGTGCGTTCCTGGAAGACGGCGATGAAGTCATCATGACCGGCTGGTGCCAGGGCGATGGCTATCGCGTGGGCTTTGGGGAGGTGCGCGGCGAAATCCTGCCGGCGCGCAGCGCAAAGTAATGCAATGCGGAGCGACGGATCAGCAGTCGGTCGCTCCGCCTTATTCCGTCTTGGCAGCAGCGCAAGCCAGCATTGCGTCGCTGATCACACGCTCGCCGCGGGCCTTGAGCGCTTCGCCGGCGCCCACGATATCTCGCGTTTCCTTGTTCTGGCCCAGCTTGAGTTTGCCTTCGATGCGCGTGATCTCGATCTCGATGCCAACGATCATTTTGAGCAACGCGTCGGTGTAGTCGGCCGGGGCGTCGGACATCTTCCACGGCGTGGGTTGCGATGCCTCGTGTGTGCGCGTCAGGCGTGCCACCACGCCGCGCACAAAACGCTCGTCGTCACGCACGGTGATACGACCATGCGCATGCGCGACGCGGTAGTTCCATGTCGGCACCTGCCGGTGGGCTTCGTGCTTGCTCGGATACCACGTCGGCGAGATATACGCGTCGCCCGCGCGGAAGATCACGAGCACCTCGTCGCCATTCGCCACGTCTTTCCAGACCGGATTGGCGCGCGCCACGTGGGCATGCAGCACACCAAGCTTGCCCTCTTCCGGCAGCAGCAAAAACGGAATGTGGTTCGCGTCCAGCCCATGCTCGCCATGCGTGACGAGCGTTCCGAACGGGTTCTGCGCGATCAGGCCGTGCAGCGCCTCGGGGCGCGATTCTTCAAAGTGGGCGGGAACGTACATGGCAACTCCGGCAGCGACCCTGCAATCGAACAGGAAAGCGCCCATTCTGAACCAGAACGTGGCTCCAAAACAGAGCCAGATCCTGGCAGATTGTTAGAGCCAGCCTAGTCGCGCAGCAGGTTCTTGGCGATGATGAGCTGCTGGATCTGCGTAGTGCCCTCGTACAAACGCAGCAGGCGCACATCGCGATAGAAACGTTCGGCCTTGTATTCAGCGATGTAGCCCGCGCCCCCGTGAATCTGCACCGCGCGATCCGCCACGCGGCCCACCATCTCGGTACAGAACATCTTGGTGCACGAGGCCAGCATGCTGACTTCGTGATCCTGTTTGCCGACCGGCTTGGCATCGTAGCGGCGCGCACAGTCGCGCACCATCGACATGCCGGCGTACAGCTCTGCCTGGCTGTCGGCCAGCATGGCCTGGATCAACTGAAAGTCTGCGATGGGCTGTCCGAACTGCTTGCGCTCCTTGGCATAGGCCACCGCGTCGGTCATCAGCCGGTGCGCCATGCCGCATGCCAGCGCCGAGATATGCAGGCGGCCGCGGTCGAGCACCTTCATCGCCGTCTTGAAGCCCTGCCCCGCCACGCCCCCAATGATGTTGGCCGCAGGCACACGCACGTTATCGAGCAGCACATCGCACGTCTTGGTGCCGCGCTGCCCCATCTTCTTGTCTGGCTTGCCGAGCGTGATGCCCGGCGTATCGGCCGGCACGATAAAGGCCGAGATGCCGCTCGCGCCTTCGCCACCCGTGCGTGCCATCAACGTGAATGCCCCGGCGCGCGGCGCGTTGGTGATGAAACGCTTGGTTCCGTTGATGACGTAGTGATCGCCGTCCAGCGTGGCGCGCGTCTGCAGCGATGCGGCATCCGACCCCGCGTTCGGTTCCGTGAGTGCAAACGAGATGATCAGCTCGCCGCTGGCGATGCGCGGCAGGTAATTGGCCTTTTGCGCATCGGTGCCGTCCATCAGGATGCCCTGCGAGCCGATGCCGACGTTGGTGCCGAACACCGAGCGAAAGGCCAGCGCCGTGTGCCCGAGGTCGTACGCCACTTCGCATTCCTGCGCCATCGCCAGGCCAATGCCGCCGTGCTCTTCCGGAATCGACAGGCCAAAGAGCCCCATCTCCTTCATGTCGGCGACGATGTCGGCGGGCACGTCGTCCTCTTCCTCGAGAATGTTCTCCGCCGGCACGAGCCGTTCCTGGATGAAGCGCTGCACTGATTGCTGCAGCAAACCGAAGGATTCGTCGTCGAGCGCCATGTCACCTGCTCCTGTGGGATGTTCCCGGGGATGTTACCCGGCCGGCGTTTTTTGACAATCTTTTCCCGCATCAACAGAATGTCGAATCCCATTCACCAATCTGGCTGGCCGTCATGGATCTCAATGCGCTCAAGCTGTTCGTGGAAATCGTCGATGCGGGCAACCTGTCGGCGGCGGCGCGCCGGCTGCAGACCACGCGCTCCAACGTGAGCCACCGGCTAAAAGCATTCGAGCGCGCGCTGGGCGTGCAACTGCTGCGCCGAACCACGCGCCGCGTGGAACCCACCGAGGTGGGCGCCGGCATCTACGAACACGGCCGCAGCATCCTGCGAGAAATGGCCGCCGCCGATGCGCTGGTGTCTTCGCTCGGCAAATCGCTGCAAGGCAGCGTGCGGCTGTCGGTACCGACGGGGCTGGGGCACCTGCTGGTGTCACCACTGCTGGTGGCGTTCAAACGAGCGTACCCGGACATCCGCCTTGATGTGCGGTTCGACAACCGCGTGTCCGACCTGATTGGCGAAGATGTGGATGTGGCGCTGCGCATCGTGTCGAACCCGCCGGAATCGCTCGTCGCCACGCTGCTCGATGAAGTCGACTGGGTATTGTGCGCGGCGCCGGACTACCTGGCCGTGCATGGCATACCGAAAACGCTCGACGCGCTGGGCAAGCACACCATCGTGAGCGCGCCGGCCATCGGGCAGCCACTGCGGCTATCGGCGCAACTGGCTGATGAGCGTACGCTCGTGACGCTCGACCCGGGCGTCTCGTCCGACAACTACCTGTTCCTGCAGGCGGCCGTGCGTTCGGGCAATGGGCTCGGCATCCTGCCTTATTACGCCGCTGCGGATGATTTGCGCGGAGGCCACGTCAAACGCGTGCTGCCCGGGTATCGGTTCAGCGTGTTCGGCAGCCGCCTTTACATGCTGGCGATGCCAAGCCGATACCGGACGCTGGCCACGCGGCATTTGTTGGACTTCCTCAAGGAGGGGCTGCAAGGCAAGCTGCCGCGCCTGCCCCAGAAGGAACGCGCCTGACTACGCCTCGAGCGGCATCAGCCCCGGCAACTGCGCAAAGCAGATCGACTTGGCCGTCTCGATAAAGTCCTGCGCAAACGGTGCCTGCGCGTAGTCCCGCGTCATGGCCGCGTACAGATCGCTCCACAGGCCTTCCTTACCGACACGCTTGGCCACCACGTATTCGTAATCGACGTAGTTCTTGATGCCCCAGCTCGGCAGCGCGGCAAGCCCGCGGCGGCTGGCAACGAGTTGCAGCACGGCAATGGTCAGTTCCGCAGTGCGGCGGTTGAATGCGATCCCGGCCGGTGTCAGCACCTGTCGGATCAGATCGATGCGCTCTTCGGGCACGGGGTACGTGATGAGCGTCTGGTCCGTAAAGTCTTTCGCGTCCAGCCACTTCTTGTTGCGCAGCGCGTGATCGACCGGCAGCACGGCGAGGATCTCGAAGCGAAACAGCGGCGCGAACACCACGCCGCGTCGCATCTTGGCATCGGAGCCGATGATGACGTCGGCACGGCCGTCCTTGAGCAGCGCGAGCGGATCTGTGTGGAAGCCCGACACAAGATCCATCTCGACTTCGGGCCAGCGCTGGCGGAAAGCGTCCATCACAGGCATCAGCCAGTCAAAGCAGGTGTGGCATTCGAGCGCGATGCGCAGCGTGCCGGCCGCGCGGCCCTTGATGCGCTCAAGATCGCGCTCAGCGGTCTGGATGTCGGCGACCACCTTTTGTGCGAGTTCAAGCATGCGCTCGCCCGCTTCGGTCAATTCAACCGTCTGGCCCTTGCGGCGCACGACGGCCAGCCCGTAATGCGACTCCAGCGCGCGCAACTGATGTGACAGCGCCGATTGCGTCAAGTGCAGCCGCTCGGCGGCGCGCGAGACGGAGCCACCGTCGGCCAAGGCGATCAGCGTGCGTAGGTGGCGGATTTCAAGCATGTTGGTGCGGCTTCCAATGTATGAATACGATTCAACTTTATCGAAAATAATATCATTTGATTCATGACATAGGGTCGCCGATCATCGCAGGACTGAAAAACGAATCGCCTCTCCTGCGACCACTATGACGACCATCCATACCCTCGGCTACCCGCGCATCGGTGCACAACGCGAGCTGAAGTTCGCCCTTGAATCGTTCTGGAAAGGCGCTTCGTCCGAAGATGACCTGCGCGCCACCGGCCGCGCTTTGCGCGAGCGCCACTGGACGGCACAGCGCGATGCGGGCCTCGACTTTGTGACCGTGGGCGATTTCGCCTGGTACGACCAGGTACTGCAGACGGCCGCGCTGCTCGGCGCCATTCCCACACGCTATGGCTTTGACGCCGCACAACTGACGCTGGCGCAATCGTTCGTGCTCGCGCGCGGCAATGCCGACCATGCAGCCATGGAGATGACGAAGTGGTTCGACACCAACTACCACTATCTCGTGCCCGAACTCACGCCGGACCTGCACTTTGGCCCCGGCACCGAATGGCTCTTCGATGAAGTGCGCGAAGCACAGGCCGCTGGGCACCGCGTGAAGGTCGTGTTGGTGGGGCCGGTCACGTTCCTGCATCTGGCCAAGGCGCGCAACGGCTTGAACGACAAGCTCGCCCTGCTGCCGCAGGTTCTGCAGGCCTACACGGCCGTGCTCCAGCGCCTGGCCGCCCTGAATGTGGAATGGGTGCAGATTGACGAACCTGCGCTGGTGCTGGATCTGCCGCAAGCGTGGGTCGATGCATTCAGCCCCGCTTACCAGGCGCTGACCGCCGCCAAGGGCCCGAAGCTGCTGCTTGCGACGTACTTTGAAGCCGCTTCCCACCACGCGGCACTGATCAAAGCCTTGCCGGTCGATGGCGTGCACCTGGATCTGGTGCGTGCACCGGAACAGCTTGGCGCCTTCGCGCCGTGGCCTGCAGACAAGGTCCTCTCCGTTGGCGTGGTGGATGGCCGCAACATCTGGCGCTCGGATCTCGCACGCGTGCTGGCACGCGTGGCTCCGCTGGCCGAAGCCTTTGGCGATCGCCTGTGGGTGGCGCCAAGCTGCTCGCTGCTGCACGTGCCGGTGGACCTGTCTGCCGAAACCAAGCTCGACGACGAACTCAAGGGCTGGCTGGCCTTCGCGCGCCAGAAGCTGGATGAACTGGCGATCCTCAAGCTTGCACTCGTCGAAGGCCCGGCTGTCGTGCAGAAGGCGCTCGATGAGAACCGCGCCGCCATCGCCTCGCGTGCCGAATCGCGCCGCGTGCACAACGCAAGCGTCAAGAAACGCGTGGCCGCGATCCGCGCAGAAGATGCGGACCGCGCCGCGCCCTATGCTGCCCGCGCTGAAGCGCAGCAAGCCCGCCTGAACCTGCCGCTGCTGCCGACCACCACCATCGGTTCGTTCCCGCAGACGGCGGAGATTCGCCAGGCACGCGCACAGCACAAGCGCGGCGAACTGCCCGCACTGGATTACCTGCAACGCATGCGCGCCGAAATTACCGACGTCGTGCGCCGCCAGGAAGCCCTGGGCCTCGACATGCTCGTGCACGGAGAAGCCGAGCGCAACGACATGGTCGAATACTTTGGCGAGCTGCTGTGGGGCTACACCTTCACCGCCAACGGCTGGGTGCAGAGCTACGGCTCGCGCTGCGTGAAGCCGCCCGTGATCTATGGCGACGTGTACCGCCCCGAAGCCATGACGGTCGAGTGGTCCAAGTACGCGCAGAGCCTGACCGCCAAGCCGATGAAGGGCATGCTGACCGGCCCCGTAACGATGCTGCAATGGTCCTTCGTGCGCGACGACCAGCCGCGCGAGCAAACCGCACTGCAGATCGCCCTGGCCCTGCGTGACGAAGTGTGCGATCTGGAAACCGCTGGCATTGCCGCCATCCAGATCGACGAGCCGGCCTTCCGTGAAGGCCTGCCGCTGCGCGCGTCTGACGTGCCGGGCTACCTCGAATGGGCGGCGCGCGCGTTCCGTGTGTCGGCCTCCGGCGTGCGCAACGACACGCAGATCCACACGCACATGTGCTATTCGGAGTTCAACGACATCCTTCCGGCTATTGCGTCGATGGATGCCGACGTGATCACCATCGAGACCTCGCGCTCGAACATGGAGCTGCTCGACGCGTTTGGCGAGTTTGCGTACCCCAACGAGATCGGCCCGGGCGTGTACGACATCCATTCGCCGCGCGTGCCGCGTGTGGAAGAGATGGAAGCGCTGCTCGACAAGGCCGCGCAGGTTGTGCCGGTGCAACGCCTGTGGGTGAATCCCGACTGCGGCCTCAAGACCCGCGGCTGGCCGGAAGTGGAAGCGGCATTGCAAGGCATGGTGGAAGCCGCGCGCCGCCTGCGTGCCAAGCATGCGAACGCGGCGCATGCTGGCAGCCAGCGTGCTCAGGCTGAAACCGCATCGGCCTGATTGTTGCGGGTTCCCAAAAGACGCCGGCTGGAGCCATCCAGCTGGCGTTTTTTTTCGTCATCCCTTGCAACAACGTGCGCCAGGTTCCACAAGGCTGTCGCAGCGGTGCCAATGTCAACCAACAAGGCACCATCCCTTCGCACACGCACTCACCGTTTCGCACTGCGGTACGCGGCTGACACGTGCAGAAAACACCATTGAATCCAGTGATTCGTGTTTTCTAATATCGATGGGACGATCCCATGAAAAGCCCGGTCTCCCTTGTTCGCTCTTGGCTCGGTTCGTCTGCGCCCACAAACCGCGTGGCCGATGCCCGGCAGATGCCGGAGCAGACGAGCAGCAGCACGGGGCGCAGCGCTCGCAAAGCTTCGCCTCAACTTAGCCGGCTGCCCGCACGCAGGCACACAGGAACACCGCCTGCCATCAGCGCCGCTTCTACAAGCAGCACAAAGGCTGTTGGGCACACGTCCGCCGACCCGGAACTGCACGACGCAATCAAGGCGATTCGCTCGGGCGCGCAGTGGTCGCCAAGCACGAGCCGCCGAGAAGCGGCTTCCGCAACGTCGCCAGAGAACAAGGGCGCTGCACCGTCGATTCCGCCTGGTGACGGCTGGGGGATGACCTTCCTGCACCTGGCCGAGCATCGTGCAGAGGTGCTCGACATGGTGTGGCAGCACGACTTTTCATCTGAGCGGCTTGACGAAATTCTCGCGAAGCATCCCGACCTCGTAAATGCCGTTGACCACCACGGCGACCCGCTGCTCGTGAGCGCCCTGGGTTGCGACAACTTCAGGCTGGCCAAGGCGCTGGTCGCGCACGGCGCGAATGTCAACGCGCAGGACAGCGTTGGCAATACGCCACTGCATACCGTGGCAGGACGCGACATCGCGCTTTTGGAGCAATTGCTCGAAGCCGGTGCCGATGTGCACGCAACCAACAATCAAGGCGCGACGCCGCTGTTTAACGCGCGCTCTGCGCAAGCCGTCGATCTGCTCGTCCGTGCGGGCGCGCCAATCGATGCCCGCGATGCGCGCGGCAATACGGCTGTCATGCGACTCGCCCAGGCAGCGAACAAAGACACGGTGCTTGCCATGCTGGCGCATAACCCTGATCTGCGCACCCCGAACGCAGCAGGCCGCACATTCGCGCGCGTGTTGACGATGCGATTTGGTGGGTCGCCAGACACCATCCCCAAAACGGGCGTGGCGGCAAAGGCGTTTCTGGAACTTGCCAAACGCGAGACCTTGATCGGCAACCTTCGTGACCGAAAGCCACTGCCCACCGGCGCGGCAGCGGCCAATACGCGGCGCTCAGAGCAGATCGCAACTCCGTTGGCCGAGTTGCGGGTGGAGCCTGACCTACGGCTGTCGCCAGCGAGAGCGCGCTCGGCCACGCCGGCAATCAACGATCTGAAATCGGGGCACAAGATCAACCTCGTCCACGACGCGCTGCGCACGTTCGACGAATTGCCTGACCGGGACGCCAGTGCGCTTTCCGAGGCATTGGGATTCGGCGCCCTGTCGTCGGAAGACGTGAACGTGCGCGCCCAGCAGCGGGACGCCATACGCGAGACGTTCTCGAAATTTGCCAAGGAAATCGGCGGCAACTTCCGGAATTACGGTCTTTCAGCGCTGGAACATCCCGCCCTGGCCGAAGCCCTGACAGAGGGCGAGCACGCAGAACTGATCAACGCCATGAGAATCGCCCACATCAGTGTTGCGCTGGAGCCTGCGTCCGCCAACGACACCGAAGGGCCGCAGCGCCTGCGCATGTTCTTCGGCGGCACACAAAACTTCCGGGATGTGCGCCAAGACATCAGCAGCGCCTTCGGCCGGATTGGCGATGTTGATCGTGCGACCAAGCGGGCGGGTGAGTTGTTCGCGAAGATTCTGTCCCGGCCCAACCATGTCGAACTGGATTTCATTTCTGGCGCTTCCATGGGCGGCGCCATGGCGCAGAGCTTTCGTGCGACGGTTGAGAGCCGTGTCCTGCTGCCCAAGCAGCCGTCCATGATCTTGCTGGATCCGCAACTCCTGAACAATAACCAGGGCCGCCGCGCCACCAAGGGCGGCCCGCTCGATGTCGATTACGGCAAACCCCGTGGCGTGGCGCTCACGCTGGACTATGCCCGGGCGCCACATCGCGGGCTGATGGGCGTCATGAAGGGCCCGGGCGGTTACCGGTATCCGGGGCTCGTACAGCTCAAGCTCGGCTTGACCGACACCGACGGGCACAACGGCAAACGTCCGCAAACCAGCGGCCCGCCCGGACTCGGCTATCACGCAGACGCAACGCAGTTTGCGGCTGCACTTTCGCGCTTTTCGGTTGATCACGAGAATGCAGTCATGGACAACCCGGCATTCGATGCCGTGCGCGCGCCGCGTTGGACGCGACAACAAGGTCCGGTGCTGACCTCCGCGACGCTGCCCGCCGTGGCACGGCGGGGCCGCCGCCCCATGGAATCGATTGCCGAAGACGGAGACGCTGCCGTGTAGCGCTCCGATGGCCGTCGCTTCGCCGGTCTCCGTGAGGCATGGGCGACGCTGCCGTTAACGCTGCTCCTGCTGTGGTACAGGCTCAGCTCTGTGCCCGTGATGGCGCACGCCACGGAACTTGCGCAGCGTCCACTCCTTGAAGTCATCCACCTTCTCGAACACCACCGGCACCACCAGCAGGCTCAGCAGCGTGGAAGTGAGCAGGCCGCCGATCACCGCCACGGCCATCGGCGCGCGAAAACCCGCATCGCCTTCCAGACCCAGCGCCATCGGCACCATGCCGGCCGTCATGGCCACCGTGGTCATGACGATGGGGCGCGCGCGCTTGTGGCAGGCATCGATGATGGCCTCGGTGCGCGACATGGCGAGATCGCGCCGCGCAACGATGGCATATTCGACCAGCAGGATCGAGTTCTTGGTCACGATGCCCATCAGCATCAGCAAGCCGATCAACGCCGGCAGTGACAAGCTGAAGCCGAACAGCGCCAAGAGCCCAAACGCGCCGCCCACCGACAGCGGCAGCGCCGCCAGAATCGTCACCGGCTGCGTGAAGTCGTGGAACAGCAGCACCAGCACCGCATACACGCACAGCACACCCGCGAACATGGCGAGGAAGAAGCTGCTGAACAGCTCCTGCATGCCCTCCACATCGCCGGAGGCAATGCGGCGAACGCCTTGCGGCAAGTTCTTGATGGACGGCAGCGCCTCCACCGCCATGTTGGTATCGCCCAGCGCCCGCCCCTCCAGCCCCACGCTGATGGTGACGTTGCGGCTGCGGTCATAGCGGTCGATCTGCGCCGGGCCACTGCCGATGGAAATATCGGCGATGTTTTCCAGAGGCACCGCGCCATTGCGGCCCGGCACGCGCAACTGGCGGATCGTGTCGATCTGGTTGCGTGCCTTCGGATCGAGTTCAACACGGATGTACACCTGCCGCTCGGGCAGGTTCAGCTTCGGCAGGTTGACGTCGTAGTCGCCGGCGGTTGCCACGCGCACGGCCTGGCCGATGGCGGCGGCTGTCACCCCTTGTTGCGCAGCGCGCGCAAAGTCGGGGCGGATGACGACTTCGGGCCGCAGCAAACTCGCCGACGAGGTCACCGCACCAAGCCCCGGCACGGTCCGCAGATCGCGCATCACATCGCGTGCGGCCTGCTGAAGCGTGGCGGGGTCGTCGCCGGTCAGCACCACCTGGAGTTGCTCGCCGGAGCCCACGGCGCCGAACGAGATCCGCACGCCCGGCACGCCTTCCAGCATTTCGCGCAACTGGCGCTGGACGTCCTGCTGCTTGATGTGTCGATCATGCCGGCCGGTGAGCGAGATCGTGAGCGTGCCGTTGCGCACCTCGCCGCCGCTGGAGCCCGGCACGCCGGCCATCACGCCCGAGCCGATGGCCGTATAGACGTGACGGACTTCCTTGTGCTGCATCACGATCTTGCGCACACGCTCGGTGTTCTCGCGTGTCTGGGCGATCGTGCTGCCGGGCGGGCTTTCCACCGTCATCTGAAGCTGCGCCCAGTCTTCGGGCGGCAGGAACGTCGCCGGAATCAGCCCGATGATGGCGACCGACACGACGAAGAACGCCGCCGCCATACCGCCCGTTTTCCACGGGTGCACGAGGCACCAGCGTGCCGCCTGCAGGTAGCGCGTCATGACCCAACCGTCGCGGTTGGGTTCGTCCTGCGGCTTGAGCATGTAGGCGGCCATCATGGGCGTGAGCAGCCGCGCCACCAGCAACGAGGCCAGCACCGCCAGCGAAGCCGTCCACCCGAACTGCTTGAAGAACTTGCCCGAGATGCCGCCCATGAAGGCCGTGGGCAGAAACACCGCCACCAGCGTGAGCGACGTCGCCACCACGGCCAGACCAATTTCCTGCGCCGCTTCCATGGCGGCCTCAAACGGCTTCTTGCCGTTGCGCAGGTGGCGCACGATGTTCTCCACCTCCACGATGGCATCGTCGACGAGAATCCCGACCACCAGCGTGAGCGCCAGCAGCGTGATCCCGTTGAGCGTGAAGTCGAGCAACTGCATGGCCGCGAAGGTCGGGATGATCGACAGCGGCAGCGCCACCGCCGACACGAACGTGGCCCGCCAATCGCGCAGGAACAGCCACACGACGATCACCGCCAGGATGGCGCCCTCGTACAGCGCGTGCATCGACGCGGTGTACGCATCCGACACCGGCTTGACCATGTTGTAGACCTCGGTCACATGCACATTGGGCCGTTCGGCCTGCAATGCGGCCAGCGCGTCGCGCACACCTTTGGCCACCGAGATTTCGCTCGCGCCGCGCGAGCGGAACACCTGGAAGCTGACGACGGGCTTGCCGTCGAACAGCGCCATCTGGCGTGGCTCGGCCGCCGTGTCGCGCACGTCAGCAACATCTGACAAGCGAATGCGCCGGCCGTCCGACAACGGGATGTCCATCTGCGCCAGTTCACGCGCGCTCTTCACGGTGCCAAGCGTGCGGACTGCCTGCTCCTGCCCACCGATGTTGCCGCGCCCACCCGGCGCTTCCTGCTGCATGCCGCGCACTTGCGCGCTGATGTCTGCCGCTGAAACGTTCAATGCCTGCAAGCGCACCGGGTCGAGCTGCACCCGCACTTCGCGGTCCACACCGCCCTGGCGCGTCACTTTGGCCACGCCGTGCACCGACAGCAACCGCTTGTTGACCGTGTTGTCGACAAACCAGGAGAGGTCCTCCGCGTCCATGTCGGTTGCTTCCACGGCGTACGTCAGCACCGGGAGGCTTGCGAATGTCACGCGGGAGATGACCGGCTCCTGCACGTCGGACGGCAGCTGCGCGCGGATACGGCTGACCGCATCGCGCACGTCGTTCACGGCCTCCTGCACATCCTTCTCAAGCTGGAACTCGACCATCGTGGTCGAGCTGCCGTCGTTGATGGTGGACGTGATGTGCTTGATCGCGCCGATGCTGGCAATGCTGTCTTCGATCTTGCGCGTGACTTCGGTTTCCATCTGCGTGGGCGTGGCGCCCGGCAGGCTGGCCGTCACGGATACGGCAGGAAAGTCGATGTCGGGAAAGTTCTGGATCGACAGCATCTTGAACGAGACCAGCCCCGCCACCGTGATCAGGATGAACAGCAGGATCGACGGGATCGGCTTGCGGATCGCCCAGGCAGAAAAGTTCATGGCTTGGCTCCGGCTGCGGTCGCCGCTGTGGTTGGTGCCGCGGGCGCGGAGGCTGCACCGGCAGCGGCCACACGCACCACATCGCCATCGCTCAGGAATGCCGCGCCTGCAGCGACCACGCCGTCATTCGCGCCGATGCCTTGCACGATTTCGACTTGCCCGTCCTGGCGGCGGCCAACCGTTACCTTGGTCTGCCGCACGCGGCCTTGCTGGCCGATCACCATCACGTAGTCGTAGCCATCGCGTGAGAACACGGCGGTCTCCGGCAATGTCGCGGCCGGCGCATCGCCCAGCAGCACATCGCCCGAGAGATACATGCCCGCCTTTACGCCTGAGGCTGCAGCTTCCGGCGGCAGGTCGACATAGACGAGACCATTGCGCGTGTTGGCGTCGACGGTGGGGGCGACTTGGCGCACGCGGCCGTTCACCACGCCGCCATCCATGCGGCGCAGGCGCGCGGCCTGGCCGGGCTGGATGCGGGGCAGGACGTCGCCGTGCATTTCAGCGCGCCATTCCAGGCGGTTCTTGCGGATGAGCTTGAAGAGTTCGGTGCCGGAAGACACCACGGCGCCCACGGTGGCCGAGCGTGCGCTGATCACGCCGTCGTCCGGCGCGACCACACGCGTGTAGCGCAAGCGCAATTGCTGGCTCTCGAACTGCGCACGGGCTGCGGCCAGCTTGGCAGCCGCGGTCTTGGCCTGCGTGTCGTACTGGACCAGATCCTGTTGGCTGATCGCACCGCTCTTGTCGAGTTCATGCGCACGGTGGGCCTCGCCTGCAGCTTGCGCGGCCGAGGCTTCGGCTTCGGCCAGGCTGGCGCGTTGGGCTGCCACGTCGGCGCGCACGGTTTCATCCGACAAGCGCGCAAGCAGTTGGCCTTGCTTGACCACATCGCCCACGTTGACGAGCACTTCCGCCAGCTTCAACCCGTTCACCTCGGCGCCGATGCTGGCTTCCTGCCACGGCTGCACGGCACCGCTGGCCGTGGCGGCGCGGGGCCACACGTGCTGCGCCAGATGCGCAACGTTGACGGCCAGCGCCGGTTTGGCAGGCGGCTGTTCCTTGTTCTTGCTCTCCGCAGATTTGCCGCACGCAGCAAGCGCGCCGGCCAGCATCACGGCCAGCGCGGCCATCCAAACTCGTTGTCCTGTCATGAAGCGCTTCCGGTATGCGCGCGGCCCTGTGCGGTCGGCGCAGTGGTCTTGTTATCGGGATAAGCGTTGGGTGCGTCGTCGCGCCAGCCGCCGCCCACGGCCTTGTACAACGCAACCCAGGCCTGCGCGCGTTCAAGCTTGACGGCTGCCAGCGATTGCGAAGCCTGCAACGCCGTACGCCGCACGTCTTCCAGCTGCAGCAGGCTGCCCGCGCCCAGGCGGTAGCGGGCGTTGGACGCTTCCAGCACCTTTGCGTATTGGGCATCGGCCATCGTGGCTGCGTCGACACGGCGGTCGGACGCGTCCAGGCGCACCAGTGCATCTTCCACTTCCTGCACCGCTTGACGCACCTTGCTGCGATAGCTGGCCAGCGCCTGGTCGTAACGGGCGCGCGCCGTTTCCACGCGCGCCGCGCCCGTGCCGCCGTCAAAGATCGGCAATGACACCGACGGCCCGAACGACCAGGACTTGCTTGTCAACGATTGCCCGCCAAGGCGGTACGAATTGATGCCGATGGTGCCCGCCAGCGTGATCGACGGCAAACGGCTCGCGACCGCCACACCGATATCGGCGCTTGCTCCCGCAACCGCGCGCTCTGCCGACGACACATCCGGCCGTTGCGACAGCACCTGCGCCGGCACATCGGGCACGCCCGCATCGGGCGGTGCCGGAATCTGCGCGCTGGCCTTGGACAGCAACCCGTTCAGCGCATCGTGATCCATGCCGGTGAGCGTGACGAGCTTGTCGATGCCCTGCGCACATTGCGCACGCTGGCCTTCCAGCGCATTGACGGCATCGCCCACCGTGGCTTGCGCTTGTGCAAAATCAGCCGGCGCGACAAAGCCCGCGCGGAATTTACGTTCAGTGAGTTGCAGCGTTTCCTGCCGGGACGACAGCGTTGCCGCGCCGATGTTGACCAGCGCCTCGCACTCGCGTTGCTGCAAATAAGCATTGGCCACTTCGGCGGCGAGCGATACGCGCGCGTCGTGCCAGTCGGCTTCACTGGCAGTCAGACGCGCATCGGCACCTTCCAGGCTGCGGCGTTTACCGCCGAAGAGATCGATTTCCCACGACGCATCGGCCTGCGCCGCCAAGGTGGTGATCGTGCCCAAACCCAGGGTCGGATTCAGCGCCCCCGCAGACACCCCACCCGCACCGCCGGCAAACTGGCTGCCGCCAAACCCGCCCTGCCGCGTGGCTGAGCCTGAGCCTTTCAGTTGCGGCAACAGCCCCGCCTGGCTGGTGGAAACGCTCGCACGCGCTTCGCGCACGCGGCCGACCGCTTGCGCGATCGTCGGGCTGGTCGCGTCTGCCTGCTCCACCAATTGAGTCAGCACGGGGTCGTGAAACTGCTCCCACCAGTGCGCCAGCGCCATGCGGCTGCCGTGGTGCGGCAGCGTGGCGTGCCAAGCTTGCGGGGCTTCGGTGCCGCTCAGGGGCGGCGTGTGGTAATCGGGCCCGACCGCGCAACCGGCCAGCACCAGGGCCAGCATCAGCGGAGCGAATCGGGCACGACCGCCGGGCGCGCGGCTAACGGCGTGTCGACCTGTCTTCATGGGAAGTGTCCTTCGGGAACGCAGCTGGGATTATGCCCAGTCAAGCGTCTGCAAGACACTCGCCCCGCTACGGTGCTCAGCCAACCCCTCGGCAACCGGTCAGGCGATGCTCAGAACCACGCGCCCATCGACGTCAATCGTGGCGTCAGATATAGCCCAGCAGCACAAGAATGACCACGATCACCACAATCAGCCCAAGCCCGCCCGTCGGCCCGTAGCCCCAACCCCGGCTGTACGGCCACGACGGCAGCGCGCCGATCAGCAGCAAGATGAGAACGATGATGAGAATGGTGCTCAACATGATGCCTCCTGTTTCTGTGTTGGTATGCCGCCGTTCCGTCGTGGCGCAGCGGCTTACCCGGCATCTAGCACGCCCCGTTCCCGTGCTGGCTATATCTGCGGTTTTTTTAAAATCCTGGCAGTTAATTGCGAATATTAAACACTGCGGATGCCCGCGTGCGGCCGTTCTTATGTCAGGCGGAAGACTTGGGCGAAGACAACGTCTTTGCACGACCGCCACGCGTCGCAAGCCAGCACAGGATCGACCCGGCAACCACCATCAATGCGCCCTTCCAGAACGCGAACGACAGCGGAGCGTGCAACAGCGCAGCGGCCAAGGCAGCAGAAAACACGGGGATGAAATACGACGCGGTCGCCAACACCGTGACGTTGCCATGCAGGATGCCGACGTTCCAGGCCGCGTAACCGAAGCCCATTGCTGACGCGGCCAACGCAAGGTAGACCAGCGCCGACACGCTGAAATGCATCGCCCCGCCGCCCGTGGCGAAAAACTTGATCCACAGGGCCAGCGCCGTCAGGATGAAGAACAGCGTTGCACCGTTCTTGCCCTCGGCAATTCGGCTGGTGACGGTGCAATACGCCGCCCAGATCACCGCGCCCGTGAACGCCAGTCCGTAACTGAGCGGGTTGTCCTTGACGTTCTCGGCCATGCCGGCGATGTCCAGCCCCTGCTCACCGCCCAGCACAAAGCAAATCCCGAGGATGGAAACAAGGACACCCGGCATGATCAGGGCATTCGCCCGCTGCTTGTTGAAGGCAATGGCAGACAGCATCGTGAACGTCGGCCATAGGTAATTGACCATGCCGACCTCGATCGCCTGCCGCCCGCTATTGGCATAACCGATCGACAGCGAGAGGCACAGCTCGTACGACACGAACAACAGGCTGCCCCACACCAGATAGCGCCGCGGAAACGTCTTCAAATTATGGAAGCCGACGGTGAATACCAACAGCACCGACGCGACGGTATAGATCATGGCAGCGCCACCTACGGCGCCGAGATGCTGGCTCACGCCCCGGATCAACCCGACGATCGAACTCCACAACAGCACCGCGATGAGCCCGATGAGGGTTGCCCTACTTTTGCTTTGCATAACGCCTGCCTGCACTGACATGTCCACCTAAAAACCGTTTGTTCGCGCGCGGCCCAACGCTGCAGGCGAAGGCGTGCAGTTTACCGGCCGTACCGCCCGATCACCTGAAGTGGCTTCGCTATAAGATGCAGGCCATGAAAAATCGAGGTTTGCCATGACGTCTTTTGCAATCGAAACGCCGGTCTCGGTGGGCTGGATCGGCGCGGGGCGGCTGGCGCGGGCATTGGCCACTCGGGCGCATGGTGCGGGCGTACGCACCGTGGCGGTTGCCAACCGCTCGACCGGGCCCGCCGCGTGGCTCGCGCAAGCCACAGGCGCGAAGGCGGTCAACCCGCAAGGCGTGGCGGATAGCGCCGACTGGGTGTTCGTGACCGTGCCGGATGACGCCATCCCGGGCGTGGTCGATAACATCCGCTGGCGACCCGGCCAACTCGTCATCCACTGCAGCGGTGCCGGCGAGCGCGACTTGCTGGACGCCGCCCGCCAAGCCGGCGCGGATACCGCCAGCTTTCACCCGCTGTTGCTGTTTGCCGGTTTGCCGGACGATGCCGAACGTCTGGGCGGCGCCTCCATCGCCATTGACGCCAATGCGCCACACGACGCGGCGCTCGCCAGCTTTGCACTGCGGCTCGGCTGCACGCCGTTGAAGGTGCGTGCCGGGCAACGTGCCCTGTATCACGCCGGTGCCAACTACGCGGCCAGCTTCCTGCTGTGCGCACTCCATGAAGCCGCCACGTTGTGGGAGGCCGCGGGCATCGACCGTGATGCCGCTGTGGCCGCCATGTGGCCGCTGGTGGACGGCACGCTGGCTGCGGCACGCGCCCGTGGCCTGGCTGGGGCACTGGCAGGTCCGGTCTCGCGCGGAGACGGCGGCGTCATCGACAAACACCTGCAAGCGCTGGAAGCACTGGGCACCGATCACGCCGCGCTGTACACCGCACTCACAAGGCGTGCACTGGCCCTGGCAGCCGAACGCGGCGCGCCTTCCGCAGACGTGCTGGCAGACCTCGCTGCGCGCCTTAATCCAACGTAATTACGGAGTCGGGATCATTGGCATTGGATGGCGCACATGCACCAATCCGGCGCGCGGCCTACAATCGGCAGCTTGCTTGCACGCCCGTTCTGCCATGTCCCAACGTCCACACACATCGCCATCTCCTGCTGCGCATGACGCTGCAGACCGCCCGTCGTCCGGCGCGCTGATCCTGCTGGTTGTCGGGCTGGTGCTGGTGGGCGTGAACCTGCGGCCGGCGCTGTCAAGCCTGTCGCCCGTGCTCAAACAGGTGGCGGTTGGCACGGGGCTGTCGGGCGCCACGGCGGGGTTGCTGACGACCCTGCCTGTGCTGTGTCTGGGCTTGTTTGCGCCAGCGGCCGCGGTGTTGGCTCGGCGCTTTGGTGCAGAACGCGCAGTGGGCGGCTTGCTGATTGCGCTGGCGGCGGGCATAGCCTTGCGCAGCGCGGGCGGCGTTGCACCGCTGTTCATCGGCACGCTGGCAGCGGGCGCCTGCATTGGCGTGACGGGCATTCTGTTGCCGGGCATCGTCAAGCGGGATTTCGGCCGGCAGGCTGACCTGATGACCGGGGTCTACACCATGGCGCTGTGCTTTGGTGCCGCGGTGGCAGCCGGTGCCAGCGCGCCCCTTTCGGCATGGCTGGGCGGCTGGCAGCCCGCGCTGGCATTCTGGGCGCTGCCCGCGCTGCTGGCCTTTGTCGGCTGGTGGCCGCATATGCGGCATGCGCACGGCAAGGGCGCAGCCACTCGGCTTCAGCGCGTGTCACTGTGGAACAAGCCTATCGCCTGGCAGGTAACGCTCTACATGGGGCTGCAATCGTCGCTGGCGTATTGCGTGTTCGGCTGGCTGCCCGTGATCCTGCAAGACCGCGGGCTATCTGCCGTGCAGTCGGGCATGGTGGTCGCGGTGTCGATTCTTGTGCAGCTCATTACCGCGCTGGGCGGACCATTCGTGGCGCGGCTCGGGCGCGATCAGCGCCCCGCCGTGTACCTGATGATGCTGATGTGCTGGGCTGGCCTGATCGGCTGCCTAGATGCGCCGCTGTCAACGCTGTGGTGGTGGGCGGTGTTGCTGGGGCTTGGCCAGGGCGGCAACTTCAGCGTGGCGCTGTCGCTGATCGTGCTGCGCTCGGCCGATACGCGCGTGGCGGCAAGCCTGTCGGCCATGACGCAGGGCATTGGCTACACCATGGCCGCTGCGGGGCCGTATCTCATGGGGGTGCTGCACGATCTGACCGGCAGCTGGGCCGTGATGGGCTGGCTGTTCAGCGCAATTGCGCTGGCCTCGCTCGTGGCGGGCTCGCTCGCCGGGCGCAACCGCACGCTGCACGCCGGCGAGTAATTCATCTACTGCAAGGCTTCATTCAAGCCTTGTGCTTCAACGTCCAGTTGGCCAGCGCCTGCATCTGCTCGGTGATCAGGCCGGCGATGCGCTCGTCAGTGAGATCGCCATCGGCGGTGAAGCCGCCAGCAAACGCGTTGGCAAACACTTCCGGCTTGTTCAACGGATGCAGGTCCAGATACACGCACACCTGACGCAGGTGGTACTGCGCGCGCGACGTGCCCATGCCGCCGCCCGCGCCCAGGATCGCGACCGGCTTGCCTGCCAGCAACGCGTTGTTGGGCTCGCGCGAGGCCCAGTCCAGAATGTTCTTCAGCGCCGGCGCCAGCGAGTAGTTGTATTCAGGGCAGGCCAGCACAAGCGCATCGGCGCGCCCGATCTGTTCGAGCACGCGCACCACCGAAGCGGGCTTGTCCGTAATGTCGGCGTTGTAGAACGGAATATCCGTCAGGTCGGCCACGTCCATTTCAACGCCGGCGGGCACGCGCGTGGACGCTGCGCGCAGCAGACCCTGGTTGGTGGATTTGCGGCGCAGACTGCCGGCAATGCCGAGAAAATTCAGCGACATGAAGAACGACTCCGTCAATGTTGGGACTGGCGAGAATAACGGACATTCGCCGCATCAAAAAGGGCCCTGAGCGTTATGCCTTCCCGGCGCGAAAGCACCCGGCTTCATGATCATCGACCATGCCGGTGGCCTGCATGAAGGCGTAACAGATGGTCGGGCCGACGAACTTGAAACCGCGCTTGACCAGCGCCTTGCTCATCGCCTTGGACGCATCAGTCGCTGCGGGTGCATCGCGGTAGCTGTCCCAGCGGTTGACGATGGTCTTGCCATCGACAAACGCCCACAGGAATGCGTCGAGCGAACCCATTTCTTCCTGAAGCTCCAGCACCTTGCACGCGTTGATGACGGCGCCTTCCACCTTGGCGCGATTGCGCACGATGCCCGGATCAGCGAGCAGCTTTTCGATGCGTGCCGGCGTGAAGCGCGCCACGCGTGCGGCATCAAACCCCTCGAACACTTCCTGGTAGCGCGCCCGCTTGCGCAGAATGGTCTGCCACGACAAACCGGCCTGCGCGCCCTCCAGGATCAGCATCTCGTAGAGGTGACGATCATCGTGCGAGGGCACGCCCCACTCGGTGTCGTGGTACGCGATCATCAGCGGGTCTTCGCCCGCCCAGCAGCAGCGCGCCATCTCGTGTCTCCTAGATCCAGCCCGATTTGCGCAACTTGCGATACAGCCACACGCAAGCGGTGGCCGTGCACGCCAGCACGATGGGGTACCCAGCCGGATGCTCCAGCTCCGGCATGCCCTTGAAGTTCATGCCGTAGTTGCTGAACACCACGGTTGGAATTGCCAGAATAGCGCCCCACCCTGCCAACCGCTTCACGATGTCGTTCTGCGTGACCGACACCAGCGCCACGTTCACGGAGATGGCCGTGGTCAGCATTTCCCGAATCACGTCGAGTGCGCCCACCGCGCGGTGCGCATGGTCGGCAATATCGCGAAAATACGCGCGCAGCTCTTTGGGCACCACGTCGTCATGCAGGCGCACGAGTTGGCCGGCAATGTCTTCAACGGGCAACGCGGCATTGCGCAGCCGCAGAAGCTGGCGCTTGAGCGTATAGAGCCGCTCGATGGCCGCGCGATCGAACGTGTCGCCAAAGATCTGGCTTTCGATGTGCTCGAACTCTTCCTGCAGGCGTTCAAGCACCGGCTGATAGTTGTCGACCACAAAGTCCATCACCGCGTACAACGCAAACGGTGCGCCTTTGGCCAGCAGTTGCGGCGTGCGCTCGCAGCGCTCGCGCACCGGCGAATACGACGCCGACGGCCCATGCCGCACCGAGACGAGAAAGTCCCTGCCGACAAACAGGTGTGTCTCACCAAAGACGACGTTGCCGCCTTCCATTTGCGCGGTGTTCAGCACGATGAACAGCACGTCGCCGTACAGCTCCAGCTTGGGCCGCTGGTGCGCGTTGCGCGCGTCTTCAATGGCGAGATCGTGCAGGCCGAATTCCTCCTGCACGCGGTCGAGCATGGCGTTGTCCGGCTCATGCAGACCTAGCCACACAAACGAGCCCGGCGTGTGCAGCACGTCGCTGATGGCCTCGACGGAAAGGTCACGTTCGCGCTTGCCGTTTCGGTACAGCGCGCTGTTGATCACCATGGACATGGTTGTCTCCGGAACGCATTCGGCACGCATTAGCGGTCTGCGGGCCGATCTGCGGTCTTGATATCGGATGCGGTGGAGGCCGCGGTGGCCAGCGCCGGCACTTCGGCCAGGCGCGTTTCGATTTGCGCCAGCGCTTCGGACAGCGCGTGGACGAGGTCGTCCGGCAGCCCGTCGAGCGTGGCATTGATGAAGGCGATGCGGCGCGGCATGCATTCGAGCACGATGGCCAGGCCTGCGTCTGACAGCGACACGTTGGTCAGGCGGTTGTCGCGCGCATCGGTGGTGCGTTCAATCCAGCCGAGCTGCTCCAGCACTTTAAGCTGGCGGGTAAGCGCGCCAGGGTCCATCTGCAGGCGCTCGGCGAGCTGCTTCTGGGCCATGCCGCCGCCGGTGTTGTCATGCAGCGCCAGCAGGATGCGCCAGCGCGGCATTGGCTGGCCGACATGCGCCTCGAAGGCGGCCATGAACGCACGATAGGTGCGGCCGAACTGGTGCATGACGGCGAAGCGTTCGCGTTCAGAGGTCATCGATCAGGGCTGAGATTGCTGGGGAACCGCGCATCCTAACCGCTCCGGCGTGTCTCGCCTATTCCGTATGTTGCACAGGCTCGACATGGTGCAGCACCACGGGCGGCACGCGGCGCACATACCAGAGGCCGATCAGCGCCACCACCGTCGCCACGATCAGGCCGATATGGATGGCACTGACCAGCACGTGTCGCGCGGCTTCGAGCAGCGCCGTACCGTCGTGGCCGGCAGCATGCAACTGCGAGAGCAACGCGGCTTGCGAGTCATGATCGATGAGAATTTCGGGATCGGCAAGCTGGCGCAGCCACTGCATCGCGCTGTCAGCGCTTAGCGCATTGGCAACGCCCGAGGCATAGCGCTCGCTTACCAGCGTGCCGACCAGCGCCGTGCCCACCATGCCGCCCACCATGCGCAGCGATTGCAGCAGCGCCGTAGCAATGCCCAGATGCGCACGGCCGGCCGTCTGCTGTGCAAACACGGTCAGATTGGGCAGCACGAAACCGAGGCCCAGCCCAGCCAGCAGCATCAGCAACGTCAGCACCGTATGCGGCATGCCCTTGGACGACACCGACATGCCGGCCACCGCCACTGTCAGCAGCGCAAAGCCGGCATACAGCATGGCGTTGGGATTGGGAATGCGCGTGACGATGCGCCCGTTGATGATGCTGCCCAGCGTGATGCACACCACCAGCGGCGTAATCACCAGGCCGGCTTCCTGCGGCGACATGCCAAACCCGCCCTGGAACAGCAACGGTGCATAGAACAGCACCGCAAACATCGAGAAGCCCGACAGCAACGCCAACATGAACAGCGCGGCCAGCGCCGGATTGCGCAGCATGTCGAACGGCAATAGCGGCTGCTCTGCACGCTGCTCCCACCACCACAGCGCCACAAATGCCGCGGCCGACAGTACCAGCCAACCAAACAGCGGCAGCGACAGGCCATGCCGCGGCAGCCATTCCACGAACAACTGCAGCGCACCCAGCGCCACCGTGATCAGCACCGCGCCCTGCCAGTCCAGCCGGATACGCCCGGTGTGCACGTTCTGGCGCAGATGCGGCAAAAAGCGCCACGCAAACCACAGCCCCAACACACCGAACGGAATGTTCACGTAGAACACCGATCGCCAGCCGAACGCCTGCGTCATCCAGCCGCCGAGCGTCGGGCCTATGGCGTTGGCAATACCAAACGACGCGCTCAGCATTACCTGCCAGCGCAAACGTACACGCGCATCCGGAAAGAGATCGGGAATGCACGCGTAGGCCGTGCCAACCAGCATGCCGCCGCCAATGCCCTGCAGCGCCCGCGACCACACCAAAAACGTCATGCTGCCCGCCATGCCGCACATGACCGACGCCAGCGTGAACACCACGATGGAGGCAATCACAAACGGCTTGCGCCCGTAGAAATCTCCCAGGCGGCCAAAGATTGGCACCGTCACCACGGACGTCAACAGATACGACGTCGCCACCCACGCATACAGCTCAAAGCCTTTCAGCTCAGCCACCACCGTGGGCAGCGCTGTGCCGACCACGGTCTGGTCGAAGGCGACCAGAACCACGACAAAGCAAATGCCGATCATCGCCAAGAGCGATTCCTTGAACGGCAAGACCTGGGTATGGGAGTGCGGGAGCGCGGTGTGGACGGCCATGACGGAGGAGTGACGATACAAATGATGCA
The DNA here is from genome assembly GCF_003290055.1 of Ralstonia sp. GX3-BWBA. Classification (NCBI taxonomy): domain Bacteria; kingdom Pseudomonadati; phylum Pseudomonadota; class Betaproteobacteria; order Burkholderiales; family Burkholderiaceae; genus Ralstonia; species Ralstonia sp. GX3-BWBA. The sequence continues at coordinate 29,325 of NZ_QMKS01000021.1, read as the reverse complement.
TCAACGATTGATGCGTCAATTAATAGTCTAACGGAATCGTGGCCGCCTTGCTTGCGCTGTGATCGGGAAAAATAAAGTCCGTCGGATGTAAATTAAGTCTGTCGAGGTAGCTCGTGGTTCGCATGGGCGCAGGCGTGCCAAGGCGGCTCTCCTTCTCTTTACTGGCCATGCTCGGAGACCGCCGTTCCCGTTTGTGCGATCTCCTTAGTAAGTTGCATCACCGTGCGGCTGGCCAGCGTCAGATCGCCATGCCGCGACATCGCCAGCGCGATGTATCGATAGACGGTCGGTTCCACAACCTTGGCCGCTTGCAGCCGTCCTTCGCGCACGGCGTTGGCGATGGCATATGGGCCCAGCAGCGCGTACATGCCGCCGTCCTCAACGATGCGTGTCTGCAGGCTGAGAGAATCCGCTTCCACCACGACGTTTAGAGAGACGCCGCGCTGGGTCGCGAGGTGGTCGAGCCAATCACGCCAACTGCTGGGCCGGCAGAACGAAACCAGCGGTAGACCGTTGAGGGCCGCAAACGGCACGGTGGGCTCAGCCAGAAGTGGATCGCCGGGAGTGCCCACCAGATAGGTCGCCGCTTCGGTGAGGTAGATGTCGCCGTGCTTTGGCGTCGGGCTGTGCCGGAACAGCAGGGCCAGATCGACGCTGCCTTCTTCCAGCCACGTTTCCAACTGCGCACCCTGGCCTTCGCGCACGCTGAGCTGCACGAGCGGATAGCGGTCGCGCAGGCGGTAATACAGTGTGCTGACCAGAGGATGCGCCGTAGAGGGAAGGATGCCCAGGCGCACGGTGCCGATCGGCTTGCCGGCCGAACTTTGAATATCGTTGGCCAACTGCTCGGTACCTGCCAGCCATGCCCGCACCTTCGGGGCGACGCGCTGCCCCAGTTCGGTCAACACTACACCGCGGCCCGTGCGCTGAAACAACCGGCCGCCGGCTGCCTGCTCAAGCTCGGCAATCTGGCGGCTGATATGGGGCTGCGTGGTGCCGTGTGCCAATGCGACTTTGCTCAGGCTGCCGAGTTCGGCGGCTTCGATGAACAATTTCCAGCCCGCGTAATCCACGGCGTCCCCACGGTCCTGATATGTTGATTCAGTATATCTGAAATGCCGGAATTCACTCTTCCGGCATGCCTAGTGCCTCCCTAGACTGCATCGCAAGCACGTTGACCACCAGGCGTTCCAAGGCTTCGCCGGCGACGAGCGCTCCCCGGGGCTCGGGCATGACGGCCCCCGGAGAGACCTATCGATCCACTAGTGAGGAGACTCCATGAAAGACATTGATCTGCGCGGCCTCGTACCGGCCCCCGTGACCCCGTTCACCCGCGATGGCGCTGTCGACCACGCGGCCATCCAGCGCCTGGGCAAGTGGCTCGGTAGCTTTGACGGCGTGAAGGGCTTGGTTGTGCTCGGGCATGCCGGCGAAGGCACCTTCCTTTCACAGGATGAACAAACCGCCGTGATCGAGAGTTTCGTGAAGTCGGTCGACGGCAAGCTTCCGGTCATCGCCGGCATCACGCTCGAGGGCACGCAGGTGGCCGCCGCTGAGGCCAAGCGTGCCGTCAAAGCCGGAGCCTCGGCCGGTCTGGTCTATCCATCGCACGGCTGGCTGCGCTTCGGTTACCAAAAGGGCGCACCGCAGGACCGCTATCGCGCCATCTATGAGGAAAGTGGCCTGCCGCTGATCCTCTTCCAATATCCGGACGTGACCAAGGCAACGTACAACCTGGAGACGCAGCTGGAGATTGCCGCGCAGCCGGGCGTGTTCGCCATGAAAAACGGCGTACGCAACATGCGCCGCTGGGATACCGAAATTCCCGTGATCCGTCGCGAGAACCCGGAGCTGCAGATCCTGACCTGCCACGATGAATACCTGCTGCACACCATGTTCGACGTGGACGGCGCACTGGTTGGATACGGCAACATCGCGCCCGAACTGCTGATCGAACTGATCGCGGCCGGCAAGGCGAAAGACTACCCGCGCGCGCGCGCCCTGCACGACAAGCTGTTGCCGATCACGAAGAACGTCTACCACCGTGGCTCGCACATGGAGGGCACCGTGGCGCTCAAGCACGCGCTCGTCGCACGGGGCATCCTCGAGCACGCCACTGTGCGCCCTCCGCTGCTGCCGCTGGAACCCGGCGCGGAGATCGACATTGCCAACGCGATGCGCTCGGCCGGGCTCACCGGCCCGGGTGCAGGTGTGGTGCAGCCTCTTGCCGCGTAAGTTAAGCAAGCTGCCGGCCACGCCTTGAACGCGTAGCACACGGTGTGCGCTGCCGCGTTGTCGTCGAGTGCACATCAAAAGCAGTACCCGTCCGGGCGTGATACAAGCGCTATCAAAGCGCCACGCCCGGCGTCACAGCCGACCAACGGCTGCCACCAGAACAACAAGATCATCGATGCAGGACGCAACCCGTGGCCACGCATCAGAACAATGACATCTGGAGACAACATGACCATCACCACGCCCGCCTTGGCACACCACGGCGTGCAGGAGACCGCGCGCACTGCGTCAGCCGATTCCGGCTCGCGGGCCGCACATCTCCTCTTCCGTATCGAGAACGTCCCCTTCAGTCGCTGGCACACGAAGGCTCGCATCATCATGGGCAGCGCTACGCTGTTCGACGCCTTTGACGCGCTCTCGCTGGCCTTCGTCATGCCGGTGCTCGTGGGACTTTGGCATCTCTCACCAGGCGAGATCGGCGTGCTGATCGCCGCCGGTTATCTTGGCCAGGTGATCGGGGCGCTGCTGTTCGGCTGGCTGGCTGAGCGTCTGGGCCGGGTGCGGAGCGCCACTATCACGGTCGGGCTGATGTCGGCTATGAGTGTGGTGTGCGCGTTTGCCGGAAACTTTCAGATGCTGTTTCTATGCCGGTTCCTGCAGGGCATCGGCGTTGGTGGTGAAGTGCCGGTGGCGGCGACCTACATCAACGAGCTGTCGCAAGCGCACGGGCGCGGACGCTTCTTCATCCTGTACGAACTGATCTTTCCGCTGGGGCTGCTGGCGGCGGCCCAGGTTGGCGCGTTCCTTGTCCCGCGCTTTGGCTGGGAATACATGTTTCTGGTTGGGGGCATTCCGGGCATCCTCGTGGCGCTGCTGATCATGCGCTTGCCGGAGTCGCCGCGCTGGCTGATCGGCAAGGGTCGCTATGACGAAGCAGAACAGGTGATCCGGGACATTGAAGCCAGCACGCCCCGACGCAATCTCGACCCGCAACGCGACAGCACCGAAATCGACACGCGAGTCGCCACGCTGCTCGATGGCATCCGCGCACGTCGCAAGGGCTCGTGGAAGGAACTATTCTCGCCGCTGTACCGGGGGCGGACGCTCGTCGTGTGGTTGCTGTGGGCCAGTTCCTACTTTGTCGCCAACGGCATCAATAATTGGCTTCCGAGCCTGTACAAGACTGTGTATCACTTGCCGCTGCAAGAGTCTCTGCATATGGCGTCGGTGTCGAACGTCCTTAGCACCTGCGCCGTGCTGGTGTGCGCCCTCCTGGTGGATCGCGTCGGTCGTCGGCGCTGGGCCATGGCGTGCTTCCTCATCAGTGGCGCCTTGCTGGCGGCATTGGCGGCGATCGGTGCCGGCAGTGCGCTGTCCGTGATGATCCTGGCGTCTTCTGCCTACGCTGTGATGGGCACGACAACCGTACTGCTGTATCTCTACACACCTGAAATCTATCCAACCCGCATGCGTGCCATCGGCACCGGGCTGGCGACGTCATGGTTGCGTGCCGCATCGGCTGCTGCACCGGCGATCGTCGGTGTGGTTCTCGCTGGCTACGGCATCGCCTCAGTGTTCCTCATGTTCGCGCTGGTGAACGTCATCGGCCTGCTGGCGGCCATGCGCATGATCGAGACCACCAACCGGGCGCTCGAAGACATCTCGCCCTAGGTATCGAGGCGCCGCCGCGCGCCATCCTTCCGCCTCCCATCCTGCATTGCCCAAAAAGGGGTCGCCATGCGCGGCCGCCTCTTGGCGGAGCGCACCCCAAAAAACCATACAAAACCCGTCGCTGTGCCACGCGCGGGTACAACACAGAGGAGACCTCACCATGAAAACCACGTCCTGGCTGATCGGCATGAGTATCGGTGCAGCCGCCCCGATGATGGCCGCCGCACAGTCCGTCACGCTCTACGGCCTGGTGGATACCGGCGTCGAATACGTCAACAACGTTGGGGCCACGAAAAGCGGGCTGGTGCGCATGCCGAACCTCACAGGCACCGTTCCGTCGCGGTGGGGGGTGCGCGGCAAAGAAGACCTGGGCGGCGGTCTGCATGCCGTCTTCACGCTTGAATCCGGCTTTGCGCCGGACTCCGGCGTCTCGAATCAGGGCGGACGGCTGTTCGGCCGGCAAGCAAACGTGGGGCTCATCGGGCCGTGGGGCGAGGTCACGTTTGGTCGGCAGAACACCATGCTGTTCTGGGCGATTCTCGACTCGGACATCCTTGGACCCAACGTCTATGGCGGTAACGCGTTGGACAGCTATCGCCCGAATGCGCGTGCCGACAATGCCATCGCTTACAAGGGCAAGTTCGGCGGGTTCACCGTGGGCGCCACGTATAGCTTTGGCCGGGATACGGTCAATGCCGGTGCCAACCCGGCCGGCACCAACTGTGCCGGCGAACTGGCATCGGACAGCCGCGCGTGCCGCGAGTGGTCTGCCTTGCTGATGTACGAAGCCGGCACCTGGGGCATCTCAACTGCGTACGACTCGCTGCGAGGTGGCCCCGGCGCAGCGGCCGGCCTCACCAGTAGCAAACTCAAGGACGATCGTCTGCTCCTCGGAGCTTACGCATTGTTCGACAAAGCAAAGGTGGGTATCGGCGCTTCGTTCCGCAACAACGGAGGTGGCACGCCATCACACAGCCAGTTGTACTACGCAGGTGCCTCCTACGACATCACACCCGCATTCAACCTTGCAGGGCAGGTCTACTATCTGCACTTCAACAACAGTGCCAACAAAGCGTGGCTAGGTGCCATCCGGGGTACCTACGCATTCTCAAAGCGGACGTCGGTGTATCTCACCGGCGGGTACATCGATAACGGTGGTCAGTCGAATCTGTCCGTTAGTGCCGGCGGCAGTGGAGGAACGAGCAACCCCACTCCTGGCGGCAATCAGCTCGGGGTGATGGCAGGCGTGAAGCATTCGTTTTAACAGCCGCTGTTTAGTCGTCATCACCCTATCCAAAATCCGCAGGGGCGACAGGCCTTCACCGGCCTGCTGTGAGCGCCGCTCTACAAATAGGAGGCCCCTGCGCGCTTCGGTTTTCCGTTCTTCTACTGGGTACCAGTTGCTCCGGGTGCCGACCACCTCGCCGTTCATCTGGATCGTATTCAAGAATGGTCAACGCACGATAGCTTCGCTGTAATTAAAGTCGGCGTTGATCGGTCCGGTCTCAGCTAGCCTCGTGCCAGCATGCTAGAGCCAGTCTTGCCCTAATGAAGAGAAACGGACCGGGTCCCGGGTGCAGAGTCGATTCGCCACGATCCACCCTATCGCCGCCGATACCGGTACAAGACAAAGCAGTGCTGCCGAGATGCCTTTGCTGGCGCCGGTGAGGACATGAAAGTTTGCCACTGCGAGTGCAAGAACCGTGCACAGTGCCAGACCGGCGGTCACGGGCAGCAACCTCACCCGCGCGAAGCTGTACCTGATCGCCGTTTCGCTTCTTCATCAATCTCTAGATCGGACGCTCCGGGGTTCAGAGAGATTAGGAGCGAGCGCCACTCTTCATAGTTGGTGCGTGTCTCAGCGGTAGCCTTGAGGAAGGGAACTTCCAAAAGCGGGAGCTTAGTGTCCGACTATCTCGGTTGAGCGAAGCCCTGCTGGCTCCAACTTCTGCGGAAGCGCGCGCTGTTTGATGAAGAGGGCGACACACGCGATCAAGCCCGCAATGGCAATGATTGAGAAGATGCCGCTGAACCCGACTTGTTGGCGAGTGAGCTCTGCCACAAGATAGGAACCCGCTATGCCACCAAACCGCCCAATTCCAAGCATCCAAGCAACGCCTGTAGCCCGACCTTGCGTCGGGTAGAAAGCGGCGGCCAGAGCGGGCATAGACGACTGCGCTGTATTCATCAGAACGCCGGCAGCAAAAACAACAACAACGAGCAGTCCGACGTTGCCAACGGCTTGACCAATGCCATACACGGTGAGGGCAGTGAGCGCGTAGCAAGTCGCAATCACCCGATTGGCGTTGAATTTGTCCATCAGAGCGCCGCACAGAACAGCACCAATGCCGCCCAGCGGGAAGAGCGCAGAAATCAACGTTGCAGCCTTTGGCGTGAGCCCGGCCTCCTTCAAGAGAATGGGCATCCAATTGATAGAGGCATAAAAGATCACCAGCCCCATAAAGTACGCCAACCAAAGCATGACGGATCCGACAACGTAGGATCGGGACAGAACCAATGCAATACCGCCTTGGCCCGATGGGGCCTGGGTCTGCTCGGTCATGAAGAACGATGACGCGTCGTGTGCGGCCACATTGATCTTCGCCAACGTACGGCGAATCTTCTCTACGGATTGGCTCTTCGCAATCATGTAGCGAACAGACTCCGGCAAATGCAAGACCAGCAGAAAGAGCAATGCAAGCGGCGCAAGACCGCCCAGCATGAGAACACTACGCCAGCCGAAATGTGGAATCATCCAGGCGGCCAAGAACCCTCCGAACGCGGCGCCCAGAGGGAAGCCGCAAAACATCAGGTTCACAATGACGGCGCGGCGTTTGTCAGGACAGAATTCGCTCATCAGGGTCACTGCGTTCGGCATTGCGGCACCAAGCCCGATACCGGTTACGAAGCGCAACGCTATCAGGCTTGTGATGTTGCTCGCATATGCAGATACGAGGCACGCGACACCGAAGACCAGCACAGAGACGATCAACATAAGGCGGCGCCCGATCCGGTCTGAAAGTGGGCCGGCGACGAGAGCACCCACGGCCAAGCCAAAGAGCGCAGCACTTAGAACCGGGGCAAGCGCTGGGCGCGAAATGCCCCACTCCGACACAAGCGATGGCGCAATGAAGCCGATGGCCGCGGTGTCAAAGCCATCCAACAGGACGATAAAAAAACACATCCCAAAGATAAGCCACTGGAACGGGCCGAACCGGCTGCCATTGATGATGCTCTGTGCGTCGACGATAGATTTACTCATGGGGCTTCCTAGAGATAAGCCGCAACAATCCGTGCCGGCTTCTAACAGGCTCCAAGGCGCGCTATGGCTTGAACGGACGGTCAATGCTTCATAGGAATGGATCAGGGCATACCGCCTCTACCAGCACCATCCCTTCGCTTCACTGACAAGCGAGAAGTTCGAATTACGAACAATTGTTCTCAAAATGAACTTCATGCTAGGGTAGGCACGCGTCCATCGAAACTCGGGATAACCCGCACAGGCAAGGCTCCCATTGGAATGAGTACTGCCTGGACGTGGAAATGTCCGGTGCCGTTGATTTGTCCGTTGAGGCGTTTTTCATCGCCCCACGTGCGAATTCGACGGATGTCACCCAGCGTCGGACAGCACAAGGGAAACTGTGGTCGACACGAGGGTCCAGGACGTGTTGGCACACGCTGACGACGTTACGCCTGCGTGAGACATGTCAGCGGCGCGGCGTTCGTGACCGAATGGGATACGAAGGGAATGCGAAGGGAGATGGCCGCAAGCCAACTGGCGGTCACCTCGCTGGAGTTCACGGGCTCGGTGAACACTGCGCAGTCCTGCTGCATCGCGTTCCACATGCCGGGCGTGCCGGGGACGTAGGCCGTCTATGCCCGACGCAACGCGCCGATGCCTTGCTAAGCCATTGAGGAACCCGGCGAGCCGTTGCTGCCGACATGCCCGGCGGCAGTGCTGGCAGTCTGCGTGACCAGGTAGCGACCGGGCCGATGATTCAACGCAATGCTGAGATTGAGCGCCACCGCCCCCACCAACGAGGCCGCCAGCGCCATCGGGCTGACCACGACGAGGGACGCCAGCACGATGCCCACATCCACCGCCATCTGCAGCTTGCCTGCGCGAATGCCGTACTTGTCCTGCAGATACAGCGCGACGATGTTGACGCCGCCCAGGCTGGCCTGGTGCCGAAACAGGACGATGAAGCCCACGCCCATCAACGTGCCGCCAATGACACCCGCATACAGCGGATTGAGCGACCCCAGCTGTACGAAGTGCGCGTGCACCTCGCTCAGCCACGACACCAGCGCCACCGCACAGAACGTCTTGAGCGTGAAGCGCCACCCCATGTGCCGCACCGCCAGGTAATAGAACGGCAGATTGATGGTGAAGAACACCACACCAAAGGGCAGCGAAGTGGCGTAGTGGATCAGAAAGGCCACGCCGGCCGTCCCGCCTGACAGCAGACCGCCCTGCTTGAACAGCGTGATGCCGAGCGACACGAACAGCGTACCGGTAACGATGGCGAGCACGTCCTCAAGCAGGCTATGCCGGGTGACACCGGGAACATTGTCGGGGGCATTCATGGGGGCTCCTTACGGATACCGTGGACACGCGCCGACTATGCCGCCGGTACGTCCGTCGGTTCTTTGATCCAAGCCAACCGCGCGTGAATCAGAACCTCCCGAGATGCACGCGTTGTGTATGCGCCGCAGCCGCCCAGCGTTGTTCGTCCGGCGCAGGTGCTGATGGCGATGTGGCGCGAAGCTCGCAAAACCACGGACCCCGGGGCCGCATGGGAATCCCTCAGCCAGAACCCGGAGAAAGCGCAACGCTACAAGCGTGTGCGCGACCAGGAAACCGCCACTGGATCCCGTAGTCCGCAGCATGGAGCGGCCGGTCTCGCACGCTTTTCTACGAGTTTTCCGAATAGGCGTGCTTGGCAAGCGCGGCAATCATGGGCGAGTGCTCGTAGTCTGCCCAGGAGAATCGTTATGCTCAGAGCCATCGACGGCGGTGGTGGCGTCCCGACGCCCCCCAAGCCCATCCAACCGCCGCCGCCCCCCAGTGCACGCGATGTGTCCGATGCCGAGACGGCCCTGAAGAATGCGCTCCAGGGCAAGGCACCCGACGATACGGCGGCGCTGAAGGCTGCCATTGAGAAAATCCAGCAGACGCAGCCCGCGGTCAGCCGAGATGCGCTTGCGCGGGCCGCCATCCTGCTGCAGGCCGCGCACAACAAGTCGGCACCGGCCACGACGCAACCCAAGGTCGATGCGCTTGAGCAGGCCGCCAGCCAGGTCGGCCTCACGCACGTGTTCGACAACACGACGCTGGACAGCGCCACGCATTCGCTGTCCGACAAACCGCTGGCAACCGACCAGGCCCCGCCCACGCAAGCCGTGACGCTGCAAGACGCACGGGCCGCCATTCAGGCAGGGCTCGACGGCGGCATGACCGAGGCCGAAGCCGTCAACGCAGCACGTGCCCAGCTTGGCGGCAGCGAGCAAAACGAGACGGTCCTGAGCGAAGCCGCCCTGACCATCGCAGCCGAAAAAGCCGTGGCAGACGGCAAGGTCCCGGCCGATGCCGACCCCATCCAGAATGCTGCCAAGCAGGACGTCTGGCTCGGCATTTTCTCCAAACCCACCATCGACAACGTGGTGAAGGCGCTGCACGTCGAGCTCAAGCCGGCCGCCAATCTGGACGACACCGTCAAGGCCACGCAGACCGCCTTCGAGACCTGGCAGAAGGACAAGGCCGCCAATGCCGACGCGGCCACGCTGGCGCGCGACAAGCAGGCCTACCACACCGCCCTTTCCGATGAACTGAACACCGCTGCCGGCCAGCCCGACAGCCAGTGGCGTGCTGATCCACTCCAGACCGATCGGCGCCTGCTTGCCGAGCGCCTGGTCGCGCAACGCAATAGCGCCGCAAGTGGCACACAAGGCAAGCCTGACGCGGCCAGCGTGCTGAACGACCTGCACGCCGCAGAGATCGTTGACGCGGCGCAGGCCGCACGCGCGTCGGGCGGTGCTGACGGCAACCTCAAGGCAGCGCAGGCGCTCACCCAGCAATTGCGCGGCGTGGCCAACACCGACCCGCTCTATGCGAGCGTGATGGACGACGCACGCACGCAGGACATCCAGTCTGGCGCGCTGCAGGACATCACCCACGCCAGCGGCAAGAACCCGCACGACACGCTGGTGGCCGAAGGCAATGCGCTATCGCGCTACAAGGACACGGTGCTGTACAAGGACCTCGTCAACTCGGTGCTGAACGCCGGCGTCACGCACGACAACATCACCAAGGTGGGCACGCCTGGCGAACTGCGCGACATCGCAGCGCTGCTCGAAGACGTGCAGCGCGCCTCGCCCGAACTGGCGCAGTCGCTCTACACGCAAAACCTGCAGGGCAAGGTCGACAGCAAGATCAAAGCGGGCGACCCCGAGGTCTACGCCCCCTCCATGCAAACGCTGGACAAGCGCGACGACTACTACGGCCCCATCAGCCGCATCGTCAACGCGCTGGGCGGCCCGAAGAGCGACGGCGCAGCCCATGTCATGGGCAGCCTGCGGTCCTTCCTCTACAACGCGCAGGCCGACCAGGACCGCTACAAGGAAAACGGCTATACGCCTCCCAGCACACCGTTCGACACGCTGGGCCTGGCCAAGGCCAACAATGCATCGATGGCGCCGTACCAGACCATCATCGATGAAGACCCGAACGGCGCGCTGTCGAAAACGCTGCAGAAGCACACCGGCCTGAAGCCATCGCCGCCCACGGTGCCGGTCGGGCCGGACGATGCGGCCCACCTATCCAAGGCCCAGGCGGCGCTGGACAAGGCGCTGGGCGGCGGCACGGCCGATGCGGCCGGCCTGCAGAAGGCGCTCGATGCCGCGCGCAACGACAAGGCAAACGCCGACATCAGCAACCAGACATGGGCCCAGGCAGCGGTGCTGGCACGTGCCCAGGCAGTGACCGTAGCGCGGCAACAGGACAACACCGGCGACAAGGCAGGGGACAAGGCAGGGCAGCCCCAGCCCCCCAGCGACCCCATCGACCAGGCCACCAAGGACGTCGACGGCGACCAGCTTTTTACCGAACAGGACCTGCAGGACGGCGTGAACGCCCTGCGCAAAGGTAACGTGGCAGCAACGCCGGATGCCAAAACGCCCGACACGCAGCGCGACGGCGCCCAGCCCGACACCACCGCCCATCTGGGCCAACTGGTGGCCAGCGGCATGACGCTGCCCGAGGCCATTGCCGCCACGCGAGCCTGGCTCGGCGGCAACGAACAAAACGAGGCGATGCTGACGCAATCAGCACTGACAGTGGCTGCGCAACAGCATCTGGAGGACTACTACCAAGACCCGACCCAGGACCCCGTCGATGCCGGGGCCCAGGACCTCGCCAAGCTGAACGTGCTGGACCCGGACGTGCTGCGCGTCACGGCGGGCATCATGAAGCAGGACATCCAGCCCGACCAGAAGGCTCTGGACAGCGCGGTCACGCAGGCCCGCACCGACTACGCGGCGTGGCAAGACGCCAAGGCCAAATCTGACAAGGCGCCCGACAACGCGGACCTCAAAGCCGCTGCCGCACACGCCCTGCAGTCGTATCACAACGACCTCGACCAGGCGTTGAATGTAGCCGCCGGCCGCAAACCCGAAGATGGCGATTGGCAGCTCAACCCCGACAACGTCGATACCCTGTGGAAGGCGCAGAACGCCGTCACCATGGCCGGCATCGGGCCCGAGATGGAGACGGCGCGCGGCACCGGCAAGGACTCGCCCGAGTTCAAACAGTTGCTGACGAGCTTCCAGCAATGGCAGACGGGGCTTGGCGCGCAACAGGTGCTGCACATCGCAGCGCACGCCCTGCAAACCAACGGTGGCCCGGGCAAGGGCGACGCGGCGGCGGCCAAACGGCTCACGGGCCTGCTCGCCGGCATGCAGTCCGGTGACCCGCTGTTCGACCAGGTCATGGGCGATGCGAGCATCTCCGGCTTGCAGCAGCGCGCGCTGCAATCCATCCTCGACCAGGCGCCCATGATGTGCACCGCCGCCAACGACGGCAAGGATTCGCCACAGGGCCGGCTCACCGCCATGGGCACGTCGCTCGATGTCTACAAGGGCACGATCTTCTACGCGCAACTGCTGGACGACACGATCCAGGCACCGCAGACCCAGTCGCTGTTTCAGCAGAGCGGCGCCCAGGTATTCGGCAAGGGCAAGGGTGATCAGGCCAACGCCGCGGCCGATCAGATGAACGGCGTCGCGCCGGACTTGGCCGCTGCGCTGTACCACAGCCAGTTCCAAGGCAAGCTGGACGTGACTGACCTGAAAGCCATGTCGCGCATCTACGCAGCCGCGGGCGGCGCACGCAACCAGGACATGACCGACCTGCGCAAGCAGATCGAGGGCCTGATGCTCAAGCCGCTCGACAACGGCGGGCTGGGCACCGAATCGGTGGATTCGCGGCTGAACACGACGTACTTTGTCGGCGGCGATGGCATGGCCGTGGTCACCGGACAGGATTTCGGGCTGAAAGATGTGAAGGACGACAACGTCCCGATGCAGCTCACGCAGGACATCCTCGGCGACAACATCGGCGACGACGTCAGCAAAGAGATCCGGCGCGAGACCGGCTTCAAAGACTCCCCCAAGCCGCCGGCGCCGGTCAGCACGGTCCCCAATGCGCCCAACGCGAGCCCACGGCTGCAGAACGACCTGCACTGGGCGCCCGACACCGCAGGCGTGAGCTCGGGCACCACCGCCGGCGTCACGGCCAGTGGCAACACCATCGGGCTGCCCTGGCAGGACGGCATGCACACCGTCACCAGCCAGGCCCAGGTGTACAACGCCGTGGGTCAGGCATACGGGCTGGACCCCACATACTCGGCACGCTCGCTGGACGAGCAGCAAGCCATGGCCGACGGCCAGTTTGCTGAATACAACGGCAACGAAGTCGTCTACGACCACAAGGGCCACAAGACCACACTGGCCCAGGTGGCCAGTCAGCTCATGCACGGCGAAGGCGTGAACACGCCCAGCGGCGCCACGCCCGTGGCACTTACCTCGCTGTCGATGCAGTGGTGGGACAACCGCGAGGGCAAGGGCGACGCCAAGCGCCTGGCCATCATGGAGGGCATCGGCACCGACGGGCGCTATATCGACGTGGGCCCGGCCGATACCACCGTGCGCAACGGCTATGGCGACTGGCAATCGCACAGCGGGCTGGATCGCGGCCTGCTGATCGCCCAGCCGCACTGGGTGGTCGATGCCAACGGCAACCTGATGACCGACGACGGTTACTGGAAGACCTACAAGCCCGACGACCACTGGTACAACTGGGAGCACCTGAAGACCGATCTGGAGATCGGTCTGACGGTGGCGGCCGGCATCGTCACCACCGTCGTGCAACCCGAGACCGCTGCGCTGTGGGCCGTGGTGCTATCGAACCTGGCCGATGCGTACTTTGCGGTGACCGCCGTGGCGGGCGCGGCACAGTCGGTCAAGGCGCTTTCCACCGCCAAGGGGCGCGACGATCCGTGGAACTGGGTGGGCCTGGGTGCCAACGTGCTGGGCGGGGCAGCGGGCGTGGGCGGGCTCGTCAACCGCACGGCCGTGGCCGCAGCGCGCGTAGGCGCCTACAACGCCGACTTCATGGAGGCGATCAACGCGGTGCGCATCACGCGCGGTGCCAGCGCGGAAGATGCCGCGCGCATCAGCCTGCTCAATGACAATCGCTGGGCGTTGCGCCCGTTCCAGAACAACCTCACCAACGCCGTGCTCAGCCACGCGCTGTATGGTTCGCCCGCGGCAACCGCCAACGCGGCGCAACGGCTGAATGCCGTGTTCGGGGTCACGCGCAACCCGGGCGTCGTCGCCGACCTCACGCGGGGCACGCTGCGCTTGCAGCGGCTGAATGAGGCCATCCCGCTGCTCAACCGGGCGGACGTGCTCGCCAGGCTGCCCGCACGCCTGCGCCGGCTGGCCGGGCTGCGGTTCCTGGGCGGCGGCGCCCTCGCCTATCGACTGATGGGCACCGGCGCGCTCAACACCAACCTCGCGGCCATGCTGCACCAGGGGCAGTCCCTGGCGACATCCAACGGACAGGCCACGGGCGAAGACTGGGTGCAGTTCTTCACCTCGGCCGGGCTCATGGGGGCCGGCATGGGTGTGGCGCGCCAGCATGGCGCATCGCAACGGCAGGCCTACGAGGCGGCGGCAGCCAACCTGGCTGCTTCTGGCATGCGCATGCCGGGCGTGGCGCCCGACCCGGGCAGCACGCCGGTACAGCGCGTGGTGCCCGAACTGGGGCCGCGTGGCGCCGAATCGGCACTCGAGTCGCAGCAGGCGCTGCTTGCCAGGGTGCAGGCAGACGGTGCAGATGGCGCGTTGCGTAACGACGCGGTGTACCGCATGTACGCCCGCACGGGCGGCGTCACGGGCCCGGAAGACACCATGCCGGGCGAGTTCTATTTCCCTCGCCTGATCGCACTGGCAGAACAGCGCCCCGAAGGGGCCTACACCGTGTCGCAAGCCGACGGCGCCTTCGTTGACAGCACAATGCCGACGGAAGGCCGTGCGCGCACCACGTTCTATCACTTCCTGCGCGAGGACGGCCGGGTCGACCCGGACGCCGTCACCGAGCGCGTCTATGTCAACGCAAAGACGTCGCATGTGCTCGACGTGCTGGACTTCCTGGTGCGCGGCGTGGTGGACCAGCCCGGCCGCTTCCCCGGCATCTACGCGGCCAAGGCGGCCGGCCCCGACGCCGCCGGCCCGCGCGCCGACAACATCGTCGTGTATGCCACCGACCGTGCGGCTGTGGACCGCGTGGTGGAGGCGTTGCGGCATTACCAGCAGCAGCATCCGGAGTACTTCCACGACACCGTGCCCTCGATGACCGAGGCGCAGCTGCGCGGCGTGTCCACCGCGGCGGAACCGACCCCCGCGATGGTCGACCGGCTGCTCAGCGCCATCGACAGGTTTGCCGCCGGCAACACGCAATTTGGCGCCACCGACATCGGCCGCACGCCCAGCCCGGAACAGAGCTTTGGCAGCATCCGCGCCTACGCGATCTCCTTGGCCCAGCACGACACCGTGCTGGCGCAGCAGGCCGCCGCGCAATACGGCGTACCGTTCGATTACGGCGCCGCGCTGCAGAAAGCCACCAGCCGGCGCTTTGCCGAGATCGGCATCGACCCCGCCAACCCGGCGCGCAACCTCGGCGGCCCCGTGGCACGCCCGGCCGGCTCGCCCGACTACAGCGGCACCGGCACGCAATACCGCCCACACGACGGCACATACGAGACCACGCCGGCCGACCGCGTGACGATGTCGTTTGGCGGCGCACCGCTGCCGCCCAGCGCCCGCGCACTGATTGGTGCCTCCGACACGCTCACGCGCCAGTTGCGCCTGCTGCAAGACGCCGGCTGGACGGTGCGCCTCGGACACCCCAACCAGGGCTCTGCCGTGGATGCCGAGCGCAAGACCATCACGCTCGACGCCAATGCGCACGACGCCGGGGCGCTGGTCTACACGCTGGGCCATGAGGCCGACCACGCTGTGAAGGCCGAACTCGATCTGCAGGGCCTGCAACGCCACAGCGAGGGCAGCTTCGTGCAGTCCTTGCTCGCCGGCGAGGCCAGCGCGCAAGGCAACGCGTTCAACGTCCGCGATGAGGTGCTGGCCGCAACCGGTGTGGACATCGGCGCCCGCGCGCAGATGCCGCAGCCCCTGGAGCAGGCCTACGCGCAGTGGGATGCGAACAACCCAGAGGCATACCTGCGCCTGGCGCAGACCATGGGCAGCATGCGCACGTCCGTCGCGCCAGACCAGACCTACGTGCAGTACTACGCCTCGCGCTGGAACGGCGGGGCGCCCGGCACACCGCACATGCCGGCGCCGGCGACGGCGTCCGGCGCCCAAAAAGCGGCGCAGGCCGCCGAATGGCTCGATGTGAAAGACTTGCGGACGTTGCGGCACGTGCCCGGCGCCGAGGTACCCAGGCTGAGCGATCTGGCCGGCAAGGCGGGCAGCAACACCGTCCTGATCGCGCTCAAGGGCACCAGCCAGCCGGACGGCACGCCCGTCATCGTGGCCACCACGCAACTGCGCGACGACGGCACCTTCGCGCCGCCCCAGGCCGTGCGTGGCAGCAACGTCCCCAAGATCGTCAAGCGCGCCGTGCGTGGTGATAACTCAGCGATGCACACCGCACGCAAGGGCGTCGACTTCTACATCAGCCCCGTGCCGTACGAGCGGTTGCAGGCGCTTGGCGGGCCATCGCGCATCAATAGCGATGACGGCTCGCATGTGCTGTCGCCTTCGGCCGACAAGATCGACGCCGAGGTTGTCACGCACATCGAGCAGCTCGGCGGAGCCAAGCGCTACAAGAGCGTGCAAGAGGCGACCAGCGCCGCGAAGGACAGCGACATCATCTACGTCATCGACAAGAAAGGCGGTGCCCCGAAGGGCCACGCCAAGCGCGGCACCGACGGCACATGGACATACCACGTGGATGCGCCCATGGACGGGGCTACCGTGCCCGAACGCAGCCTCGAAGCTGCCTTTGCCAAGCAGCAGACGCACGGCGCACGCACACTGCGCAGCGCGCCGCGCGGCGTGCGCTTCGTGGTGAGCTCGGTGCAGCCCGAGACGGTCAAGGAACTGGGCGGCTTCCTGGAACCACGCACGCTATGGAAGCGGGCCGAATACGGCATGCCGGCCTTCAAGCCGGGCGAAGTTGCACAGGCCACCACCACACTGAACCGGCAGGCCAACGGCGGCTTCCTGCGCGGGCGCGCTGCGCAGCTTCTGCAATGGCGGCAGCGCACGCTGGAGGAGCCCGTCACCACCGGCACGCCGCTGGAAGCCACGGCTTACGCCTACGCCGACACGCGCATGCTGCCCGAGTCCGACGCCCATGCGCTCGACTACAGCGGGGCGAACATCGTCCATCTGCGCAACCTGGCGAAACAAGGCAAGCTCGAAGCCGGCACGCATTACATCTACGTCTACGAGACGGCCGACCACGCTGGCAAGCTGGGGGGCCATACGCCCATCGGCCGCCTGGAGCCCGATGGCAATACCCTCATGTGGTATGACGTGCGGAACAAGGCAGCCACGCAGCACAACGGCACCCCGGCCAATGAATTGGCAATCGGACACGACAGCTTCGGCTCGGATACTCACTTCCTGCTCACGCGTCTGCCGCCCGATCAATTCGAGGCATGGCAGCGCAGCGGCGCCGGCCTGGAGATCGGCGTGTTCCAGCCGGTGCTCTCCAGCACCACCACGACGGCGCTGCCGCCCGACGCGCCCAAGCTAGGCAACCTCACCCGCCCGCTGGACGAGGTCGAACTGCTGGCCGGCAAGGAGACCGATCCCTATGCCAGCAATGTTGAATTCAAACCCGTCAAAGACCACGCGCCCCAGGTGGTGATGGCCGATGCGCAGCTCTGGCGCAAGCTCAAGCTCAAGCTGCGCGTGGCACGCGATGTGGCCGCCAACACCGTGTCGCGCCGCGTGCCATTCGCGGGCAAACGCATCGCACAGCGGTTCTCGGCGGCGGCCACGGGAGACCGGCACATGGTCAACACGTTCCTGCGTTCGGAGTTCCCGCTCCAGGCGCGGTTGGCGCCGATGGGCCGGGCATATCGCCTACGCGACGACCCCGCCAAGGCTCTTGCGTTCATCAAGAAAACGGGCGGCGCCATGCCGGTGATCTCGCTCGTGGTCGACCCGTATTCGCTGCGTGCCGCCGTCGGCAAGCGACAGGACCCAAGCTTTGTGCAGGCCGCCAAGCAGATCGACGTGAACAACGCCACCATCGACCATGCGAATGCACAGATCAAATCCGGCAGCGGCGCCGATCAGAGGAAGCTGTTCCTGGATGACCTGCACCAGTCGCGTCTCGACAAATGGCTCGACCTGTCGGCGCAGACCGGTGTGGTCATCCGCCTCGAATTCGCGCCGTCGCGGCCGCTGATCGGCACCAACGACCACTTCACCGCGCGCACCAATGACGCGTACGACAACCACGTGCGGCTGTTCTCGATGCTTGAGAAATGGGGCAGCACCCATGCCGATGCGCCGCCACCCCACGTGATGGTCAGCTTCCACGGCTGGGATACGGTGCTCGAGCCGGTGCCGGGCGGGGGCAACGCCAAGCTCGTCGAACAGGTGCTGGAGCGCCCCACGCTGCCCTGGGTGCACATGGGCGTGTCGTACGCCACCAATGGCGCCGACGCCATCGCCAACGAGCGGCTGAACACCGTCGTGGCCGACATGGTGCTGCGCTTTGAGCAAGACGGCGCGCCCACCCAAGGCCGGCTGCATGGGGACGACGCCCTCACGCGTGTGTTCGAGCGCCCCTCCAAGAGCCAGTACGATGCCCAGAACCAGGTGCTGCTGGCCGAGATCGCGCGGTTGGGCAAGCAGAAGTACAGCCTGTCGGACAGCCAAGTCAACGCGATCATCGACCGCGTCTTCAACGGCAACACGACCGCGCTCGTCAATCGCGCCCGCGCTACCGAGATCGACTTTGCCAAACCGCTGTGGGAAGCCAAGTGGCACCTGAGTCCGACAGAAAAACGCGCCCGCCAGTTTGCCGACCAATGGACGACCGAGATGGGCGTGGCTGCGCGCCCCGCGGGCGCGAAGGCGCTGCCCGCGTCGGCAAGCAACCAGGCCGCTCCCCTGCCCACCTGGCGGGAAATGGTGGAAAACGAGAAAGCCCTGTCGGTGGACGCGTCCGGTGAGCCGCAGAGTGCCGGGCGCGTGGAAACCACGCAGACCGCGCGCAAGATGCTGGTCAAACCCGAACAGGCATCGGCGGAACTCAATGCGCTTGGCGTGGAGGGTGCCAAGCCCAAGCTTGGCACGCGTGCGCGCGAAGTGGTGACCGTGGGTGCCTCCGTGGCAGGGGGCGCGGGTGCGGTGCTGATCGGCATACCCGGCACTGGCGCCAATACCGTTTCGCTGGCCAGCAATCCCTCCATGCTGCTGCTGCGTGTCGGACGCTCGGCGCAGGTGCTGCATCAGGCGACGATGGCAACCATCGAGCGCGCAGACCCACGCGTCTTCAGCCAGGCCACGCAGACGATGGTCGACCGGCTGGTCAAGGCACTGCCAGACCACACGTCGGAGAAGACCGTACCGGCCAACCTGGCAGAGATCGAGGGCCGCCTGCGCACGTTCGTTGCCGAAGCCAACTGGAGCGTGCACAACATCTACCAGCGCCTGGGCAATCGGGAAATCACGCGCACGCAGGCCAGTGATGCCACGCAGGCCGTGTCGGCCGATCTGGTCAAACAGATTCAGGCCGTCTTCAGCGGCACCGGGCTGCAGCAGGTGCATCTGGGCCACCCGCGCACCAAGCTCGGCTATTGGGGCCGACAGATCGCCATCGGCGGTTACAGCGCGGGGCTGGCCTCGTATGCGCACGCGATGGCGACCAAGGCGTGGACACTGGCGCACGATTCGGCCATCTGGTACGTGCTGCCCACAGGCGGCACAGTGGCGTCGATCGCGTACACCACCGGCGTGCTGCTCGGGCGCGGGCGCAACATCGACATTGAGCAGCGCAGCCGCACGGTGCGCGGGTTCGATATCTCGGCAGACACGCTGGCCGCCACCGGCGGCATGCTGCTGGGCGCCGCGCAGCTGGCGGGTGGCGACTACATCAAGGGCGTGCCGATGCTGCTGTCGTCGGGCGCGCTCGGCCTCTCACGCTTCAGTTCGCACTTTCCGAATGCGTCGGAGTTTGTCAGCAAGCACAAGATCGCCATCGCGCTGCTGCCGCTGTCGGCGTATGCATTCAACCTGATCAAGCCGCTGTTCATGCAGGACGACAAGAACAAGCGCCCGCCCGGCACATCGGCTGTCACGCCGTCGCCCAGTGCATCACCGAGTGCATCGGCATCGCCTTCGGTGTCACCGTCGCCATCGGTCTCGCCGTCCGCGTCGCTCTCGCCGTCCACCTCGCCGTCCACCTCGCCCTCGTCGTCGGCCAGCCCGACGGCGCCGTCAACCAGCCAGCCTCCCAGCACACCGGCCACCCCGCAACCCGCGCCCACGCATTCCGAGTACGTGGTGCAGTCGGGCGATACACTCAACGGCATTGCCGACCGGTATCGCACTCCGCTGTTGCACGAGGCGCACGTCTCCGATGCGCAACGCCAGGCCATGTCGGACGAGCAGCAGGTCGAGGCAGCCCTGGCGCAGTTGCTGCAGATCAACCCGCAGTTCGCACATCGCAATGTCGGGCTGATCCACCCGGACGAGCCTATCGTGATCGTGCCGTGAGCCGCGTGGCCGAGTCGGATTCCAACCGGCCGCGGGGGCGACGCGGCCGCCCTATTCCTCTGGGTGCATCTCGCATGTCCGGCGTCTGCCTAGATCGGCTGAGACAGTAATCGCTCGAGCGCTTCAAGCCTATGTCTGCGTATTGTGGTGATGGCGTAGAAGCGTTCCTGCAATTGCGTCGACTGCCCTACAGTCACCAGGATTCCCGCTCGCAACTCATCTTGAACGACAACTTCGGGCAACACAGCCAACCAGCCGCTGTCACGTGCAATCAGACGCAGCATGGCCATGTCGTCTATCTCCGCCCGCAATCGGGGGACCACACCCATTGACGCGCACAGAGCGTCGAACTGAGTTCTAAGCGCGTGGCGCGGCCCAGGTAACGCAATCTCAAGCCCATCAAGATCTTCTGGGATGTGCAGGGTTCGGCCTTTCCAGATTGCTGCTGGCCCAACCAGGGAAATGGATTGACTACCAAGATACTGACAGTGAAGAGGGCGATCCGGATTGGTGGGCACGCTTTCATTGGCGAGCACAACGTCAAGTTGATGTTCGACCAGCCGGCCGAGCAAGTCTTCGAGAACCCCGGATTCCAGGGTGAGTAGCACTTCGGGGTCAGCCAAGAGCGGCTTGATCCAGTTCTCCTGATAGTTTCTCGACAGGGTCGCCACACTTCCAACGCGAAGTCGCGTCATTCCCTCGCTTCGGCCAACCAATCTTCCGAGCATCTCCTGGCCGAGTCCGAAAATGTCTTCAGCGTAGGACAGCACGACCTGGCCGGTCTCGGTCAGCACCAGGCTGCGTCCTTCCCGGCTGAATAGGGCATCGCCAAGTCTTTCTTCCAACTGGCGGATCTGAGCGGAAAGCGCCGACTGGGAAGTGTGCAGCTCGCGGGCGGCGCGCGTGAGGTGCCCCAACTTGGCCACGCGCCAAAAGTAGAACAAGTGATGGAAGTTAAGCTGCTCCAGCCTGATCATTCTATTTTATATATCAAATCGTTCTGATCATTGAATTTTACAGAATGATTTCCAGAGGAGAAGATGCGGGCACACGAATTTTCGCCAGCGCTTCCCATGGACATCGTTCACGTTCTTACGGCTGTTTCGACACTCCTGCCGGCAGGTTTGATGGGGGTGGCCGCCCTCCTTCCTCGGTCCGCCCGCGCAAGTACGCCGACACTTTGGCACGGCTTTATCGCACTGTC
Organism: Ralstonia sp. GX3-BWBA; assembly: GCF_003290055.1. Taxonomy (NCBI): domain Bacteria; kingdom Pseudomonadati; phylum Pseudomonadota; class Betaproteobacteria; order Burkholderiales; family Burkholderiaceae; genus Ralstonia; species Ralstonia sp. GX3-BWBA. The sequence goes on along the minus strand of NZ_QMKS01000021.1, from coordinate 7,895 downwards.
GGCCATCTCCTTGTGTGCTGCCATATTCTCTTTGGCCTGGGCGACGTGGAGTTCCGGCGAACCTCTTGGCAGCTCCGTCCTCTCGCCTTGGCTGCGCCTGTCCCTGATTGGCGGTTGGATGGCCGTGCTTGTCCAACTGCTGGGCACCTGCATCGGCGCGTTCTCTGCGCGGTACCTGCAAGGCGAGCAAGGGCAACGCAGCTATCTCGGCGCGCTTGCCGGGGTGTTGGCATCTGTTCACCTGCTCCTGCTCGCAGACCATTGGGTGGTATTGATCGGAGCATGGGCGACGATCGGCGTCGCGTTGCAGCGTTTGCTGTGCTTTTACCCCGACCGACCGTTCGCAATGCTTGCCGCGCACAAAAAGCGTTTGGCAGACCGGTTGGCAGATGTCTTCCTGGTGACGGCAGCCGCGTTTGCCTGGCACGAGGTAGGCAGCGGTTCTCTGTCGCAGTTATGGCTTCACATTGCGCACGAAGGGGTATCCGCGAGCCTTCAGGTCAGCGCGGTCTGCATCGCCGTCAGTGTGATCTTGAGAACAGCTTTGCTGCCCGTGCACGGATGGCTCATCCAGGTCATGGAGGCTCCGACGCCCGTATCGGCATTGCTGCATGCGGGTGTAGTGAACCTGGGCGGCTATGTGCTGATCCGATTTGCCCCGCTGCTCAGCCCGAGCGCGCCGGCTCGCTGGCTGCTGATCACGGTAGGGCTGACCACGGCAGTCATGGGCGGGTTGATCATGCTCACCCGGATCAGCATTAAGGTCCGGCTGGCCTGGTCCACGGTGGCGCAGATGGGGTTCATGGTGATGGAGTGTGGATTGGGCCTGTACACACTGGCAGCGCTTCACCTCCTCGGCCATTCGCTTTACAAGGCGCACGCATTTCTCTCCGCGTCCTCGGTGGTCGATCGGCTTCGCGTGGAACAGCTCCTTGGCCATGAAAAGCGCTCGCGCTTGAGTTTGTACGCAGCCCCCGCCATCGCAATCGGCATCGTCGTCCTTCTTCATGCGCTGGTGGATCAGATTCCCTGGCCTTGGTGGTGGAGCGGCATTCTCGCGCTTGCGTGGGCGCCACTGCTTTGGCTGCCATCCGTCAAGGAAGGCTCGACCGCTGCAATGCTGCTGGCCAGACTTGTCGCAAGCCTGATCAGTATTGCGGGTCTCATGGGCGCAGCAATCGTCCTCCACCTCTTGCCAACTGGCATAGCGGACCACGCCGACACAGGTGGCGGCATTGCAGCGTTGCTCGGCATGGCCGCCATGCACTGCGTCTTGGTGGCGTTGCAGACATCTCCCCACGCTTTGGCTTCTCTGCGCCGTGCCTGTTATGCGGGCCTTTACTTGGATGAGTTTTATACCCGTTTGGCGTTGCGCTCCTGGCCGACCAAATGGACGCCAAGTCGCTCGGATGTCTTCCCCCTCGCAGTCGCCCGAGCCGCCAAGGCGAATGCAAACCAGTAAATGCTGCTCAGAGAGGTTCACATGAACAACGGTATTGCCTCCTTAAACAGTCCCGGCCCGATGTCGGAACATAACGCAGCCTGCGTCAACCTTGAGGCCGAAAAGTACACGGACGCTGCGCGGCTGGAGCAGATGGAAGCCGCCTGCAAACAAGCATGCGCAGCGATCGCACCGGCATGGCCTTTAGATCGGGCAATTGCAGTCAATCCTCATTGGGGCCGGGTGAGCATGCCTGTTCGCCAAGTGGCAGCCCGGATGGCAGTGCTTGGAGGCATCCAGGTGTTTCCAAGCCGTCCAAGCCTGCGCCAAGCGTGGCAATCTGGCCGCATCACCAAAGACGACGTCGAATATGCGCTTGCTGCCTTGCCCGCCGCCAAAGTGTCCGGTCTGACGGCTTCCCAATGCCTGAATGCCATCAACACCGATTGGTCAGCGCCACGTTTGCCGTTGCTGATCGACATACTTGACACTGATCCATTGCGCCATACGAGGCTTTCCTGGCGCGAGGCAATCACGCACCAGGTTAGCCAAAGTTGCGCCGCCTATTTCGACGAGAATCAGTCGGACTGGGCTATCCAGAAAAACGATGGGCTGTATGCCTTCTGGCGCGACACGTTACGGCACGATCGCGGCATTGGCTTGCTAATGGGCATTCCGAACCTTGAGCTGCATCTGGCGGAGCTGCCGCCCACGTTCCGGGACGCCGAACACTGGGCGCTGGAGCAATTGGATCTGCCCAGCGATGTCTGGCCAGATTATCTGGAAGCCGTATTGCTCACGGTGAATGGCTGGGCATCTTGGTGCGCCTACCTTGGGTGGCAAGCTCGTCAGAGCGGGAAGGAAGATCCAAACCTGCGTGAGTTGCTTGCCATTCGGCTTGCCTGGGGCGCCGTTCTGCAGAAGTGTCATGACGACTACAGCACGAAGACCGCCATTTCAACCCTTCGCAACGCCTGGCGCCGCGCATCTTCGACGCTTGCAGAGGCCGAGGACGCTTTGCTGATCGACGAGGTTTGGCAGTACGCCCTGGAAGCCGGTTACCAGCGCCAGCTAGCGCATCGCGTAGGAGCGTCCTGCGTGGCGCCTGAGCCCTCCGAGATTGAAGTACAAGCAGCGTTTTGCATTGACGTCCGCAGCGAACCCTTGCGGCGTTCCTTGGAGGCGGTCTGGCCGGCGGTCCAGACGCTGGGCTTCGCGGGATTCTTCGGCATACCCATTGCCTATACGCCGCTCGGAACAGGGGCGCGGCGCCCGCAACTACCCGGCTTACTGCCGCCTTCGATGGAGGTGACAGACAGCGTCTACCTCAGTACAGGCCAAGACGGACCCTCTGCTGACGGCACGGTCACACGCGCACGGCGCACCCGTCTCGGGGTTGCCGCACAGTTGAATCAATCCAGTCGCTGGCCCAGCGGTGCGTTCTCGTTTGTCGAGATTGCAGGCGTTGGCTACGCCGGCGCGCTGTGGCAGTGGATCCGTCCGTCGACGCAGCGGCGCGCGCGTGCAGACTTGGCAGGATTGCCCTCCCGGTACAAGAAGGTATGCAGACCTGCACTGCTATCGCAGTCTCCACGTGAAAAAGCTGACCTGGCGGGGCGCGTGCTCCGCGCCATGGGGCTCGCTCACAATCTGGCCCCGCTAGTGGTGCTCGTCGGTCATGGCAGCCAGTCGAACAACAATGCGCATTCGGCATCTTTGGATTGCGGCGCATGCTGTGGCCAAAGCGGTGAGGTCAATGCCCGCACCTTGGCCCTGCTCCTCAATGACCCGAAGGTGCGCGCCGAGTTGGTCAACTTGGGCGTCGACATTCCAGCACGGGTGCAATTTGTGGCGGCGCTGCATAACACGACAACCGACGAGATCGAAGCCTTCGACCTCGATCTGTTGCCCGAATCCGCGCTTGAGCGCTGGGCACGCTTTGAAGACGCAATGAAACACGCTTGCGATCAGGTCAGACGCGAGCGTGCGCCCAAGCTGGGTGTCGATGCACGTTTGCCGCATGATCAACTCTTGACCAAGCTCCTGCAGCGCGCCAACGACGGTGCACAGACGCGACCGGAATGGGGGCTGGCCGGCAATGCGGCCTTCGTGATCGCTCCGCGTTATCGGACCCAAGGTGCGGTGCTCGACGGACGCGTGTTCTTACATGATTACGACCACCGCAACGATCCCGACGGTAGCCTGCTCGATCAATTGCTGACGGCGCCCATGCTCGTGACCCACTGGATCAACTGGCAATATCACGCGTCAACATGTGATCCGCAACATCTGGGGAGCGGCAACAAACTCCTGCATAACGTCGTCGGCAGCTCAATCGGGGTATTTGAAGGCAATGGAGGGGATTTGCGAATCGGCCTATCCCGGCAGTCGCTTCATGACGGAGAGCGTTGGGTCCATGAGCCGCTTCGGCTGACTGTTCTGGTGGACGCGCCACAGGAAGCCATTGACCGGGTGATTGAACACCACATCGTCGTCCGGCAACTTGTCAGAAACGGTTGGCTTCACCTCTGGCGGTTCGGGCACAACGAACTTCAACGCTACACCGATGGCAAGTGGCAGCCGATCGGGCTGAGTGCGGCGTGAGACAACCACGTCAGACCGCCAAAGGGACTTCCTTCTGGTTGCTCGGACCAAGCTCGTCTCTACACAGTGCAGCCAAATCGCGTGAGCGTCTGAATCAGTATCCGGATTCATGAAAGAGGAAGCGCGAGCGCAATCACCAGGTTGAATGTTCGAAGAGCTCCTCTCAGCGCGCGACGACGGGAGCATGGATATTGATGCATTTCCGACTCATCAACGAGCATTGTGGTTGGCTGTAGAGAAATGCGCTGTTCGCCGTTGTAACGGGGCATTACCCTACAAGGGTGATGAGGAGGATTCGTGAAAAGGCTCCACAAGTCATTAGCCCCCAGGCATTACCGAAGCGGCGAAGCAGCAAAACTGGCTCGGATGCCAGCATCCACGCTGCGCATTTGGGAGCGCAGATACGCTGTAGTCTCGCCGCCGAAGAGCGCTTCGGGCCAACGCCTCTACACAGAGGAAGACATAGAACGCCTGCGCCTGATCAGCGGCCTTGTTGATCGTGGGCACCCAATCAGTGCCGTGGCGAGCTTGAATGCGGAATCTCTGAAGGCGCTAGTGGAATCGTCTGGCGTCGTTCAGGCGGCCCACGTTGAGCCCATTTCGCTTCTGATCGTAGGCTCAGTGTCACTTGACATCGCTAATTGCGCTTGCGCCCACATGCGTGTCTGCGGGCACCCCAGATCGCTTGAAGAGGCAATTCGAAGTGCACGCACAGGTATGAGGGCGGATGCACTGCTAGCCTCTGTTCCTTCGCTTCAGGAAGAAACGATTTCACGCATTGCGGCACTGGCCGAAGCGGTGCACGCGAAAGCCGTCAGCGTGATCTGCCCAGAGGCGTCAGTGCGCGCGACCGAGCGCGCAGGCCTTGGCGGCATACGCGTAATCCGACAATCCGACGCTGAAGCCAAGCCTGAACCGCTCGTCGCAGAGCTTGTCGATTGGGCTACGGCGCTCCGCCGGGCAGACATATTGAATGCCGACACTCGCAGGCGCTCGGCCCGCCGCTTCGACGACAAGGCGCTCGCCGCTCTAGCCGGTCACGCCTCGGCGATTCAGTGCGAGTGCCCGCGGCATTTGGCTGAACTCGTGATCCAACTCAGCGCGTTCCAACGCTATAGCGATGAGTGCATATACCGCTCGGCACGTGACGCCCTGCTGCACCGCCGGCTCGGGAACGTCGCAAACCGGGCGGTACAACTGCTTGAGACCGCGCTTGCAGAAATCGTCCGTCAAGAAGACTTGCTCAACACGGCTGAGCGCTAAACCGCTCCGACACGCCACGCCACGCCACGGTGACCATGAGCAGCTTCAAGCGATATTTCCAAAGACCCCTGCCCCTGCGCCTTTGCTGTTCAGTTGGGCACACGTCAGGAAGTCATCATGGGATTTGTTTGGATTACTGGAGCTAGCGGCGCTGTAGGCGCTGCCCTCGCTCGACGATTGAATAGCGCAGGCATTCCGCTGGTGCTGACTGCACGAGACCGGAGCAAGCTGGAAGCGCTTGCTGGCGCGCTCAAGTCGGCCCCGACACTGATATGTCCAGCCGATGTTACGGATCGGAATAGCGCTCAGCTTGCAGTCGAGGCCGGTGTCGCTCAGTTTGGTGCGCCGGAAGGCCTCGTGCACTGCGTCGGGTCGATCATCATCAAGCCGCTGCACCTGACTGCGGAGGACGAACTCAAGCAGGCATTCGACGCCAATTTTTTCTCGGCGTGGAATGTGTTGCGTCTGTTTGTACAGCAGGCCGTTCGCCACAGAGTGCACGCAAGCGCGGTCTTGATCGGCTCGGTTGCCGCCACTGCCGGCTTCCCGAATCACGAAGCAATTGCCAGCGCGAAAGCCGCCGTCGGAGCGCTTGCGCAGTCGGCGGCTGCAACGTATGCAGACCGCAATATCCGCGTCAATTGCATTCATCCGGGGCTGACCACATCAGCAATGTCTTCTCGCCTGACAAGTGCTCCAGCAGTTGCGGAGCGACTCGCCAAGACGAACCCGATGGGCCGGCTCGGACAAGGAGAGGACACCGCGGCGCTCGCGGAATTTCTGCTCAGTCCTGCAGCCTCTTGGATCACCGGCCAGCAGATCGGCGTGGATGGCGGCCAAGGGCGACTACTCGTACCACCTAAGTCATGAGTGCGCAGCCGAAATACTTGCGCTGCCTGGCTGTCCTACTCGGCATCGGCGGCCTCGTCCCGTTTATCGGGTTGGCGTGGCTTTGCCTGCGGGACACCTCGGGGAGCAGCGAATACCAGCATTCGCTGGTGGTGTACGCGGCGTCCATTACATCGTTTGTAGGTGCGGTGCACTGGGGGCTCGTGCTTGGCGAGGCAAACACCACGCGCAGGCATGCCTTGCAGCTTGCCTGGAGCGTCGTTCCATCGCTCGCAGCTTGGGGCGGAACCACCAGTGGCGAGCCGCGCACTGCGCTCGTCAGGATGGCGCTGGTGCTGGCAGCCTGCTGGCTGACGGATGCTGTTTTTTCGCGTTGGGGGGCAATACCGGCCTGGTACTTCCGGTTGCGCAGTCTATTGACCTTCGTAGCGGTGGCGTCGCTCATGCTTACCGGTCTTGCGAGCTCGGGGTGAGCACCGAAGACCGGTACCCCGCAAAGACGAGCTTTGCGCCAAGTTCATCAACTTCATCTGTGTCTGGAGCCTGTTCGGAGGGCCACGTGGCAATCGATTCAGAAAATGGAACCGTCATCTACAGGAACATCGGTTTGGGCGACATTGCCCGTTACCGCTTGTCCTGGGCCGGTAAGGTGTCCATCTTGCACCGTGCCAGCGGTGCGCTGATGTTCCTTCTTCTTCCGTTCGTGCTGTACTTGTTCGAGCAAAGTCTCACGTCGGAAATCAGTTTCGCCAAGTTCACGGCGCTTCTGTCCAACGGCTTTGCCAAGGTTGTCGTCCTTGCCCTCATCTGGGCATACCTGCACCACTTCTGCGCAGGTGTCCGTTACCTGATCCTCGATCTGCATATCGGCATCGACAAGGCTTCGGCCTCCAAGTCGGCTGTGAGCGTGCTGATCGTCAGCCTGCTGCTGACCGTCGTGTTCGGCGCCAAGCTGTTCGGCCTGTTCTGAGGAGTCGAATGATGGCAAATAACAATATCGGTCCCAAGCGCCTCGTTGTCGGCGCGCACTACGGCCTGAAGGACTTCCTCGCGCAGCGCGTCACCGCCGTGATCATGGCGGTCTACACCGTCGTGCTGCTGGCTGCGTTCCTGCTCTCCAAGGACACGTCTTACCAAAGCTGGGCGGGGCTGTTCTCCAACCAGTGGATGAAGATGCTGACGTTCCTGGCGTTCGTGTCGCTCACGTATCACGCCTGGATCGGTGTCCGTGACATCTGGATGGACTACGTGAAGCCCGTGGCAGTGCGTTTGACGCTGCAAGTGTTGACGATTCTGTGGCTCGTTGGTTGTGCGGGCTACGCAGCTCAGATTCTCTGGAGGGTTTAAGACATGGTCGCAGTCAAGACTGGGCTGCCGCGCCGCAAATTCGACGTCGTGATCGTCGGTGCGGGCGGTTCGGGCATGCGCGCATCGCTGCAGCTGGCAGAAGCCGGCCTCTCCGTGGCCGTGCTGTCCAAGGTTTTCCCCACCCGCTCGCACACCGTTGCGGCGCAGGGTGGTATCGGTGCTTCGCTGGGCAACATGAGCGAAGACAACTGGCACTATCACTTCTACGACACCGTCAAGGGCTCCGACTGGCTCGGCGACCAGGACGCGATCGAGTTCATGTGCCGCCAGGCACCGAACGTGGTCTATGAGCTGGAACACTTCGGCATGCCGTTCGACCGCAACGCCGACGGCACCATCTACCAGCGTCCGTTCGGCGGTCACACGTCGA
>NZ_QMKS01000020.1:0-246448 GCF_003290055.1 Ralstonia sp. GX3-BWBA | reverse complement strand
TGCCGTCGATTCGCGAGATCGGCCTGAAGTTCGCCAACGTCGACGCCATCAAGGAACCGATTCCTGTGGTGCCGACCATCCACTACCAGATGGGTGGCATTCCGACGAACTATCACGGCCAGGTCGTGGTGCCGAAGAACGGCAACCCGAACGAGGTCATCAACGGCTTCTACGCGATCGGCGAATGCTCGTGCGTGTCGGTGCACGGCGCCAACCGCCTGGGCACGAACTCGCTGCTCGACCTGGTGGTGTTCGGCCGTTCGGCGGGCAACCACATCGTTGCGCAGAACCTGAAGAACCGCGAGCACAAGCCGTTGCCGGCCGATGCAGCGGACCGCGCACTGTCGCGCCTGGCCAAGCTCGATTCGTCCAGCTCGGGCGAGTACGCGCAGGACGTCGCCAACGACATCCGCCGCAACATGCAGTCGCACGCGGGCGTGTTCCGTACGCAGAAGCTGATGGATGAAGGCGTCGAGCGCATCCTTGAAGTGGCCGAGCGCGCTGGCAGCATCCACCTGAAGGACAAGTCCAAGGTGTTCAACACCGCGCGCGTCGAAGCGCTGGAAGTGGCCAACCTGGTGGAAGTGGCAAAGGCGACGATGGTGTCGGCCGCCGCCCGCAAGGAATCGCGCGGCGCACACGCACACAGCGACTTCCCGAACCGCGACGACGAAAACTGGATGAAGCACTCGCTGTGGTACAGCGAAGGCAACCGCCTCGACTACAAGCCCGTGCAGTTGAAGCCGCTGTCGGTGGAATCGGTGCCGCCCAAGGCGCGTACGTTCTAACGGATAAGAAGGGCCCACAAAAATGAAGCGTATTTTTGAAGTCTATCGCTACGATCCGGACAAGGACGCAGCGCCCCGCATGCAGACCTACGAGGTTGAGCTCGACGGTCACGAGCGCATGCTGCTCGACGCGCTGGTCAAGCTGAAGAAGCTCGACGAGTCGATCGCGTTCCGTCGCTCGTGCCGTGAAGGCGTGTGCGGCTCCGACGCCATGAACATCAACGGCAAGAATGGTCTGGCCTGCCTGACCAACATGCGTGAGCTGCCCGAGAAGATCGTGCTGCGCCCGCTGCCGGGGCTGCCCGTGGTCCGCGATCTGATCGTCGACATGACGCAGTTCTTCAACCAGTACCATTCGATCAAGCCGTATCTGATCAACGACGAGCCGCCGCCCGAGAAGGAGCGCCTGCAATCGCCCGAAGAGCGCGAAGAGCTCGACGGTCTGTACGAGTGCATTCTGTGCGCGAGCTGCTCGACGTCGTGCCCGTCGTTCTGGTGGAACCCGGACAAGTTCGTCGGCCCGGCCGGTCTGCTGCAGGCGTATCGCTTCATCGCCGACAGCCGCGACCAGGCCACCAGCGAACGTCTGGACAATCTGGAAGATCCGTACCGCCTGTTCCGTTGCCACACCATCATGAATTGCGTTGATGTGTGCCCGAAGGGTCTGAACCCGACCAAGGCCATCGGCAAGATCAAGGAATTGATGGTGCGTCGCGCGGTGTAAGCGCGCAGTGGTTCAGATTCTCCTGAGCCACTCACAAACACCAGTGCTCGCGCACAAGGACGGCCACGGCAACCGTAAAGAGGGTGGTCAGCGCTGCTGCCAGAATCTCTGGCTCTCGAAGGCTGCACTCTTTCCGGTCGTCACGTCTCAGTCATGTCGTGCTGACTTGGGGGCCGCTGCGAATAATCGACTGCGAATACTCGGTTATTAAGAGCCACGGCGCTCAAATTGCCTTCAGCCCTTTTTCCGGCGCGCCGTTCAGCCGCCTTCCCGGGGCAGCTAGCGGAGAACTATCGCGCCGCCCATAGGCGGAGATAAGACCCATCGGGATCGTATTCAGCGGCCTGCTTGCGGGCATTGAACCGCCTGCCGCCACGTGGGTCTGTGCCGCGCCCCGCGATATACAACCAATTGCCCTGATTGCTGTAGACGTCGTAGTCAACGAGTTGCGATTCGAACCACGCGGCACCCGCGCGCCAGTCGCCTTTCAGATCATGCACGAGGTAGCTGGCGACCACCTGCCTGAGCCTGTTGCTAAGGTACCCGGTGGCCTCCAGTTCGCGCATCGCGGCATCGACAAGCGGTTCTCCGGTCGATGCACGACGCCAGCGCTCGAAGCCCTGGGCATCGAGGCGCTCGGCATGCTGCGGTTGATCGGAGAGTCCGTGTGCGCGGTACAGTCGCGCCCCATGCTGAAGATGCAGGAAGCGGAAGTAGTCTCGCCACAGCAACTCGAACCACAGCCAATAGCTGCCGTCACTCTTGCCGTGCAACTGTTCGAACTGCTGCAGCTCCGCCACCACGCGTCGGGGCGACAACGCACCGCTGGCCAGCCACGCAGACCATTTGCTTGAGAAGTCCAGCCCAGCCAAGGCGTTGCGCGTGCGCTTGTACGTATGAGGCAGCTTGCGCTGCAGGTAATTGGCCAGATGCTGAAGGCCCGCCGTCTCACCTCCATCAAACTCCGGCCTGCCATACGGAAACGACGAGCGCGAATCCGCCGACGCGATTTCAGCCGCATCGGGAGCGGGCGCACGCGCCAGGCCCGGCGGAATGACGAGGCCAAATGGCCGTGGCGGAAGATAAGCCGGCGGCGGCAGCGGCTGCGAAGGTTGGATCTGCGCTTGTTCGATCGCTTGCCTGAACGTTGTGAACACACGCGGCAGCGATTGAACGGGCCAAGGCAGGTCAAGCGGATCCATCAGACTGCTCTGCCAGACGGTCTGCACGTGCAGCCCCGCACTTCGCAGTTCTGCCACGTCTGCTTGCTCGTATGGTGCGGCGATGTCTTCGCAAAACACAGCCGCGGCGCCCATAGCGTGCGCCAATGCGGGCAGGACCTTTCCAGGCGGGCCGCAGCACTCGACCAGCGGGTTGCCGAGATCGGCCAACTGGCGCCTCAAGTCCCGGACCGCTGCAGCAAGCACGGCCCGGCGGTGCACACCCACGCGTGCAAAACCCCAGGGCGTCAGGTCGTCGTAATCTGCATGGCAGTACACCGGTACGAGGTGCCTGGCCCCGCTCTCGCACGCTGCACGCAGTGCCGGCTGATCATGCAGCCGTAGATCGTTGCGGAACCAGAACAGGACGGTACTCAACGCGCTTCTCCAACGCGTGCCTTGCCTTGCGCGGCTTCCCTGCGGCAACGCTCGGAGCAATACTTGACCGCATCCCAGTCCCTTGCCCACTTCTTGCGCCAGGTGAATGGCAAGCCGCAGTGCACGCAGTGCTTGCTCGGCAGATTCAGCTTCTTGTGCATCGACGGATTTACAAGTCGAGACTGAGCTGCGAATACGTAGCCCCATTCCCACGGGGGGCGTCAACACGATCGCGGCGCAAGCGGGAGGCATGCCTCTTCACGATCGCGTCATTGGCGGCGCGAACCTCCGGCCGGGCGCGCAACGCATGAATGCGCATCTTGGCGTGCCGCGTTGCCGCCTCAAGATCGACCAGCGGAACAGGGATGTCTTCGCCAACCCGCACACCACAGCGGGTCTGAACATCGGGCGGCATGCGCCACGGCTGCAAGAGCCACGCATCGGGCACGCGGCGCAGGGCTGGCAGCCAGCGCCGGACAAACCGGCCGTGGGGGTCGTGGTCCTGCGCCTGCTTGATCGGGTTGTAGACCCGCGTGGTGTTGATGCCGGTGGTGCCGGCTTGCATCTGCATCTGGCTCCAGTGGATTCCCGGCTCGTAGTCGATGAACTGCCGGGCCAGCCAAAGGCCCACCGGCCGCCAGTGCAGCCATAACGGGTAGGAAGCAACCGAGACGAGCATGGCCCGCATGCGAAAGTTGATCCAACCGGTTTCCCCCAGCATGGCCACACAGGCATCCACCATCGGCCAGCCGGTACGCCCCGCTACAAGGGCGGCAAAGTGCCCCGCGTTCCATCCTGCTTCGCGCAGGCCGTCGTAGCCGCGGTGCACATTGCGGAACTCGATGGCGGGTTCAGATTCCAGTTTCTGGATGAAGTGGCAATGCCAATGCAGGCGACTGACAAACGCGGACAGCCCTTTACGCTGCCACACCGCATCGTCGTCTGTGTTGCCCTTGAGTTGGAGCAGGCGTTGCTCTGTGCCCTGCACCACTTCACGCAGGCTCAGGCATCCGTATGCCAAATAAGGGGAAAGACGCGAGCATGCGCTTGGCGCCGTCAAAGGTGAGGAGATGCCGCCTCGATAGTGGCGGCTTCGCTCAGACAGGAATTCGCGTAGTACCTCAGCGCCGCGTGCTCGTCCGCCGCGCTGGCGGCGCGGTGGCGAAGATGCATCCAGGCCAAGTGCCTCGCACCCGGGCCAATCCATCGTCTTCCATGGCAAAGCGACATTACTCAGGCTGCCCGCTTCGGGCGCAGCCACGCGCGGCGCGTACATGTGTTCGGCCCAGCGGTCGTGCCAGACGTCCCGGGTGGGCAAGCGCCGCACCACCCCATGCTGCGGCCACTCGCGCCAAGTGACGCCCTGATCGACACACCAACGGGCGACGGCCTTGTCGCGCGCGAATGTATGACCGTTGCCCGTCTCTTCGTGAGATACCAAGTGACTGAAAGGCACCGCCGCATGCAGCCGCCCGAATACCTCCGTCACTTCACCCACGGCGACCTGCAGCCGTGCCCCGCATGCACGCAGCTGCTGCGCGAGATCCTGCAAGCATTCCTGGATAAAGAGATAGTGCTGCGATGCGGCGTCGGGCTGAGCCCAGAGGCTTGGCTCGATGACGTACAGACACAAGACCTTTCCCTGGCGGGCGGCATGGACAAGCGGAGCATGGTCGTGCACCCGCAGGTCACGCTTGAACCAGACGACGGTGTAGCTCATTGGACTTCGGTGGCTTACAGCACAACTTGATCACGTCGCCCGAGTATAAGAACCACGGACCCGCTATGGACGACTGACCGGGCCAGCAGAGCCCGAATTTCCAACACATTCCCGATTCAGCCAGCCTGGCACGCCGTAGAAAATCCGTTTCACGGCCCTGTATTGCACAGCTGCATGGCGCGCTCAGGCGCTGGCCACGAAGCGCGCCACATCGGAAAGCACAGGCCCCAGAAACTGCAGCGGCGAAGCCAGCGCGGCCACGATCGTTTTGTGGTCCAGCCGTGGATAGACCTTGAGTTCCACCGGGTGCCGATACTCCATCAGGCGTTCGGCGAGTGACAGCGTATTTCGCCGGACATCCACGTATGCATCGTGCTCCCCCGTTAGCAGCAACGCAGGAGGCAGCCACCCCTGGCTTACGTGGAACACCGGCTGGCTATCCGGTGTTTCGTTCGGATGGTTGAACACGGGCAACACATCGGCCGCTTGAATCGGCAGGAAGTTGTAGGGGCCGGCCATACCGATCCACCCCGACAGCGTTTCGATGCGCAGACCCTGCGCTTCGAGCCAGCGGCTATCGGTTGCCAGCATTGCGGCGTTGTAGGCGCCCGCGCTATGCCCCGCAACGAACAAGCGCGAGCCGGCATGGCCCTGCCGATCCAGCCAACGCCGTGCGAAAGCCGTGGCGGCTGCGCAGTCCAGCAGGAAGTCTGGGTAGCGCACCTCCGGATACAGCCTGTAGTCGGCAACCATCACAATCGCCCCGGTTGCGGCCAATGCTTCACCCACGAATGCGTAATCCTTGCGGTCCCCCTCGCGCCACGACCCGCCGTAGAAGAACACAACCGCACGGGGTGGCCCTTCCATCGGCCGGACGGGTCGATAAATGTCCAATCTCTGGCGCGGGTGTGGACCGTAGGCCAGCCCCAGCGTCGGCACGCTCGCGTCGGACTTGGTCACTGCGTTGAGCACATCCAGGGCAGAACACCCTGCGAGGCTCGCCAACGCGGCTGCCATCCATGCTCGGCGGGTCACACCAGGCATCGACAACCTCCTTGCAGCCAAAAAAATGCCGGGCAAACGCACGGGTAGCGGTCAACGCCGCCCATGCTCGATGAGATAGGAATCAAGTGCAGGCACATACAGGTTGATGTCAAGACAGAGCGCTCGAAGATATACGCACACCCGTGCGCGTTGGATGCAGTGCCCAGGATGGTTCGCAAAAACGTGGTCGCACAGCTGGCCAACCCGCGCATGCGCCTATCTGTGGCGCTAGCGCTCGAGCAGGGCCGCATGAATCTGCACGGCTGGGTCTATGACATAGAAACGGGCAGCATCGATGCGCTGGATGGCGCAACACGCCGCTTTGTGGCATTGGCTGAATCCCCCACCACGGTGGCGGTCACGTCGCGCAACCTGCGGCAGGTCTGACGAAGATGACCGAGAGCCTTCGGGCACCGGTCACTACCCGGCTATGCGCAGCGGGCGCGATGCCCGCCGCTGGAGTCATGCTGCGGGGCGCCGGGTAGCGGGATGTCTCTCGCGCCCCAACAGGCAACCCAATGCCGCTTCCAGATGCGGAAAGCGAAACAGATAGCCGGCCTCCATGGCCCGCCTGGGCTGCAGGTGTTGGCTGCCCAGCAGCAACACTGACATTTCGCCCAGCGCCATCCGCAATGTCCAAGCGGGAACAGGCAAGAACATCGGCCGGCGCAGCGTAGCCGCCAGCGTGCCGGCAAAGTCCGCGTTGCTGACAAGATGCGGCGCACATGCATTGAAGGCGCCCTTGCAATCGGTGCGGTGCAAGAGAAAATCGATCAGGCCCACCACGTCGTCAAGATGGATCCACGGCATCCACTGCTGGCCGCTGCCGAGTCGCCCACCCAGTCCCATGCTGAACGGCAGACGCAGCCTGGGCAACATGCCGCCATCACTCGCCAGCACGGGCGCCGTGCGTAGCAAGACGACGCGCATGCCCAGCCCTTCCGCACGGCGGGCTTCCTTCTCCCATGCGACGCACAGCTGACTGCCGAAGTCGTGCTCGCCAGGGGGGCTGTCTTCATCCAGCGGCTCCTGCCCTCGATCTCCGTACCAGCCGGCGGCGGATCCGGAAACAAGCACGCTAGGGCGCGTCTCGCAGCGGCCCAGCCAATCCACGAGTTCCCGTGTCAGGTCAACCCGGCTGCGCCATAGCACCTTCCGCCGCTGAACCGTCCATGGGCGATCGGCAATCGGCGCGCCCGCCAGATTGATCACCGCATCAAATGGCGCGGCACCATCCAGCTCACGCAGCGTTGCGACACCGCGTGCACCCGCACACAGCCGAGCCACCCGTTCAGGCGAGCGGCTCCAGACAACCAGATCATGGCCCTGCGCACGCCACTGGCGGCAAAGCGCGCGCCCGATCAATCCGGTGCCGCCAGTCAACAAGATGCGCATGATGGGTTGATCTCCTGATTGCAGTTGAGCCGTGCGGGCCGCCGCATCCGTCATAGCGCTTCAAGCCGCGCGCGCACCTCGGCTGCACGCATGCGCAGAGCATCGCGCTCCTCGGTGTCCATCTTGGCGAGCTGCCGATACACCAGGGCCAGGCGCGGGTTGCGGCCGAACACGTCAATATGACGTGCGAAGAAATCCCAGTACAACGCGTTGTAAGGGCATGCGCGCTCTCCGACACGCTGCTTGCTGTCGTAGTGACAGCCCTTGCAGTAATCGCTCATGCGCGAAAGGTAAGCGGCACTGCTGACATACGGCTTGGTGGCAATGCGTCCGCCGTCTGCCCACTGGCTCATGCCCACCGTGTTCGGCAGCTCCACCCATTCGAATGCGTCGATATACACACCGAGATACCAGCGGTGCACCTCGTCGGGTGAGAGTCCTGCCAGCAAGGCGAAGTTGCCGATCACCATGAGGCGTTGAATGTGATGGGCGTGAGCGGTTTGCAGCGACTGGCCAATCGCCAATTGCAGGCAGCGCATCTGGGTCTTTCCATTCCAGAACCACGATGGCAGCGGCGCGTCATGGTTCAGCACGTTGCACGACGCGTATCCGGGCATCTGCGCCCAATAGATGCCGCGTACATATTCCCTCCAGCCTAGAATCTGACGGATGAACCCCTCCACTGCTGGCAACGGCGCCCTGCCATGCCGATACGCTGCCTCTGCCCGGTCGACCACCTCGCGCGGATTCAGCATCTTCACGTTGAGGGAAAAAGACAGCAGCGAGTGGAATAGCCGCTGGTGGCTGCTGCTCATGGCGTCTTCAAAATCGCCAAAGTGCGGCAGCGTCTGTTCGATAAATGCGTCAAGGCAAGCCAGCGCTTCCGTGCGGTTCACAGGCCACCGAAACTCACTGGCCAGCGGGTCGCCGAACGATTTCACGCCGCTGCGTTCCACGGTACGCCACAACGCTTGGTGGTCATGCACGGGGCGCGCGTCGGCAGGTTCGGGGGGCGTGCCGCGCCACGGCTTGCGGTTGTCATGATCGAAATTCCATTGCCCGCTCTCCGGCCCACCCGTGTCGTCGAGCAGCACGTTAAAGCGGCGGCGCATCTCGCGATAGAACCGCTCCATCAGCCACTGCTTGCGGCCTGCAAACATGGTGGCCAGGTCATGCCTGCCCGTGAGGAAGTGTTCGGTGTCGACTTCGCACGTGGATAGCGACTGCGCTTCGGCCCATTCGCGCAACTGTGCATCCACGCGCCACTCGTCCGGGGATTGCCACTCCACCCGCTCGGCGCCGTAGTGTCCGGCCAGCGCGGCGAGATTCTCGGTCAGGGACTGGCGGTTGCTTTCATCGTCGATCGCCACATAGCGCACGCGGTGGCCGCCGGCTCTCAGCCCCTGTGCAAAGTCGCGCATGGCTGCAAAGATGGCGAGGATCTTTTGTGCATGGTGCAGCACGTAGTCGGTTTCTTGCCGCACCTCCATCAGCACGTAAACCACGTCGTGGTCCACATGCGCAAACCAGGAATGCTGCGGGTTGAGCTGATCGCCCAGCACCAGCCGGAGCGTCTTCGCACGCTGGTTCATGTCATTGCTCTCGGGAACATGGCGCCACGGTCTTGCGCCTCGTACTCGCCCTTGGTGTGGTGCATGCGCCCTCGCTGCTACTGAGACGGGTCCTGCCGCTCATGGGGCACGGAAATCAGCGCGGACGTATCAATGCCGAGCGCACGCGCACGCGCACGCGCAAAGATCGCCTCACGCTGTGCGGGGTCGAGATGCTTGTCTCGTGTCAGCACCCAGCAGTAGCTGCGGTCAGGCCCGACAACCAAGGCCCAGCGATAAGCTGGATCAAGCGCCGCCACGTGATAGCCGCCGTAGAACGGGCCAAAGAATGACACCTTCAGCGAACCGGTATCGTGCTCGCCCACGAACAGCGCTTTGCCCACGGCCTCGCGCCATTCGCCCTTGGCAGGATCAAAGCCACGGTTGACCACGCGAACGCTGCCATCGGGTTGGGGCTGATACGTGGCCGACACATCGGTCAGGCCCCGCTCGAACGAATGATCGAGCCTGGCCTGCTCGTACCAGCGCCCCTGATAGCGTTGAAGATCGAACGGCGAGACCGCCGTGATGCCTTCGGGCGGGCTCGTCGGCGCACAGCCCGCCAGGAATGCCCCTGCAAGCAACGGTGCCAGCCAGTGCAGGCGAGCACGCACCGCACGCAATGCAGCGGCCCGCAGAACAACGCCGCTCCGCTTGAACACGCCCGCACCATGCAGCCTTACGCGCTTCGCGAATTGAAATGCAGTTGTCAACACATCTGCCATCCAAGTCCCCTTAGAGTGAATGCCGCTCCTTGCGACATGAAACGCTGTACAACGCAGCGCGTCAACGGAATGCAGCAGAACAAGCGGCTCATTTCCGCCAATGAACATGGTTTGAGTTGGCATATCCGCTTACGCCGCCTCAACTTCAGTGTTGCTCAGCGGTGTCAATCGTGAGCAGGTTTTGCATCAAGAAAACTTTGTGCCAGCGTTTCCGCGTCACGCGCTCCGTCAGTAGACTTTAGAAGCGGACACTTCACCGCTTGACCTACATGTACGCACGCCCTCGCGATATGCCTGCCCAACGCATTCACGCCGTCCGAGCCCTGATCCTCACGCTTTGCACGCTTATGAGCGTTGGAGCCTGGGCGGATTGCCGCGATACGGTGCCCGCCCCACAACTCTCCGGCAAGGGTGCCCTGTGCCTTTTCGGGTTCTGCCTCTACGATGCGCAGCTATGGAGCGCAGAACTCCCACCCAGCTATGACGCGCCCTTTGCCTTGGAGGTGACGTATCGGCGTGCGATCGAACGGAGCCGGCTCATCGAGACCGCCATCGACGAAATTCGCAGGCTCCAGGCGCCCGTTCCGTCCGACAACACCCTCACGCAATGGCAGCGTGCAATGACCCCCGCTTTCCCTGACGTCAAGCCGGGCGACACCTTGTGCGGTGTGTATCTGCCCGGACGCGGTGCACGCTTCTACGCCAATGGACAACTGACGACCGAGGTGGACGATCCCGCCTTTGCGCGTGCCTTCTTCGATATCTGGCTGGCACCCGGCACGCGCGCCCCGTCCCTGCGTCGTCACCTCCTGGGCAAGTCACGTTGATGCGCGTACGGCTAGTTGGCATCTCCCGGCGACTGGAAGCCCGGTTGCCCGATCTGGCTCGGCACTTGCGGCACCCGCCGGAAACGCGAAATGTCATAACCCATCGCGTCGAAACGGCTCAATGCTGCGCGATAGTCGGCATCGCTCATGTTGGGGTCGCGGGAGAACACCCAGCCGAGGCTCTTGTCTGGATAGCCGAGCAGCGTCACCCGGTATTCCGGGTCGACATACAGCGTCAGCTGCGAGACGTAGATGGGCCAGAACAACCGCACGCGCCACTCGCCGCCACCGCTCCCGTCCACCACCGAATCAACGAACTGCATGCGTTTGAACGGCGCTTCGAAACTGCCCGGCCGGTAAACGTAGGCATCGTCAATACGGCCATCGGGCCGCAGGGACCATTCGGCATAGCTGCCGACATTGCCGCGCTCACCAAAGTACGGAATGTTGGCGATGACATACCAGCGCCCCATGTAGCGCGGCAGATCAACCGGTACCGTCTTCAGCGGCACGGCAGCCCTCGGGTTGGGATTCGGGGGCGGGCTGGAGCAGGCAGCGCTGGCGATGGCCAGCGTGAACACCGCCAAACGACGTGCCCAACCTGACACGGTGAGCCAACGGTGGCCTCTTTGATGCGTTCTCATCGTGCTCTCCTCTATACGGTAGCCGGACAAGCCGGCTGGTTTGTCTGTGTGTTGAGTGCCGCGCGCGATGCCGCGTGGGTCGGCATCGTGTTTGTCGCCGTATTGCTCGCGCTTCATCTGCGGCAGGCCCGCCAGCCGTACCAGGAATGGCGGCTGGTGGTGTGGGTGGTGGTGCTCGCGGCGCCGTGGGAGACGCTCCTGATACGCTCCGGGCTCATCGCCTATCCGCACGGGGCCGTGTGGGCCGGGTTCGTACCGCCCTGGCTGCTGGCGCTGTGGGTACTGTTCGCGATCCAAGTGAATATCCTCTTTCGTTGGCTGCGCGGCAGGTGGTGGCTGGCGATGGTGCTGGGGGCCATTGCCGGCCCCCTGTCGTTTCGTGCAGGAGCGGCGCTTGGGGCGGCGCACATTTCGCAGTTGGCCCCCACGCTGGGCGCGTTGGCCGTCGGCTGGGCGCTATGGATGCCGCTGCTGGTATGGATGGGTGAGCGCAGCGACGGAACGGGCATCCCGCGCTGACTGCTGCCGCCCTTCCTAGCGCTTGACGAACCGGTAATGCGCCACGCCCCACTCGTTGCCGCCGGCATAGCCGAACAAGCTCGACACCGCCAGATAGAACATGCGCCACCGCTGAAACCACACGGCGGCCTGGCGCTCGCCATACGTCTGCACGAACACCGGCATCAACCGGTCACGGGCCGCATCAAGATTGGCCAGCCAATGGTCCGCCGTGCGCGCGTAGTGCACGCCGCTGACCCACCAGTGACGCGCCACACGCAGGTCTTCCTGGAAATGCAGCAGCAGCGCTTCCGATGGCATGGTGCCGCCGGTGAAGAAGTACTTCGACATCCAGTCGGTGCCGTCCTGCACCTGAAAGTGATACGCCAGCGTGCGATGCGCAAAGATGTGCACGAACAGCACCGCATCCGGGCGCATCCACCGCGCGATCTTGCCCAGCAACAGGCCGTAGTTCTTCATGTGCTCGAACATTTCGATCGACACCACACGGTCAAAGCGGCCGCCCTCGGGCATCTCTGCAAATTCGAAATCGACGATGTTTCCCGTGTGCACGCTGAGGTTCGTCAGCCCGCGCTCGGCCGCCCGGGCCTCGATCCAGCTGCGCTGACCGCGCGAATTCGACAACGCCACAATGCGTGCGTTGGGATAGCGCTTGGCCATCCATAACGACAGCGATCCCCAGCCGCAGCCCAGGTCGAGAATGCACTGGCCGTCGGCCAGGCCGGCGCGTTCGGCATAGCAGGCAAACATGGCCTCTTCTGCCTCGGCCAGCGTTTCATTACCGCTCGGATACAGGGCGCAGGAGTACTTCAACTGCGGGCCCAGATGGGCCTCGAAGAATGCGGGCGGCAATTCATAGTGCTGCGTATTGGCCGCGTCGGTCTCGATTGCAATGGGGCTGGCGCGCAACTCATCCAGCAGCGCGTTGAAGCGTCGCGAACGCAGTTCGCCGTCATGAAGGCCTTCGTCTTGCAAACGCTGGCGCATGAGGGCGCGCATGCCAGCACGCACCAGCGAATCCGGCAGCCATCCGCGCTCACAGCACTGGATGAGCCAGCCTTCGCGTGCATCGGCCGCGGCCTGCGGCGGTAGGGTCGGCGTGGACAGCGCAGTCATGTCGGGGCTCCTTGGGTCTGTATGTCGTCTGTACATCAGTGGCGCGGCGGCCAGGGGATCAACACGCTCGTTGTGCGGGCGTATTCGGCATAGTCGTCACGCGTGGCACGCATATGGGCTTCGAGCATGGGAACGCCCGAGACCTTCACGAGCAGCCACGCCATGGCCACAGGTGGCAACAGCGTGAGCCATGCCCACGGCGTGCCGATCGCCAACGGTACGTAGGCCAGCCAGTGCACGCATTCAAAGAAATAGTTCGGGTGCCGCGAATAGCGCCACAGCCCCACTCGGCAGGTCTTGCCCCGGTTGACCGGGTCCGCCGCAAAACTGCGCAGTTGCCTGTCGGCCAGGGCTTCGCCCGTCACCGCAATCAGCCACAGGGCCACAGCGGCCGCCATGGCAAGGGCACTCGGTGAATCCGGCCGGTAGCTCGGCACGGCAAACGCGATCGACAGAAACATCGATACCGCCGCCTGCAACTGGAAGAAGCCAAACATGTTTCGCGGTGCGGCGCTGCCCCACTCCTCGCGCAACTTACGGTAGCGCGCGTCTTCCGGCTTGCCGGCATTGCGCCGCCACAGGTGCCAGCCAAGGCGCGCTCCCCACACTGCGCCTCCTACGCCGACCAGCACACGTGCGAGCAACGACCCCGCACCCAGCCACGCGTAAAGCAATGCCACCATGCCCAGCGAGAACGCCCAGACCGGATCGACCATGCCGGCGTTCCCACTGCGAAGCTGCCACGCCCATACGGCGCTGAACACCGCCACCAGAAACACCAGCGCAACGAGCGCGACGCCAATCGCCGACATGCTCAGCCCCGCTCGAGCAGAAACTGCGACACGCCGATCCGGCCCTCGTCAAAGCCGGCCTCGCAGTAAGCGAAGTAGAGCCGCCAGATGCGGATGAAGGGCTCGTCGAATCCGAGTGCACGCGCAGATTCCAACCGGGCTTCGAAACGCTGGCTCCAGCGGCGCAGTGTCTCTGCGTAGTCGCGGCCGAAGTCGAGGCGGTCGACCACACGCAAGCCGTACTGTTCCGCCAGCTTGATAAAGCGCTCCCGGCTGGGCAACATGCCGCCCGGGAAGATGAACTGCTGGATGAAATCGGTGCCGGCGCGGTAGCGCTCGAAGTGGGCCTCGTCGATGGTGATGCTCTGCACCAGGGCCCGCCCGCCATGGCGCAGGCAGCGCACCAGCGTCTGAAAGTAAGTCGACCAATAAGACTCGCCCACCGCCTCAAACATCTCGATGGAGGCGATGGCGTCGTAAGCGCCGTCCAGGTCGCGGTAGTCGCGCAATTCAACGTGGGCCCGTGGCTCGTCGGCCAGGCGCTCAGCCGTGTAGCGGCGCTGTTCTTCCGAGAGCGTGATGCCGTGCACATGCGCACCGCGCGCGCAGGCCATCTCCATCAGGCCGCCCCATCCGCAGCCGATCTCCAGCACTTCCATGCCGGGCCCCACCCTGAGCAGATCGCACACGCGCCGGTACTTGGCGGCCTGTGCGTCTGCCAAACCCTGGCGCAGGTTGCCGTTGAACCATGCAGACGAATACGCCATGCCCTCGTCCAGCCACAGTCGATAGAAATCGTTACCGAGGTCGTAATGCAAGTGGATATTGCGGCGGCTGCCGCGGCGGCTGTTCCGGCGCAGCAGGTGGCGCAAGCGAAGGACGGAACGCGCCAGCGCATTACCGAAGATCGCCTGATCGAGCGTGGCGGCGTTGACGATGGCCAGGCGCAGCAGGTTTGGCAGGTTGCCCGTGTCGATCCATCCGTCGCGATACGCCTCGGCAAAACCCACATCGCCGCTGCGCAGGATGCGCCCGCAGGCGCGCCAGTCGGTGATGCGCAGATCCGCCGCCAGCGACGACGCGGCATCGCCGATCTGCACATCGCCATCGGGCGTGACAAGGTGAAGGAAGCCGTGCCGCAGCCGACCGGCCAGCGCCAAGAACAGGCGGCCGGCCGCAGGAACATGAGGCGGCACCCAGGCCAGGGAGCGCGAGGCTGTCATCGGGAATTCTCCGGAGAAGTTCTGTCGTGGGCATCACGGCCAAGGAACGGCACGCCCTTGAGCCACAAGCGCAGAGCCTGCCAGTGGATGCGGCCGATGACCTGCAGCGCAAGCAACGGCTGCTTCAGCAATGCACGGCGCAGATGAGCCGCATCGAACGGCTGCAGCCGTCCGCCGATGGCGGTATGCAGCAAGAGGCCGTCTTGGTCGTGATAATCGATGCGCACCAGCGCTGTTGCCGCCGTCTCGGTAAAGCGGAACCGGTAACCACCCTCGACCCTGCAAAAGGGCGAGACATGCAACTGCTTAAGGCACGTCAGCACGGTTTGTGCGCCGATGGCTCCGCCGTCCTGTGCGCACAGCAGGTAACTGTGGTGCTGCCCAAAGGTGTTGTTGACCTCGGCCAGCACCGCGCGCAGCGTGCCGGCCGCGTCGTGGCAATACCAAAACGAGACGGGGTTGAACATCCAGCCGGCAATGCGCGGAAAGGTCTGCAACCAGACCTCGCCATCGGCGGGCAAACCCGCGCTGCTCAGCACGCCGCGTATCCAGGCGAGCAAATCCGTGCCGTCTCGCGGGCCATAGTCACGCACGCGCAAAGACAGCGGCCGCAGGCAGTCCACGCCAAACCATGCGCCCGTCAGGCGCCCCAGCGCCGAGAGCTTCACGCGCACGGCAAACACCGGGTAGACAAAGCGGTTGGCCACCGGCCGCAGGCGGCGGTGCATAACCTGGCCGACAAGAAGTTGCGCGTCGCCATTCATGACGCCACCTTTGCCCATGCGGGGGCGCAGCCGAAGTCCGCCACCACGCGCAGGGCAGACTTCAGCCCGTCTTCGTGGAACCCGTATCCCGTCCAGGCGCCCGCGAACCAGGTGTGGCCGCGACCTTGCAGCGCCGGCAAACGAGCCTGCGCGTCGATGGCAGGCTGATCGAACACCGGGTGCTCGTATGTGAAGCGCTGATACTCCAGCTCGGGCGCCGGCGGGTCGGACGGATTCAAGGTCACGACCACCGGCGACGACACCGGCAGCGGCTGCAGCTGGTTCAGCAGATAACTGACGCACGGCGCCCCCCCCGTTGTGCCAGCCTGCGAGGCATCGAGATAATTCCACGCCGACCACACGCGCCGCCGACGCGGCAGCAGACGCGTATCGCGGTGCAGGAAGGCCGTGTTTGGCTGATAGCGGAATGCGCCCAACACGGCGCGCTCGTCGTCCGTGGCATCGTCGAGCATTTGCAGCGTCTGGGGTGCATGCGTGGCGAGCACCACGGCGTCATAGCGCTCGCTGCCGGAGTCGGTCCGCACGTCGACATGGTCCGCCGCACGGCGGATGCCGCGTACCGGCGTGCCGACTCGCACGTCTGCCAGCCCGCGCGCAATCGCGTGGACGTAGCTGCGTGCCCCGCCTTTGACGGTGCGCCAACGCGGCCGGTTGAAGACCTGCAGCAAGCCGTGGTTCAGACAAAACCGCAGGAAGGTTTCCGCGGGGAACGCCAGGATGTCCCGGCTGGGCGTGGACCAGATTGCCGCCGCCATCGGCAACAGATAGTGCGCACAGAACGGCTCGCCATAGCGGCCGGCGGCGAGCAGCGCGCCGAGGCTGTGACGCTCATTGCGCGCTACCACCAGGTTGGCGTGCGCTTGCCGGTTGAAGCGCAGGATGTCGCTCAGCATCGACAGGAACCGCGCCGACACCAGGTTGCGCGGCTGCGCAAAGACCGTGCTCAGGCTGGTGCCGGCCCACTCCAGCGCACCACCGTCTACCGATACGCTGAACGACATGTCGCTCTCACAATGGGCGACGCCAAGCTCGTCAAACAGCGCGATCAGGTTCGGATACGTGCGTGCGTTGAATACGAGAAAACCGGTATCGACGCCGAAGACCTGTCCACCTTCTTCGATATCGACCGTATTGGTATGCCCACCAAGCCGTGGGGCGGCCTCGAACAGCGTCACGGCGTGCCGCTTCGCAAGAAAATGCGCCGCCGCCAGCCCCGAGATGCCGGAGCCGACCACGGCGATACGCTTTGCAGGAAACTGAAGAATCTTCAAGGCGATGTCTCTTCGGGTGGCTGGGCGCTCATCCGCCGTGGCGGCCGGGCAGCAGCGCAAGAAACTCGCGCCGCAGGCTGGGATCGGTCAGGAACACGCCGCGCATCACGCTGCTCACCATGCGCGACCCGTCATCCTTCGTGCCGCGCCAGTGCATGCAGTAGTGTTCCGCCTCCAACACGACCGCCAGGCCGTCGGGCGCCATGCGGTCTTCCAGCAAGTCGGCAATCTGCTTGATGGCTTCTTCCTGGATCTGGGGGCGGCTCATGACCCAATCGATTAGCCGGGCATATTTGGACAGCCCGATCAGTTGGGAGTCTTTGCGTGGCATGACGCCGACCCACGCACGCCCCATCACCGGGCAAAGGTGGTGCGAGCAGGCGCTGCGCACGCGCAACGGGCCCACCACCATGAGTTCGTTGAGCCGCTCCGCATTCGGAAATGCCGTCACCTCGGGCGCTTCGACATAGCGCCCGGCAAACACCTCGCGGACAAACATCTTGGCCACGCGGCGAGCCGTCTCCCGACTGTTGTGGTCTTGCTCGACATCGATGACGAGCGCGCGCAGCACAGCCTGCAGGCGCTCCTCAACCTCGGCCTGGAGTAGATCGAGCTCGCCGTCGCGCAGGTAGGCGGCGATGTTGTCATTGGCGTGAAAGCGGTGGCCGGCACTCATCAGCCGCTCCCGAATCCGGACAGAAAGCGGCACGCTGCCAGCCGCCCCGGCAAATCCGGGCGGATCTAAAGTCAGTTTCATTGAAGTTGCCTCCGAAAATCGGCGGTGCGCTCACCGCCCATGCCGCCTCAGGCGAGTTGACGAGCGAGGACGATAGGACGCATACGCTACCTATACGCAGCTAACTCGCAGGTGGATTCAGCGTCTCGGCCCGAATGGCGAATTCCATCGCGTCTTCGAGCATCAACCGCGCGCGGTTGGCGACATCCCCAAGATGGCGGTGCAGTTGTTCGTCGAGCGCCGACCGCACCGCGCAGCCGTCGCTGAAACGCTCGAACGCGTCGAGCTGGCGGATCAGCCCGACAAGATGCCGGGGGCACTCGCAGGCAATCGTCTGGGATGCGTTGGCGAAGATTTCCAGCTGGCGGTCCGAAAACCGGCGCGCATTGCGCCGCAACGGTTCGAGCTTTCCGTAGACCGCGTCGACGCGCACGAGCTGCGCCAGCTCTTGCAGGACCTGATCGAGTTCGCCGTGTGCGTTGGGCTCCCGATACAGCCGCACGCCGGCCGCGCGCAGCATGTCGGTGGCGCGAACCGTGCCGAAGCTGTAGATCACGCCCACGGCACTGGCACCCGAACGCCGCGCTGCCGCCAATACAGCTTCCGCCGTCTCCGGATGCAGGGACGCGGCCTCCACGATCAATGCGTCTGCGTGCGGCAACTGCTCAAGCGGGGTCTCACCGTCGAGTGCGGGCAGCGCAATGACAGGCTCGATCCCCAGCGACGCGAGCGTGCTCTTTCTGCGCCGGACACGCTCCGCCAGCAACGCACCACAGACCGCAAGCGAAATTGCCGCTGTGGATGGCACCGGCGCCGACGTTTCAGCGGCCTGGGAGGTTTCCAGCAACTGCTGGAGTTCGGCACTGTCGGCATGCGCAATGGCACCGATCGCGTGCCCCTGATTGACGAGCGAGCGCAGCAGGATCAGGCGCTTGACGTCTTCGCTCGAATACAACCGCTGGCCCGATACCGATTTGGCGGGCGAAATCACGCCATAGCGCTGTTCCCACACGCGGAGGGTAGATACAGGCATCTTGGCCATGCGGGCGGCCGTTCCGCTTCGGTACATCGGGGCCGCGTTGTCTTCGTGTGGCACGTGCGTCTCCATGCAAGAGCTGCTTTGCTGACATGAAACGCTGTGCCGCCAACATCGTCAATGAAATGAAGCGCAAAACGCGCTTCTTGCGCGTGCATGAGTCGGAATTGAGTCGAAATTCCAGGGCGGGCCAACACGTGGCAAAGGCCGCCACATCGGCATGCTCCCGCCGTACCGCTCCGGCGGGAGTCGTTTTCTCGTTACGAAGCGCGAGCCGTCAGCCACTGGTTCGGTTGCAGCGGCGCGCCGACAATCCGCATCTCCCCAAGGCTGCCGAAGAACCCATTGCCCATGCTGCCGCCGTATTGCGCGCAGCCGATCGCCATCTGCTGGGTGCTCGCCACATAGCGGATGCCGTCCATCCCGCTGTTGTTGCGCAGGATGGGGGCGCCTTCCACAT
Source organism: Ralstonia sp. GX3-BWBA (assembly GCF_003290055.1). Classification (NCBI taxonomy): domain Bacteria; kingdom Pseudomonadati; phylum Pseudomonadota; class Betaproteobacteria; order Burkholderiales; family Burkholderiaceae; genus Ralstonia; species Ralstonia sp. GX3-BWBA. Next base: position 227,436 of record NZ_QMKS01000020.1, on the reverse strand, counting down.
ACATCGTCGTGCTGCCCTTCCCATCATTGACGATGGCCACGTGCAGCCACTGCCCCGCAGAGACACCGCCCGACCAGCACGCGAGGTTCTCGGTGTTGTCGGTCGGGATGACCTCCCACTGGAACTCCATCAGGTTGGAAAACGCGAACATCGCCATCGTGTCGCCCTGGTCGACATCGCCCGGCCACGTCACGCCAGTGGCTGCGCTGCGTGCGCCAAGCCGATAGAGAATGCCCATCCACGCGTTGTTCTGCGCAGTCCAGGCCGAGTCGATCTTCACGAAGGCCTCGATGGTGTAGCCATTGGCAAACGTTTGCACATTCAGCGCCGAAGTGGGGTCTGTCGTGAAATACGAAGACCTCGTCTGGTTGCCGTTCTTGAACTGCAGGCTGCCCGGCGCGGAAGACAGCGGGTGATGGTCTTTCGACCAGACCAGGTCGCCGGGTTGCCCGCCCATCCATGTGTTCAGCGAGATGGGATTCGTGCCCACCGTGGTATCGCCCGGCACGGACACATCCTTGATCTGGAAGCCCGGCTGATACGGAGACAGCGCCTCGCCTTCGGCAGCGGCTGTGTTGTAGAAGCGCCAGTGCGCCAGCGTGTTTGGCACCACCGGGTAGTCGTTCGGCCCGGACGCTGGCTTGCCCGCCTCCTGCGGCGGGTTGTGATAGTTCGCGAGAATCAGCCCCTTGGCGACGTCGGTCAGGCTGCCCGACACCGAGCCGGCTGCGGCCTTGAAGGTGGGATTGAAACCGGCAAAGCGCTTGGCAAAATCGATGTCGATCGAGAAGTGCTGGTTATCTGCCGTCAGCCATGCTGAATCGAACTGATTCAGGCTCGCTTCCGGCTTGACCGGCACCCACGGCGAGAACGAACTGGCGATGATCTTGTTGTTCGTCAGGTCGAATTCGTACAAGCGCATCAGGCCATTGCCGCCCATATACGCCATCTGATAATCGACGACCATGAAGATGACGTCGTTGCCGGCGGCGTTTTTCTTCGTCATCTTGCACGAGCCGTGATAGTGACCGGAAACGGCCATGAAAATCTGATCGTTATTCTTGATCAGCTTGTCCCACAGGTAGTTCGAATACGCCGTATCGGCAGCCGTAACAGCATCCGGGCCAATGCCCGCAAGCTGGTGGCAAATCAGGATGACCGGAATGCCGGGGTTCTTTGCGATGACCCAGTTGGCCCATGCAATCGCATCGTCCGAAGCGCGCCAAGACATCGACAGCACCAGGAACTGATTCCCTTCCGCCTGGAAGACGTGGTACTCGTGAAAGCCCGAGCCATGGCGGCCGCCGAAGGTTGCCTGCCGTTGTGCACGCGCGGTTGGGAACACCTTCAGATAGGGTTCCACCAGCCCTTGCCGGTGGCTGCCGCCGTCCTGGTATCCGTCGGTGTTATCGAAGCCGGAGACGCCAACGCCCCAGTCAGGCCCCCATTGCATCGACGAGCCGATAGCGCCGACATCGTGGTTGCCCGCGCAAATCGAATAGTTGCAGTTGGCCTTTTCCAGCACCTGCATTGCCTGGCTGGCCAATTCCCACTCTTTGGTCACCGTGCCGTTGCTGAGTTGGCTGTTGCCGAGCAGATCGGTACTCGCGCTCCACGGCGCAGAACCTTCAGAGGTGTAATACCAGGACTGGTCGACAATATCGCCAAGGTGCATGGTAAATGCCAGATTCAGCGCCTTTGCATTTTGGGCAATCCATTGCGTTTGCGCCTTGAATGGATTATCGAATTGCGGATTGATGGCTGGATAATTCTTTTGATACAACCCACCCATTTTTGCCGAGGCATAGCGCGGATAAAATTGCGTATCCGGCAAGGCCGCCAGCGTAAATGACGACCCCAGCTTCGGCGTCGTCGTTCCGGTGCCCGGATCGCCCGCCCCTGGCGAGGTGCCCGTTGAGCTGGAACCCGTTGAGGCGTCCGGCGAATCCCCGCCACCGCACCCGCTCAGCACGCCCGACAGGCCGACCGCCGTCGAAGCCAGCATCATGCGCAGCAATTGCCGGCGCTTCAGTTCAGGAACCGCAGCCAGATCATCCAGCGTCAGCTGCTGTTGATCGGCCCCACTTTTCATTGACATGGTTCTCTCCGTTACGTTTTAGGCTACCCAGAAGACAAAGCGATTGCCGTCGCAATTCGCAGGGTTGGTCCAACGTTCGAAGGGAAATGAAAGTGACGCCCGAAAAATCGCAATTCTCATCGACACAGATCAACCGTACTGAGCCTCCGAGACAAAACATTCTCAAAAAGACTCAGATAGCGAATGCGTTCGATGCTCTTTTTATTGGCTGCGATTCATGAAATGAATCGGTCACATCGATTGGCACTCGCATGGTAGGAATGATGTGTGACAGGGGCGTTTCTTTAAGTCATGCAGATTCGATCGCGTTTGGATCAAATCGCAATTCAGTGCATAGGAATACCGCGCCTATTTGAATGCGGTGCGCGACGGCCCGATGCCGCACTGCCATGGGCTGCGCCGGCTCGCAGCAGCATCCACAGCGGGCGATAAACGGGCGATCCTTGGTTGCCTCAGCCGTGTTTGCAGGCGATGTCAGCGAGCCCGACACGACGCTCCGCCGAGCGGGTACATGGCTGCTGCAGCCCCGTGTACCCCGCGGGTGGGGATCGGGAAAACCCGCCCTTGACCACTAATATATCAATCCATAAATTCTGATATATCAAAAGACGTGCCCGGATTCCGCAGCCTCCTGCCGGGTCGACACGTCAGACAAAACTAGACGAGGAGACCCAATGACAGCGCCCTTTCGTAATCGGCGGCGGCAGGCATCTGATGCACGCGCCCCGCACAATCCGTCGCGACGTGCCTTTCTGAGTTACGGCGGTGCCGTCGTCGGCGGGGCGCTGGTGAGCGCCTGTGGCGGCAGCTCCGACGACGCCGCAGCACCAGTTGCCACCACGCCCACGGCGCCCGTTCAGGCAGACCCGATCTGGGGCACGAACGGCCTGGCTACCACCATCATCTCGTCGCTGAAAGGCGTGGCACAGAGTGCATTCCCGGCAGTCGATTTCCAGGTCGAGGCGTACGGCGCACAGCCATGCAGCGTTGTCGCACAAACCAGCCCCTACACCGACCCGACCAAGTCGCCCGTCAGTTCAGGCGCGGGCGCAACACAAGCGCCCGGCGCATTCGATTCGCGCCCGGCGTTCCTGGCAGCCATTGCGGCATGCAACGCAGCCGGCGGCGGGCGCGTGGTGGTGCCGTCGGGCACGTGGTATTGCGCCGGGCCGATCGTGCTGCAGAGCAACGTCAACTTTCACCTCAGCGCTAACTGCACGATCTACTTCAGCGCCAATCCGGCGGACTATGCCAAGGATGGCCCGATCGACTGCGGCACCAACGGCAAGCTCTACTACAGCCGCTGGCAGGCCGACGATTGCCTGAATTACGGCTCGCCCATCTACGCACGCAACGCCAGCAACATCGCGCTCACGGGCGAAGGCGCGACCTCGGTGCTCAACGGCCAGGCCATGACGCCATTTGCCGGCACGGGCAACACCAGCACGTGCTGGTGGACCTTCAAGGGCAGCAACGGCGCCTATGGCTGCGCCAGCTCAAGCACGCCGTCGCAGGCTTACAGCAACCCGAACAACGTCGACTTGCAGACCGCGGTGCCGGGCATTCCGAGCGCGCTGTACACGCTGCTCACCAATCCGGCAACGCCCTGGCAGCAAGACCAGAACTATCTGCCCGCGCTGTCCGAAGCCGGCGTTCCGGTCGAGAAGCGCATCTTCGGGCTCGGCCACTACCTGCGTCCGTGCATGGTGGAGTTCATCGGCTGCACCAACGTGCTGATGGAGAACTACCGTACGGTCAACACGCCGTTCTGGCAGCACCATCCGGTGCACTGCACGAACGTGGTCATCCGTAGCGTAACGGTCGACAGCATCGGCCCCAACAACGACGGCTTCGACCCCGACGCCTGCAGCAATGTGCTGTGCGAAAACGTCACGTTCAACACGGGCGACGACTGCATCGCCATCAAGTCGGGCAAGAACCTCGACACCGGCTACGGCCCGGCGCAAGACCACGTCATCCAGAACTGCACGATGAACAGCGGCCACGGCGGCATCACGCTGGGCAGCGAAATGGGCGGCGGCGTACAGAACATCTATGCGCGCAACCTGGCGATGCTCAATCAGTTCTGGGCAACGAACTCGCTGAACATCGCCATCCGCATCAAGACGAACATGAACCGCGGCGGGTTCGTAAAGAACTTCTATGTCACCAACGTCAGCCTGCCCAATGGCGTGAACCTCACGGGTGCCGGCTACGGCAGCAAGATGCTGGCGGGCAGCCCGATCAACAGCACGGTGCCGCTGGGCGTGGTGACGGCGGCCGCAGCCAACCCGTCAGCTTCGCAAGGCGGCCTGATCACGTTCGACTGCGATTACCAGCCTGCAGCCGATGCCATCCGCACGCGGCCAGCCCTGGTGCAGAACGTGAACATCTCCAACGTAACCGCCGGCAACGTCACCACTGGCAGCCTGACGGGCTCATGCTTCCAGGCCATCGTTGCGCAGGGCCCCGTGGCGTTCGACTACAACGGCGCGCTGCCTGTGCCCACCGTTCCGCCCATCACTGGCGTGACGATCTCGAACTGCAACTTCGGCACGCCCACGGCGGCGGGCCCCGCAAGCGCCACCACGCCTGGGCCGATCTACGCCTACAACGTGCACGACATCACGCTGCAGAACGTCGTGATCGGAGGACAGATCTTCAACACCACCGTGACCGACGTCCGCTGAGCAACCCGCCTCCTTCGCGCTCGGCTGGTTCCGCTGGCCGGCGCCTTTTTATTCCGACCCTGCTGCCCATACATCCATCATGAAACGCCCTACCGCAATCGCTCGTACCTCCCTGCTGTTCGCCGCGCTGCTGGCCGCCTTCGCAAGCGGCGCTGCGCACGCGCGCACCTTCCGTGTAGCCGACGTGCACGGCGACACCTACCCCACCAACATGGCCGTCAAGTTCATGGGCGAGGAGATCAAAAAGGCCACCGACGGCAAAGACTCCGTCAAGGTGTTCGGCAACAGCGCGCTGGGCTCGGAGAAAGACACCATCGACCAGGTGCGCATTGGCGCGATCGACATGGTGCGTGCCAACGGCGCGGCCTTCAACGAGATCGTTCCCGAATCGGTCATTCCTTCGCTGCCCTTCCTGTTCCGCGACATCGACCACTTCCGCAAGGTGATGTACGGCCCGGTCGGCCAGAAGATCCTCGATTCGTTTGCCGCCAAGGGCTTCGTTGCGCTGACGTTCTATGAGAGCGGCGCACGCTCGATCTACGCCAAGAAGGCCATCCACACCCCGGCCGACATGAAGGGCGTGAAGATCCGCGTGCAGCCGTCGGACCTGATGGTCGACGAGATCAAGGCCATGGGCGGCACGCCCACGCCGATGCCGTTCAGCGAGGTCTACACCGGCCTGAAGACGGGCCTGGTGGATGCGGCGGAAAACAACATCCCGTCGTATGAAGAAACCAAGCACTTTGAAGTCGCGCAGATCTACTCCGAAACGCAGCATGCGATGACGCCGGAAGTGCTCGTCTTCTCCAAGAAGATCTGGGACACGCTCACGCCGCAGGAGCAAGCCGCAATCCGCAAGGCAGCTGCCGACTCCGTGCCGTACTACGTCAAGCTCTGGACCGCGCGCGAGCAGGCCGCCACGGCAACCGTGACCAAGGGCAACGCCACCATCGTGCCGGCTTCGCAGGTTGACCGCGCCGCCTTCGTCAAGGCCATGCAGCCGATCTGGACAAAATACGAGACCACGCCGCAGATGAAGGACATCGTCAACGCGATCGTGGCCACCAAGTAAGCCTGCATCACCGCTCAAGCGCGGGGCCTGCGACTTTCCCGCAGGCCCCGCGCCGGGCAGGCTCCCGATGTACGTCGTTGGTACACCGGCCCCGCCTGCCCACCTCCGATACCGCGTTCCCTCCAGGTTCAGCATGCAATCGATGTCTTTACTCAAGCGCATCAACGATGCGTTTGCGCTCGTGCTCACGCTTGTGGCGGCGTCATGCCTGGCCACGCTGACCGTGCTTGTCTTCTACGGCGTGATCATGCGCTACGTCTTCAACAACGCGCCGGATTTTGTTGAACCCATCGCGCTGCTCATGGTGGTGGTCATTGCCATGTTCGGGGCCGCGCTGAAGGTGCGCGAAGGCGGCCATATCGGCCTGGATTCCTTTGTTGAACGCCTGCCCGCGGGCGGCAAGCGCGCCGCGCACGTGCTGCAGAAGCTGTGCCTGATCGCCTTTGCCGTGGTGATCTTCATCGGCTGCTTCGATATGGCCGAAACCACGTTCGGTGACCGTATTCCCATTCTCGGGCTGCCTGAAGCCGTTCGCTATTGGATTCCTATCGTGGCGAGTGTCGCCATCGCCCTGTTCGCTCTCGAACGCCTGGTCGGGCTGTTCGCGCAAGACGCAAGTTAAGTCACCATGGATCTCGCCATTCTCTCCGTCAGTTTTCTGGCGTTTCTCTTGCTGGGCGTACCGGTTTCATTCGCGCTCGGCCTGTCATGCGTGCTGACGTATCTGCACGAAGGCCTGCCGGCGGCCACCGCCATGCAATCGATGATCTCGGGCATGAACGCGTTCTCGTTCCTGGCCGTGCCGTTCTTCATCCTGTCGGGCGAGCTGATGCTGCACGGCGGCATTGCAGACCGCATCCTGCGCTTCGCGCAATCACTGGTGGGGCACTTCCGCGGTGGCCTGGGCATGGCCAACGTGGTGGCCTGCACGCTGTTCGGCGGCGTCTCGGGCTCGCCCACCGCCGACACGTCCGCCATGGGCGGCGTGGTGATTCCGTTGATGAAACGCGAAGGCTACAGCGCGGCCTACGCCGTGAACGTGACCACGCATGCCTCGCTGGCCGGCGCGCTCATGCCGACCTCCACCAACATGATCATCTACGCCTTTGCGGCGCAAGGCATCGTGGGCTCGCTCAACGGCCAGCAGGTGAGCGGCGTGTCGATTGGCGACCTGCTGTTCTCGGGGCTGCTGCCGGTGCTGTGGGTCATGGGCTTCGTGCTAATCGCCGCCTACTGGCAAGCCAAGCGCTACGGTTTCCCGCGCCGCGCCGATGGCTCGACCGAGCTGCCGCCCTTCCCCGGCTGGTTTGCCGTGGCACGTGCCTTTGTGGGCGCAGTACCGGGCCTGATGGTGATCGCGCTGATCCTGGTGTGCGTGGCCATGGGCATTGCCACCGCCACCGAAGCCGCGGCCATCGCAGTCGCCTATTCGCTGTGCCTGACGGTGCTCGTCTATCGCTCCATGACGTGGACCAAGTTCCGCCGTGCGCTGGCCCACGCCGCCAAGACCACGGGCGTGGTGCTGCTGCTGATTGCCGTGTCGAACATGCTGCGCTTCCAGATGGCCTACCTGGAGATTCCGGACGCCATCGAGCAGATGCTCACGCAGACCAGCGCCGCACCGTGGCTGATGCTGCTCTACATCAACGTCCTGCAGGTGTTCCTGGGCACGTTCGTCGACATGGCGGCGCACATCCTGATCACCACGCCGCTGTTCCTGCCCATGGCCATGCATTGCGGCGTCGGCCCGGTGCAGTTCGGAATCATGCTGCTGCTCAACTGCTCGCTGGGTCTGGTGCATCCGCCCATCGGTTCAGTGCAGTTTGTCGGTTGCGCCATCGGCGAAGTCTCCATTGGCGAGACCACCAAGATCGCCTGGCCTTACTACCTCGCCATCTTCACCGCCATCAACGTGGTGACGTACATGCCGTTCTTCTCGACCTGGCTACCGAGCGTGATCAACGGGCACCCGGTGTACTGAGCCCCCTCAACGAATAACCAACATGCAGCCACGGCTGCGACATCAAGGAAGGAGTCATCATGAAGAGCCAAGTAGCAATCGCGGCAGCGATCGCGCTCACAGGAGGCATCGCCGGATCAGCGTACGCGCAGAGCAGCGTCACGCTGTACGGCAACATCGACGTGTCGGTCGGGTATCAGAGCAACCAGACCTCGGTCGGGTCCACGTCGAACGGCCACTCGGTCGTCAAGCAGAACAGCGGCATCTGGTCGGGCAGCCGCTTCGGCTTCAAGGGCAACGAAGACCTGGGCGGCGGCAACAGCGCGCAGTTCGTGCTTGAAGAAGGCTTTAACGGCGACACGGGCTCGCAATCGGTCTCGGGGCTGATGTTCAACCGCCAGGCCTTCGTGGGTCTGGCCAACCGCGAGCTGGGCACCGTCACGCTGGGCCGCCAGTACACGGCGTACTTCTCGATCCTGGCCCCGTACAGCCCGATCAACTGGCTGACCGGCTTCTACGGTGCGCACCCGGGCGATATCGACTCGCTCGACACCAACTACCGCGTCAACAACTCCGTGGTCTATACCTCGCCCACGCTGGGCGGCGTGACCTTCAGCGGCTCCTACGGCATGGGCGAAACGCCGGCCAGCGTGGGCAACGGTTCCACCTGGAGCTTTGCCGCGCGCTATGCCAATGGGCCGGTCGGCGTGGGCGCCGGCTTCATGCGCGTGAACAACTCGACGGTGGGCGGCGGTGCCTGGGGCGCGAACTCAGCGCTGTCCAACAACGGCAGCCAGCCGGCCGTGTCCGCCATCAACGCCGGCTACCAGCTGGCGGCGGCGCAACAGCGCTTTGCCGTGCTCGGTTCGTACACGTTCTCGCCGGCATGGGACGTGTCGGTGTCGTACTCCAACGTGCAGTACATCCCGGGTGTGAACTCCAAGTTCGCCAGCGAGGCGATCTTCAATACCGGCGGTGCCGTCCTGCACTACAAGGCCACCCCGACGCTTGACCTGGCCGCCGGCTATTCGTACACGCGCGCCACCAAGGCCAACGGCATTGCGGACGCGGCGACATATCACCAGTTCAACCTGTCGCAGTACTACAGCTTCTCCAAGCGCACGGGCCTGTACCTGCTGGAGGCGTATCAGAAAGCGAAGGGTAAGACGATCTCGCCCACGGGGGGCATCATCGATGCCACGGCGTCCATCGGCGATGGCCAGAACGGCGCGCCTTCGGCAACCGGGTCGCAACTTACCGTGGCTGTCGGCATGATTCACCGGTTCTGACCGGTTTGAGCGCCGGTCACGGCGTCCGCCCGGACGCTGTGACCGGGTTCACCTCAGTTCAAGTGCGCGGAGTTTGCCGCTATCATGGTGCCCGCGCTGCCCTTGGTCTCTGACCGCATCGACACCTCAGGCCGCGCCGTTGCGATCCCTTCCACTTCCCCCCGAACTCGTTGCGAGCTGTATGACTTCGCGCCCTTTCCCCTCGCCCTCTGAGGACGAGGCCACCATGACCGCCGCCCGACGCGTGTATCTGAAGCTGCGTGAGCGGATTGTCGAGATGGAACTGCTACCCGGAACGCGCATCGTCGAGAAGGATCTCGCAGAAGAATTCGGCACCAGCCGTACCCCCGTTCATGAGGCCGTCCAGCGGTTGGCCGAGGAAGGGCTGATCGACGTCCAGGCCCGCGTCGGGACGTTCGTGTCGCGCATTCCGCTCAATACGCTGGAAGAAGCCATGCTCGTGCGCGGCGCGCTGGAAGTCGCCATCATCGAGAAGGCTGCCGAGCGCATGACGCCCGAAGGCATCCACAAGCTGAACGTCGTGCTCGAACGGCAGGCGCAATGCGTTCGAGAGAGCAACCGGCGCGGCTTCTTCCGCACCGACGAAGCCTTTCACGCCACGCTGGCCGAGCTGTCGGGCTACCCCGGCGTCTGGCAGATCATCCTGGAAGTCAAAACGCAGATCGACCGCTACCGGCTGCTGACCCTACCGCTGGAGGGCCGCATGACCGAGGTCCTGGCCGAGCACCGCGCGGTGATCGACGCCCTCGCTTCCAACAATCCGAAACGCGCCGTGCGCGCCATGCGGGAGCACCTGGATCACGTGCTGCCCGTGTTGGAAATTACCCGCCGGCTGCGCCCGGAGTACTTCACCATCTAGCGGGTCCGGGCAAGTGGCCGCTTCAGGCTGGGGCGGCCGCTTGATGCACCGTGTCGGAGCACGGCCTTCGCCAGCCCGCACCGCCGTGACTGGCTCCGGCACAAACATCCCCACCGCCCGGGAATGCATATTCCCGAATCGCCCTGGCGCATGCACCAGTCGTTCGGCCCTGGCGCATTGTTAATCCTTGGTTCACATGCGCAGTGGATCATGTCGGATCAACCCGCTTCCCATGCACCGCCCTCCATGCCGAATTGCACTTCAGTGAACCCTTTGCCGATGACCTTGCCTGCTGCCGCATTGGTACTCAGCCTGGCACTCGCGCTGCCAGCGCTGGCACAAACGAACGCCCTGCGCGTGGCCTCCGATGTAAAGGACATCCGCATCAAGCCGTTGAACGTGCTGCCCAAGGCCACCGGCAGCAAGAGCGACCGAGCTGACTGCCCACAGGTCGTCATGAAGCCGGCATCGGCAGCAGCCAAGCAGGTGGCGGCACAAGGCTGGGCGGTCATGGCCGATGTGCCGCTTGGCTCGGCCTCTTCCGGCACGTATCGCGCCATCAGTTTTGCGGGCCGCCTGGAAGCCGGTACCAGCGCAACCTGCAGCATCACGCAAGGCAACGTGGCCGTGTTCGACAACGACAAGCTCGTCGCGCTGGCCTACGGCAAATCCGCCGAAGACACCGCCATCGGCACCCTCACCGCGCTCGAAGGCGGCGCCGTGCGCGTGTGGGACGGCGACATGGTTGCGTCGCCGGTCGGTGACTTGCGTGTCGACGCTGACGGCACGGTGCGCCTGAGCAAAATTGCCGACGAAGATACCGTCTGCCATGGCCGCGCCAAGGTACCGACCATCTACGGCATGCCGATCGACAAGGCCCGCAAGGCACTCGCCGCCAAGGGCTGGAAGCCTGTACGAGGCGGCCCCAACGGCGAGCCGCGCCAGAGCGCCCTGGTCAAGCAGGGTCTGGTAGAAACCGAAAACTGTGCAGGCACGGGCCTCGCCTACTGCGACTTCAGCTACACCGGCCCCGCCGGCAAGCTGACCGTGACCACCGCAGGGGAGGACGACCCGCCGCACGTTGCCGACTACGAGGTCAAATGCCGTTGATCGGCAGCAGCGCGCTCTTCAGGCACCCTCACGTTACATGTTGTTACACTTTCGTTTGCCAGGTCTGTCGATTCCGCCCACCCTTCATTCGACGTGCAAGTAGAGGCGCGAACATCATGCGTCGCCTCCAAACCCATCGAACTCAAGGAGAAACACCATGCGATTCATGATCCTGCGTCTGGCCGACAAAGACACCGAAGCCGCCGTCATGCCGAGCGAAGAACTGCTCACCGCCATGGGCAAGTACATGGAAGACTTGGCCAAGGCAGGCGTGCTGCTGGGCGGCGAAGGGCTGCACCCCAGCTCGCGCGGCGCACGCGTGGAATTCAAGAATGGCAAGCCGACGGTGATCGATGGCCCGTTTGCGGAAGCCAAGGAGCTGATCGCCGGCTACACAATGTTGCAAGTCAAGTCGGAAGAAGAAGCACTGGAGTGGGTCAAGCGCTGGCCCGCACTGGATGCCGGCGGCAATGTGCGCCTGGAAATCCGCCGCGTGTTTGAAGCGGAAGATTTTGGTGCGGAGTTCACACCCGAAGCCCGCGAGCGCGAAGAACGCCTGCGCGCAGAACTGGCGGCCAAGCAGCAATAAACGGCGCCGTCATGGCCGGTTCGACGCCGGATGCGCTCGCCATCCACCGCACCATCGATGCGGTGTGGCGCATCGAATCGGCCAGGATCATTGCCGGGCTTGCACGCCTGCTGCGCGACGTGGGGCTGGCCGAAGAGCTGGCGCAGGATGCACTGGTCGCGGCGCTGGAGCAATGGCCCGCATCCGGTATCCCCGACAATCCGGCCGCGTGGCTCACGGCCACCGCCAAACACCGCGCCATTGACCGGCTGCGCCATCACACGCTGGCGGAGCAAAAGCATGCGCTGCTTGCCATCGAGCTGGAGATCGAACAGGAGCTTGCCCAGGCCGATGCCGAAACAGCGCGCGACGAGGCCATCGGCGACGATCTGCTGCGGCTGGTCTTCATTTCCTGCCATCCGGTGCTGCCACACGAAGGCCGCGTGGCGCTCACACTACGACTGCTCGGCGGGCTGACCACGGACGAGATCGCCCGGGCCTTTCTGGTGCCGGAGCCCACGGTGGCGCAGCGCATCGTGCGGGCAAAGAAGACGCTTGCCGCCGCACACGTGCCGTTCGAGCTGCCCGAGCCCGATGCGTTGCCCGAGCGGCTTTCAGCCGTGCTGCAGGTGATCTATCTCGTCTTCAACGAAGGCTATGCCGCCACCGCGGGTGACGACTGGACGCGTCCCACGCTATGTGAAGAGGCGCAGCGCCTGGGCCGCATCCTGGCCGGGCTTATGCCGGGCGAGCCGGAAGTGCATGGTCTGCTTGCGCTGATGGAGCTTCAGGCCTCGCGCCTGCGTGCACGCGTGGGCCCGGGCGGCCGGCCCATCCTGCTGATGGAACAGGACCGCAGCCGTTGGGACTACCTGCTCATCCGGCGTGGCTTTGCAGCGTTGGCACAAGCGCAAGCCTGCGGGCGGGGGCTCGGCCCGTATGGACTGCAGGCGGCAATTGCGGCATGTCATGCAAGCGCACGCACCGCCGAACAAACCGACTGGACCCGCATTGCTGCGCTGTACGACGCGCTGGCGCAGCTCACGCCGTCGCCCATCGTCGAACTGAACCGCGCCGTGGCGGTGGGCATGGCGTATGGCCCGCAGGCGGGGCTCGAGATTGTCGATACGCTGCTGGCCGAACCGGCACTGCGCAGCTACCACCTGTTGCCCAGCGTGCGCGCCGATTTTCTAGCGCGCCTCAACCGCCCGGAGGAGGCCCGCGTGGAGTACGAACGCGCAGCAGTGCTTGCACACAATCGGCAAGAACGCGCGCTCTTGCTGGAACGCGCAGCCAAGTGCGGCGCACCGGAGTAACGCCGCGGCACGCCGCTTGCTACGCAAATTGGCTTGTCGATAACGCGACGGCGGCGGAACCTTGATCGCGCCGTGGTCGTCCATCCTGCGTGAACCGTTCTTCGTCTTCCCTTCTCAGCATTCAGGCACTGCGGGGCTTTGCCGCGCTGTATGTGGTGGTGTACCACTCCGGGCTCGCCTTGGCCTATGCCGATATCCCTGCCCTTGCGTGGCTGACTACGCATGTAATCAAGCGCGGGCATGTGGGTGTGGATGTGTTCTTCGTCATCAGCGGCTTCATCATTGCGTGGGTCGCCATTCTTGGCCCGAAAGGACCTGAGCCGGCCAGCGAATTTCTCGTCAAGCGTGCGTTCCGGCTTGCGCCGCCTTACTGGCTGATGTCGTTGCTGCATTCCACGTGGCTCAACCCGGTGTCGGCGGGCGTGCTGCTGACCTCGCTCGCGTTTGTGCCGCAGGCGAATGTGGATGCGCCGTACCTCGGGTATCCGGCACTGTATGTGGGCTGGTCGCTCAACTACGAGGTCTTCTTCTACGCGCTGTGTGCGGTCGGGCTGGCGCTGTTCGGCCGGCGCGCGCTTGGGCTGGTGGCACTGGCGCTATTCACGACCACGATCATCGTGCCGTTCTGGCACAGCGGCGTCGTGCAGCGCAACCCGGAAGCGCTGTACGACTGGGCCACCCCGCTGCAGGCCATGGCAGCCAATCCGCTTGTGCTGGAGTTCCTGCTGGGCGCGGGGCTGGCGTGGCTGTATGCGGCAAATCGGCATCGTCTCACGCCGGCCTACGCGCGGGTGTTGATGGCGATAGGCGTGGCGACGTTCGTGATATCGGTCGTTGGCCCTGTTCCCAAGTTCGATCTGCTCGCCCGGGGGCTGCCCGCAGGCGCATTGTTGATCGGCATGGTGGCGATGGAGCACTGCGGCGAGCTTCGCGTGCCGCGCGTCGCTGTCTGGCTGGGTGAGCTGTCGTACGCGCTCTACCTCGTTCACCCGAGTGTGATTGAAGCCACGCACCGCCTGGTGGGCAGGCTGGCGCCCGAATGGATCGGCACCCAGTTGATGCTGTTCGCCGTCAACCTTGCATTCACGCTGGTGTTGGCCCTGCTGCTGCATCGCTATGTGGAGCTACCGTCCATTGCCATGGGCCGCCGCGCCATCGGCTGGATGCGCAACCGTCGGCACGCCTCGCGTACGCGCCTGGGTCAACAGGAATCTTGAGCAGCGACGCCTCTGCGCCGCCTGCGGTGCGTGACGCGATGCCGCTGCCTGCTCTCCTCAAGCTATCACGCTGAACATCAACGCCTGGATCTTGCCGTCGACCGGGCCCGCGCCGAACTGGGCCGTCAATGCATCGGTACATACCTCGGTGGCGTCGGTCAGTGCATCGGGGCCGAATGCCTCCAGTTCGCCTCGCACCGGCGTGCCCTGGCAGTAGGCGACAGCCACCACGCGTGCCGTATCTGCCCGGCTGCGCGCTGGGACAACGTCGTACATGACCTCTGCGGTAAAACCGCCCGCCCGGGCGTCGGCTTGAATAGGCGCCGGGTCGTAATGACCATGCGGCGTACGCGCCAGAAACATCGGCGGATTTTCGGGAAAGCGTTTCGCCAGCGCCTTCGTCACCACATTTGCAAAGTCGTTGTCTTCAATCCGGCCCCACACGCTCAAGAGCAGCCTGCCGCCTGGTGTCAGCACACGCCGCGCTTCAGCAAAGGCCCTGGGCCGGTCGGGGAAGAACATCGCGCCAAACTGGCAGATCACCACATCGAAAGAGCCATCGGCAAACGGCAGTTGCTGGGCGTCGGCCTGCTGCCATGTCACGGGCCGGTCTGTGCCCACGGCGGCCGCGCGATCGAGCATCGGCGGGTTCAGGTCGGTCGCGACAATCTCGGTGGTCGCAGGCAACGCACGCGCCAGTGCGCGCGTCACGGCTCCGGTACCTGCCGCAACTTCCAGTACGCGCTGCGGCTGACATGCCGCCGCCCGTGCAGCCATGTCCACCGCATAGGGCTCGAAGATCAACGGGACCAGCAGCGTGTCATACAGCTCGGGAATGGAGCCAGAGAAGACCTGATCGGTGCCATGCGCAGCCATCGTTCACCACCTTTGCCCAAGGAAGGGTCGAGCATGAATCGTTATAGCCCGGAACCGCGCAGCGGGCACTCCGCCAAGTCGACTAGAGGACATGCCCGCCAAGGCATGAAGGGCCGTCAAGGCGCGGGATTACACACGTTTTCTGGTGGCCGCCCCTGCCTGACGCGGCATGCGCCCCAACGCCGGCTTGAGCACCGGTGCGTGGTCGCCGAGAAATTCCCACAGCCGATTGGCGACCGGCCCGTGCGGCTGATCCCGCCGTCGCGCAACCGCCAGCTCCTGCACCATGCCAGGAAAATGCCGCCCCGCAATCGATAGCAATGTCCCTTCGCGCAATTCCGCATCGATCAGGAAACGCGGCAGATGCCCCCACGCCATGCCGTGGAGGATCAGCTCTTTCTTCATCAACTGATCGGGCACGGCGCACTGCGGTGCCCCTTCGATGACGTAGTGGGATTGCTCCGGCGGGTTCTGCGCCGAATCATTGATGACGCACTGCATGAAGCGCTGCATCTGCTGTGGCGTAATGGATGACGTGACGGGGAACGGCAGAAAGCCCGGGGCCACCACCGGCACCATGGCGATCTTGCCCAGGTCGATCCATTCCATGCGCACATCGCCCTTTGGTACGCGGTGGACGATCAGGTCGGTGTCGTCGTCCAGCAAGCGTTCCCACGGCCCGGTGACGGCTTCAAACTGCAATTGCAGGCGCGTCTGCGGGCACTGGCCGAAGAACTGGCTGAGCAGTGCCAGGACGGGCTGCAGCGGGCACAGGTCACCCAGCACCACGCGCAATTCGGCTTCCTCGCCCATCGCCAGCTGCTTTGCGTGGGTTCGCAGTTCATCGCTCTCACGCAGCACGGACTGCACCTTGCGATGAAACGATCGCCCCGCTTCCGTCAAGCGCACGCGATAGCCGCTGCGGTCCAGCAGGCTCAAGCCCAGTTGCCCCTCCAGCTTGGCGACCGCCGCAAACACGGAAGGGTGCGAGCGGTGCAGCCGATCGGCGGCCGCCTGAAAGCTGCCGCCGGCGACCACCGCGTCGAAGCACTGCAGCTCGTGAAGCGTGAAGTTCTGCATTGTCGGCAAAACCTACAAAGGTTGTCAGAACTTCATAGTATCCACGAACCACCTCGGCTTCTAGGATGACGACATCCAATCGTTTCAACCGTCTTTCTCAGGAGCCCATCATGACCACCCGCAACGACCTTTCCTTCATCACCACCGGTGACGGCACGCGCATCGCCTATCGCTTCGACGGCGCGGCGGACAAGCCCGTCCTGCTGCTGTCCAACTCCATCGGCACCGATCTCCATATGTGGGACGTGACCGTGCCACGCCTTGCTGAGCACTTTCATGTGCTGCGCTACGACGCGCGCGGCCATGGCGCTTCGGATGCCCCCGCCGGTGCCTACTCGATGGATCGGCTTGGGCGTGACGTCGTGGAGCTGCTCGATGCGCTGGGCATCCAGCGCGTGCACATGCTGGGGCTGTCGCTGGGCGGCATCGTGGCGCAGTGGCTGGCGATTCATGTGCCGGAGCGCATCGATCGGCTGATCCTATCCAACACCGCCGCGCACATCGGACCGACGCAGTATTTCGACCAGGCCATTGCAGAGCTTCAGCAGGCGCCCGACATGCAGGCAACGGCCGAAACGTTCCTGCGCAACTGGTTTCCGGCACGCATGCTGGAGGCACGCGACCCGGCCGTTGAACCATTCCGCCGCACGCTGCTGGCGACGCCGCGCGAGGGCATCATCGGCGGGTGGACAGCGGTGCGCGATGCCGACCTGCGCCGCACGATCACGCTGATCACGCATCCGACGCTCGTCATTGCCGGCCAGCACGACACCGTGACGTCCGCCTGCCACGGCGAGGAAATTGCCGCCGCCATTCCGGGGGCGCAACTGCACATGCTGGACACCGTGCATCTTGCCAACGTGGAGCAGCCGGATGCATTCATGAACGCTGTGCTGGATTTCCTGGCCGTGCGCGAAACGGCTTGATGCGTGGACGATGCATCGACACGGCATCGACACGCGGCAACCCAGCCGGTTAACATGGCGGCCATCCAACCGATGTGCCGCCAGCCATGTCCCGCGTCAAGAACGAAGACGAATTCGAACTGCGCCGCGAAAGCGTGCTCGACACCGCCGCCGAGGCCTTTGCGGCCGACAGCTATCCGAGCGTGTCGATGAACCAGCTTGCCGCTGCGTGCGGCGGCTCCAAATCGCGCCTGTATCACTACTACGAAGGCAAGGAAGCCATCCTGTTCGACCTGCTGGACCGCTACACGCGCCGGCTGGCCGATCTGGTTGAACGCGCCGAGAGCGACGCGCGGCACGCCAAGCTTTCGGCGCGCGCCACGCTGCATCTGCTGGTCCGTACGTTCCTGGCCGAATACGCTACGTCGCGCACCCGGCATGTTGCTTTGCTCAATGACGTGAAATACCTGGCGCCGGAGCAGCGCGACATCGTGCTCGCGCGCGAGCGGGACGTAGTGGCGGCCGTGGGCCGGCAACTTGGCGCGGCCTACCCGGACAAAGTGGATGAAGCCAACCGCACGCCCATCACGATGATGCTGTTCGGCATGATGAACTGGACGTTCACCTGGCTCAAACCTGACGGGCCACTCTCGTACGAGGGCTATGCGGAAATGGTGATCGACATGCTGGAAAATGGGCTGAGCGGCCCAGGCGGCAGAAAAGGCTGACGTTCAACGCTCGTCATAGCTGACCACCACGCGCTGCGTGAGCGGGCGCGCCTGGCAGGTCAGCACAAACCCCTGCTGGATTTCCCAGTCTTCCAGTGTGAAGTTCTTGTCCATCTCCACACGGCCTTCCAGCACCTTGGCACGGCACGTACAGCACACACCGCCCTTGCACGCATAGGGCAGATCGAGCCCCGCGTTCAACGCACTGTCGAGCACCTTGGCATCCCCCGCCATGGGCACTTCGTGCGATTTGCCGTCGAGCACCACAGTCAGCGCGACATCGCCAGCCATGGCGGCGTGTTTGCGCGGCCTGGCCGCCGCCGACGCATCGCCCACCGGCACGCCAAAGCGCTCGGCATGCACGCGCTCGCGCGGCACCCCGCGCTCAAGCAGCGCCGCTTCCACCGCGTCGATCATCGTCGACGGACCACAGATGAAGGCGGCATCAATATCCTCGGGCGGGATCAGCGTGTCCAGAAAAGCACGCGCCTTCGCACCGTCCAGCCGCCCGTTGAACAGCGCGATCTCTTGCGCCTGCCGCGACAACACGTGATACAGCGCGAAGCGATCGAGGTAGCGGTCTTTCAAATCTTCGAGCGCTTCGCCAAAAATGATGCTGTCGACGCTGCGGTTGCCGTAGACCAGCGTGAAGCGGCTCTGCGGCTCGGCCGCCAGCGTCGTCTTGATCAGCGACAGGATGGGCGTGATGCCGCTGCCAGCCGCAAAGGCCACATAGTGACGCGCGCTTTCGGCTGCCAGCGGTACGTAGAAGCGGCCGTCAGGCGGCAACACATCGAGCGTCTGGCCCACGCGGATACGGTCGTGCAGGTGATTGGAGAAGACCCCCGCATCGACACGCTTGACCGCCACACGCAACTCGCCGTGCGCGTCGTAGTCCTGCACGGCGCAGCAGATGGAATACGAGCGCCGCAGTTCTTCCTGTCCGGGCAGTTGGCCAGACGGCACGCGCAGCGTCAGAAACTGGCCTTGCGTAAAGCGGTATGCGTTACGCAGATCGTTCGGCACGTCAAAGCGCACCGAAATCGTATCGGCCGTCTCGCCGCGCACTTCGGCAACACGCAAGGGGTGGAATTGCGGAGTCATGGCGGTCGGGCTCGGTGGGGCTTAGTAAGGCTTGAAATAGTCGAACGGCTCGCGACAGGCGCGGCAGCGGTACAGCGCCTTGCAAGCTGTCGAACCGAAGGCGGAGATGAGCACCGTATCGTGCGATCCGCATTGCGGGCAGGCGATATGCTCGGCCTGCATTGGGCGCGTGAGACGAATCGGGCGGGTGCCGTCTACTTGGGCCACATGTGCCGGCGGTGCAATACCAAAGGCGCGCAGCTTGCGGCGCCCTTCGGCAGTGATCCAATCCGTTGTCCATGCCGGCGACAGCACCGAACGCACGCGATACGCACCCACGTCTGCCGCCTGCAACGCGCGGCTCACATCATCGGCAATCTGCTCCATGGCCGGGCAACCGGAATACGTGGGCGTGATCGTTGCCACCAGTGTGCCGGCTTCGTCGAGCTGCACATCGCGCAGGATGCCAAGCTCGGCGAGCGTGACCACGGGAATCTCCGGATCGGTCACGGCGTCCAGCGCGATACGGGCGCGGTCCAACCGCTCGCTTACCACGATGCCCCCGGATACTGGCGCGCCAGTCCCTGCATCTCGGCCAGCAGATAACCCATATGCTCGGAATGCACGCCGTGCTTGCCGGTGCTGACATACGGACCAGCCTCTGGCCAACGCAGCGTGGCCTCGTCCAATGCGTCGCGCACCGTGGCTTCCCATGCGCCGCGCAGGTCTGCCGGATGCACGCCGATGCCGGCCTCGGCCACGGCAGTTTCAACGTCATCCGCAGCGAAGTATTCGTTGGTGTAAGGCATCAGCCAATCGAGCGCGGCTTGGGCCCGCGCATGCGATTCGTCGGTGCCATCACCGAAGCGCACGAGCCAGTCGCGCGTATGGGCGAGGTGGTAACGCATCTCCTTCACCGATTTGGCGGCAATGGCGGCCAGTTCGGTATCGGTCGAACGCGTCAGCGCCTCCCACAGCGGCACCATCAATGCGGCGGACAGGAAGTGGCGGACGATGGTGACGGCGTAGTCGCGCGCGGTTGCGGAGGTCGCCACCATTGGCCCCGCATGCGGCAGCTCGAGCAGCGTGTAATTGCGGAAAGCAGGCTCCGCACGCCAGTAGGCGTAGTCATCCTCGGTGCGCGGCGTACCGGTGAGCGTGCCTTCAATCTGCCCCGCGTGCGTGTAGAGCAACCGCGCCTGCCCGATCAGGTCAAGACTCAGGTTGGACAGCGCGATGTCTTCTTCCAGCACCGGGCCATGGCCAGTCCATTCCGCGTTGCGCTGGCCGAGGATGAGCGCGTTGTCGGCCAGACGAAGGATGTATTGCAGATGCGCGTCGGAAGTCATCACCGCGGCTCACATGTGGTTGACTTCATCGGGCAGCCGATAGAACGTCGGGTGCCGATAGATCTTGTCGGCCATCGGGTCGAAGAGCATCGGCTTGTCGTCAGGTTCGCTGGCGGTGATGGCGGCCGATGGCACAACCCAGATCGAGACGCCTTCCTGCCGCCGCGTATACACATCGCGCGCCATCTGCAGCGCCTGCTTGGCGTCCACCGCGTGCAGGCTGCCGCAGTGCTTGTGCTCCAGACCCTGCTTGCTGCGGATGAACACTTCCCACAGCGGCCATTCGTGTTGATGCATGGTGGGCTCCTTCCGGTTCAGGCAGCTTGTTGGTTGGCGGTGGCGCGTTCGGCCCGCTTGCGCGCGTAGGCAAGCGCGGCCTCGCGCACCCATTCGCCTTCTTCGTGTGCACGCTTGCGGGTGGCAAGGCGCTCGCGGTTGCACGGGCCGTGGCCGTCCAGCACACGCTTGAACTCAGACCAATCGAGCGGTGAGAAATCGTAGTGGCCGCGCGCTTCGTTCCACGTGAGGCCGGGGTCGGGCAGCGTCACGCCCAGCACGCGCGCCTGCTCGACGGTGGCATCGACAAAGCGTTGCCGCAGATCGTCGTTCGAGATGCGCTTGATGCCCCAGGCCATGGTCTGCGCGCTGTTGGGCGATGCAGTATCGGGCGGCCCGAACATCATCAGCACCGGAAACCACCAGCGGTTGACGGATTCCTGCACCATGTCGCGCTGCGCCTGCGTGCCGCCCATCATCGTCAGCAAAGATTCATAGCCCTGGCGCTGGTGAAATGACTCTTCCTTGCAGATGCGGATCATGGCGCGCGCATACGGGCCGTATGAGCAACGGCACAGCGGCACCTGATTCATGATCGCTGCGCCATCGACCAGCCAGCCGATCACGCCCACGTCTGCCCAGGAGAGCGTCGGGTAATTGAAGATCGACGAATACTTCGCGCGACCTTCGTGCAGCGCATCGATCATCTCGTCGCGCGAGCTACCAAGCGTTTCTGCGGCGGAATAGAGATAGAGGCCATGGCCCGCTTCATCCTGCACCTTGGCCAGGAGGATGGCCTTGCGCTTGAGCGACGGCGCGCGGCTGATCCAGTTGCCCTCGGGCAGCATACCCACCACCTCGGAATGCGCGTGCTGCGAAATCTGCCGCAGCAAAGTCTTGCGGTAAGGCGCAGGCATCCAGTCTTGCGGCTCGATCTTGTGGTCGGCGCCGATGCGTGCGTCAAAGCGCGCCTGCAAATCGGCTTCGCCTTGGGAGGCAGCGGCCAGCTCCTGCTCCGTGGGCAGACCGCCGGGCTGGTCGAGGCTTTGGGTGTACATGCGATCCTCCGGCCGCTTTCTGGGCATGTGCACGGCACGTCATGTGCGCCGTGTTTTGGATGGATCGATTATAAACCGTCCGACCGGTCGGTCAATAACGGGTTTCACCGCATGCCTCGTTTGAGACATGCGGTGAAACCGGCGTCCTCTTTGCCCTTCTCGGACTTAGATTGGCGCTGCAGACGACGCTCCCCCCTGCGCCGCCCCATGCGTGCGGGTGCGCACAAACACCCCTGCCAACACCGAAGCAAACAGGGCTGCAACAGCGCCCAACAGGAACGCGAGGTGGTAGCCGCCATTGAGCGCGGTCGTGGCATCGGCGCCTGCCGCGGTTAGGCTTTCGGTGCACCCTGCAGCCAGACTCGCCAGGATGGCCAAGCCTAACGCACCGCCCATCATGAACGACGTGTTGACCACGCCCGACGCCAGGCCCGACTCATCCGGCGCCACATCACTCATGGCCGCCAGCAGCACCGGATTGAATGCCACACCGGCGCCCAGGCCCAGCAACAGCATGCCGGGCAGCACGTCGAGCACAAAGCTGCCGCCGGCAGGCGCGCGCGCAAACAGCACCAGCCCCACAGCTGCCACCAGCAAACCCAACGACAGCGGCGCGCGAATGCCAAAGCGCATCACCAGCTTGGCCGACAAGCCCAGCGAGAACACCGCCATGATGATGTTGGCCGGCAGGAAGGCCAGCCCCACCCGCATGGCGCTGTAATCAAGCACGCGCTGCATGTACAGCGCCGAAATGAAGAACCACGCGAACATCGCCGCCGCCCACAACACGCCCACCAAGTTGGCCGTGGCCACGTTGCGCAGCGCGAACATGTGCAGCGGCATCAACGGATGCGACACGCGCGATTCAATGATCAGGAACGCGATCATCAGCGCAATGGCAATGCCCAGCTGCGTCAGCGTTTGCGTGGATGTCCAACCGGCTTCGTTGCCATGCACGACCGCATACACCGCCAGCATCAGCGACGCGGTCACGGCAATCGCGCCCGCCACGTCCAGCTTCGTGCGATCGGCCAACGGCTTGCCCGCAGGCAACAACGCCACGCACGCGGCATACACCGCCACGCCAATCGGTAGATTAACCAGGAAGATCCAGTGCCAGCTCAGCGTGCTCGTCAGCAAGCCACCGAGCAACACACCGATGCTGCCGCCCCCCGCACACACAAAACCGTAGATCCCCATCGCCTTGGCGCGATCCGCCGGCGAGGTGAACAGGTTCATGATCAGCGACAGCGACACCGCCGACACCACTGCACCGCCCAGCCCCTGCACGGCGCGCGCCGTGATCAGCAGCCCTTGCGAATTCGCCAGCCCGCATGCAGCCGAAGCCAGCGTGAACAACGTCAGCCCCAGCAGGAACAGCTTGCGATGTCCGAACAGGTCTCCCAGCCTGCCTCCCAGCAGCAGGCAGCCGCCAAAGGTCAGCATGTAGGCGTTGACGACCCACACGAGCGAGGTTTCGGTAAAGCCCAGGTCTGCCTGGATGGACGGCAGCGCAACGTTCACGATGGTCGTATCCAGCACGATCATCAGCACGCCCAGACAGAGCACGATGAGGGCAAGCCAGCGCTTGCGTTCGTCGATGCCATGCGTCATGGAATCACTCCTATGATTGGCCGCTGCGCCTGAATGTCGATCAGGATTGCGCAGCCGATTTAAGGTTGGCGAGACCGGCTTCAAAGTCCTTGCCGATCATCGCGTCCATACTGAAGAACAGGCCCATCACCTTGGAGATGAATGGGCTCGGGCCATACATGGCCCAGGTGACGTGCGTCACATCGCCGGCAGGCTTCAGCGTGAATTCCGCAGTGTTGTGCGCCGCGAAGGGCTTCAGGAAATCCAACTGAATCTGGATGCGGCTGGGCGACGTTGAATCGACGATCTCCATGCGCCCGGCCCCCACTTCCCGCGAGCCATCCCACGCATAGTTCGCGCCTTTGCCACTCGCGGGGCTGCCATAGGTGCGCTTCATTGCGGGGTCACGCTTTTCCCACGGAGACCAAGTCGTCCAGTGGTGGAAATCGTTGATCAGGGCGAACACTTCTTCGGGCGGTGCCTTGATGTCGATCTCGCGCTGCACTTTGAAGGTATCCGGGCGCGTGGCGGCAAAACCCAGCACAGCAGCAATCGCGACGACGATGACGATCGCAATGATCTTCAGCATGAAGAGCGCTCCAACAGATGGGGACAGCAGGTGAAGGGACGCCTTTGCGCAAGCCGTGCAAAGGGTCGCGGCCAGAACAGCCGGTCGTCGCCAAGGGGGTGGTTTCGTTGATATTAGTAAGGCGCCGATGATCGCGCAGCCTGGCACCGGACCGTGGCCCTGCGCCAAGGCAGGCGCCCTACGATTTTTCGCAGAACGGCCACCGAGCGGCGGCCGTTTTCACACGCACCGCAATTACATCGGCTTGGGCGCGATCACCATCCACGTGATGCCGAAGCGGTCGGTCACCATGCCAAACGCGTTGGCAAAAAACGTTTCGGACATCGGCATCGTGACGTGACCGCCATCGCCGAGTGCCTTGAATGTCCGTTCGGCAGTGGCGTTGTCGGGCACGCTCACGGACAACCCGAAACCTTTGAAATCCGTCTTGCCGCCGGCCATGCCGTCGGACGCCAGAATCTGGGTTTCGCCCACGCGGAAGGCGGCGTGCATCACCTTGTCGAGCGGGGGCGCCATGCCGCCGCATTGCTCGGCAGTGGGCTGTGCGTCCTTGGGCGCATCCTTGTAGTGCATCACCACATCGACCTTGGCACCAAGCGTCTTCTTGTAGAACTCCAGCGCTTCTTCACAACGACCTTCGAAGAACAGATACGGTTGAACTTGCATCACAACTCCTTGGGGTGGACTTGGGGGACTGCAAAGCCGCGCATTGCGCCACGCGGTCGGGGGAAAACCTCGCTCAGCCGCACGCCGGCTCAGGCACCGGCATCGGCACTGAGGCATGCTCGTGTACGACTTGCCAACGGCCATCGCGCTTGCGGAAACACACGGTAGCGCGCGTCTGCGCATCGTGCTTCGCACCGTCCCGATAGCGCGCACGCAAGCGATTCACGCTGAAGCAATAGGCCAGATCGCCACTCACCTCAAGGTGCAGCTCGGTGAATTGGAAATCGGCCTGACCCTCAAGCGCATCGAACCAGCTTTGCCAGTTGCGGCGGTATGCGTCGACGCCTTTGACGAACAACGGCGGCATCACATCGAAGACCACCACATCGTGTGCGTAATGACGCATGACGGCGTCGACATCCTTGGCGCGGACGGCGGCAGCCCACTCGTTAATCAACGTACGTAGTTGGGCCTCGTCGTCCGCTGCGGTAGTGGCAATCGTCATGTTGGCCTCCAAACATCTGTTGCACGAAAGGCTTGGAAATTTGCGTCACAGCGCCTAGGGTTTAATTGTGAACACTGTCCACAAAAGATAGCAGACATAATGGACGGTGTCCACATAGAACTTGCGGAGTTGCATTGCATGACCCAGGAACCGCCCCGACCACCCGCGCGCACCACGTATCGCCATGGCGACTTGCGACGTGCGCTGCTTGACGCCGGCATTGAACTGGCGCGCGCCGGCGGGCCCGACGCCATCGTGCTGCGCGAAGCCACGCGCCGCGCGGGCGTGGTGCCAAATGCCGCCTACCGGCACTTCGCGGGGCGACAGGACTTGCTACAAGCCGTGCGGGCAGAGGCATTGGCGGCGTTGGCGCGCGCCATGGAAGCGGAGTTGGATGCCATCGACCCGACGTGGCCAGAAGATGTGCGCGCACGTGCGTCGCTACGCGCCATCGGCGTGGGTTATCTACGGTTTGCGCAGACGGAAACCGGCCTCTTCCGCACAGCCTTTGCGGTGCCCGATGAAGTAGAAAACGACGCGGACCCTGCCAAGGCCGGCAATAGTGGCCTGAACCCGTTCCAGTTGCTAAGCCTGGCGCTCGACCGGATGACCGCTGCCGGCGTACTGCCGTCCGAACGCCGTCCGGGCGCCGAATACCTCGCATGGTCTGCGGTGCATGGGCTGGCCCTGCTCATCATTGATGGGCCGTTGCGCGGGCGCCCGCCTGAGCAGACCGGCGCCATTGCATTGCGTGTGGTGGAAATGGTGGAAAACGGCCTGTAGAGACTGCTGGACAGAGCGCCGATGGAATATTGTCTGCACCCGAAGTGTTTACCATCAGCACAAGCCACACACCGGAGAACCACCATGCAGATGCGACCAGGCAGATGGATCAGCGCCGCCGCGCTCGTGCTGAGCGCATGCGCGGCGCTTTCGCCGATCCAGACGGCCCAAAAGATGATCGGCCAGCCCGAAAGTGCCGTACGCGAGACGTTTGGCACGCCCACCGAGACGTATCAGTTGGCAGGCGGCACGCACCGCTGGATCTATTCCAAGCAGCCGATGGGGCACGAAGTCTATGCCGCAGACTTTGACGCGGGCGGCAAGCTCACCAACTTCCGGCAGATGCTGACTGAAAAGGAAATCTACGAAGCGCGGCCCGGCGTCTGGACCAAGCATGATGTGGCGGAGCGCTTTGGCATGCCGCGCGAACCGACGCAATACTACCCGCTGATGAAGCGGGAGGCGTGGTCATACCGGATGTACATCGTCGGGCATCAACAGGCGCACTTCAACGCCCTCTTCGACGACAACGGTGTGCTCGATCGCACCATGATCGTCGTCGACCCGCTTGGCGGCGATCACCAAAGCCGCAAGTGATAAAAAGCCCGGGCGGCGCATTGCACGTCGCCCGGGCTCCAGGGTTTAGCCCAGCGCAGAAGCGATGGCCTGCGCGAGTTCGTTCGCTTCAAACTTTGCAACGTAGCCGTTGGCGCCAACGCGGCGCACGTGGTCTTCGTTGGCGGAGCCCGACAGCGACGAGTGAATCACCACCGGAATCGACTGGAATGCCGGCTCGGTTTTGATCTTGCGCGTGAGCGTGAACCCGTCCATCTCGGGCATTTCCAGATCGGTCAGCACCAGCGCGATCTTGTCGCGCACAGTCTTGCCTTCGCGTGCGGCATCGCGTGCGATGTTCTGCAGCGTGTCCCACGCTTCCTGGCCGCTCTTGGTCATCACGTACGGTGTGCCCATCGCTTCCAGACCGTTGGCGATCAGCGAGCGTGCAAGGCCCGAATCATCCGCCACCAGCAGCTTGGCACCCGGGGGCAGCTTGATCGGACGCTCGCCATTGTCGGGCGCCAGATCGGTACGGCGGGTCGGGAACACATCCACCAGAATCTGCTCGACGTCGATCACCTGGGCCAGGCGTGAGTTGTCGGCGTTGCCATCCAGGCGCGCCAGGCTGGTGATATTGCTGCTGCCCACGCTCGCCTCGGCCGGAAAGATCTGGCTCCATTCCAGGCGCACGATCTCGTCCACTTCTTCCACCGCAAAGCCTTGGGTGGAGCGCGCGTATTCGGTAATCAGCAGGATGTTGGCATTGCCGTTCTTGGTGCCGATCACGCTGGCGAGGTCAATCACGGGAATGATCTGGCCGCGCACATTGACCGCGCCCAGGATATGGGCGCCGGCATCCGCCACATGCGTCACAGGCGGCATGACCATGATCTCGCGCACCTTGAACACGTTAATGCCGAACATCTCGCGCTGATTGGAGCGCGCAGATTCGCCCAGGCGGAACAGCAACAGTTCAAAACGGTTGTTGTTTGTCAGATTGGTCCGTTCATCAACTTCGTGCTGCGACATTGTCTTCCCCCGTTCAAGCACACGTTATGTGGCGGTAAACGGCACGGCGTTTGGCAACTTGAAGGGGTTTTGCGAATGTGAAGGCCGAGCCCTGCCAGCGTGGGGAAACACAAGCCTAGGCAACCTTCACATGGGCGACCAGGAAATCCAGAAACGCCCGCACGCGCGCCGGCAGATGCGCCCCGTGACCGACATAGACAGCGTGGATGTCTTCGGTCTCGCCGGGGCTGTAATCCTCCAGGACGGGGACGAGACGGCCCGCATCCAAGTCAGCGCGCACCTGAAATTCGGCCAGACGCGCCAAACCCAGACCGGCGACCGCCACGGCGCGCAGCGCCTCGCCATCGCTGATCTGCGTGTTGCCGTGTGGGGTGAATTCGGTGCGGCGCCCGCGCTTGATAAAGGGCCAGGCACTGATGGCGCGAACGTAGCTGAACGCCAGGCAGTTGTGGTTTGCCAAATCAGCCGGCGTGCGCGGCATGCCGGCGCGCGCCAGATAGGCAGGCGACGCCACCACCATCAAGCGCGTCTGCCCCAGCTTGCGCGCCACCAGCCGAGAACTCTTTAGCGGACCACTGCGCAGGGCAACATCGGTGCGATCTTCCAGCAGATCGACCACGCGATCCGTGAGCGCAATGTCGAGCGACACCTCCGGATGGCACGTCAGAAACGCCGGCACAATCGGCAGCAGTAAATGCGTGCCGACCGGCACATTGGAATTGATGCGCAAGCGCCCTGCTGGCTGCGCCCCGGCAGAAGCCTCGCGCTCGGCCTCGTCCAGATCGGCCAGTACCGTCACGCTGCGCTCATAGAACGCCATGCCCTCGGGCGTGAGCTGAAAGCGCCGCGTGGAGCGGTTCACCAGCCTCGCGCCCAGCCGGGCTTCCAACCGTGCCACCAGTTTGCTCACCGCCGACGGCGTCATGCGGCAAGCACGCGCCGCAGCGGAGAGGCCGCCCTCTTCCACGACCCGCACGAAGACTTCCATCTCGCCAAAGCGATTGACATCAAGCCGCGACATTGTGATTTCAATTCATAGATGTTGTGCTTGCCGGCAGTCTATCGCACAGATCCGACCGTTCTCATACTGGTGGCCATTGCCATTGCTGCTTCGGGCTCAACCCAACACCAACATGACTGCACAGAATAAAGTCGCGCTCGTCGTGGGCGCACAGGGCGTGATCGGCCGCAACCTGATCGAGCACCTCGCCACATTGGACGACTGGCGCATCGTCGGCCTGTCGCGCCGCGGCGGAGCATCGACGCAGCGCATCCGGCATGTGGCCGTCGACTTGCTCGACGCAGCCGACACGCGCATCAAGCTCGGCGCACTTGGCGACGTCACGCACCTCTTCTACGCCGCCTATCAGGACCGCCCGACCTGGGCTGAACTGGTGCCGCCCAACCTCGCCATGCTGACCAACGTGGTCGACGCCATGGAAGCCGCATCGCCCCAGCTCGCGCACATCAGCCTGATGCAGGGCTACAAGGTCTACGGCGGTCACCTCGGGCCATTCAAAACCCCGGCGCGCGAAACCGATGCGCATTTCATGCCGCCCGAATTCATGTTCGACCAGCAGACCTTTCTGGAAGCGCGCCAGGTGGGCAAGGCGTGGACATGGTCGGCCATCCGCCCGTCGGTGGTGGGCGGCTTTGCGCTGGGCAATCCGATGAACCTTGCCGTGGCCATCGCCATGTACGCGTCGCTATCGAAAGAACTGGGCCTGCCGCTGCGCTTTCCCGGCAAACCCGGCGCATACGACCACCTGCTGGAAATGACCGATGCCGGCCTGCTTGCCCGCGCCACCGTGTGGGCCGCCACCGACCCACGCTGCGCCAACCAGGCCTTCAACATCAACAACGGAGACCTATTCCGCTGGAGCGAAATGTGGCCGAAGATCGCCGGCTACTTTGCGATGGAAGTCGCCCCGCCGCTGCCCTTGTCGCTCGACATCGTCATGGCCGACAAGGCGCCACTCTGGCAAAGCATGATCGCCAAGCATGGTTTGGCGAACACGCCCTACCGCGATGTGTCTTCGTGGCGCTTTGCCGATTTCGTCTTCTCATGGGACTACGACATGTTCGGTGACGGCTCCAAGGCGCGCCGCTTTGGTTTTCACGAATACGTGGAGACGGAAGCGATGTTCATGCGCATCTTCGACGACTTGCGCCAGCGCAGAATCATTCCGGGGTAGAGCGTTGGGATGCCTCCGCCAGAGTAGCGCACTGGCCGATCCGGCTAGGGGGATGTCCCGACTCGGGTTTCCTCAGGAAGGGTCGATATAGTGAAGGCGGGACGGTAGCTCATGGGTCGAGCGGCGACGGTTTACCGACGCAGGCAGGCAGGTTCAAATCCTGTACGTCCCACCAAATTGATGTTCGTTGTGGATCAACGAAATTGTGCCGTTAAGCATAAAGTGGCCATTTGGACGGGTTATGGTTGTTTACCCGTTGGGACACATTATGTTTTATCGAAAAACGGTGCTATCTTTGCTGGCGACTTTCAGCAGCATCACG
The DNA here is from genome assembly GCF_003290055.1 of Ralstonia sp. GX3-BWBA. Lineage (NCBI taxonomy): Bacteria > Pseudomonadati > Pseudomonadota > Betaproteobacteria > Burkholderiales > Burkholderiaceae > Ralstonia > Ralstonia sp. GX3-BWBA. Next base: position 197,641 of record NZ_QMKS01000020.1, on the reverse strand, counting down.
AACCTAGTCTGACGCTCGACCAAGGTGACGATCTGGCTGTTAGCGCTGCCGAAGAGCAGGTCGCCTTCCCAGTGGCCGGGCACCGCACGGTCCTCCGCCGTAGCAGGCCGCTCGCTGATCGGCAGCGTCTCAGAGATCCGGCCATGGTCGTCCGTCTTCTGCGTATGGTGCCGCGAACGACGCATGGCTCTTTCACGCCGCAAGTGTTCGAGCAGCTCCTTTTTAAGCGCTCCGCGGGCCTGTATGTACAGGCTGCGATAGATCGTCTCGTGTGACACCAGGTAGTCCTTGTTGACGGCATATGCATGCTTGAGCCAGCCGGCAATCTGCTCAGGGGACCACTGTAGCCGCAGCTTGGCTGCCACGACCTGCGCCAGCGTTCGGTTTCTGACGAGCTTACATACCTTTGGGCGGCGTGCTCGAGCCCAGGCAAGCTCGCCCGCCTGACTCGCACGATAGCTATGGCTTCCGCCATTTCGCTGGAGCTCGCGACTAATGGTGGACGGAGCTCGCCCTAGCCGGGAGGCGATCGAACGTATCGAGAGCCCCGCCACGACCGAGCGGGAGATCTCTTCACGCTCGGCAAGCGTCAATGCCAGCCGGGAGCGGTGTCGCTGTGCCGGCTGGATACCGCCGGTCTGCGCGAGAATTCCCTGTACAGAAGAATGGTTCCGATCGAACAGTTGGGCAATGTGCTGGAGAGAGTCGCCACTACGCCAGCGCTCCCACATGAGTGCTTTCTGACTCTCGGTGTAGTAGATCCGGCGCCTTTGTTTCATTTGCAACACCTCCACTGCTCACGCGTCTCTAGTGTGTTGCATCGACCGGTTGAATCCGCAGCCAGAAGCGGACAGCTGCTAGCTGCCTACAAACCTCAGGGCTTATCGACACCTTCCGCGATCCGTGCTTGACGAGTCATGGGCGCAGCGATAGAAGATAGATAGAAGGTACGCTGATCCTCTTCTGTCAACGGGTCGCCGTGGTAGAGCTTTTCTAAAAGATCGAGAAGATCAGAGGCGACGCCATACTCAACGCCGGCATCCTGCATACGACGGATAGACGCGGCTTCATCGCCTTCGATACGGAGTGTGTCGCGTGATACGGGGACATCAGCGAGTGAGTCACGAATACCTTCCTGCAGGCAGGGTAACAAGCGGGCGGCGGCGTCGGTCAGCCCGGTATTAGGAACAGCCACTTCCATCAGTGCTGCCAGCGTCAACCGAAACCACTCGGTATCGGTTCCCGACGGCGGGATCGCGTGAACGTGTGCAATATATTGCACCGCAAAGGCGATCACGTCGTCGCTCTCTCGCCGTCGGCGAACGAAGTCTTGATGATCCTCGGCAATGGCTAGAAATTTCTGCGCCAGCGTCTCGACAACATCGCTCGACTCAGCGCCATTCCGCCAAAGAACCTCCTTCGCCACTGCCTTGCATGCGTTGAACAAGTCTGCATCAGCTGGCTCGACCATGTACCCCCCCTCTGAATCATTTGTAAAGGGATCAAAGCAAGTCCTCACTGACCTGCTTTAATCGCACCGGATCATCTTCGACGTACTGCGCCATCCTGAAGAACTGGTTCTGGCCGAAAATGGCCAGTGGCCACCGGCCACAGCAACTGGAGTTGACCCGACTCGGCTACAGCCTCGATTGCCTCGTCGCGACGACCGGCAATGGGGCGCCAAGAAGCAAGGCGCGCTCCTGCCTCTATTGCGAAGCGCTCAGGAAACCTTGCTTGTCGATTGACCGCTGATGGCCGGAAGCTGACATCGGCGGCATATGATTTACTTCTGTCAGCACAAGTCCCAAGCGAACAGCTCTTGCCTGCAGTGCCTACATACGAATTTGTACAGAGCGGAGTCACCACCTGGTTGGTAACCCTCCGTAACCCGTCCCCACACCGCCTCATCCTGTTTGTACTCAAGCAGCCAAGCTTGTTTGGTGCTCTCGGATGCTGACTCGACGTCCTGAATACTGGCATCGCCATGGAACTCACAAGCGTCGCCGCAGTGAGAAAGCCACCACTCCTGTTGCCAAGAGATATAGCCCGGGGTCCGAAGATTCACCTCTTCCATAGCTTCGACTGGTACCCCTGCACGCGCCAGTGGGTACGAGTCAGCGAAAGATGCATCCAGCTTGCTGGCTGCAGAACCATCGGCGATGCACCACGGGCACAGCGCGTCGTGCAAATCGTTGACTGAATAGACCGGTCCTACATAGATGTAGCCTCGCGCTTGCTTGCAGCACGCGCATATCGTTTGGCTGGCAGCGACGGCGCCGGTTACAAGGGGCGCCGGATGGTAGCGAAAATATGGGAGCGGTTCTGTTACGGTCATGGCCCTGTACTTTAATGTTCGGTAACGGCCAACACGCCTGCAAGGACGATCAGCCGGCCTCTCTAGCCTTGCTCTATGGTACGCCGAGCCGCTCTTCAAGCAGATTGTGTACCTCGGTCATAAATCGAGCATAGTCGACCGGACTGGCGATCCGCGCTCACCTAGGTAGCGCGTGACGACCTCGCGGGTGGACAAGCGCTCTGCGGTGTGCGGAGTAAAGCGGGGACGAATCGGTGAGGTTGTAAGGTCGAAATAAATGATGTATTGTTAATGCATGTTATATCACTGCGGGCCAAGTTGAAAACCGCGCACCCACGGCCGACGGCAAGACAGGCCGAACAGGAAGCTGAAGGATACGAAGTGAAGCTAGATGGCCTACTAACCAAACCGGCACCCTCTTTCGACGAGCCGCTCGAAATGCTCAAGGCCTGTCACGAGCGTATTGCCGCGCAATGCGCCACGCTCGCGAAGCTGTCGGCACATCTGCCATCGCACGGTGCGGACGAACAGGCGCAGCAGGCGGCCCGAAACATCATGCGTTACTTCGACGTGGCCGGGCCTCATCATCATGCCGACGAAGAAGAAGATCTCTTTCCGTTGCTGATCGCAGAGGGCCAGCGTCGGGGTTCGCCGGTGGTCGAGGTGATCGCGTCGCTGCTCACTGAGCATCGATCTCTGGAAGCGAACTGGGCGCAGTTGCGAGCAGTCCTTGCCGATATTGCTCAGGGCCAGGTCAGGCCGATCGAGCGCGCCTGGGCAGAGAGCTTCGCTGACGCATACCGTCGTCACATCGCCGTCGAAGAAGGTCAGGTTCTGGTGTTCGCCCAAGCGTGCCTGGATCGAAAGCAGCTCGCCAGGCTGAGCACAACGATGGTTGCCCGACGCGCCGTGGCATCGCACTGAAACCCAATGAAGCCCACCACGAGGGCACCCTTTCCAGGAGAAACTTCCATGCCAACTTTGAAAGCCATCGGCACCATCTTCGCCCAGCATCATGTCTTCGATGCACGGGGCATTGCCAAGCGTTTCCGGCACGCGGCCATCTTCGGCGCGCTCGACGCCCTAGAGCCAGGCGAAGTGATGCGCTTTGTCAACGATCATGATCCGCTCCCGCTCCTTGCGCAGATTGAGCGGCACTACGGGCCACGCGTGGATGCCGGATATGTCACCCGCGATCCGGGCAACATCGTGATCGACTTTACGGTGAGAGCGGCCGGCTGAATGTCTGCCGCATCCGCAATCAATGCCGGCGAATGTGTCTTGTGGCAGGCCGCGATCATCGATCTGGCCAGCACAACGGATGCTTGATGCGCAGATGATTCGGTCATTTGCGAACGATGCATACACGTGCCGGTGACCTTAGTACTGGTGGACAGAGGACAACATGCTGACCACAATCGAACCCGACAGCGTCCACGCGCCTGACGCCTGTTGCGAGACGCTTCTGCCGCAGGCGCGCCAAGAGATTGAGGCGACGAACGTCACTTGCAACAGTTGTGCATTGGCGCGCCTATGCACCGCTGAACCGGTCGACACATCGGCCGCAGAGCGGCTCAACGAGTCTATGCGCTGCATCCGTATGATCAAGCGCGGACAGGCGCTGTACCGCAGAGGCGGAAGCCTCCAAAGCATCTATGCCATCCGTGCCGGCTCCTTCAAAACCGTAATCCATCGGACGGGAGGAGCACAGGTCGTCGGCATCGCTTTGTCGGGTGATCCGCTTGGCATTGACGGTATCGCCAGCGGCAAGCATGCCTACGATGCAATCGCACTGGAAGACAGCTCGGTATGCGTGATGCCGTTTGAGCGACTCGAACGCCTGTGCCATGACCTGAAGATCGTTCAGCGGCACGTATTGAGCATGCTCAGCGCCGAGATCGTGCGCGGGTCCAAATGGATGGGGCTGCTCGGCACGATGGGAGCGGAGGATCGCGTCGCCACCTTTCTGTTCGATTTATCGGAACGCTGGAGCGCGCGCGGTTTTTCGTCGACACAGTTCACGCTGAAAATGACGCGCGCGGAGATTGGCAGCTACCTTGGGTTGAAACTCGAAACTGTTAGCAGAATGCTGACGAAACTGCAGCAGCGTCGGCTGCTTGAAGTGCGCGGCAAAGACATCCGGATTCTCGATATGGACCGATTCCAGGCCGTGGCGATGGATGGCTGCACGCCATTTTCCGGCTCCTGTTCAGTCTCGATATACGGCTAGGCTGAGCGCTAGCGTGACGCCTACCTCGCATGCCCACGTGTCCAATCACACCTACTCGTCGCTGATATAGAGATAGAACCAGCGCGGCGATGGCCCATCAAACCGAAGGCTCATTTCACCTGAGTGCCTAACCTCCATCGCACCCGCTACGAGAGCGCGGTGCCTCACAGTGGAAAACAAGCGCCGAAGGAGAGACGTCATGAGCGACACACGCGTTTTCGAGGTCTACCGCTACGATCCCGATTCAGATGTCCAGCCCTACATGCAGGCCTTTGACGTCGAGTTGAAGCCAGACGAACGGATGCTGCTGGATGTTCTGATTCGCCTCAAGGCGCAGGATCAGACACTGAGCTTCCGAAGATCATGCCGGGAGGGTGTGTGCGGTTCAGACGCGATGAACATCAACGGCAAGAACGGTCTTGCCTGTACGACCAACCTCAACGAGCTGCCGCGCCATATCGTTCTACGCCCGCTTCCGGGCCTGCCCGTCATACGCGACCTGATCGTGGATATGACGGATTTCTTCAAGCAATACCACTCGATCAAGCCGTACCTGATCAACGACACCGCACCGCCGGAGCGTGAGCGCCTTCAATCACCTCAGGAACGCGACCAATTGGACGGCCTCTATGAGTGCATCCTGTGCGCATGCTGCTCAAGCGCATGTCCGTCGTACTGGTGGAATCCCGACAAGTATGTCGGCCCGGCTGGCCTGCTGCAGGCGTATCGCTTTCTCTTGGATTCGCGCGACGAGGCCACTGCCGCGCGCCTGGACAACCTCAACGATCCCTACCGCCTGTTCCGCTGCCGAACGATCATGAACTGTACGAACGTGTGCCCCAAGGGCCTGAACCCAGCCAAGGCGATCAGCGAGATCCGAAACATGCTCGCCCGCAGGGCAATTTGACCGACGCAGCTTTAACGACCAGGAGAGAACATGGCAACACCACACGCCGCGCCCGGAGAGCTGATCGACGTCCGCCCACTGGGCGCTGCACTCCAGCAAGCAAAATCCGTCGCCTTGATCCGCTCGACGCACCTTGAAGTCATGCGACTCGTGCTGCCTACAGGCGGCCGTATTCCTGTCCATCAGGCGCCGGGAGACATTACGGTGCAGTGCCTCGAGGGCGTGCTGAAGCTCGGCATGAACTCGGCCACACACACCATGCGCGCAGGAGATCTTCTGCTGCTTCCACCGGAAGAACCGCATTGGCTAGAGGCAATAGAAAGTGCGTCTGTGCTTGTTACCCTCTATCTTCCGCAGCGTCCATAGGCAAGTTGGGGAAGCGGAAGACGGTTTTCGCTGCCCTCTTGCGAACGCCGCACCTTATTGGACAGCCCCCCCGCTCAACGTGCCCGGTCAACGGAGCCTGTCGCACTTCCGATAGGAAGAGAAGGGGCGGCAGAGACTGCGTTGCTCAATCATCTCGCTCATATGCGCCTCTCCGACATTGCCGAGTGCGTGCGGGTGCAAGATGTTTGAGACTCCCCCGTCCATCATCGAGCAGGCACCCCACGCCGCATAAACGGCGACTTTTCTTTTCAGCCCGCTTCACGTCGGCTTTGCAAGAGCGAACCGCTCAACCAGGAAGTCGATGAATACACGCACCCTGTGCGATAAATGGCGCCCAGGCGGATAAATCGCATACAGGCTGCCTGCCGCCAGGCGGTAATCGGAAAGAACCGGTAGGTAGCGCGCAAAGACGTAGAGCGCACAGTACGTACAGCAATCGAAATGCACGTGCGCGGGCACGTTGCACCCTCGAAAGCATCTGAGCAGTGGAAGAAGATTCTTCAACAACTGCCGGCAGACGTGGTGGCCGACATTCTTGCCTTGGAACTCTCCACAGGCAAATACCAGTCAGTACCAATGTGTGAGCACTGCGGCAGATACGGCATGGTTCACTTGCGAGCCTGCGGTCTAATAGAGAACGTCATTGTCTATTAGAGAATGCCAAAGTGGACTACGCTCCACTTGCCCACAATTCCCAAGCTAATACAGGGTCGGGCGCACCTGGATTAGGGCCCAAGATTCAGTCGTACGCACGTAACCCCATCCGCCCGTCCAACGCGGCCGAGCAGCCGGATGCATCGTCATGATCTGTGCGCAGACGGTCCAGTGGCGAACGAGAAGCTCGGAGGGCTCCATGGCGACCACTTCCCGAGACCCGCATTGCGCGCGCCTCAATGGGAAGAAATCCGTTTGGACACGTTATGCCTTATTTCGTCCCGTTGGGCCAAGTTATGCTTTATGGCCTGGCGCCACGCCAGACTAAGCCCCTAGTTCCCGGCCACGTTATGCTTTATTGGCCGGCCACGTTATGCCTAACGGCACAGAAATTGTGCCGTTAGGCATAAAGTGGCCATCTGGACAGGTTATCCATGATGTTAACGTTTGTGGTTGTGCAATTTCCCAGTACCTAGAGTACCGACGAGGGTTGGTGCCTGCTCAATGTGGGCGCCTGTAAACGACGTCTCGCTAGAGACCGAGACGAGGAATTCGTAATTCTTGTCGACGCAGACTACTGACGTTCTGCCAATCGGACATCTCATTCAGGCGTCTCCTTTTGGCTGGTAGAGGACGTTCGCTCTATCCCGGCGTTGGGACTCAGCTCAGCATAGAAAAACGAAAGACCCCGTGCTCTGCCGGAATGGTGGAGTGCGCAAGCGGCGCGGCCAATGGCATTCCATGTTCTCTATTGGTAAAGAGGACGAATCCGTTCCTGGACGACAGCGACACCATGGCAAATGCTCGGTACCCCGGGTTATTTCCCCAATGCCAGAGGTAGGTGTCGCTGTTCGCAGTCTCGATGCCCCATCCGTATCCGACTTTCACTCATTGCGCGATGGCGATGGTTGGAACTGCAAGAGCAGATATTTCCACAGTCTTGATGTTCTAGCATGGTGCTCCTCGCCTGCGGGTTGAGCGCTACACCATGCGGCGCCGCAAGCATTGCGAGCAGTGTCCCTCGTACTCCTTCAAAGCAGCGTGCGTGACCGCCCAAACGGATCGGAAATTATTTCCACGAGAGCCTGGGATACTGCTCCTGCTGTCGCCGCCGACCGTTTCGAGACAAATGACGGCGTGCCCGACGACAGAACTTGCCGCTTCGAGTTGGCTGGGATTTGAATCGTCGGAAGGCACTTCGAGCACATAGTCAGCACTTTCTCGCATCTCCTTGGCGCGCTCCCGATCAGACGAAATCGCTGACGAACTCGCACTTCAGATGAGTCGCACGCGCGACTGGATCCCGGGTAAACAGCGCGCGTCTGCACGCGTGCGCAACCCCACCAACTAACTACGTCGGCAGATGAACTTCAGCGCTTGTGCATCAACTACACTCGACTAAAACCAGAAAGGTTGTGGCTTGCGAGTTGATATGCGATTGGCAGACTTACTTGGCGTTAGCGGAGCCCGGCGTTTGAGCACCGTTGAAAGGCTGCCGGAATATGAGCAAGCGCTGTTGCGGATCTACCTGGGCCCGCTACCCCTCCTGGCCTATGCAGTCGTTGCGCTTACCCAACCAACGCCTGAGGCCTACCGAACGCTATTGGCATGTCTTTTTTATGTCGTATTCAGCGTCGGTACATATATAGCTGTCAATGCACTGTCCGGCCCATCGCGCACACGGTTAGTCACGACCACCGTCATGGACCAAGCCTCGGTCGTCATGATTCTTGCCGCAGGAGGCCGGATAGCATTGCCCATGCTCTGGGCTTTCTTCTGGTTTTTGGTAGGCGCCGGGTGTCGCTATGGCAAGCGCATGTTGGCACTCTCCTGCACTGTCGCGCTTGCTGGCATTGTCGCGCTCATGCGATGGGCACCGTGGTGGCAGGAGAATTTTTCCGCCGCGCTGGGCATCGCCTTTGGCGTTACCGCAACCTCCATATATTTGTCAGTGTTGGTCAACAGGCTCGAGAAGCGAGCCGCTACTGATCCTTTGACGGGTCTGAGCAATCGCAAAAGCCTTGAGAAGACCATCGCGCGCGTCCTTTGTGGTCAAGATGGCGAGGCGGAACGAACGGCTCTGTTGCTCATTGATTTGGACGGGTTCAAACAGGTCAACGACGCGTATGGGCACGGAGTAGGAGACTTGCTGCTGCAACGCTTTGCCCAAGCCTTGCAAGCTCGCATGCGCCGCGGCGATACGCTCTCCCGCCTGGGAGGCGACGAGTTTGTGATTCTGGCGCGCGACCTTTATCGCAAGACAGACGCGCAAGCCATTGCAGATGATGTCCAATCGGTACTGAATGCGATTCAAACCGTTGATGGGCATCCTGTTTCTGTGTCGGCCAGCATCGGCATCTATCTGTTTTCAACTGACGCACGAGGCGAACCCCTCGACATCCCCTCCATCTTGCGTCGCGCAGATAGTGCGATGTATCGCGCGAAGACCTCCGGGAAGAACCAGACCGCGTTCACCGACGAGCGTTTCCTCTGAAATGATGGGTGACCGGAAAACGCGCTCGCTCCCAAATGCGATCCGCTGCCGCTGCCGCTGCCAGATATTTAACCTCGCTGCCATCCGCAAGGCGTTGCATACACGCACCTACTCTGGCAGCGGCCTTGGCAACGTGTGCGCCACGCGCCGCATCCAGGCTGTTTGAATAAGAGCCACGACTCTACTCCGCGATCCTGTCACATGAGGGACCGAGCGCCACTGCTACTGTCCGCGCGTTCTAAGGATGCCTTCAGGGCGATACATAAGCGGGAGAAGTTGCGTGACTCAGAAGATTTCAACGGTGCGTTTCCAGACGCGCCGCCGATTGCTTGGTGCGGCGGCTGCAACGCTCGCCGGTGCCGGCTTGTCTGCATGTGGCGGGGGCGGCGATGGCAGCCTCGCAGGGGATCCGGGTGGCGCCTCATCTACGGGGAGCGCGCCCGTGCCAACACAGTTGGTGCCACCGGTCTTGCCCGGTCCTGCGCAGTCGGGCATCGACCACGTCGTGCTGGTGGTGATGGAAAACCGATCGTTCGACCACTATCTGGGCTGGCTGCCGGGTGCCAACGGAAAGCAGGCTGGGCTCCAGTTCGTCGACGCGTTTGGCAATCCGCAGAACTCGTTCCGCCTCGCGACCGATCCCAAGTATGGTTTTCAGGGTTGTGGCTTCGCCGATCCGGATCACAGCTACGAAGGGGCACGCATCCAACTCGACGGCGGGAAGATGGATGGATGGTTGCTGACGCCGGACACAAACAAGACGCCCGGCGACCTCTTCCCCATCGGTTACTACCAAGCCGAAGATCTATCTTTCTTTGGGTCAGCCGCCCGGGATTGGACAGTCTGTGACAGCTACCACTGCGGAATTCTGGCCGAAACCTATCCGAACCGGTTTTACCTGATGTGCGGCGAAACCGATCGACTGCACAACTCCAATGCAACCTGCTCGCTGCCGACAATCTTCGATCGCTTTGCCGAGAAGGGTGTGTCCGCCAACTATTACTTCAGCGACGTGCCATTCACGGCGCTGTTCGGCGCGAAGTATCTCAACACATCCAAACCGTTCGCGACGTTTTTGACGGACGCTGCGGCCGGCACCCTACCCGCATTCTCATACGTCGATCCGCGCTTTACCGGGGAGAACCCGCAAGGCATATCGGCCGATGATCACCCGAACTCCGATATCCGCAACGGACAGGTCTTTCTTAACCAGATCTATGACGCGGTGCGTAACGGACCCGGATGGCAGAAGACGCTGCTGATCATTACCTACGACGAATGGGGCGGCTTTTTCGACCACGTACCGCCATTCAAGCGCCCCGTCTCTGCTGCCGAGACGCAGTTAGGTAACGATGGCTACCTCGGCTTCCGTGTGCCGATGGTGCTGATTGGTCCACGCGTCAAGCGCGGGCATGTCAGCCATTGGCCGCTTGACCCGAGTTCGATCCACCAGTTACTGGCTTGGCGCTTCGGACTCAATCCCCTCGGTGCGCGTGGAGGCCTGCCGGACACCAATTCGATCGCCTACGCGCTCGACTTCATCTCACAGCCGAATTTAACGGCACCGGCTTACTCGGTTCCGCAAGGTCCGTTCGGAGGCGTGTGCCCGGGCTCCATCACAGGCAGCGCCCCCGGAATCAGCGGGGTTCCTGGCATCAGTTCCCTTCGCACGATCGCCACCTCGTTGGGCTTTCCTCTTCCTTGAATCATGGCAACCATGCGACTTTCCAAATTGAACTGGCTGACCGGCGGCATCGCCGCAACCTTCTTTGCATGCCTGCTGGCGGGCTGCGGCGGGGCAAGCGATGCAATCACCCCAACTGGCGGGGCGTCGTCGGCAGCAGCTCCAGTCTCGCCACCCGCGCAGTCCCCAGTGACGCCCACCGCAAGCCGGATCGGCCACGTTTTTGTGATCGTGTTGGAGAACAAGGGCTACACCCAAACCTTCAGCTCCGGCAGTCAGGCACCTTATCTCGCCAACACGCTGACAAGCCAAGGGGCATTATTGACTCAGTACTACGGTACCGGCCACAACAGCAACGACAACTACCTGACCATGATCAGCGGGCAGGCACCCAACGCGCAAACACAGGCTGACTGTCAGTACTACACCGACTGGTTGGGCACCATGAGCCCCGATGCCAATGGGCAGGTAACAGGTACCGGTTGCGTCTATCCTGCCGCCATCGGCACGATTGCCAGCCAGTTGGATGCCAAAGGCTTGGCTTGGCGCGGCTACATGGAAGACATGGGCAACGATCTAACGCGCGATGGCAGCCCAACCTGCTCTCACCCCGCGCTCAATGGCAAGGACGGCACCCAGACCGCCACCGCGACTGACGGCTACGCAACACGCCACAACCCGTTCATGTATTTCCACTCGGTGATCGATAACCAGTCGTACTGCGATAGTCATGTCGTGCGGCTCGATTCTCTGGCCACCGATCTGAATAGCATTGCGACCACGCCCGCGTTCTCGTTCATCGTGCCGAACCTTTGCAACGATGGACATGACGAGCCAACCTGCGCCGACGGCAAGAGCGCGGGCGGCTTGCCGGCGGTCAATCGCTTTCTGCAGACCTGGGTACCGCAGATCACCAACTCGCCGGCCTTCCAGTCCGATGGCTTACTGATCATCACTTTCGACGAATCGGATACGAGTGACACCTCCGCCTGCTGCGGTGAGCCCACTGGTCCGAATTCGGTAGCACCGGGCCTCACTGGTCCTGGCGGTGGCCGCGTCGGCGCTGTGGTGCTCTCGCCTTTCATCAAGCCGGGCACGGTCAGCAACACGCCCTACAACCACTATGCGCTGCTCAAGAGCATCGAGGACGTGTTCGGGTTATCGCATCTTGGCTATGCCGGCATGAACGGCTTGCAGGGCTTCGGCAGCGACGTCTATACAGCCGCGCACTGATGTTTTGAGGGTTGTGCGTTCACCCCCAACGCCGGTCAGTTGGAGGGTCAACGTGCCGTCGCAATCGAGATGGTGATGGTCAACATGTCTTCGGCGAGCGCCCTCGGTCGGTGAGGGCATAGGCCGGGTAGTCAGATGGGTGTCTCTCGCTCCTCAACGGATGCCGAGAACCACCGTAGAGCGAGTGCCCGGCCTTCCCGCATGCCTGCGGAAATTGCGGCGTCCATCGAATCAAAGTCGGCAGAGATATGATGGAACCGCTGCATCTTTGGGTACGACATGTCGTCGCCTTTCGGGCCGCAAACAAAACCCGTGTACGCGTACCGAAAATCGGCCCCCCGTCCAAGGACCGCGAGCACATGTATCGAGCAGCCCCGAAACTCTTGAATCGACCACGCCTGCATATTGCCCCCACCACGCTTCCCCGTCCGGATATTGTCCCGTGGGTAGCGAGTGCATGGCAATGAGGGGAGGCTCAAATCACATTCGTGACAAATCACGTTTGTGAAAAATTTCCGTCATAACGCGCGTGTAACTTGGCGCCGCGACGAGAGACGCACCCCGCCTTCTCGCCGCGCGCAGCCCGATGGCTGCGTTTTTTTTGCCCTCCGCTCTGCCGGCCTGTCCAACAAAGGGAGGGCGCGGCGCGTCAACCCTTTGCTGGCCGCCCGGTCTTTACCGACTCGACGCTGGCGACTGCGGTCAGCAGGCGTTTTGCCGGAAGCGATGCAAGCAAGGCGAGTCCGGCCCGCAGCAGTTCGCTCTTCTTGACCTTCTGCCCGCCTGCGAGACACCGTTCCTTGAGCTCGGCCAGCTTCCGATAGTCCTCTTCCGGCATCGTGAAGCTATCTCGGACCACCTTAGTTTTTTTGGGCTTTTGGCAGGCCGCCGCCTCGGCCGAACCTGCGGCACCATTGGCCGGCTTCACGCTCTTCTGGTTCTTCTCCTGCGCGGCTGGCGCTGCCGCTCGCTTAGTCGAGCTTGGCTTCACCACTCGTGCATCTGCGCCCGCTACGGATTTGGTACGGCGCGCCTTCGTTGTCGCGCTGGTGGACGCAGTCTGATCAGTTGCTGCTTGCTTTGCCATTTCAAGATCCATTTTTTACCCCTCCTTTCTGACGTGTTTGGAAACAGTATATACAGTTTCTGCGGCGCACAAAGTTTGAGCACACCGAGCCGATTCAAGTCCAACGCGGGTTGACAGAGTTCGAAGCGTGCTTTGTTCACAGCTTTTGTGGATAAGTAACGCAACCCCTCAGCCACTGAGCGAATAGGTCGTAAGCCGCCGCGTACTCCGGGCTAACCGGGACTTGCCCCAGGTATGCTGCTCCGATGACCACGTCGTTCAATTTTCCGAGCGCGTCTTGAAGCTGTTCAAGCCGTCGAATGCGCTTGCGGTCCTCCTTGCTTAGCACTTCCGCGAAGAACTCAAGGAGGTAACGCAAGCGTTTCATCTGGATGAGAGTCTGATGCGATTCCTGCAAGCCACCATTCGACGCGCAGCGAAGCGCCTTGGCAACCTGTCTCGATGCCCCAACAATGCTGGCGTGGGCGAGCTCTCCGAGGGTCTCACCGCTCTCTGTCTCCGCCTGAATAGCCTGCCCGATGGCCTCGTTGAAAGAAGCTATCAGCCCGTGGGGGCTCAAGGCTGCCGAGAGCTATGCGGCTTGCCGTGTGCCGCGCTTGATGCTGTAGGTAGGGCCCGTCGTAGTTTGCTTTTCGAGTAGCGCAATACCGGAGCCAATTGTTTCAATAATAGAAACATTAAATCCACATCCTCGTTGATTGTTTACTTATTGCTGTCACATCACTGACGCATTCTCTCGCCTCAGCGTTAGGGGGCACGTTCAATAGCAGGTCACGACAGGCCCCAACGCAGATTCGTTTGTTCAAACAGCAACTGAGGCTAACAGTGAAAAAAACTCTCCTCGCCGTGACGATGGCAGCCAGCACCTTGCCTGCCGCCGCATTCGCGCAGTCTTCGAATGTCACGCTCTATGGCATTGTTGACGCCGGCATCAGCTATCAAAGCCACGTGAACGGCGGCGCCAACGGGAATGGCTCCGTCACGGGGCTCACCTCCGGGGGGCTGTCCGGATCGCGCTGGGGAATCCGTGGCGTTGAAGATCTGGGGAATAACCTGAAGGGTATCAGCGGCTTTTCTGACGTGGAGGTGCTGCGGCTCGCTGCCAGCCTTGACCAAGGCAGCGAGCATCCATTGGCCGCCACGATTGTAGAAGCGGCGCGTCAGCAGAATCTGACGCTCGACAAGGCAGAGGACTTCGAGTCGAGCACAGGCATCGGGGTACGCGGCACGGTGGCCGGGAAGAAGCTTGCGCTGGGCAACACCGTGCTGATGGAAACCGAAGGCGTATCAACAACTGTCATGAGCCAAGCTGGCGATGAACTGCGCGCCCATGGCGCGAGCGTCATGTACCTGGCGGTAGACGGGGCGCTGGCGGGCCTCTTGGCGGTATCCGACCCTATCAAGGCGACCACTGCGGAGGCGCTTGAGCGCCTCAAAGAAAAAGGCATCCGTGTCGTGATGGCAACCGGGGACGGCGTGGTAACTGCCAAGGCTGTCGCGGCGAAACTCGGCATTGACGAGTTCCATGGTGAGGTCAAGCCCGCCGACAAACTCGCTCTGGTCAGCAAATTCCAAAGTGAAGGCCGTGTCGTGGCCATGGCCGGTGACGGCATCAATGACGCCCCTGCGCTAGCCAAAGCCGATGTTGGCATCGCCATGGGAACCGGAACTGACGTTGCAATGAACAGTGCTCAGGTCACGTTGGTGAAGGGCGACTTGCGGGGCATTTCCAGAGCGCGTCAGCTGTCGGAAGCGACCATCGCAAACATGAAGCAGAACCTCGGTTTTGCCTTCATCTACAACGCGTTGGGCGTGCCCCTGGCAGCAGGCGTGCTCTACAGTGCGACCGGTCTGCTTCTGTCGCCGATGATTGCCGCCCTTGCCATGAGCCTGAGTTCAGTATCCGTCGTCTCCAACGCCCTGCGCTTAAGACGCACGGAAGTCTGACCCGTGCTATTTGGCAATGGAGCCGCTCTGCAGGTGCTTCCATTCATAGGGGAAGACGATATCGGCCTGGGGCTGGACCAGGCTGTCGTCCTTGCCAGCATAGTGGAGGCGGTGCAGCATATCCTTGATAACGTTCAGGCGAGCAACGCGCTTGTCGTCAGCCCGAACGACACTCCACGGAACCACCTCGCCAGTTCGTTCGAGCATCTCGTTTCGTGCCTTGCTGTAGTCAGCCCAAAGCGAGACGGCTTGGTCATCGATTGGGCTGACCTTCCACTGCTTCAAAGGGTCCTTACGGCGAGACGCTAGTCGCCGCTTTTGTTCCGCCTTGCTGATGTCGAGGTAATACTTGATGAGCCGGATTCCCGAGCGGACTAGCATCTTCTCGAAGTCGAAGACGCACTCCATGAACTCCTCGTATTCCGCTTCCGTACAGAATCCCATCACACGCTCAACGCCCGCCCGGTTGTACCAACTGCGGTTGAACAGCGTGAACTCGCCGGCGGTTGGCAGTTGCTCCACATAACGCTGGAAGTACCAGGAACCCCGGTCGCGGTCGGACGGCTTACCCAAGGCGACAACGCGCGTTTCGCGAGGGCTCAGATGCTCGACGATACGTTTGATGGTGCCGTCTTTCCCTGCAGCATCTCTACCTTCAAAAACCACCAGTATCTTGTCGTTGCAGCAGAGGAAGTGCTTCTGAAGTTTGACCAACTCTATTTGCAGGACATGGAGCTCCCGTTCGTACTGGTCGTGGGTCAGGTCGCTGGTATCGGCGTCGTTGCCTGTCGAACGTTCTTTGGCTCGCATGATGGAGGTTCCGTGTCGCACACCGTAACCGAAGGTGTCAGGCTTCCTTTTTGGAGCCGAACGCATCGGATAGCCACGAAAAGAACATGGCTGCCAGGAACGCCCAGATACCGAGGATGACGTCGGCATAGATGGTGCCACCCAGTGTCGCTGGCTCGGCTTGGAGGCGATGGAAATCAAGGCCGTGAAACAACTGGCTCATGAATCGCATAAACGGCTCGGGGAGTACGAACCAAACGAGCGCGCACAGGGCATAGAACAGCATGACCGTCACGGCAAAGGTCACGCCTGTTTTGACTGGTTTCATCACAACCTCCCGCAGTTGATGCAGTAGCGGTTAGTGAACCTTGGCGCCCGGTGGGCTGCCAAGATGAGGAAAGAAGGCAGGTGTTCTGCTTCGGTATTCCTCGTATTCACGCCCGAACTCAGCGAGGGCTTCCTTCTCTTCTTCCTTGGCCAACCGAACGTACATCCACACCAGGATGGGGAACATCAGCACGGTAAGTATCGTCGGCCACTGGAGCAGGAAGCCAAACATAATCAACACAAACGCAACGTACTGAGGGTGTCGCATACGGGCATAGAGGCCGGACGTCGCCAGACGATGGGCGCACTGCGCGGTGTAGAGAACGCGCCACGCCGACGCGAGCATGATGAAGCCGCCAAAAATCAGGACGTTGCTGACGATATGGAACACCCCGAAATGCGGGTTGGCTCGCCAGCCAAACATCATCTCAAGCAAGTGTCCCGAGTCATGCGCGAGGAAATCGACACCGGGGAACTTGGCAGTGAGCCACGGCAAGAGCAGGTAGATGGTCAACGGTACGCCGTACATCTCGGTGAACAGCGCCACGATGAACGCCGAGAAAGCACCAAACGACCGCCAGTCGCGGCTGGTCTGGGGCTTCGTAAAGCTGAAGGCAAAGATGATAAAGACCGCCGAGTTGATGAACACCAGCGACCACAGACCGTAACCGAAAGAGGCATCGTGTTGCATCACCGCTCTCCTTTGGTGTCGACTTCTTCCGGCTCTTGCTGCCTACCGTGGTGATGACCGTGTCCATGGCCACCATGCATGAACAAGTGCATGAGGGGACACGAGGCGAGCAGAAGGAACGGCAAGAACTGGATGACATGAGCCCGGTGTTCGGTCCACAGAAAGTACGCAATCACCAAGAGAAAACCAATCAACACCAGCTTGGACCGGGAAATGGTTCCATACGGCTCGCCTTGCTGCTCGTGCTCACGGTGGTCCATTTCACGCTCCAACGTTAGGAAGGCGGATTGGCTGGCATTCCGCCAGCCCATTGCAACAACCTCGCATTTTCAGTATTGGCGTTGGGAAATTCCGGAGGTTGACCCTCGTCAACCACCCTACGGCAAATGCTTCTTAGGCCTGGATGAGTGTCAGGCTGGGGGTAGCCATGCACGTAGGTTGCCGTCGGGCAGCATGCGCCTTGGCATGATTTCCTCGATCGCAGGCTTGGCTGGTATCGAGATGAGGAGCCGGTGCCGGGCGAGGGATGGCGGACAGAAAGTCGCCCGAGTACCTGCCGCATCTGCTTAAACACTAACGCGGATCAACCCTCCCCCGATATCTCGGCACACCTGTGCAACGAATTTCGGTGCTACGAATGATCGGCCACACCGAAACAGCAAATGACCATACGCGTGAGGGCATTTATCCGATATTTGACCTGGCAACATGAAGTTCTGTGAGCGACGGCCGATAACACTATTTTGTCTTCCCCCCAATGTCCCATGTCCGATAGCGCCCCCACTCAAGGCTGTACCACGTGTCGAAACGGTCACCTTTGCCTTTCCCGCGGTTTGAACGCCCGTGAGGCGGCGCTGGTAGAAGACATCGCACAGCGAAAAATCCGGGTAAAGAGAGGCGAGTCAATCTTCCGCTGTGGCGATCCCTTGGATGAAATCTACGCGGTGAAATACGGCACGTTCAAGCTAACGCTTGGTACAGCCGAAGGCCGCGAGATGATTGCCGCCTTCTACCTGAGCGGCGACATATTCGGCACGGACGGATTCGAATCGGATACCCGAACCTCAACCGCAATCGCATTGGAAGACTCGGAGGTGTGCGCCGTATCGTGGAAGCGCCTTGCCGAGCTAGCACAGCAAGAAGGTGCCATTCAAAAACTGGTTACGCAGATCTTCAGCACGCGCATCGGCCGCAAACAACGCCTGATGCTCTGCCTCGGTTCCATGCGCTCGGAGGAGCGCGTCGCCGTGTTCTTGCTCGATCTTTCGGAGCGGCTGAAAGAGCGGGGCTTTTCAGATCGGCACATTGTTCTGCGCATGAGTCGGGAAGAGATTGCCGAGCACCTAGCCATGCAGCTCGAGACCGTGAGCCGAATTTTCAGTTCGCTCGCGCGCGAGGGCATTTTGCGAGTCAATCATCGCAAAATTCAGATATTGGACTTACAGGGCTTGGCGACGGTTGCACAGGCGGGTGTTCAGAAAAATCGTGCTTTCTAAGATCGTTTGCTGGCGAGTTACGCCTACGGCGTAATACGGGTCGACGCTTTCCACGAAAAGCTTTCCACAAAAGGGGAGCACGACGACAAATGCGCCATGCGTCGATTCCGCGCCCCCTTTTGCAAACGATGCTCCCGTTAGTGGGACCACACTTGCAAGCGACAAACCACACCACGGCACCTGCCCCCGACGCTAGCTGTTCTCAACGTCGCGAATTGCGCCGACTATGCTGCGGGTCGTGTCCGTTGAAGCGGGGCTTGTCTTGAAGCATGCAAAGTGCGCTGTGTAACGTAGTGATAAAACGCGTAGACCCTGAACACCGACGCAAAGCCGGTCTTGACTTGCGATCGAGCCGTCATGGCCGTTGTGCATCGACGGCTGGACGGAAAATGCCTCCCGGTACAAGCGCGCAGATATCGAAGCCCATCTCGTTGTCGCCAGTCTCTTCTGCGCCCTCAAGCGCCCAGTTCGCCCAATCCTTCAATCGTCGGCACGTACTTGCACGAGCGTCAACGGACTGGTGAAAGTAGACCTGCAGCATCAACTCCGTCAGGTGGAATGAAAATGAATTGACCTGCTTGTCGCCTCGCGGGCCTTCTACTATCCACCACGCGTGTGCATCTATTCCGCCTAGTTCATCGCCTTCAAGCCGCAAGACGGCCCGACGAGGCAGCGTCTCTGTCAGCGCATCTTGGAGTTCCCGTAGACAAGTCCTTTCGGCTTCGTTGATCCGCTCGCGCATAAGACCTCCCGCATTTCCCCGCGCCCACATTGATGGGCCGCCATTCGAAGGTAGCTTCTGCGTAACCCCATGCATTGACGGCGCACAACGAACCGGTGTTTAGAAAGCCAGCCGGAGGAAAGGGCACAACCCAACAGCCGTTGGACAGAGCTTCCACTCACGTCAATGGCGGCACTGATGCGCCCCGATAGAGCGAAAAATCGTGTTCCCGGTCTTCCCGCCCCACGCGAATGGCGTCTCTCTCATCGAGAAAGAAGGCGTTTGGCGCGGTGAGTACCAAGTCGTAGCCCGTGTCTGCGCACTGTTCTCCACCCTGGAATTCCAACTGGACGCTCAACCATTCGCTCACCCGCCGACAAATCTCTTCCCGTCTTGGGTGATTCAATCGGCAGTACGCCTTAGCCTCGTCCAAGCTGAAATGCACCGCTACCGTGCATTCCTGCCGATTGCCACGGACTGTCGACATCGCCCACTTCGCTGCCACGTCATAGCCACCGCAATGGGCACGAGCCGAATTGACGAGCGCTCCTCTGGGCAATGCGCGGGACACTGAGGACTCCAGTTCCCAAAGCGCGGCGGCAACCACCTCGTCTGGTTGTTGTTCAAGCATGACGTTTCCCCGTTTTCAGCCTATTGAATGGCTCTTTCTGATAGCACTCCACGGTAAGCCGATGCGGGCCTTCGCTGGCTGATACAGATCAACCTCTAAATCTGCCGCGCAGCATTTAGAAATGACGCTCGCGGGTTTTCCAGCGGTCCAAGCCCCTCCCCCGATCGTGCTTTTTTCCCACCATTGAAGAAATGGCCAACCGCCTCCGCTGCCTGGAAGCCAACTGCTCCGCGCCCCCGGCGAGGAACCCTGGCATGCCGGCTGCTTCCGCCCACGGGAGCGCAACGGAGGCCACGCATGCATCACGCATTACGAGTGACAAAGCGAACAGCTGCAGGTTGGCTGTTTTTCCTGGCATCGACGGGCGGCAGCGGACTTTCGCTTGCGCAGCCTACTGAGCCCCGCCCGGCGTCGCCAGACGTCGCTCCAGCGGCCCTACCGAAGACCGTAAAACATTCCTTGTCGCGATATCCGGACACCGTGCGGGCCTCCGCGCCTGATCCCTCTACACCGCAGGCCACGTCTCCTTCCCCAGGATCGGGCGGGGCTGGGGGCATCACTGGGCCTTCGGGCACCAGTGCCGGCGCAGGCCCCGGCGGCCCGGCCGACATGCGTGGCGCGCCTGCGCATAAGCAGCCATTGCGTTAATGTTGTCGCCAAAACCTGATAAGGGTCTCGAATGAGAGCGAGTGATGACCAGCGCAGCGGAACTGATCGTGACAACGCCCAAAGGCCTGTACTGCCCAGTAGGCGACTTCTACATTGACCCTTGGCGGCCGGTTGACCGTGCCGTCATCACCCACGCCCACAGTGACCACGCCCGCATCGGGCACCAGCATTACCTTGCTGCAGCCCCTGGTGCGGGTGTGCTGCGCGCGCGCCTGGGTGAGGACATCCCCCTCCAGACGCTGCTGTACGGCGAATCCATCGTCCATCACGGCGTCCGGTTGAGCTTTCATCCGGCGGGGCATGTACTCGGGTCCGCGCAGGTGCGGCTGGAATACGACGGCGACGTATGGGTGGTGTCTGGCGACTACAAGGTCGAGGCGGATCGCACCTGCACGCCGTTCGAGCCGGTGCGCTGCAACACATTCATCACCGAATCCACATTCGGACTGCCGATCTACCACTGGCGGCCGCAGACCGAGATTTTTGCGCAGCTCAACGCATGGTGGCGCGGCAATGCCGAAGCGGGTCGCACGAGCGTCGTGTTCTGCTATGCGTTCGGCAAGGCCCAGCGCATTCTGTCGGGGCTCGATACGGGCATCGGGCCGATTGTTTCGCACGGCGCCATGCTGCAGTTGGACGCCGCCTATCGGCACGCGGGCGTGGCGCTACCACCCACGCAACTGGCGGCAGACGTGCCTCGCGCTGAATTACGACGCGCTCTGGTGCTGGCGCCGCCCTCCGCCCAACGCACGCCGTGGATACGCCGTTTTGGCGACTATGCCGATGCCTTTGCCAGCGGTTGGATGCAGCTTCGCGGGGCGCGTCGGCGGCGCGGCGTCGATCGCGGCATCGTGCTGTCAGATCATGCCGACTGGCCCGGCTTGCTGCAGGCCATTGATGCCACGGGTGCCACGCGTGTCTATGTCACGCACGGGCAAGTGGCCCCGATGGTGCGCTGGCTGTGCGAGCGCGGCCTCGATGCACGCGCCTTCGCCACCGAGTACGGCGACGACGGCCAAGAAGGCGATGCAGCCGAGGCACGCGACACGCCCGCGCAAGTGGACACGCCCGCGCCATGAAAGCCTTTGCCGATCTGTACGCGCAGCTCGACGCCACCACATCGAGCAACGGCAAGTTGGCCGCACTGGTGGCCTACCTTCGCACCGCGCCCGATGCCGACGCCGCCTGGGCGGTCTACTTCCTGGCCGGCGGCAAGCCCCGCCAGTTGGTGCCCGTGCGCGTGCTAGCCAGCTTTGCGCAGACCACGTCCGGCTTGCCGGATTGGCTGTTTGACGAGTGCTACCAAGCCGTAGGCGACTTGGCCGAGACCATCGCGCTCGTCCTGCCCGATGCCGATCATGCAGACGACACCAGCCTGGCCGAGTGGATGGAAACGCGTTTGCTGCCATTGCGTGGTCAGCCCCCCGAGCTGGTACTGCCTCGCCTTGCGGAACTGTGCCGGGGCCTCCCGCTGCATGCGCGACTGGCGTTGATGAAGCTGATCACGGGAGCGTTTCGCGTGGGGGTGTCAAAACTGCTGGTCACGCGCGCGCTGGCCGAAGTGGGCGGCACCGACCCCAAGCACGTCGCGCAACGGCTGATGGGCTATACCGACATAGGCCAGGCGCCCACCGCCGAGCGCTATCGCGCGCTGCTGGCCGATGCCAGTGTCGATGGCCACGCACTCGATACCGGGCACCCGTATCCGTTCTTCCTCGCGCATCCGCTGCAGGCCGACGCGCAAGCCTTCGACACACTGCTGGGCCCACCCACTGAATGGCAAATCGAATGGAAATGGGATGGCATCCGCGCGCAGCTCGTACGCCGCGCCGACAGCGCATGGCTGTGGTCGCGCGGCGAGGAACTCATCACCGATCGCTTCCCTGAACTATCCGCCATGGCGGAGGTATTGCCCTCAGGCACCGTGCTCGATGGCGAGATCGTGGTGTGGCAAGCGGGCCGCGTGCAGCCCTTTGCGCTGCTTCAGCAACGCATCGGTCGCAAGACGCTGAACGCGCGCGTGCTGCGGGAAGCGCCAGCCGTGCTGCTGGCGTATGACCTGCTCGAATGGCAGGGGCAGGACCTGCGCGAGCGCACGCAAAGCGAGCGGCGCGTGCAACTTGAACGCGTGATTGCCACATGCATCCATCCGGCGCTGGAGCTGTCTCCGTTGCTTCAAGGCGACGACTGGCAGCACCTTGCGCACCAGCGCGAAGCCTCGCGCGAGCTGGGCGTCGAAGGGCTGATGCTCAAGCGGCGCGATGCGCGCTACGGCGTGGGCCGCACCAAAGACGTGGGCGTGTGGTGGAAGTGGAAGATCGATCCGTTCTCGGTGGATGCCGTCCTCATCTATGCGCAGCGTGGCCACGGCCGGCGCGCGAGCCTGTATACCGACTACACCTTCGCCGTATGGGATGCACCGCCCGACGTGCCGGAGCGCAAGCTGGTGCCCTTTGCCAAGGCGTACTCCGGCCTGAGCGACGCAGAGATCCGCCAAGTCGACGCGCTCATCCGCAAGACCACGGTGGAGAGCTTCGGCCCCGTACGCAGCGTAGCGCCCACCCTGGTGTTCGAACTAGGCTTTGAAGGCATTGCACGCAGCGCGCGCCACAAGAGCGGCATCGCGGTACGGTTTCCGCGCATGCTGCGCTGGCGCCACGACAAACCCATTGCCGAAGCCGATACGCTGCAGACGCTGGAAAGCCTGCTGCCGCCGTCATGACCGAACCTGCCCTGCCCGATCTTGATGCCTGGTTTGCCGCGCGCGACTGGACGCCAATGCCGTTCCAGCGCGCCGTGTGGTCGGCCATGGCGCGCGGCGAATCGGGCCTGCTGCACGCCACCACGGGTGCGGGGAAAACCTATGCCGTCTGGCTCGGTGCGTTGCAACGGTTGGCGCAAGTGCGCGGGCGCGGCGGCGCGCCGCCGTTGTCGGTACTGTGGCTCACGCCCATGCGCGCGCTGGCGGCCGACACCACGCGCGCATTGACCGACGCCGCACAGGCATTGGCGCCACATTGGACGCTCGGGCTGCGCACCGGCGACACCGGCAGCGCCGAGCGTGCCGCGCAATCGCGCCGTTTGCCTACCGCCCTGGTGACAACGCCCGAGAGCCTGTCGTTGCTGCTCGCGCGCGCCGATGCGCGTGAAGCCCTCGGCTCTGTACGCGTGGTCGTCGTCGATGAATGGCACGAACTGGTGGGCAACAAACGCGGCGTGCAGGTGCAGTTGGCGCTGGCGCGGCTGCGCACGTGGTCACCGGGGCTGGTCGTGTGGGGACTTTCCGCCACGCTGGGCAACCTGGCTGAAGCGATGGATGCACTGGGCGATGCGGCGGCGCCCACCGCCGGCACGCTGGTGCAAGGCCACCTGCCCAAGCGCATGGAGATCGATACGCTGCTGCCCGATGGTGTGGGCCGATTTCCTTGGGCCGGGCACCTGGGTATGGCGATGCTGCCCCACGTTCTGGAAGAGCTGGAAAGTGCCCGCACCGCGCTGGTGTTTCTCAACACGCGCTCGCAAGCGGAGCTGTGGTATCAGGCCGTCATCAATGCGCGGCCGGAATGGGCGGGGTTGATCGCGTTGCATCATGGCTCACTGGACCGCGTAACGCGCGACTGGGTGGAGACCGGGCTCAAGCAAGGCATGCTCAAGGCGGTGTTCTGCACGTCAAGCCTGGATTTGGGCGTCGACTTTCTGCCAGTGGAACGCGTACTGCAGATTGGCTCGCCCAAGGGCGTGGCGCGGCTCTTGCAGCGTGCCGGGCGATCGGGCCACGCGCCGGGCCGGCCCTCTCGCGTGACGGTGGTGCCCACGCATAGCCTTGAACTCGTGGAAGGCGCAGCCGCACGCGCAGCCGCCATGTCGGGCCAGGTGGAAGCCCGCACCTCAGCGCACAAGCCGCTCGATGTGCTGGTCCAGCATCTGGTGACGGTGGCGCTGGGCGGCGGCTTCGTGCCCGACGCGCTGTTGCAGGAAGTGCGCCGCGCATGGGCTTACCGAGATTTGCGCGACGACGAGTGGCAATGGGCGCTCGACTTCGTGCGGCAGGGCGGCCACTCGCTCACCGCATATCCCGACTACCACCGCGTCATGCCGGATGAACATGGCATCTGGCGCGTGCCCGATGCACGGCTCGCACGGCGGCACCGCATGAGCATCGGCACCATCGTCAGCGATGCAACGATGACTGTGCGCTGGTGGCGTGCTTCCGGCGGCGGTGCGTTGGGGTCGATCGAGGAGGGTTTCATTGCGCGGCTGCGCCCCGGTGACAACTTTCTGTTTGCGGGCCGCCTGCTGGAACTGGTGCGCGTGCAGGACATGACGGCCTATGTGCGGCGTGCCACCGGCAAACGCGCTGCCGTGCCGCGCTGGAACGGTGGTCGCATGCCGCTTTCCACCGAGCTGGCGCACGCGGTGGTCGCGCAGCTCGATGCGGCGGCACATGCGCGTTTCGACAGCCCCGAAATGGAAGCCGCACGCCCGCTGCTGGAACTGCAGGCGCGCTGGTCTGCGCTGCCCACCACGGCAACGCTGGTGGCCGAGACTCTGCACTCCCGCGAGGGCTGGCATCTCTTTCTCTACCCGTTTGCCGGGCGGCATGCGCACCTGGGGCTGGCAAGCTTGCTGGGCTGGCGCGCCGCCAATCGCACGCCAGCCACTTTCTCCCTGGCGTTCAACGACTACGGCCTCGAACTCCTGTCGGCCACGCCCATCGACTGGCCCGCGTTGCTGGCCACCGGCGAACTCTTTTCCACCCACACGCTCATGCAGGATGTGCTGGCCAGCCTCAACGCCGGAGAACTGGCGCAACGCCGTTTTCGTGAGATCGCACGCGTATCGGGGCTGGTGTTCCAGGGCTACCCTGGCGCGCACAAGAGCACGCGCCAGTTGCAGGCATCGTCCGGCCTGTTCTATGAAGTCTTCCGGCGCCACGACCCGGGCAACCTGCTGCTCTCGCAGGCGGAAACCGAAGTGCTGCGCCAGGAGCTGGACCTCGACCGCATTGAATCCGCCCTCATCCGCATGCGCGGTTTGCGGCTTGAACTGCGCGCACTGACCCGGCCTTCGCCGTTCGGCTTTCCGTTGATGGTGGAGCGTTTTCGCGAGCAGCTCTCGACCGAGAAACTGGCGGATCGGATCGCGCGCATGCTGGCCGAAGCCGAGCGTGCCGCAGGCCCCGAGCCGTCCGACCCGGATGCCGCAACACGGCCGGCGATTGACGCAGACGTACAGGCCGCGTTGCGCTTGACTGAATCGCCCGACACAGCGGGCAAATCCAGCCGCCGCACCCGCAGGCCACGCAAAACATCGAAGCCGCTCCCACTGCTATGACCGCTCCCCAAGACCTCGTCATCCAGTGCGCGGGCGAGACCGTATGGCTCCTGCCCGAGCGCGCGCTGTGGTGGCCCGCGCAACGCATGCTGATGGTGGCCGATGCGCACTTCGGCAAGGCGGCAACCTTCCGTGCACGCGGTGTGCCCGTGCCCACCGGAGGCACCGTCCAGGCGATCGCTCGGCTGGATGCCATGCTGGCGCGATTGCCAGTCTCACATATCGCGTGGCTGGGCGATCTGCTCCACGCCCGCGAGGCGCACGCAGCAATCGACGCGCTCGTCGCCTGGCGCACACGACACGCCGACGTAGCCTGCACGCTGGTCCGCGGCAACCACGACCGCCATGCGGGCGACCCGCCTGCAGACCTGCGCTTCAACGTGGTGGAAGAACCGTGGGCAATCGGCCCCTTCGCCCTATGCCATGAGCCGCAAGTGGTGGCCAATCGCTACGTCATCGCCGGCCACGTGCACCCGGGCATTGTCATCAGCGGGCGCGGAAAGGATCGGCTCCGGCTGCCGTGCTTCCGCTTTGGTCCAACCGGCGCACTGCTACCCGCGTTCGGCGAGTTCACAGGCTTGTGGACCGCACCCGTTGCGCCGGGCGAAGCGCTCTATGGGGTGGCTGACGATCGAGTCTGGCCGCTGCCCAGCTAGACGACGCAATTTGGCTGTATGCCCAGCGCCCAGGCTCAAAACTCAAGGCCGCTCATGCGTGAGCAGCAAGCGGGCCTGTTCCATGCCGTCGCGAATGGCCTCGCCTTCGGTATGCCAGCCGCGCCAGGTCTGGGAAGCGCCGATAGCAGCGTTTGTGCCCGCAGATGGGTGCGGCGCAGCAGATCAGATCAATTGGCCCAGGCGCGACAGTGCTCAAGATACTGGCGCTCGTGCAGCCCGAGCAAGTCGACAATCGAAGACCACAGCCAGAACGGCGCATTGATGGACCGTCCGTGACGCGCCTTCAGCTCACGGTGCCAGGCCATGGCGACATCTCGCGGCATCTGGCTGCCGTGTGCGAGGCCCGCGATATTGCCCAGATAAGCAGCCAATACCGTGGCGTCCTTGTGCTCCAGCTTGTCGACAGACAGCTTCAGATCTTGCGGTTGAAGTTCGCGCATGAAAAAGCTGCTACCCAGCATGCGCCCCCATGCCATGCGATCGCCCAGGTCGGGAGAGAGACGGCGCGCACCTGTGACCACGCGCTCGCCGTTGATCCGGGGCATCTCGCCTGCTGAGGCACTGGGCGCTGCGGCTTTTCCCGCCTCCTTGATGTCGATCAGCCGATACCGCGGCCCGCGATCCTGGTCGACCGCGAGCAAGGCGGCATAACGCCGCTGCCCGAGCGAGCTGCACCCTTTGACCCAGTACGCCGCATCCACGATGCTGACCGAGGCTTCCCCGGGCATCTCGTAAAGGCGCGCCACCAAGGCAAGCACCTCGTGCTGGCTCACGAGTTGTTTCAATTCGCGCCGTTCTTCGCGAGAGAGCGGCCAAAAATGGCGCCCCAGAGGAATGGACGGAGACGTGCCATCGAGCCGCTCCTGGGCCAACTGTTTCCACGTACGCGCAGTCGCCGCTTTCATGGCGGTACGCACGGAGGCGGGGCGCGGCGGCAGGTGCAGCGCCGCATCCGGATCGATGCCGTGCAGATAGCCCGCCATCAGCGCTTCCACCATTCGTGCGGTCACGATGCCCGGGAGGTCTGACCCGCGAGCGGCCGTCGCCAGCGACACGCCAAGCCGAATCAGGTCGTGCGCGGGATTACCAAGCACCGTCTGGTCCAGATCCCGGATTTGTATGCGCGTGGCGCCGGAGGCATCGCCAATGGGGCCGAGGTTACCGACATGGCAATCGCCGCAAATCCAGATGACGGGCCCCTCCGGGAAGGTGTGCGGCTGCACCTCGCTCAGCCACTCGTAAAACTTCACGGTGCTGCCGCGAACGTACGCATGAGTCGAACGCGTCATCTTGGATTGACGCAGCCGGGCGAGCACGGGCGCGCGGTTTTTGGGGCTCACCACGCTGCGCGACGATTTTCGTTGGGGCATGTCTGTGCTGAACCTGGGACGCTTCAGCTGGTTGATGAACGACCAAACCGTATGCAATAAGCGTTCCCTGGCCCCCGAACAGCGTAGATAACGCCTCCACGGTGCCGAACCTTTGCTATGCTTGCTCGAAGCGCGCTGCACAGGCGTCGCTTCCATTGAATGGTCAACTTTACCCAACCATCTATTCTCACTATGGCCACCAAAACCAAGACCGCTGCCAAGACCGCTGCAAAGAAGGCCTCGCCGGCTAAAAAGGCCGCGCCGGCAAAGAAGCCTGCTGCAACGACGCCGACCCTCAAGCCTTTGAAGGACACGTTCACCAAGGCGAGCCTGGTGAGCCATCTGGCTGAACAAGCTGCCGTCGACGCCAAGGCGGTGAAGGCCGTGCTGCTCCATCTGGAGAACACCATCGTGGCTTCGCTGCACAAGAAGGGCGCCGGCGAATTCACGCTGCCGGGCCTGTTCAAGGTGACGTCGGTCAAGGTGCCGGCAACCAAGCGCCGCTTCGGCAAGAACCCCTTTACCGGCGTCGACCAGTGGTTCGAAGCCAAACCGGCAACCGTGCGCGTCAAGGTCCGCGCGCTGAAAAAGGTCAAGGACGCAGCGGTCAACAGCTGATAATCGCAGCAAGAAACCGCCGCAAAGAAAAAGGGAGCCTTGGCTCCCTTTTTTGCGTGCCTGCTGGTCAAAAAAACCAGCAGTGATACCTATGTCACATCTCCGACTGATTGACTGCTGGAATTCCTAGCGCGCCTTACCCCGCGCCTTTCCGCCACTGCGAGCACCCTCGTGGCCACCGGCGGCCCCGTCCCCGCTCATGCGTTCCAGCCAGGAAAGCGCGTCGACATACGACAAAAACTGCCGCAGATAATCGGGTGCCACCTCGCGCATCAATAGCAGTGACCGATGCACAAGACTGCTCGAATTCAGCGGACCCGCATTCACCGGCACCTTCTCCAAGGCGTCGCGCAACTGTTTTTCGGCGCTGACGCGGGACCAGGTGTCCCGCACGTCTTCGAGAATCTTCAGGTCCGGCAATGTGTGCAGATGCCGCGCTGAACCGCCATTCGCAGCGTCGCCGACATCCATGCGTTCACGGCTGGCAATGTCACGCAGCAGTTCGGCCAACGCGCTGCCGGCAGGCGCATCTGAGTCGGACGAAACGGACGCCGCCTTCGCGCGATCGACATCGCCCGCATAGGCCGCAACGAGTTCGCCCAGCCGCGCTTCGAGCATGCGCCGCGCCGCGCCGGTTTGACCGGACGTGCGCCGATGAAGCGCCTCGATGAAGCAAAAGCGCACGCGGTTCAGCCGGTCCGCGCCGCTTGCGCGCCAACTGTCGAGCATGGCTTGCGTGGACAAATCAGTGCGGCTCACGGCGTCCACCGTTGGAAGCGGCCTGCCTTGGAACCGGCGCGATCTCCACACGCCGGTTCTTCGCACGGCCAACGTCGTCCGCATTGGAACTCACGGGCTGCTGCGAACCAAACGCTGCCGCAAACACGCTGGAGGCGGGAATGCCTTCGTCAATCAGGGCGCGCGTCACGGTCAAGGCGCGCTTGGCGGACAGCTCCCAGTTATCTGCGAACAAGCGGTTGCCGGCACGTACCTGCTGATCGTCGGAGAACCCGCTCACCATCAGGATCTCTTCACGCGATGTGAGATACGCGGCCAGCGGCCCCGCCAGGCTCTTCATCAGCGCACGGCCCTCGGGTTGCAACTGATCGGAGTTGATCGCGAACAGCACATTGCCATTGATGCCGATACGCCCGTTGACGAGCGTCACGCGCCCGGCCGCCAGCGGGCCAGCAAGCGCCTGCTCCAGCGTCTTGCGGCGCTGCGCCTCGGCCTCGCGCTGCTTGACCTCGCTCTCCAGCTTGGACGACAGCTCCAGCTGCACGCCGATCACGCCCACCAGAATCAGCACAAACGCGCCCAGTAACACCGACATCAGGTCACCAAACGCGGCCCAAACCGGTGCGGTGGCCTCAATGCCACCTGCGCCATCTACGCTGCCGTCAATCTCGTCACTCATGCCGCTTCGGTCCCGGCCAGCGCGCGCTGGTCACCCAGCCGTTGCAGGTCTTCCAGAATCTGCTTTTGGGACAGCATGCTCAGGTCGATCACCTCACGCGCCTGCGCCACGTAGTAGGCAAGCTGTTCGTCGCTGCGCGTGAGCGACTTGTCGAGCGCGGCTTCGATGCGCTGGAGCTGGGCTGCAAGCTTGTCGTTCGACTCGCCAAACAGCTGCACGGCCACACCAAACGCTTCGCCCAGGCTGGCCACCTCGACGGCGCTGCCGGTCACCTGCGCGGCCACCGCGCCGAGCTTGCCGGTCTCGGCTTCCACCCGATCGGTGAACCGCACGCCCACGCGCTCCAGCAGATCTGCGGACGTTGCCACCAGCGCATCCACCGCTGTGCGTTGCTCGGTCGATGCATGGTTGACGGCGTCGAGCAGCGTTTCGAGCGTGCCAAGCAGGCGCGCACGCTCGTCCAGCATCGCGGTATCGCGCACCATGCTGTCGGACAGCTTCTGGCGCAGCTCGGCCACCACTTCGGCCGCAGCCTTGGGCGCTTCCGATGCAGCCTGTACCAGGCGAGAAATCTCGCTGATCGTGTTGTTGGCGTGCGCCTGCGTTTGCGCAGAGATGTCGCGCGCGGTTTGCGCCAGTGCATCGCAAATCTGTTGCTGACGGCTTGCCGTATCGGCGCCTGTTTTTTCCCACACCTCGCTCAGCTTGGCGCCCATCGCGCCGAGTGCATCGGTCCAGGCTGCCAAACGTTGCGCGTCGCGCGCTTCCAGGGCGGCTTGCAGCGTGGCATTCGATTGGCGCGATGCCTCCTGCTGCGAAGCGATATCGCGCGCGGTCTGCGCCAGCGCATTGCAGATGTCCTGTTGACGATTGGCCGTATCGGCGCCCGCTTTCTCCCACGCCTGACTCAGCTTCCCGCCCGTTGCGCTGAGCGCCTCGGTCCAGGCCGCCAGACGTTGCGCGTCTCGTGCTTCCAGCGCGGCCTGCAGCGCGGTGTGCGACTGGCGCGATGCGTCTTGCAGCGACACGGCGTGTTGCTCGAACGTGGCGGCAGCGGCCTCCAGCGCGCGCTGGTTCTGGACGGCCAGTTCGGTGTGGGCGTGTTCTTGCCGGGCAAGCGCATCACGCCAGGCAGCGGCCAAGCCGCCTGCCGTGGCGTCCAGTCGGTCGGTAACGCCATCGAGCAACCGCGCCGAGCGCTGCTCGAATGTTTCAGCAAACCGGTCGAGCGAGGTGCCAACCTGGCCAACCAGCGCTTCGCTGGAGCGTTGGTGCGCCGACAAGGCGTTGTTCCAGATGCCCGAAACCGTTTCGGCCGTGGCTTCAAAGCGGGTCGACAGGCCGTCGAGCTGACGCTGCACCGCGTGCGTGACCGTCTCCTGCAGCGCGGCCGATTCACGCGCGAGACCAGCCATCGTCGTTTCCACCACAGGCTGCAGCGCGGC
The DNA here is from genome assembly GCF_003290055.1 of Ralstonia sp. GX3-BWBA. NCBI lineage: Bacteria > Pseudomonadati > Pseudomonadota > Betaproteobacteria > Burkholderiales > Burkholderiaceae > Ralstonia > Ralstonia sp. GX3-BWBA. The sequence continues at coordinate 166,519 of NZ_QMKS01000020.1, read as the reverse complement.
GCTGGCAACGCGTGCGCTTTCGGCGGCACTGTCCTTCAGGGACTCGCCAACCGAGGAAGCAAGCTGGCTGTAGGCGGCTTCCGTCTTATCGAGAAATGCCTGCTGGGCGGCGATCTGCCGCTCGCTGCTGGCTGCGCCCTGCTGCTCCAGCGACGTCATCATCGCCTGCAGCCGGTCAACCAGCGCGGGCATCACATCGGATTGCCGCTGCAGAAGCTTGAACGTCTCTTCACGCTGATGCGCGTGCGAATAGATGCGCAACGTGGTCGCGATCTTTGCGTCGAGCGCCTGGACTGCCTGCAGCCGCTCGCGCCGGCACAGCGCCGAGAGCAACCCCAGCATGGCGGACGTCGCCACACCGGCAATCGAGGTACCGAACGAGAATCCCAACCCCTTGATCGGGGCAGCAAGCGATGCGCGGATCGCCTGCAAATCCGTCGCGCTCTCCAGCGCCGCGCCCGTGCCCTTGAGCGTCACCACCATGCCAAGCAGCGTGCCCAGCATGCCGAGCAGCACCAGCAGGCCCACCAGATACGGCGTCAACGCGGGCGCAGGCAGTGCAACGCGTTCGCCTTCCACGCGCAGGCGCACGGCATTGCGCAGGCTCGGGTGCAGCTGTTCCAGCCAGGCAGACAGCTTGGGCGGTGGCTCGGACAGCCCCGCCACGGCCTGCGTGACCGTGCCCGTGGCGTGGCGATAGCGGCGCAGCTCCAGGGCGCCGGCCACATAGGTGGCACCAATCACGAGCGTGACAGCCAGCGCCAGCAGATTTCCGCCAACGAGGTAACCGCCGGCAATCCACCCCAAGGCCGCCAGCCCGACAAAGAAAACGATGAGATTCAGGTGAAGTCTGGACATGAATGGTGTCTGTCCCGCTTAGCGGGGGCGAAGGGCTGCAAGCAACCCGTCGACCGGTTGAAAACGAACATCAAGCTCGGCCAGGAGCACGCTCTGCATATCCTTGCGGAACGCATCCAGCCAGGCGCGGGATGTGGATTGGGTGGCTTGGCCCTCTGCGGGCAACTCGGCCTGCCGCTGCTGCTCGGCCGTGCGCAAGCGCTCGAAGTACGGCCCCAGCATCGACGGAATGGTCCCCAGCAACGAACGTTCGCGGCCCGCGAGCGCCTGCTCCATGCTGGCGTCCAATACCGCGAGGCGCGCGAGGTCGGGCGTTCTGGCTGCCAGCAAGCGCCGCAAGCGGCCACGCAGCTCACTGATCTCCAGCTCCATCGTCTGCTGCATCAGCACGTAGCGCTGCCGAAAATCGGCATAGTCGACCACCAGCGGCGCCGAGGGGCTCTGGATCGGCGCGCGTGGGCCCGTCCTGGCATCGGGCGCGCAACTGGACGCGATGGACTTCGTCAGCGCTGCGCGGACACGGCTACCGATGGTCTCGGCGTCCGGGCCGACGGGCCGCGTGCTGGACGCAATGGCGGGCGGTGCCGCGCTCAGTGCCGACGAAAGCGTGATGGCATCCGTCCAACTGAGCCATTGGCTCAACCGGTCTGAGATGGGCTGCGCGGATGCGGAAACGTCGACGTCCGTCAGGCGAGCAAGAATGCGGATCAGCGCAGGGCCGCTGAGCGCCCTGCGTTGCTGGGCGTGCGCCATGCTACGAGTGCCGAAAAAAGGCTGGAGTTTACACTGCCTGCCCCGTCGGACAGCCGTCTTTAGGTGGCAAAAGCATCACTTCCGAAGAAGAATCAGGGCGATCAACCGGCTCGCCGGCGATATAGCGCCGCATCCTCTCCAGCGCAGAGCGGGGCATTGGGCCTTTAATGACATGGGGGCTTCGCCGAAACCGAGTCACTCCAGCGCTGCCGCGGAGGGCGTCCGGGTCGCCCCTCCGCATTTGTGCGATCAGGCCGACAGCGGTATTGTGTCGCCCACTACCGCACCCTCCCGGCTTTCCTGCCATTTCCCCCGTGACCGATCACCCCACCCTCACCTGGACCGACGACCGCCCTGAAGCCAGCAGCGACGCCGTCCATACTGTCCTCTGGCGCTCCGAAGCCGGCAATCCGCCGCCCAAGCGCGTGGTCGTTGCGGACGATCGCACCACCGCCGATGCGGCTTACCGCCTCGCCTGCGAAGGCACCGCACTGCTCTGGCAGGGCGATTTCCAGAACGCGCGCCAACTGCTGCAGGCCATGTCCCGCCGCACTGATCGCAAACCCGGCAAGGCGCGCAAGGAAGCCACCTCTGCCATCGATGCGTTCAACCTGCACCGCCAGGCGCAATCGCAGCGCGCACGCACGCTCGGCATGCTGCTGATCCCTCTGGATGCGGACTACGGCATCCCGCTGCGCCGCGCGCCTGACATGCGCGAAGCCTGCACGGAGGCCTACGGCACGAGCAGCGCCGCCTCCGTCGTCTCGCTGCGTGAGCTGCTGGGCCTGATCGGCGCGCATGAGTGGCGCAAGAAAGGTGTCGAGATTCCCGCGCTCGGAGGTGAGCGCATTCACCCGCACTACGGCGTGTTCTCGCCGGTGCGTGGCGAATACATCGATCTGGTGGCGAAGGCGCCGTTGCCTTCAAAAGCGCTGGCGTTCGACATTGGCACGGGCACGGGCGTGCTCGCGGCGGTGCTGGCCAAACGCGGCGTGAAGCGCGTCATCGGCACGGATCAGGACCCACGTGCCCTGGCCTGCGCCCGTGAGAACGTGGCGCGCCTCGGGCTGCAAACCCACGTCGACATTGTTGAAGCCGATCTGTTTCCCGAAGGGCGTGCGCCACTGATCGTGTGCAACCCACCGTGGCTGCCGGCACGGCCCAGCTCGCCCATCGAGCGCGCCGTTTACGACCCTGACAGCCGCATGCTGCGCAGCTTCCTGAATGGGCTGGCCGCACACCTGGAGCCCAACGGCGAAGGTTGGTTGATCCTGTCGGACTTTGCCGAGCACCTGGGCCTGCGCACGCGCGATGCGCTACTGGCGATGATCGACGCAGCCGGCCTTCAGGTCGTGGGCCGTGAAGACATCAAGCCGAAGCACCCGAAGGCGAGCGATGAAAACGACCCACTCTATCGCGCCCGCGTTGCCGAGGTGACGTCGTTGTGGCGCCTGAAGGCACGCCAATAGGCCAGTCATTCAGCGCGCCATCGTCGCCAGATAGTCGAGCGCGCCCTGCCCCGCGGCAGCGCCGCTCGCAAAACACGCCGTCAGCAGATAGCCGCCCGTCGGCGCTTCCCAATCGAGCATCTCGCCGGCGCAGAACACGCCCGGCAGACGCTCGATCATCAGCTTCGCATCCAACGCTTCAAACGCGACACCGCCTGCAGTGCTGATCGCCTCGTCAATGGGCCGGGTGCGTGTGAGCCGCAACGGCAGCGCCTTGATGGCTTTGGCCAACTGGGCAAGATCGGCAAATGCTTCCTTGCTCAGGCACTCACGCAGCAACCCGAGCTTCACGCCCGTGATGTTCAGCTTGCTTTGCAGATGGCTCGACATCGAACGCGCGCCGCGCGGACGCATCAGTTCATCACTCACACGTTGCGCGCTCCAGCCCGGCGCAAGGTCAAGCCAGATCGTCACGCCGCCCTCTGCGGACAGCGCATCGCGGATGGGCGCCGACAACGCATAGACGAGGCTGCCTTCAATGCCCGTCTGCGTGACGACGAACTCGCCCTGGCGGAATTGCAGCGCGCCGCCATCGCCCGACGGCAAGCCGATGGCGACCGACTTGACCGGCCGCCCCGCAAAGCGCTCCTGGAAATGCGCGCTCCAATCGGCATCGAACCCGCAGTTGGCTGGCCGCAATGGCTGCACCTGCACGCTGCGCGCCTGCAACAAAGGCACCCAGGCGCCGTCAGAGCCCAGGCGCGGCCAACTGCTGCCGCCCATGGCAAGCACCACGGCATCGGCTTGCACGAGGCGTTCAACATCGGTGGTTTCAAAGCGCAGCACCTGCGCGTGGTCCGATGGCTCTGCCCACCCCACCCAGCGATGCCGCATATGCAACTGCACGCCGGCCTCGCGCAGCCGGTGCAGCCATGCGCGCAGCAAGGGCGCAGCCTTCATCTCGGTCGGAAACACACGGCCCGAACTGCCGACAAACGTGTCGATGCCAAGCCCGTGAATCCAGGCGCGCAGGGCATCCGGGCTGAAGCGGTCAATAAGCGGCGCCAGCGCATCGCGCCGCGTGCGATAGCGGCCGAGAAACGCGTCGATCGGCTCGGAATGCGTGATGTTCATCCCGCCAATGCCCGCCAGCAGGAATTTGCGTCCGGCCGAAGGCATGGCATCGAACACCTCCACGCGCACACCGTTGCGCGACAGGACTTCAGCGGCCATCAGCCCGGCGGGGCCGGCGCCGATGACGGCAACGAGGGGGGCGTTGGGTGTTTCGGACATGCGGGGGGTGGATGGCTTATGCGGGGCAGACAAGCGGGGCGCTATTGTCACATCCTGTCTGAGCGCGGGCAAACGAGGTCGCGCATGGCGCCCATTTAGGGTGCGCTTGCCGTCGCCCACCCCGCTTTTCGGTAAACTGACGCCCTCTTTCCGCTTTTTCTCCGCGCCGCCGCACCGGTCCCATTCCGTGCGGCATGTCGCCCAGGCTGTCCTGACGATGTCCAACAAGACCCACGAAATCCGCCCCAACCAGTCGATCGAGCTGCTCAAGGAACTGCACATCCTGACGCGCGACGGCAAGATGAACCAGGACAGCCGCCGCAAGCTCAAGCAGGTCTATCACCTGTTCCAGTTCATCGAGCCGCTGATGGCCGACGTGCAGCAAGCCAAGGGGCACGTCACGCTGGTCGACCACGGCGCGGGCAAGTCTTACCTCGGCTTCATCCTGTACGACCTGTTCTGCAAAGAGCAGCCGGGCGATGGCACCTCGCACATTTACGGCATTGAAACGCGCGAAGAGCTGGTCGCCAAGTCGACCGAGCTTGCCGCGCGGCTGGGCTTCAAGGGGATGTCGTTCCTGAACCTGTCGGTGGCGGAATCGATCACGTCTGACAGGCTGCCGCCCACCATCGACATCGTGACCGCACTGCATGCGTGCAATACCGCCACGGACGATGCAATCCGCTTTGCGCTTGAAAAGCACGCGCAATACATCGTGCTCGTGCCGTGTTGCCAGGCGGAGGTGGCCGGCGTGCTGCGCAAGAACAAGGGCAAGTCGCTCGGCAACGCGCTCACGGAAATCTGGCGCCACCCGCTGCACACGCGCGAATTCGGCAGCCAGGTCACCAACGTGCTGCGCTGTCTGCAGCTTGAAGCGCACGGCTATCAGGTCAGCGTGACGGAACTCGTCGGGTGGGAACACTCGATGAAGAACGAGTTGATCATCGCGCAGTACAAAGACCTGCCGCGCCGCCGCCCGACCGAGCGGCTGAACGAGGTGATCAGCACGCTGGGGCTGGGAGAACTGCACGAACGGTTTTTTGCACCGACTGACTTCTGAAGAAAGGCAGTGTGAGCGCAGTCTGTCAGTGCATCAGCACCGGGGCCAGCTCGTTCGGGCCCCAGGATCGGTGCACAGCGCGCGCAGAGCGCCGCGGTTATGCCGGGCGTCCGCCTTCGTGCTGGATCCGCTTGTCTTCGTACATTGCGACATCGGCTTCGCGCAGCGTTTCTTCCAGACGCCCGCCTTCGTGGCAGGTGGCGCAGCCCATGGAAAAGCCGAGCACCGCGCCCGGATAGAACTGGTTGTTGAGTTCGACCAGCTTGCGCAGGCTCTCCACCAGCGCAGCACCGGCCTGGGCGTCGGCGCCGGGCAGTAGCACGGCAAACTCATCGCCGCCAATGCGCGCGGCGTGTGCGGGCTTGTCGATGGCCTTGCTGAGCACCTCGCCGGCGCGGCGCAGCAGCGCGTCGCCTGCGGCGTGGCCGAGTTGGTCATTCACGCGCTTCAAGTCGTTCAGGTCGATCATGATGACCGTGACCGGAAACGGGCCCTTGCGCTCCAGCCGGTTGATCTCGTCTACGTAGAACGAGCGGTTCTTCAGCTTGGTCAGCACGTCGTGCTTGCCGAGATATTCGAGATACGACTCAGCCTTCTTGCGCGCGGTGATGTCGGTCAGCGCCAGCAGCACCATGTCCCAATCCTTCTCGCGCCCGGGGAAGACAGAGAACTGCAGGTGGATGTTCAGCGTGTTGCCATCGAGCCCATAGTTGACCACCTCGCGCTGCTGGAAGAGCCTGCCTTCCCACAGGTCGATCAACTGCTCGCGAAAGTGCGAGCGCATGTCGTCGCGAAAGATTTCCGGCAAACGGGCAAGCAAGTCGTTGCGGTTGCGTGCCTTGAACATCTCCAGCGTGAAGCCGTTGACGTCGAGCACCTGGATCTCCTGCATGCAGCGCTCGACAAACTCGGGATGCACGTCGGTAAAGGTGCGGAAATCGGTGATGCCCTGCATGCGCACTTCGTCCAGCAGCATCTTGATGGTGCTGAAGTTCTCCACCCACAGCGACACCGGCGCGTGCTCGAACACGCCGCGCGCATAGAGCTGGCTGGCCGCGGCACGGCGGCGGGCGTCTTCGAGTTCGGTGATGTCGTCCACGGCCACCAGCACGCGGTCCCACGGCTGGTCGTGATCGGGCAGGACAACGCCCTTGAGCAGGATATCGAGGCGGCGGCCATCGAGCGTGTAGTTGACGCTGCGGCTCTCGAACGACGGCTCGCCAGACCAGAGCTGAACGAGTTCGCCCACGTGGGCTTCGAGCATGTCGTCGCGCAGTACGTCGGCCAGGCGCGCGGTGAGGGTTTCGGCATCTGGCGCGGCGTACATGGACAACGTGCGCCGGTTCACGCGCAGCACCTTGATGCAGGCGGAACACGCCGCCACGCGTGATGCGTCCTCTTCCAGAAAGCGCTGCAGATCGGTCACGCCGGCGGCACGCCATTGGGCAAAGAGGCGGTGCAGGTCGCTGTAATCCTCCAGCCACAATGACGTGGGGGTGACATCGAAGAAATCGATCAGGTTGACACCCACAGCCGCCGGGCTGCTGACGCTATCGGACGCGGATTGCATGAATCGCTCTACGGAAAACAGAAAACACTTCGCAAACCTTGCAAGCGTAACGGCTTTGTGTAACACCGCGCACAGCACCAGCCTCATCCGGAAGGATTACCCCCAGGCAGGCGATCGTCACTCAGCTGCTGCAGCGCAATACCTTGCCGAATACCGAGAAAGTTCCCCGACGGGAATTTCCAATCCCGCCCCGCATTTAGTTTTGCTTTATCTGGCGTTGTAAAAATAGCCGCTTCAATTTTTAAGATATTTTCACGAAGCGAGAAACGCATTTCATTTTTTCAACGCGCTTTGCAGATGTCACCAAGCACCCCGGGAAGTGGCCGCAGCTTTGCGTATGCGCATGCCAAAAACTGCAAATTCCCCGGCGTCTTCCCTTGCACGTGATTTAAAAAACTTCGTCTCGATTCGCAGGCCGTTTCCTCCAGAATCCGTGCATCCCGTGCGCGGGCTGTGATTTGCACCGCGCAAGAAGCGGGTAATTCCTTGTCCCGATTCTGCGGCCTGCCCCCCATTTTCTTTTGAGCCCTGGGCCGCCGATTCGTTTCCACCTCAGGAGAAATGCAATGCGGGATTCGACAACCCACCGTCGTACGGCCACGACACGCACCGGACGCGCCTACAGCGCCCGGACACGTCGTTCGTTCAAGCTGGCACTTGTGGCTCAGGCTGCGGCCGCGCTGATTCTGGCCGCGTGCGGCGGCGGCGGAGATGACGGGCTTACCCCGGCCGGCGGCAAGCTGGACGCAAACGGCTCGCAGCAGCAGGGCAATACCAATACAGGCAACACCAATGCGCAGGCGCCGGCCGTCGATGCATCGGTGCCCCCGGTGGAACTGCCGGACTACATCAAGCCCGTCAACTACAAGCTGTGGTTCCGCCCCAGCGCAGACCTGAACAGCTTCTCGGGCCGCGCCGACGTAGAGATCAAGGTCACCAAGCAGACCGGCGCCGTCACGCTGGCCGTGCGCGACCTGAAGCTCGACGCCTCGCGCCTGACGCTCACGCCCACCTCGGGCAACGGCGCATCGCGCGTGCTGGTGCCGATTCCGCAATCGCAAGGGGCCTTCTACGATCTGCGCGACCCGACCGGAGACATCAAGCCCGGCAACTACGTGCTCCATATGGAATGGACGGGCACGATCAACTTCACCAAGGCTGAAGGCATCTTCAAGCTGGGCCTGCAGGCCGCAACGGGCGAGAGCTCTGACGCCATCGTCACGCAAGGCGAATCGAACTTCGCGCGCGAGTGGTTCCCGAGCTGGGATGAGCCGGCCTTCCGCAACACCTTCGAGGTGACGGCCGAAATTCCGGGCGACTGGAAGGCCGTGGCCAACGGCAGGCAGACCGGCGCGACCAAACTACCGGATGGCTATCAGCAGGTGTCGTTTGCCAAGACGCCGTCGATGCCTGCTTACCTCCTGTTCTTCGGCGGCGGCAAGTTCGACATTCTGGAAGACCAGTTCACCAACCCGCTCGATGGCAGCAGCATGCGCCTGCGCTGGTGGGTGCCGCCTGGCGAGGCACACTCGGCGGTGGCCGGCATGCAGTTCACGAAGGAAGCGCTGAACCACTATTACAACTACTTCCAGATCCCACTGCCGTTCGACAAGATGGACACCATCGTCGCCAACGACAGCTACGACAACAAGAATGCCGGCTTTGGCGGCATGGAGAACTGGGGCGCCATCTTCGAGTTTGCCGACCAGGTGCTGGTGCCGCCCGATGGCGCACCGACAACCGTCCACTCGATGGGCAAGGCGCGCTCGTTCGTTGTGGTGTCGCATGAACTGGCGCACCAATGGTTTGGCGACCTCGTCACGCTGGACTGGTGGGACGACATCTGGTTGAACGAATCTTTCGCCAACTGGTTCGAGAACGTCACCAAGATCGCGCTGCATCCCGAGTTCCAGGGCAACACCTGGGCCGACTATGCAGCCGTCAAGCAGCGCGTCTACACGTTGGACCTGCAGCCGACCGCCGTACCGGTACAGCACAACCTGAGCGACGCCGGCTCGATGGACTTCCTCGACCGCTTTGCCTACAACAAGGGCGGCCATGTCTTGCAGATGATCGAGAATTACGTCGGCAAGGATGCCATGCGCAAGGGGCTGCAGAGCTACCTGAACAAGTACAAGTTCGGCAATGGCACGCCGCCGCGCCTGTGGGCGGAGCTGGAAGCCGCCAGCGGCAAGCCCGTCGGCAAGGTAGGCGACAGCTTTGTGCGCCAGACCGGCGTGCCGCTGGTCAGCATCGATGCGCAGTGCAACCCGGCCACCAACCAGAACGTGCTGACGATCACGCAGAAGGCGTTCCCGAACAAGAACGTCTATTCCGGCTATCAATGGAACATCCCGCTCACGATTGCCTACGGCGATGGGCTGGCGCAGACGCAAACGGTGGTGCTGGACCAGCAGACCGCACAGGTCACCCTGCCGACGTGCTCGGCCGTGCTGGCGAACCCGACGGGCCTGGACTACTACGTGACCAACTACAGCCCGACGCTGTGGAGCGCGCTGCTGGCGCAGGCCGGCACCATCACCAACAAGGCGACGACGACCAACATCGCCGGCGATGCGACGCAGCTGTACAACGCGCAGATCATCGACAAGGCGCTGTATGACCAGATCGTCGGCATCCAGAACATGCAGCCGGCTGTTGCAACGCTGCGTGCCCAGGCTGTGACGCCGACCGGATCGCTGCGTCCGCAAGCGGTGCAGTTGCAGGAAATGCAGTCGATGGACCGTCCGATCCACAAGTTCCGCTACGAAGGTCTCATGAAGCATCTGACCGACATCAAGCGGTAAGCGCCAAAGCAAACGGGCCGCTTCCCGTGTGTGTTGGGAAGCAGCCCGTTGCAACGTTGGCTCCTGATTTACGGCGGACAGGGTCCGCCGTTTTTCATGCGCGCGTTACACGATTCTCAACCAGTGCGATGCAGGAAAGTGGCCTGCATCACGTCGGTCATCCAGATGGCGCTGTCGCCGGTCTGGCCGTGCTCCAGCACCTTGACGGCACTCTCGAACAGCACGCTGGCCAGCGCATCCGACGCAACGATCTCGATGCGCACGCGCGGCACGAACTCCGTCAGGTCCTCCTTGATGGAATGCGCGCCGGCCTGGGAAGCCGCCGGTGGATAGGCGTTCACCTCACCCACCGCCATGCCCGGAAAGCCCGGGCAACTGCGCAGCGCTTCATGCATGCGTTCCAGTAGTTGCGGGCGCACTACGATGCGGATTTCCTTCATGCCTTCGACTCCTCATCAAACCATTTGTACAGCGTGGGCAGCATCACCAGCGTGAGCAGCGTGCAGGTCAGCAGACCGCCGATCACGACGATGGCCAGCGGCCGTTGCACTTCCGAGCCCGGCCCCGTGGCAAACAGGAACGGGATCAAACCCAGCATGGCCACCGTGGCCGTCATCATCACGGGGCGGAAGCGCATGCGCGAGCCCAGCCGCACGGATTCCTCCACCGACATGCCCTGCTCGCGCAAGCTGCGGATCGTGCTGACCAGCACCACGCCATTGAGCACCGCGATGCCCCATAGCGCCACGAAGCCGACCGATGCCGGCACGGACAGGTATTCACCCGTGACGAACAGCCCGATGATCCCGCCCACCGATGCAAACGGCAGCACCAGGATGATCAGCGTGGCGTAACGCACGGAGTTGAACAGCAGGAAGAGCAGGAAGAAGATGGCGGCCACCGTAATCGGCACGATCACCTTCAAGTGGCCCATGGCGCGTTCCATGTTCTGGAACTGGCCGCCCCACTCCAGGTAGTAGCCCTCGGGCAGCTTGACCTTCTGCGCCACGGCTGACTGCAGCTCGGCCACGAAGCCGCCCAGATCGCGGTCACGCACGTTCACGCCCACCACCACGCGGCGCTTGCCCAGTTCGCGGCTGATCTGCGCGGGGCCGTCGGTCACATCAATGCGGGCGATGCTTTCCAACGGCACTTGTGCCCCGTTGGGTGCGGCCACGATCAGGTTGCGGATGGCCTCCACGCTGCCGCGATACGCTTCCGGCAGGCGCACCACCGCGCTGAAGCGGCGCTCGCCTTCGAAGACCTCCGTCGCTTCCTTGCCGCCGATGGCGGTTTCGATCACGTTGTGCACGTCGGCCGCGTTCAGGCCGTGACGCGCGATGGCCTGGCGGTCGATTGCGATCTGCAGGTACTGCTGGCCGGTAATGCGCTCGACACGCATGTCCTGCGCGCCCTGGATGCCCTGCGCCACCTTGGCAATCGCCTCGGCCTTTTCGCGCAGCGTGTTCAGGTCGTCGCCAAACACCTTGATGGCCACATCGGAACGCACACCGGTCACCATCTCATCCACGCGGTCGGAGATCGGCTGCGCCATGACGATCTGCACGCCGGGCAGCACCTGCAGCGCCTTGCGCATCGCCTCGGCAATGTCGTCCTGATTCCAGCCCTTGGGCCATTCGTCGCGAGGTTTCAATGACACGATCGGTGTCGATTCATTCTGGCCCTGCGGATCTGCCGGCGATTCACCACGGCCCACACCCGAGACCGCCGACTTCACGCCCGGCACCTGCATCACCAGGCGCATGGCTTCCATCTCCATGCGGATCGACTCTTCCAGCGAGATGTTCGGCGCACGGTTGATGCCAGGCACCACCGAGCCTTCCCTCATCTCGGGAATGAACGCCGTGCCCAGGAACGGCATCAGTGCGCCGGTGGCGAGAAATACCGCCACCGCCACGATGACGGTCTTATGTCCGTTGTTCAGGCTCAGCTCCAGCAACCGCAGATACGGCTTCTTCATCTTGCGAATCAGCCACGTGTCATGCGCGTCGTGTTCGGCATGTGGGTCGTCACTGTGTTCACCTTCCACATGCTTGTGCGCTTTGGGCTTGAGCAGATACGACGACAGCACCGGCGTCAGCGTCAGCGACAGCACCAGCGAGAAGAACAGCGCAATGGCAATCGTGAAGGCCAGCGGCGCAAACATCTTGCCTTCCATGCCCTCCAGCGTCATCAGCGGCAGGAACACCAGGATGATGATGCCCACGCCAAAGATCACGGGCGTTGCCACCTCCGTCACGGCATGCAGGATGACGCGCGCGCGGCTCTCGTTCGGGTCGCGCGGCTTGGCCAGGTGCGCAAAGGCGTTCTCGACCACCACCACGGAGCCATCGACCATCAAGCCGATGGCGATGGCCAACCCGCCTAGTGACATCAAATTGGCCGAGATGCCGAGCTTGTTCATCGCCATGAACGTCAGCAACGGTGTGAGGATCAGCGTGCCCACCACGATAAGCGACGAACGGATGTCACCCAGAAACAGCAGCAGCACGATCACCACCAGCACCACGCCTTCGGCCAGCACCTTGATGACGGTCTGCAATGCCGAATCCACCAAGTCCGAGCGCTCGTAGTACGGCACGATCTTCAGGCCGTCTGGCAGCATGCCGTCGTTGTTGATCGCCTTGACGCGATCCTGGATGCGGGCGACGACTTCCTTGGCGTTGCCGCCGCGCATCATCATCACGACGCCACCAACAGATTCCGTCACGCCGTTCTTGACTACCGCCCCCGCGCGCACCGCCGTGCCAATCTTCACCTCAGCCACATCGCGGATCGTCAGCGGCGTGCCGTTGACCTCCTTGAGCACGATGGCGCCGATGTCGTTGGTGTCACGCACCAGGCCCACGCCGCGGATCAGGTATTGCTCGGCAAAGTGCGGCAACACGCCACCGCCGGAGTTGGCGTTGTTGGCGGCCAGCGCCTCGAACACCTGCTTGACCGTCACGTTGTGGTGGCGCAGGCGTTCCGGGTTGACGAGCACCTGATACTGCTTCTCATAGCCGCCCTGCGAGTTGATCTCGGCCACGCCCGGAATCGAACGCAGCAGCGGACGCACCACCCAGTCCTGCGCGATACGGCGCTGGGTGAGTTCCTCGACCGAGAGCTCCTTGTCGCCGTCATCCGGTTTGTCGAGCGTGTATTGATACACCTCGCCCAGGCCCGTAGACACGGGGCCGAGCACCGGCGTCACGCCTGCGGGCATGCGGGACTGCACCTCGATCAATCGCTCCATCACAAGCTGGCGTGCGAAGTACACGTCGGTCTCATCGGTGAAGACGAGCGTGATGAGCGACAGGCCCGGCTTGTTGAGCGAACGCATCTCCGTGAGCGCCGGCAGGCCGGTCATGGCCATCTCCACCGGCACGGTCACAAAGCGTTCAACCTCTTCGGGCGAGCGCCCCGGCGCTTCCGTGGCGATCTGCACCTGCACGTTGGTCACGTCCGGAAACGCGTCAAGCGAGAGCTTGCGTGCGGCGTCAAACCCGAAGAACAGCAGCACGGCGGCGATCACGGCCACCACGAGCCGCTGCTTGAGCGCGCCGCGAATCAATGCGTCGATCATGCGCCCTCCATCTCGGCGCGCTTGCGCTCGTTGTTCAGATGGAAGCCCCCTTCAACGACGATGGGCTGGCCGGCTTGCACGCCGGAGACGACCGGGCGCACGCCGTTCGATTCATCGCCCAGCTTGACCGGCGTGAGCTGGTAGTTCGTATTGCTGGTGCGCACGAACACGTAGTCGCGGTTGTCTTCACGCACCACGGCGGAGGTCGGCACCACCACGCGTTCTTCCGGGCGCGACTGAATGATCAGCGTGGCCAGCATCGACGGCTTGAGCGTGCGCTCTGCGTTGTCGACTTCAGTGCGCACCGTGACGGTACGCGTTTGCGGGTCAACAATGTCCGACACCCAGATCAGCTTGCCCACAATGCGCTCGCCCGCGCCGGTGTCGATCTCCACGGCCTGGCCCGCGCGCACGCCAGCGGCAGCGTTCTCAGGCACTTCGCCCACCACCCACACGCGCGACAGATCGGCCACGGTGAACAGCTCATCGGCCGGCTGCACCACCTGGCCGCGCGTCACCTTGCGCTCCACCACCGTGCCGCTGATGCTGGCCACCACGGGCGAGATGGACGACATGCCGCCCGTGCGCATCTTCGCCAGCGTGCCAGGGGACACACCCATCACGCGCAATTGGTCGACGGCTGCGCGCACTTCGGCATCGGCCATCGCCAGTTCGCTCTTGCGCTTCTGCAGCTCAGCCGAGCCGATCACGTCGGCGGCCAGCAGCAGCTTGGCGCGTTCCAACGCACGCACCTGCAAGTCGCGCTGCGCAGCGGCCTTCTGATAGCCGAGCTGCGCGGCACCGAGCTCCGTGCTGTGCAATTGCGCCAGGATGTCGCCCGCCTTGACGCTCTGGCCAGGCGTGGCAACCAGCTCCGTCACGCGGCCCGTGACGGTGGCACCGATGCGGGCAACGCGTTGTTCGTCAAATGCGATCTGCCCCGGCACCCGCAGGCGTTCCGCAATCGGCTGCTTGCCGACCGGCACCACCTTCAGGCGCTGCACCAGCGTGGGTTGCGCAACCACGAGATTCGGGTCGGTGGCCTGTGGCGCGGCCTTGGGATCGTTGCCGGCGTCTTTGCCGCAGGCGCCCAGCAACAGCATCGCCGCCAGGGCAACGCCGGCCAGCCGGATCGAAGAAGAGAAGGAAGAAGGTGCGTTCATGGTGAGGCTGGATTCGTAAGTTCGGGAGGCAACGCGGCAGATCGGGCGTGTCATTGGGCCTCCGGGCGCAGGCGGTCGAGTTCGACGGCGGCGGTGCGCAGGTCGGCGCGTGCGGCAATGAGGTCGTTACGTGCCTGGCGGAAAACGCGCTGGGCGTCGAGGTAGTCGAGAATCCCGCGCTCGCCGTGGCGGTATGCGGCTTCGGCCACGCGCAGCGCCGATTCAGCCTGCTTGATGACGCCGGATTCGAGCGCGCTGACTTGCGACTCCGCAATCTCGTATTGGCGATAGGCGGATTCCACCGCCTGGCGCACACGCAACTCGCGGTCGCGCAACATGGCGCGAGCACGTTCACGGGCGGCCACGGCTTCGCCCACCGGGCCTTCACGTCGGTCAAAGAGCGGAATCGACATCACCAGACCCACGCGGCTGTCCTGCAGGTCGGGCTGACGATCGACCGACCCGCGCAGCGCAAGCGACGGCCAACGCTGGCTGCGCTCGTGCGCCAGGCGGGCCTCGGCCTCGCGCACGGCGGCGCGGTCGGCTTCCAGCTCCGGATGCGTGGCGAGAACCGTACTGACCAGATCGGCCAGAGGCGGCAGATGCGCCACGGAGGGCGTCTCCGCTCCGGCATCGACATCGAACGTCAGCGGCAGATCGGCACCCACGGCGCGGCGCAGTTCTGCCAGCGCCTGTTGCACACGCAGTGCGGCGGCCTGTTCGTTGCGCTGCGCGTTGAGCAGCTCTGCGTCGCCACGGATGAGTTCATAGCGCGGGGCTTCGCCGGTTTCCACTCGCACAGCCACGCCACGGCGAATCTGCTCGACCAGCGTCACGTCTTCGCGCGCATTGCGTTGTTCGGCCTCGCGGCGCACCACGTCGTAGAAACGCAGCTTGAGATCGGCTTCCACATCGCGCGCCTGGGATCGGGCGGTCGCCTGCGACGCTTCGTACGCAGCATCGGCGGCTTGCTTGCGAGCGGCGCGCTGCCACGGCAAATCGAGCTTTTGCGTGATCGACACGCTATTCGTGCGGCCTTCCGCCGCACCCGGCACGCGGGCACGCTGGCGGCCGGCCATGGCTTCCACCTCGGGGTTGGGCCAAGCGCGCGCAGTGGCGATGCCCGCCTGCGCAGCCTGCACCTGGGCCTGCGAAGCGGCGAGCGCCGGGTGGTTGGCGCGGGCCAGCTCCAGCAACTGCGGCAAGGTGTAGCGCGGCTGCGGGAGCGCCTCGTCAGCCCGGGCGGTGGCGGCCTGGGCACCACGTGGCGAAGGCGCCGGGGGCGCGGCGTTGGCGTGGACGGCCATTGCAGCCAGCACAACGGAAAGAACAGCACGTCGCGACGCGCGCGCACCCGCGGCGGGGCGCGGGGTGGCCGCATCCTGATTGGACAACATCCGAAATCATCCTGAAAAAGAAGAACAGGCAAGCGCGAACGTCCAGCCGGTCAGCAGACCAGTTGGCGCAGCACTAGCAACTCAAAGGGATGGTTTCCGGCGAATGCCGGAGATCAGACGCGTGCGGGAGGACGCAGCATGGGGGCCGGCGTGGGGCCAGCCTGGAACGGGGGAAGAGAGACGCGGACGCGCGCGACACGCAAGCCGGGCATCAACGCCATGGGCGGCGGCGGCAGCCAGAGTTCCGGCGCATCGCTGGGGTGATCAGGGGCCGCGGCACCGGTCGTGGGCAGGTCGGGCGCATCGGATGCATGCGCAACCCAATATTCAACGCTGAAGCACTGGCCGGGCTGCTTGACCGCCTTGCCGAGTGCGACCTTGATGGCACGCTCGAAACCCTTGTTGGATTTGGCTGCCGGCAGTGCATCGCCCGGGATATCGTCGACCACGGCTTCGATGGCTTCCAGCGCGTCGTCCGCAGCCTGGCCATCAGGGAAATGCGTGGCCGAGAACACCGAGACCGTAAACAACAGGCACCAGATCGTGACGATCCAACGTACGCCGCGCACGCGCGACAGCACGCCCCGCGCAGTGGCGCGAGACAACGTCGGCAAGGCAGAGAAGAGAGTCGTCACAAACATGGGCCCCGAATACTATCGGAAAAATGCTGCATCTGCACACAACGTCCGGCAGATCGCGCAGATGTCAATCGGAATCGACCTGGCTTTTTCGAATCCGTTCCATTTCGGGCCAATGCGCGCGCACCCAGTCGTCCAAGCCGACGAACGTGCGGTTGAGGGATTCGCCCAGCGGGCTGAGCCGGTATTCGACGTGCGGCGGAACGCTGTCGAAGATGGTGCGCAGGATGAGGCCGTTGGCTTCCAGCTCGCGCAGTGTTTGCGTGAGCATTTTCTGCGAGATGCCGTTGCCCACGCGGCGCAGGAGTTCGTTGTTGCGCACGGGGCCGTTTTCCAGTGCCGGGAAGATGCGCAGCGCCCATTTGCCGGCCACCAGTTCCAGCGCGCGCGTGGAAGGGCAAGCGCCAGTGGTGCCTTCAGGGCGGCCTTCCGGCGATGGAGATGAGGACGGGGCCATGTTGTCCGCCATGGGGCCTCCGGAACACGATTGGGATACGCGTGACCGTACCGCCAATCGTGCCGCCCCGCAACGCGGCCGGGGTGAAGCACATGCGCAACGAGGGACGATGGCCCACGCGCCATACCCGCACCGTTCCTAGTGGTTACCTCCAGGTGCGTACTTGTTGCCGCGTCGTCCCGTCCTTACTCTGGGTGCATCGCAACGCATCCGCTTGCCGCCCGGGCAGCGGACATTCCCCCGGAGGCTCCATGCTTCAAACCGCCTGGCTTTGGCTGCTGGCAGCCGGCGCAGTGGAGATCGCCATGGCGATCTCGCTCAAGTTAGCGCAGGGGTGGACGCGCCCCATTCCCGGCGCGCTCGGCATCGTGACGGCGCTCGGCAGCGTCTTCCTGCTCACGCATGCCATGCGCGGCCTGCCCGCCGGCACCGCCTATGCGGTCTGGACGGGCATCGGCTCGGTGGGGGTGACCGTGCTCGGCATCGTGCTGTTTGGCGAGAGCATGCAGCCCGCGCGCCTGGCCTGCATCGGGCTGGTGATTGCAGGCACCGTCGGCCTCAATTTCTTCAACGCGGCGTAAGACCGCACCTGGAGCCCATCATGACCCGCCTGCTCTATATCGAAGCCTCGCCCATGAAAGCGCTGTCCCATTCCATCGACGTGGCAAAGCAGTTTCTCGACGCCTACCGCACCGCGCACCCAGGCCACGAGATCGACACGATCGACTTGTGGAGCAGCGACATCGACCTGCCCGAATTCGACGCCGACATGATCGGCGCCAAGTTTGCGGTCCTGCGCACCCAGAACGCCACGGCGGAACAGCAGGCGCAATGGCAGCGCGCGGTGGCGCTGTCGCAGCGCTTCAATGCGGCAGACCACTATCTCTTTTCTGTACCGATGTGGAATTTTGGAGCGCCCTATCGGCTCAAGCACTTCATTGATGTGGTGACGCTGCCGGGGCAGAACTGGAGTTGGTCGCCGGCGACGGGCTATCAGGCGCTGCTCTCGGGCAAGAAGGCGGCCCTCATCTACGCCAGCGCCGGTGCTTACGCCGCGCACACTGAAGGCGCGAGCGAATCGCCGGACGATTTCCAGAAACCTTATCTGCGCCGCTGGCTGCGCTTCCTGGGCATTGAAGACGTGGCCGAGATCAGTGCAGCGCCCACGCTCACCACGCCCGATGTGCTGGCGGCCGCCAAGGCAGATGCCAAAGCACGGGCCACCGCACTGGCCTCTGCCTTCTGAAGCGCACGCGTGCCACGGGGTTGACCGCGCGTCAAAGTGTATCTACCATGGTTACACTTTTGCATTCACCACCATGTCCACCAGCAGCCGCTTCGCCGTCTCCGTGCATATCCTCACCCTGCTTGCCAGCGCGGAGGGGCCGGTGCCGTCGTCGCTGATCGCGGGCAGCGTGGGAACCAACCCAGCGCTCATCCGGCGTCTGGTGGCGCAGCTGGCTGAAGCCGGCTTTGTCACCTCGCAGATGGGCGCGATGGGCGGCGCCACGCTGGCACGACCGGCAGACCGCATCACGCTGCTGGACGTCTTTCGTGTGGTGGAATCTCCGGTGCTGATTGCGCTGCCGCCGAATGCACCCAACCCGGCGTGCGAGGTCGGCCGCGAGATCACGGGCGTACTGGAGCGCGTGACGG
The DNA here is from genome assembly GCF_003290055.1 of Ralstonia sp. GX3-BWBA. NCBI lineage: Bacteria > Pseudomonadati > Pseudomonadota > Betaproteobacteria > Burkholderiales > Burkholderiaceae > Ralstonia > Ralstonia sp. GX3-BWBA. Next base: position 147,833 of record NZ_QMKS01000020.1, on the reverse strand, counting down.
AGCGCGCGCAAGCCGCGTTGGAAGCCGAGCTTGCCGCGCAAACCATCGCCAGCATCCTCAACGAGGTGGGACACGCACAACGCCGTCGCCGTCGAGCCTAGCCAGGCCACTACGTCGGTCTATTTTTTTACCCCTATATGTAACTGCATTAATTACATATAACGTTTCAACCGCTCAAACCATTCCATAAGGAGTTGACTATGAAGATCGCAATCATCGGCGCCACGGGGCGCGTGGGCACCCGCCTGATCGACGAAGCACTGCGCCGCGGCCACCAGGTGACAGCCATTGCGCGCACGGCGTCCAAGCTGCCTGCACGTGCGGGGCTGACCGCCAAAGATGTGGATGTGGCCGACCAGGCTGGCCTCGTGGCCGCACTCGCTGGCAACGATGTGGCCTACAGCACGGTGCGCTTTCTGCAGGCTAGCGCCGACCAGATCGTCGGTGCGGTGAAGAAGGCGGCCGTGCCGCGTCTGCTGGTGGTGGGTGGCGCCGGCAGCCTGGAAGTGGCCCCGGGCGTGGCACTGATCGACACGCCGCAGTTCCCCAAGGAGTACTTTGACGAGGCGTCGGCCGGGCGTGATTTCCTAAACGCGCTGCGCAAAGAAACCGAGCTGAACTGGACGTTCGTGTCGCCGTCGGCCATCTTCGAGCCGGGCGAGCGCACGGGCCACTTCCGCGTCGGCAAGGATTCGCTGCTGGTGGATGCCAATGGCAAGCCGTGGATTTCGATGGAGGACTACGCCATCGCCTTCCTCGACGAAACCGAAAAGCCGGCGCACCCGCGCCAGCGCTTCACGGTTGGTTACTGATCAGCGGCCGGTGGACGGCACGGCCAGCGCGCGCCAATCAGTGGCTGGGCGTGTCGGCCATGCCGGGAGGCGCATCGTCGGGCTCGATCGGCTCGGGCGCGGAATCCAGCGCCGGCAGGCGGATCACGATCGCGCAGCCTCTGCCGTCCGCATGGGCGAGGCCGTCTTCGATGGCCACCGAGCCATTCCCCAATTCCACGATACGGCGCACGATCGCCAAGCCCAGGCCGCTGCCCTGCGACTGGCTGGTGCGCGGACGGTAGAAACGCTCGAATACGCGATCGCGCTCGTCGGGCGGGATACCGGGGCCGGAGTCTTCAATGCGCAGCTCGACCATCGGCACGCCCGCCTGCTCGATGCGCTTGACGGCCAAGCGCACCTCGCCGCCGTTGGGCGTTTCGCGCACGGCGTTGTCGAGTACGTTTTCCACCAGCGTCGCAGCGTCTTCATGCGACACCGACACCCACGCCTGGTTGGCGCCGTCGTACGACAGCGTGATGTTGCGACGCTCTGCGCGCGAGGCCTGCTGGATCACGCCGCTGCGTGCACAGCCCGCCAGGTCCGACAACGCGCCCTGGGCAAGCTGCGCCTCCACGCGGCGCGCATCCAGCCGCGCAATGGCAAGCAGCTTGGCGAGTGACTGCGTTGCGCGTGAAATGCCGCGGTCGAACTCGCGCAGCGCGGTAGAACGATCGTCTTCGCTATCGGAATGCGACACGACATACGCCTGCGCCTGAATGGCGGCTAGCGGCGTGCGCAGTTCGTGCGCGGCATCGGCAAAGAAACGGCGGTCCGCCTCGATGCCGCGACGCACACGCGCGAACAGCCCGTTCAAGGCATCGACCAGCGGTTTCAGCTCGGCGTGCTCGACGCTCTGCACGGGGTCGAGGTCGGCAGAGTCACGCGCCTCAACCTGGCGCGTGAGCGTGCGCAGCGGCTTGAGACCCTGGTGCGCTGCCCAACCAACCATCACCATCAACGCGCTCGCCAGAATGGCCAGCGCCACCGCCACCTCCTCGAACAGGTCGCGAATGGCGCGCTCGTACGCGGTCAGGGGCTGCGCCACGGTGGCCGAGATCTTGCCGTCGACGCTGTCGACCGTATAGCTGCGCCACGGCTTGCCCTCCAGCATGATCTCGACGACGGTGTCGTGCGCCTTGCCGCACGGCATGGTGGGGGCACCGGGGAAGGCGGTGATGACGTGGCCGGCACGATCGCACAGCACGTAGCGGAATTCGCCCGGCAGGATGTTGGGCAGCGACAGGCCCAGCTTGATGTCGGTGAGCCGGCGCAGGAATTCTTCGCGGCGCGGCACGTCGTCCATGTTGAGCGTGGTGAGGTCCGCATAGGCCTGCGCCGACATGCGCAGGTCGCTCACCACCTGGCGGCTGTTGGTGCGCGAGATTTCCAGATGCGCGATGACGAGCTGCACCAGCAGCATCAACACCAGCGCGAGCAGGATCAGCACATACAGGCGGAACGACAGCGAGCGAACCCGCAGGATGGCTGGAACCGCCAGCTTCATTGGGCGGCCCCGCGGTTGCCGCCGATCATGTAGCCGACACCGCGAATGGTCTGGATGGTTTCGTTGCCGAGCTTGCGGCGCAGGTGGTGGATGACGACTTCCAGCGCGTTGGCGCTCACGCTGTCGCCCTCACGGTAGAGCGCGTCCATGAGCGTTTCGCGCGGCACCCAGCGGTGCGCGCGGCGCACAAGTTCAAGCAGCAGTTGGTATTCGCGCGGCGTGAGTTCGATGACCTGGCCCTCTTGCGTCACGCGCTTCTGCGAGGGCTCCACCACCAGGTTGCCGACGTTCCACTGGTTGGTGCTCTGCCCCGCATGCCGACGCAGCACGGCGCGCAGGCGGGCGATGAGCTCATCCACGGGGAACGGCTTGACGAGAAAGTCATCCGCGCCGGAATCCAGCCCCTTGAGACGTTCCGACAGCGCATCGCGCGCGCTGGCAATGATGACAGGCACGTCGCTGTGCGCGGCCCGCAGTTCTTCCAGGAAGGTATGGCCCTCACCATCGGGCAACCCGAGATCGAGCACGATGGCTTCGAAGGTGTTGGTGGTGATCCATTTCTGCGCGTCGACCAGGCGGCGCACCCAGGTCGCGTTGTAGCCGGCCTGACGCAGCGCGCGGGCCAGCGCCGTGCCCAACGGCAAATCGTCTTCGATAAGGAGGATGGCGTTCATGCGCGGGAGTCTCGGCGGCGGTAATGACGGTAAACGGACAACCGGCGCGTGGAAACAGGCGCCGGCGAAGCTCGAAATCTACCGCAACGGACTGAGCTTTGCCTTAAATGTGTGGAGACAGGTGACGAGAAAGTCGCCCCACCAACACATATCGGGCGCGGTTCCAGGCGTGCAGCGTGGCGTTTAGCTATCATTCCGGAATTCCGATTGCGTTTTCCTTAGTCACACGCGCATGTTCCGCCTGCCCACGACCGCCACCGCGCCGTTCTGTCCATCCGAGGTGCGCGGCACCGTCGCCGTGCCGCCCGGCCTGCCGCTGTGGAAGAAGCTGCTGCGCTTTGCGGGGCCGGGGCTGCTGGTGTCGGTCGGCTATATGGACCCGGGCAACTGGGCGACCGACATTGAAGCCGGTTCACGTTACGGCTATGCGTTGCTGTTCGTGGTCGTGCTCTCCAGCCTGGCGGCCATGGTGCTGCAGTGCCTGTCGGCACGACTGGGCATCGTCACCGGCATGGACCTGGCGCGCGCCTCTCGCGACCGCTATCAGCCTGGCGCATTGCGCGTGCAATGGCTGCTGGCAGAGCTGTCCATCATTGCGTGCGACCTGGCTGAGGTACTGGGCTGCGCGCTGGCCTTCCACCTGCTGCTGGGCGTGCCGATCCTTTGGGGCGTGGCGCTCACCGCGCTGGACACGCTGATCGTGCTGGGCCTGAAGGGTAAAAACTTTCGCCAACTGGAAGCCATCGTGCTGGGGCTCATTCTCACGATTGGGCTGTGCTACTTCGTTGAACTCGTGCTCATCAAGCCGCACTGGCCTTCGGTAGCGGCCGGGTTGATGCCCTCGTGGCAGGCCGTGAGCCAGCGCGAGCCGCTGTATCTGGCCATCGGCATCCTCGGCGCCACGGTGATGCCGCACAACCTGTACCTGCACTCGTCCATCGTGCAGACGCGCATGACGGCGAACACCGAGGATGCCAAGCGCGAGGCAATCGGCCTGTCGCGGCTGGACACCATCGCGTCGCTGAGCCTCGCGCTGCTCGTGAACGGCGCGATCCTGATCTTGGCGGCAGCGGCATTCAACGCGCACGGCCATCAGAACGTGGCCGACATCGAAGACGCCTACCACCTGCTGGAGCCCATCGTCGGAACGGCGCTGGCCGGGCTGCTGTTTGGCATCGCGTTGCTGGCGGCGGGGCAAAGCTCGACCTTTACCGGCACCATCGCGGGGCAGGTCCTGATGGAGGGGTTCCTCGACTTGCGCATCCCCTGCTGGCAGCGGCGGTTGATCACGCGGGCACTGGCGCTGATCCCCGCGTTCATCGGCGTGGCGATGCTGGGCGACCACGCCATCGGCAAACTGCTTGTCATCAGCCAGGTGGTGCTCGGCCTGCAACTGCCGTTTGCGATGCTTCCGCTGATCCGCATGACGGGCGATCGCACGCTGATGGGGGTATTTGTTAACAGTCGGTTAACGTCTTGGCTGGCGTGGGGGCTATTCATCGTCATCAGCGTCGCCAATGTGTGGCTGGTGTGGCAAGTGCTGGCAGGCTGAGACACACATTGCGGGATTCCCCCCACTAAAAATCCGCGCACGGGGTTGCCTGCCGCCATTAGAATGCGCGCTTTGTTGCGCAATTCGGCCCCGCCCGCGCCCGCATCATCCCGTCGCGCCAGAGGGTCTCTCTTGCCCTGCCTTGAGCGCGAACCTGCCTACCGCCTCCGACCTGCCCGACGCACGCGCACCCTCGCGTGACTATCAGGCGCGCCATTTTGTGCCGATGATCATCGCGCTGAGCAAATGCGGCGTGCTCGGTTACGCCTTCGCAATCGTGCTGGGCTGGTCGGTCGGGCTGCTGCACCGGCCGGGGCCGCTGCTCGCGCTGCTCCTGCTGCTGATGGCGATCGTGGTGGTCGCACAGCGGTATCGGCACACCGGCATGTGGGGGCTGCTGGCGCTCACGCACCTGCTGGCAGAGGAAGTGGCCATCATCGCGTTCGGCCATCAGGCAGGGCTCCAATGGGTCCTGCCGGCGTTCTATCTGATGCCGCTTGCCACCAGCCCCGCGTGGCTCAACCGGCGCGATTTCTGCATCGCCATGGCGCTGTGCACGGCCGGGCCTATCGTTGCCCTGCTGATCGCGCCAGAACCCGCCACAGCAATCCACCACGGCTGGCTGGGGCTGGTGCTCTATCTGCCAATCTGCATTGCTGCGGCCGCCGTCATTCACCACTACCTGCTGCGCGCCATGGCGCGGCACTTTGCGGCCGAACGCAGCCTGGCCGATCGCGCCAACACCGACCACCTGACCGGTATGCTCGCGCGGCAACGCTTCTTCGAACTGGGCACCTTTGCGGTCGAACGTGCGCAACATCATGCCGAGCCGCTGTGCGCGCTCTACCTCGACGTCGATCACTTCAAATCCATCAACGATACGTGGGGACATGCCGCCGGCGACGAGGCACTCGTCGCGCTGTCTGATGCGCTGGCCGGCGTGCTGCGCCCGGCTGACCTGTTCGGCCGTCTGGGCGGTGACGAGTTTGCTGTGCTGCTGCCGGGCTGCGGCCTGACCGGCGCGCTTGCCGTGGTGGACAGGCTCAAGACGGCGGTGGCCGGCACGCAAACGCCCGTGGGGCCGCTGACAGTGAGCGTGGGCGCCGCACCGCTGCGCCCCGGGCAAGACCTGGCACGCCTTTTGGCCGATGCCGATCTCGGCCTGATGGAAGCCAAGCGACAGGGTCGCAACCGCGTGTGCGTGCCGACCGACGCCGAGCCGAAGGCAACGCTGCGGCAATAAGGGCAGGCACGCTATGTGCGGCGCAGCATCCGTGTTATCTGCACGGAGATGTCCATGGAGTGGCTCAACGCCCACACCTTCCTGCGCGTGCCGGCCCGCGATTGGGCCGCCGCCGCATTGACAGTAATCGCTGCATATGTGTTGCTGTCCAGCGTCTTGCACCTGATCTGCAACCGGTTTGACGCGCGTGCCCGCCGGACGGGCTACCGCTTCGACATTCTCGTCACGGCGGTGCTACGCGATACGCATCCGGTGTTCATTGCGCTGGCCGCATTGCTCGCAGGTTCGTACTTCATCGATCTGCCAACGCGCATTGCCAACAAGCTCGACCACATCTGGTTCGTCATCATCGGTTTCCAGATTGCCCTGTGGCTCAATCGCGGCGTGAAGCTATGGGCGCGTGACCGGCTGTCGACGCAGACCCACGCCACGCGCAACCCCGTGATCACATCAATGACCGCGTGGGTGCTGCGGTTTGCGCTGTGGTCAATGCTGCTGCTGGCCATTCTGGCCAACGTGGGCGTCAACATCACGGCCTTCGTTGCCAGCCTGGGTGTGGGCGGCGTGGCGGTGGCGCTGGCGGTGCAAAGCATCCTGAGTGACCTGTTTGCCTCGCTCGCCATCGGGCTGGATAAGCCGTTCGAGATCGGAGACTTCATCGTCTTCGAATCGATTGCCGGCACGGTGCAGCACGTGGGCCTCAAGACCACACGCATCCGCAGCCTGTCGGGCGAAGAGATCATCGCTTCCAACACGGCGCTGCTCAAGAGCACGATTCACAATTACAAACGGATGTCGGAACGACGCATCGTCTTCACCTTCGGGGTGACCTACGATGCGCGCGCCGCGCAGCTGCAGAAAATTCCGGAAATCGTGCGCCGTGCGGTGGAAGCCGCCGGCAACACGCGGTTTGATCGCGCGCACTTCAAGGAGTTTGGCGAGAACGCTCTGAACTTCGAGGTCGTGTATTTCGTGACCGATCCGGACTTCAACCTGTACATGGACATTCAGCAACGCATCAACCTGACGATCCTGGAAGGGCTGGAGAATCTCGGTACCTCGTTCGCGCTGCCCACGCGCACGATCCAGCTGGTGCGTCGTGACGGCGAGCCGGTTGAACCCGAAGACCTGGCAGACCGCAAATCAACGGCTAACACCCAACGCGTCAGCGCGCGAGCTAGCGGCTGACCGCCACGGGCATGCTCAGGAACGCCGCATCGAGGCTGCGCCATAGCGGCCTTGAGCGCGGCACCATGTCTTGCCGGAAGTACCACCAGAAGTAGCCGCCGACAAAGCGAGGATGCGTGACCGCGAGCCCGTAGTAGTGCGCGACGAGCGCCGGCTTGCGTACGGCATGCCGCGTCCCGACTTCTCCAAACCCCAAAGCGGCGTGCGGAAACAGTCCGCCTAGCCTGGTGAACACTGCGTTCCAATCGGGCGGCGCGATCTTGCAATCGTCTTCATAGAAGCTGATGAAGACGTAGTCGAGCCCATCGCGCAAGCGCAGCGGCACATTACGTTGCACCCACTCGAACATCGCGCGTGACGGCTGCTCGGCGCAGCCCTCGTTGTAGTACAGCGTGAGCGCCGTGCGGCCGCCACCGGCTCTGATGACTTCATAGGCCGCCATGGTCTTGTCGATCACGTCGCGTGTGGGGCCGGTCCACTCGCCGTTGATCTCGTTGCCGATTTCCCAGACGTCGACATTGCTGCCGAGCGTGTGCAGGTAAGCGGCAGCACGCTCGCGCAGTTGCGGTGTGGTGTATTGCTTGAGTGTGGAGGAATCCACCAGTTCGCCCATCACATACGCGACGTCCCGGATGGCGGCCACCGCCCCAACGTAATGCGGCGCGTCCATGCCTTCATCAAAGACGACGCGCACCGTGGGCGTGCGCGAGAGGTGCGACAGCGCGTCCACCACGGCAGGCACGTTGTCCACAGCGTCAACCGTCACGCCATACAACGGCACAGGGCCGGCGGGCATGGCGCCCACCGACCCTGCGGCTTCAGAGGATGCGCTCAATGCCAGCATGACAGTCGCCAGTAACAAGCGCATCCGGCACATCGTCACTTCACCGTGCTCGCGTCAACCCAGGTGTACCCCATGCTGGTGATACCTGTGATGATGGTCTGGAAGTCGGTATAGCCCGGCGTGCCAAGATCGGGCTCCAGCCAGAACGGATGGAAGAAGAACGAGGCAAAGCCGTCGCGTACCACCTGTGCATACGTCGCGTTGGTCAGGATGTCCTGTGCGGTGTACGTCAGGCATGACGACGGATCGATATTGCAGATGTTGTATTCCACGTTGCCCAGGTTTTCCGGAATGATGCGCTGGTTGTAGTAGTCCTTCTGAATGATGTAGGGGAAGAACTGGCCAACCGAAAAATCATGTCCTGCGGTGGTCGAGTTCAAGGTCTGCGGGTTATCCGACGTGTAATACACCACGCGCTGATAGGTGTTCTTGAAGTACTGCGGCACCGCCTTGATCGACAGCGGAGACGATTGATAGTGCGGCGCCTCCCAGGCGAACGGCGCGTAGCCATTGAGCTGGAACTCCAGCAGCCCGGAAGACAATCGCCCTGCTGCCCATTGCGTTGAATCTTCGTTCACAGGCCGGTTCTGCGTAGCGAGCCAGAACTCGAAGTCGTTCGCGCTGACCGCGTTGATAAGGTTCGGGATGTTGCTGTACTGGTGCGTGTAGCCGTGCATCAGGATCTTCCCGCCACGTGGCAACGCATGGTTGAGCGCTGATTTGAGCCCCGTCGCGTTGACCAGGTGGATCGTCTGCGACACGCCGCCGTTGTAGACGCCGTTCGGGTCCGTGTACAGCGGGATGGTGGCGATCGAGAACGGAATCTTCAAGCTGTACAGATAGTCCGTCAGCGTGTTGATGGACTTCACGGTGTTGGTGGCGTTGACATCTTCCAGGCGCACCAGCGCGCGGTGCAGGGTGGGCGCATTGGTACCCAGGATGTCATGCAGCATGTCGCACATCGCCAGGTAGCGGTCGCGTGGGCCGATATATGAGAACGGCATGTCGGCCACGTACCAGAAGTTGCCCGAGTGCATGATGTACGGGGCGGTCTCCTGCGTAACGGAATTGGTGATCGTCACCACACTGCTCGCCTTGGTGGGATCAGCCACCGAGGTCACGCCAATGTCCGGATCAGCGCTGATGGCGCCGGTCGTGGCATTGAAGGCGTAGTACTTGGTCATGGTCTGGCTCTTGTACGACACCGTATCGAAGAACCCCGGATTTGGTGTAGTGGCCGACGGTGCCGCGTTCATGCCGCGCAGACCGACAAAATTGATGCCGTAACGCGAGGTGAACGGATACGCCGTGTTCCAGGCAAGTTCCCACAGGTTGTACTTGAACCAGACCACGGTCTTCTGCGTGGTGGTCACATCCGACAGGAACGCCGCCGGTATGGGGTTGTTGTAGTAACTCCCCATGTAGAAGATGGCGGTGTACTGCTCGGTCATGCCAGCCGTGTAGTTCTGCACGGGCAGCATCGTGATGGTGGTGTTGAAGTGCGCGAGCAGGTTGTACAGCATGATCGCGTACGCCTTGCCCAGGTTGGTGTACTGGTCGTTTGGCGGGGCGTCGTACAGCACCAGCATCGGGGCTGGCGTACTGGTTGTCGTTCCCGCCACCGTCACGCAGATGGACCCGAGCCCGATCGTGCAGGTGGCAGCCTGCGCTGGCGCTGTCAGCGAGATGCCGAGCAGGCCGCCCGCAAAGACGAGCGCGCACAGGAACTTACGTAGGAATGTCTTCATGATGACTCTCCGACTCATGGCAATCATGGGCGATAGAACGAGCCGTCCGCTTGGCGGTAGAGCCCGAGGTTGAAGTTGGGGCCACGATCGTGGCCACGGTCTGTACCTGCCGTCTCGTTTTCCGGCGTGCCGGGGCGGACTTCGGTCATCACTGCCGTGCGTGGTGGTGGAATGACCTGTCCGTTCTCATCCATGACGCCGTAGCCGTAGGCGCGCGCGCCTCCAGTCACGGGCCTGGGTGTGACTGCTGCCACAACGGTGGGCTGCATGGGTGGCGCAGCCGTGGCGGTCGCCCTGGACGACGCGGGGGCTGGGGCTTTCTTGTCTGTGTCGATACTGGGGCTGCCCTGGCCCGTCGCGCCGGTCACGATGGCGGGTACGCCGCCATCACCAGCCCACGGCGGCGTCACGATCAGCCACCCGGCAACAAGTGCGGAGGCAACCAACACGCCGCCCCCGATTTGCTTCGCTTTCATCAAAGCCTCCTAACCGTTCAGGCGGTGCTGCGTTGACGACCCTTGCGCGGTGGCACGCGCCGCTTCCAGATCGATGATTTCGGCCTCGGTGGCCGGTTTGCGAATGAGTTGCGGACCGCGCGCCACCTTCTGCGGCTGCGTGGCAAAGGCCTTCTTCAGCGCATCGACAATGCGCCGGCAGGCCTGGCCGTCGCCATAAGGGTTGTGGGCTTGCGCCATGCGCTCGTATTCGGCGGCGTTGTTGAGCAGCGTTTCTGCTTCATCGACGATGCGTTGCGTATCGGTGCCGACCAGCCGCGCGGTGCCCGATGCCACGGCCTCCGGCCGCTCGGTGGTGTCGCGCGTCACCAGCACCGGTTTGCCCAGCGCGGGCGCCTCTTCCTGAATGCCGCCGGAATCGGTAACGATCAGGTACGCCCGATCCATCAGGTAGACGAACGGCAGGTAGTCCTGCGGCGCAATCAGGTGAACGTTGTCGTGGCCGGAAAGGATGGCGTTGACCGGCTGCTGCACGTTCGGGTTCAGGTGCACCGGATACACAACCTGCACATCCGGATGACGCGCCGCCAGCAAGCGCAGCGCCACGCAGAAGTTCTCGAACGGCTCGCCGAAGTTCTCGCGGCGATGGCCCGTCACCAGGATCATCCGACGCCCGGCCTCCAGGAACGGATAGCGCGCCGCCATCTGGGCTGACAGCGTGGCGTCGTCGTCCAGCCGCTGCTTCACGGCCAGCAGCGCATCGATGACGGTGTTGCCGGTCAGCGTGACCTGCTCCGGGTCGATGCCCTCGTCCAGCAGGTTCTGGCGCGATTCGGCCGTGGGCGCGAAGTGCCAGGTCGTCACGGAATCGGTGACGCGCCGGTTCAGCTCTTCCGGCCATGGCGACCAGATGTTGCCGGTACGCAAGCCTGCTTCCACATGCCCGACCGGAATGCGCCGGTAGAACGCCGCGAGGCTTGCCGCCAGCGTGGTCGTCGTGTCGCCGTGGACGAGCACGGCATCGGGCTTGTAGGCATCGAGCACGCCGTCGATGCCGCCCAACACGTTGGACGTGATGTCGGATAACGTCTGCCCAGGCCGCATCAGGTTGAGGTCAAACTCCGGCACGATGCCGAAGAGTTCCAGCACTTGATCCAGCATCTGCCGGTGCTGCGCGCTCACGCACACCGCCGAGGTAAAGCCTGCCTCGGCCTGCAATGCCTGCACCAGCGGCGCCATCTTGATGGCCTCCGGGCGCGTGCCGAACACGGTCAAAATTTTCCCTGTCATGATTCCCCCCAGTCGTCTGCATCGGCGCATGCAAAAGCGCGACGACGAACGTGTCGCTTCTGACGTCGGCGCAGACTTCGCCATTGAGCGAAGGCCGTGCCAACTGTCCCGCTTTGACTCGCCATGGCGCTGCGACGCCATCCTTCGGATGCCGCTGCAACTCCTCTTTGTTACCCGTTTCCCTCGGCGGTCAAAAACGTTTCATCTGCGACACCTCTGACTGGGGTCTGCTTGAATCCAGGACTGACTTAGAACCAAAGAATGGCTCGCGCGACCACCCCCTTTGCTCGATCCGCGTGCGTCAATGGCAAGCGGTATTGCACGGTCAAATCCAGCCAACTGGCCGGCGCTGCGTAGTGCGACTCGCGAAACCAGTAGCGGAAGTTGATGCCTGGGCCGACACCCAGTGCGAGCCGCTGATCGATCGCCTTGTTGTCGTGATCGCCCGCCAGCACGATATGCGGATAGACCGTCAGGCGATCGCTGATCGAGTTAAGTAACCACGTGTGTCCGTAGCGCATTTCCGTGCTGACGATCATGCGGCCCTGGTTGAGGAAGTACGCGCCCTCGCCAAACACCTGCCACGTCTGCCAGCGCGGCTTGGTGACCTGCAGGTCGAGCCCCTGGTCGGTCGAGAAGCCGATGCGCAGCAAAGTATCGTTGGTGGTCAGTTGCCCGATGCGGAAGAGACGCTCGGCGGTGAACACCAGGTTGATGTCCTTGATCGGCTTGTAGCGTGCGCCCACCGAGCCCTGCGCGGTCGGCAGACCCGTGTTGCCGTTGCGGTCGTACACGCTGTCGTAGCCGCGTACGAAGAGCTGGAAGATGCTGCCGTCGCGGTAGCCGATACCGGGCGGTTGCCAGTACACCTCTGCGCCAGCCTGCCCCACGCTGACCGTGTTGGGCAAACCGAATGCAGACGTTTGATACGCGCCAGAGAGAACCATGCCGAACGTGCGCTGCATCTGCTCGACTTCACGCCGGTAGCCGAAGCGGCGATCCGGTGGAAGGCGGTCGTCTCCATTGCCACCGCGGTCGCTCTTGGCATCGGCGTCGGCATGGTCGAGGCTCTCTCGGAAGAGCTTGATGGCAGTCGGGTTGTCGCCCAGGCGCTTTGCTGCGTAGGCGGCATCGGCGTAGTGGGTCCAGTTACCCTCGCCCGTGGCGAAGCCGCGCTGGAACGCTGCCAATGCAGCGCGGTCGTCACGCGCACGCAGATGGCTGTAAGCCTCGTTCAACTCACGCTGGCCGATCACGCGCGGATCATTGGCGGACGTGGGCGCAGCCTGCGCTTCGGGTGCCATCGCCTGGGCGAGCAGCGCCTTGGCGTAGCGCTGGCGCGCCGGGTCCGTAGCGTGTTCGGCGGCCAGCGTGGCAGCCTGGGTTGCGCCATCCCGGTCGCCCAATTGCAGGCGTGACTGCGCGAGACGCACTTGCACGTCGGCATCGGGGGTGTCCTTCATGCCGCTGAGCGCATCGAGGGCAGCCTGCGGATGCTTGGCGGAATACGCGCTGTCCGACCAGGCCAGATGCAGGTTGCGCTGCTCCTGCGCGGTCCAGTCGGTGCCTTGCACGGCGCGCGCAAAGTCTCGTTCAGCGACGGCGGGGTCGTTGGCCTTCTGCGCCAGGAACCCGTGCTGGGCGTACACGCGTGGCTCGTCGGGATACTTCTGCAGCAACGCATCGGCCTGCGCGCGTGCCGCATCCAACTGGCCCTTGCGGGTGAGCACATCCAGCAGCAGCAGGTTCAGTTGCAGGCTGTCAGGCTGCACGGCCAATGCCGCACGCGTGGCGGCTTCGGCATCGTCGAGCTTGTTGCCATCGATGGCGTGATAAGCGCGATCGGCGCGAAAGTAGGCATCGGGCTGCAACGGCGCAGGCTGCTCTGCCAGTGATACGCCATGACACAACGCCCACACTGCCGCAGCAATCGGCCAGCGCAGATGGCGCACGGTTAAACGGTTGACTCTCTCGTGTGTCATGCCACACCTCCCGCAACAGATGGGTTCGGCCGCGGGTCTGGCCCAGGGGGCAGGTCCGGCGGCACAGGAATCGGGGGGATGGTGGAAGCCTCGGGTGCGGGTGCCGTGCCGGCTGCAACACCTGGGCCGGCGCCCGTCATGGATTCGACGGCCAGCATGGCCGAATGCGCCGCCGGGCCAAACACGACCGTGGTACGGCGGTTGGGGTCGGCCATCTGCGCCAGCTCGGCCGACATTTCGTGATCGCACGCCATGAAGCACGCGACCTTGCGGCCGGCCGCATGGGCCAGCTCTTCCAGCACTGCGCCGTCGGGCAACTCCGACACGGCGATGTTGAGCGAGCCGTCTTCGCCAATCGAGAACGGCACCACGTGATGCCGTACTGCCAAGTCACGCGGCAGGCAATCGGCAAGCGCACCGAGCACGACGTTGGTCAGGCTCACGCGCGGCAGGTCGACCTGCTCGGCCAGCGCATCGGCCAGCGTGTCGGGCGTCACCAGGCCCTGCTCGATCAGCACTTGCCCAAGCCGGCGTCCGGTTTGGCGCTGGATGGCGAGTGCGGCATCCAACTGCTCCTGCGTGAGCACTTCCCACTTGATGAGCGTCTCGCCCAGCTTGCAGCGCGTACGGCCCAGTGCGTCGTTCGACAGATAGGTGTGCTGCGTCTTGTCCCAGGCGATAGGCTTGCCGGTCAGGCAGTAGATCAGGAAGATCTTCCACGCGCGGCATACCGAGAAAAAGTTGATGAAGTTGTTCACCACCAGCCTGGGCAAACACAGCACGCCTTGCAGCGGGCCGTTGAGCCGCCCGACAAAGTACACGCGCTGCGCCAGCCGATTGACGAGCAGCGCCGCATTCACAGCCAGCAGATCCTGCATCCAGATGCTGCCGACCACGAAAGTGCCGTCCGGAATGGTGACCAAGCCTTTTGACATCAACGCTGCCAGCGCCAGATAGTTCAGCGACAGCACGTAGGCCAGGATCGAGAATAGCGCCGTCAGCACGCCCTTGCGGTCCCGGAAGAACATGTAGCGGGTGATGAGGTTGCCGTTCCAGCCCATCTGCAACCAACCCTGGAACGCAATGCCGAGCACCCAGCGCGCGCGCTGGCGGTACGCCGTGCGGAACGTGCTCGGAAAGTACTCGCGCGTGGCCAGCAGTTGCGGGCGTGCGCCCTTGCGCCGCCCAAAGCGCCAGCGTGTGCGTGTCTTGCCCTGGGCGTCTTCAGCCGGTTCTGCGTTCTCGCAGATCGGGAAATGCACGAATGCTTCACGCATGCCGAGTTCCCGCAGTCGGAAACTGAAGTCGTAGTCTTCGGTGAGCGTGCTGGTGTTGAACGGAGAATCGCCGCGCACCTTCATCACCGCTTCGATCGCGCGGCGGCTGTAGCACAGCGCAACACCGGCCCCAGGCACCGTGCCGGTCAGTGCCTGGCGCGCCACCAGGTCTTTCTGGTGCGTCTCGGAAAAGTCATCCATGTACGTACCGGCCACCCACTCGTACCACTTGCGCTCAAGCGATAGCACCGGCAACTGCACGAGATCCTGATCGCGGATGAAGTAGTTGAAGTACTTCAGCTCCAGCGGGTGGATCACGTCTTCACAGTCATGCATGATCACGCCGGCAAAGCGGATGCCGTGGCCTGCCTCGTGCCGGATGATGGTCTGGATGATGGTGTTCAGGCAGTCGGCCTTGCACGTCGGGCCATCGTGCGTGACGGCTGCGCGCACCACGCGGCCGGGATAGCGGCGCACCATGCGCTCGACTTCGGTGGTGGTCTCCGCATCGTTGCGGTACGCGCCGGCAAAGATGATGAAGCGCGTGTACTCCATCGTCGCCAGAGTGTTCTCGACCATCTTGGCGATGACGTCGTACTCCTTCCACGCCGGCACCATGATGGCGAGCCATTGCTCTTCGCGCTCGCGCAGCGATTGCGCCGAGATCGTGACCGGCGTGCGCCCGCGCTGCGGCCAGAGCCACAGCTCCCGCACCCAGTAGAAGGCATCCAGGAAGAAATCGTCGGCGGTGCTGATGAAGATGACGAGCGTGGTCGCCACCGTCAAGGTATTGAGCAATGCCAGGTAAAGCTCCCATGGCAGATCGCTCATGGCTGCTCCCCTGCTCCCACCCTACGGGCGCGTCGCCAGTGTCCGGCGTACCCCCCGCCTTGCGCTGTGGCACTCATGCTTCCCCCAAAGGTCTTCTTCGACGTCCGGCGCAACTGCGTTGCGCCGTGGCATCCGTCCCGCTTACCTGCTGTCGATCGGGTGGATGCGTCGCCCTCTAGCCTGCTTCCCGCGAGGAGGAACGCGAGGACCATACCAACGCCCGCCGAGGCGCACGGTTATGCGGTGCAACGCACCACATACGCCTTCAGACACGTGCCGGGTGCGCCGGGTTGTTGCATGGGTGAACGCAAGACGCGGGCGGTGAGGGGAGCAATATCAACGCCACGGCATGCAACGCCATCCGATGGGGTGGGACAGTCGTCCGGGCAGCGTACAAGGCCTCCCTACGAATGACGGAGGCGTTGAACGGTCAAGTGCAGGGTGTTTGGGTTAGGCGAGCAGGCAGCCCGTCTGACAGGCACGGTGGGATGTTGCCCCATGCGCGGCGGTGCGCAACATGGGGCGGGTTGCGAAGCCTTATGCGCAAAGGATCGGCATGACGAACGGCAGGCCGCAGGCGTACCGGCCGGGTTGTCTTGCCACGCGCGCGCGACGTTGCTGCGCGAATCGCAGCCCGGGCTGACAACATCGGCCCAAGCAATCCAGCAAATCGGTTACAGCGCTGAAACACAAAGCCGCGCTCAGGGCGCGGCTTGTTGGGAGGAGTGTGTCGGCTTGTGCGTCAGAACTGTTCCCAGTCGTCGGCATCGCTGGAGGCCGCAGCCAAGGCAAGCTTGCCAGGTTTGGGTTCGGCTGCCACGGCAGGCGCTACCTTCGCGCTTTGAACTGGCACAGCGGCCGACTTGACCGGCGCAGCGGGGCGCTTGCCGGCCGCACGCGCCGTCGCCACGGCAGGTCTGCGTGCAACCGGTTTAGCGACCGGGCTGGAAACGGTCAATGCGGCCGATGTAGCCGACGCAGCGGGCGCCGCCTTTGCGGCCACGGGCGCCATCACGGGCTCAGCGTGAGCACCGGCCGCCGGCAGGCGGAACGACGCCACCGCTTCACGCAGCACGCCGGCCTGCTCTTCCAGCGATTGCGCAGCAGCCGCTGCCTCTTCCACCAGCGCGGCGTTCTGCTGGGTCACCTCGTCCATCTGTGTGACGGCCTGGTTGACTTGCTCGATACCGGCGCTTTGTTCGTCCGATGCGGAACTGATTTCGCCCATGATGTCGGTCACGCGCTTGACTGCCACAACCACTTCGTCAATCACCGCGCCAGCTTCGGTCACCAGCGTCGAGCCGTTCTCAACGCGGCCAACCGAATCGCTGATCAACTCCTTGATCTCCTTGGCCGCCGTGGCCGAGCGCTGCGCCAGGCTGCGCACCTCACCCGCCACCACCGCAAAACCGCGCCCCTGTTCGCCAGCGCGAGCGGCTTCCACCGCCGCATTCAACGCGAGGATGTTGGTCTGAAACGCAATGCCTTCAATCACGCCGATGATGTCGGCGATCTTCTTGCTGCTGTCGTTGATGCCCGACATCGTCTCGATCACGCGGCCCACCACCTCACCGCCCTTGACGGCGATATCCGACGCGTTGCCCGCAAGCTGGCTGGCCTGGCGTGCGTTGTCGGCGTTCTGGCGCACGATGCTGGTCAGCTCTTCCATGCTCGACGCAGTTTCTTCCAGCGACGAGGCCTGTTCTTCCGTGCGTTGCGACAGATCCATGTTGCCGGCCGCAATCTGCTTGGTGGCGCTGGCGATGGATTCGCTGCCGCCGCGCATCGTCACGATGGTCCGGATCAGCCCGTGCTGCATGTCAATGAGACCTTGCGTGAGCGCGCCCATTTCGTCCTTACTGCTGACGGTAATGCGCTCGGTCAGGTTGCCGTTCGAGATCGCGCTGAAGTGGCCCAGCATCTTCGACAGCGGCACCGAAATCGCGCGGTGCAGACCGAATGCGCAGCCCAGTGCCGCAGCAATGCCCAGCACGATGGCGCCAACGATCAGCATCAGAAACGCGTGCGAGCGGGCGACCGCGCCTTCGTAGGCGGTCTTGGCCTGCTCAGCCTGGCTGCGATCCAGTGCGTCCACCGCAGCAGACAGTGCCACGAACTGCGGCGGGATGATGGTCATGACCACCTTATCTGCGGCGGCGGTATCGTGCGCGCGCAGGGCGCTCATCAGCGGTTCGACGCCATCGCGGAACAACGCTGTGCGCTTGGCTTCAACGTCGGCGGCCAGGCGTGCTTCCTCCGCGTTCATGGGCAGCGCCTTGTATTGCTTCCACGCCCCCTCAGACTTGGCGCGGTAAGCGTTGGCCTTTTCGATGATGGCCGGCACGTCGGCCGCATCCGGATGGAAGACCGCCCGATCAAGCGTCGTACGCACGATCGCTGCATTCAGCTGCGCCTTGCCCATCAGCGATGCCGAAGCGAGCTGATTGGTGTAGACCTCATTGATATTCGCGTCGGAGGCGCGCATCCCGATCACGCCAATGGTGCCGGTAATCGCCAGCAGCAAAGCGAGCAGCGCCAGCGCTGCGTTGAGTCGGAAACGGATGGAAAGTCGATTGAGCATGGCAGTCACGGCGGGTTATTGCCTCCGCTATATCGGCCGACCCGCTCCGTTTCTGAAGCCCACGCGGGCGGCCCCATGCAGGATGTGGCTAGTAAGGCACTGCTATGTTGTTTTCGATGCGGGCGCGATCACCCACGCGCAATCCGTTCGGGTTGTTTTGCGTGAGCGTCACGCGCGAGTTGTCGCTCAGCCGCATGGTCACGCGATAAGTCTGGCCGACCACCGTATTGCCTTCCACGGCGTTGCCCGCCATGGCGCCCGCCACCGCGCCGCCGATGGTGGCCACGGTGTTGCCGCGGCCGCCACCAACCTGGTGACCAAGCAAGCCGCCCACCACACCGCCGAGTACCGCACCTACGCCGCTCGACTGGCCGCGCACGGGCACCGCCTCGACGTATTCAACAACGCCGTAACGGTTATCCGCGGGCGCTTGATAAGACTGATCGCCGTTGTTCGGATACGGCGAATAGTTCGGTTGCGAGTAAGTCGGCTGTGGCTGCGAATAGGTCGGCGCCGGCTGCTGCGGATAGGGCTGCGGCGCGTTCGGGTCATAGCTGCCGTAGCCGTTGTTATACGTGTTGTCGTACCCGCTGGCATAGCCGCTACTGTAGGTGGTCGGGCCGGTGCTGTTGCCGTAAGCATTGCTGCCCGCGGCATAACCCGCGCCATAGCCCGCGCCATAACCGGGGTACGCCGGCGCCGTCACGCAGCCTGTCAGCCCCGCTGCCACGGCAGCCAATGTGGCCACTGTCACCCAACGCGCTACGCGCCCTGCACGGTCCGACTTGTTCGTTGCTTGCATGATCAATCCCGTCTTGTGAACAAGGCGTCTGGGCCGGACCTGCTCTGCGGCCTGCGGCCATGCGCCTCTTGCCGCAAAGTCTATGCCGCAGCCCTACAAACCCGTGCAACCAAACCCGCTCATCGGTAACGGGGTGTAACCGCATGACGGCCGTAGCTTTCAGCAAGGCGGCGGGGCGCACGTTATCATCGTCAAGCGCCGTGCGACGCACCTCCTTGCCGACGGGGCCTTGCCCCATTCATGCGGCCCGCCTCCTCTCCTGACCATGCAACCGACCCTGCTGCTTCTCATTGCGATGACGCCCGATAACGTGGCGCAGATCGCTGAACATTTTCACGTCATCCATGCACCGACCCGCGCCGAACGCGATGCCGCCATCGCGCGCGACGGGCAAGCAGTTCGCATCGTGCTGACCAATGGCTCGACGGGCCTGACCGGAGCGGAAATTGCCGCGATGCCCAAGCTGGAACTGGCCTGCGCGCTGGGCGCTGGCTACGAGAACATCGATGTGGAGGCCGCCCGCGCCCGTGGCGTAGCGGTTGCCAACGGCGCCGGCACCAACGACGCCTGCGTGGCCGACCACGCCTTTGGCTTGCTGCTGGCCACCGTGCGAGGGATTCCCAAGCTGGATCGATCCACACGCAATGGCGTCTGGCGCGACGACATTCCGCTGCAACCGGGTGTTTGCAGCAAGCGCCTGGGCATCGTTGGTCTGGGCACCATCGGGCTGCAGATCGCACGCCGTGCTGCGGGCTTCGACATGCAGATCGGTTATCACAACCGCAAGCCACGCGACGGGGTGTCGTACCGCTACTTCGACGCGCTCAAGGACATGGCCGAGTGGGCCGACTTTCTGATCGTTGCCACGCCGGGCGGCGCGCAGACCAAGCACCTCGTCAACCAGACGATCCTGGAAGCGCTGGGCCCGAACGGCTACGTGGTCAACATCGCGCGCGGCAGCGTGGTGGATACGGCGGCGCTGGAAGCGGCCATCCGCTCAGGCAAGCTGGGGGGCGCGGGGCTGGATGTGTATGAGAGCGAGCCCAAGCCGCCGGCCGGGCTGCTGGATCTGGAGCAGGTCGTGCTGACGCCGCACATTGCCGGCTGGTCGCCGGAATCGGTGCAGGCCACGGTGGATCGCTTTCTAGAGAACGCCCGTGGGCACCTGGCGGGCACGGGGGTGGTGTCCCCGGTCTAGGCCGGGAACACCACGATCACGCGGTTACGACGCCGGACGCTTCATCTGGCACGACGTCGGCTGGGCCGCAAGGTGCGGTTCCAGCGTGACGTCGGTACGCCAGCCATAGCCGGTGTTTTCCTGGTCGTACTTGATCTTTTTGCCGTCGGCCTTCACCCAGGTGGTCACGTACAGCGTCTGCTGCGCCTGGTGGTCGGTCTTGCGCATTTCGATCGGGCCATTGAGGCCATCGACCGTCATGCCTTCCATCACCTTGGCCACCTTGGCAGGCTCGGCAGAACCGCTGGTCTTGATGGCCTTTGCCAGGAAGGCGATGCCGGTGTAGACATCAGCGTTGAAGAAGTCGTCGTTGTACTTCTTCTTAAAGCCGTCGAGCACGGCGCTCGTCTTCGGGTTGCCGTCGTTCGGCGCGAAGTAGCTGATGACCTTCACGCGGTCTGCGCCGGAGGCCCCCATCGCCGTGGGCACACCGGTGGTGCCTGCGTAGTACGTATAGAAATTGGTGGTCAGCCCCGCATCCTTCGATGCGCGGATCAGCAGTGCCAGATCGCTCCCCCAGTTGCCGGTGATGACCGTATCGGCGCCGGAAGCACGAATCTTCGCGACATACGGCGAGAAGTCCTTCACCTGCGCGAGCGGGTGCAGATCTTCCCCCACCACCTGGATGTCCGGACGCTTGCGCTTGAGGTATTCCTTGGCCGCGCGCGCCACCTGGTGGCCGAACGAATAGTTCTGGTTCAGAAGATAGACCTTCTTGATGTTCTGGTCCTTGGCGAGATAGCTCGTCAGGGCCTCCATCTTCATGTCGGAGTTGGCGTCCAGACGGAAGTGCCAGTAGTTGCACTTGTTGTTCGTCATGTCCGGATCGACCGCGGCGTAGTTGAGATAGATGATCTCTTTGCCCGGATTGCGGTCGTTGTACTTGGCGATGGCGTCCTGCAGCGCCATGCCCACGCTGGAGCCGTCGCCCTGCGCGACGTAGCGGATGCCCTGGTCGGTGATCTGCTTGAGGATCGTCAGGCTCTCTTGCGGCGAAACCTTGTTGTCAAAGCCAACCACTTCAAACTTGGTGCCGTTGCCGCTCCAGTTCTGCTGGTTGGCCAGATCGGCCGCGTATTGCCAGCTGCGCAGCTGGTTCTGGCCAAGCGCCCCCATCAGCCCGGATAGCGGATCGATCCACGCGATCTTGACGGTCTCGGCGTGGACGGTGCTCGGGCAAAATGCGCCCGCGAATGTGCCAACTGCTGCCGCCGCGCACAGCGCGAGTCGGAATGCCTTCATGCAAATGTCTCCTGATGTCTTATCGTTTGACGCCGTGCAGAAGGCATCGTCGAGCATGGTTCTTGCACTAAACCGCAAACCAAGGCTTACGGTAGCTCGATCCTTCCATACACAAACGTATGTGCATGGTAGGAGTGCGTTTGTTGCCGTGTCAACCCGCGCAAACCTGGGGGCCTCAGCACGATTTAAGCGCTGGACAGCCTCGTCAGCGGGGCTAGAATCCGCCTTCATGCCAAAGTCATCCCCGCAGATCGACGAACACGACGAAGCCGTCGCAGTCGATGCCGATTCCGCCTCCCCCGCCGCGCCGCGTGCACAGCTCACGCCTGACGACTGGGTGCGCGCCGCCACCGATCTGCTCGTGACAAAGAGCATTGATGCCGTGCGCGTGGACGTGCTCGCCAAGCAGTTGGACGTTACGCGCGGCAGCTTCTACTGGCACTTCAAGAACCGCGACGACCTGCTGCACCAGGTATTGCAGGACTGGAGCGAGCGCACGCGCGTGGGTCCCAAGCTGGAGCGGCAAAACCCGTCGGTGCAGGGGCTCGTGCGCGATCTGCTCGCGCTGCCGTTTCGCGGACGCAGTGCCCGCCGCACGGCCATGATCGAATTTGCCATCCGTGCGTGGGCGCGGCGCGACCCGATGGCGCAAGAGGCTGTCGAAGCCGTCGACGAGCATCGTATGGACTATTACGTCCAGCATTTCCAGGCGATCGGCTTTGCGCGCAAGGACGCCAAGGCGCGCGCCTTCATGCTGTACGCCTACCAGCTATCGGAGGCCACGCTCTGGCACCAGGGCAGCAAACCCGACAAGGACGCGCGCCGCCGCTTCTTTGAAGACACACTGCTCGCGGGCGCACCGTCTGAAGGTTCGGCGGCGCCGTCGCGGGAATAAATCGTGCTGCATCGAGCGCATTCGACTTTGAGTGCGCCGCGATGCCCGAATCGCCAGCCTTTCATACATCCGACCTGCCCGGCCGGCTCGATCGCCTGCCGTGGAGCCGCTTTCACACGCGCGTGGTCATTGCGCTGGGCATTACATGGTTGCTCGACGGCCTGGAGGTGACGCTGGCCGGCGCCGTGGCCGGCGCGCTCAAGCAAAGCCCCACGCTGCATCTCACCAACGCGCAGGTAGGCATTGCCAGCAGCGCCTACCTGGTCGGTGCGGTGTTCGGCGCACTGCTGTTCGGCTGGATGACGGATCGACTGGGCCGCCGCAAGCTGTTCTTCATCACGTTGGGCGTCTACATCCTGGCCACGCTGGCCACGGCATTTTCGTGGAGCTTCGCCAGCCTCGTCGTCTTTCGCGTGCTCACAGGCGCAGGCATCGGTGGCGAATACGCGGCCATCAACTCGACCATTCAGGAACTGACGCCGGCACGCGTGCGCGGCTGGACCGACCTCGCCATCAACGGCACGTTCTGGATCGGTGCCGCGTTGGGCGCAGGTGCATCGTTGTGGCTGCTGGACCCAGCGCACATGAGCATCGATACCGGCTGGCGGCTGTGCTTCTTCATCGGCGCCCTGCTGGGGCTCATCATTCTGGTGATGCGTTTCTGGATTCCGGAAAGCCCACGCTGGCTCATCACGCGCGGCCGGCACGAAGAAGCGCAGACCATCGTGCAGAACATCGAAAGCGAAATCGCCACACGCGGCCATCGCTTCGATACCGCTCCGCTGCCCGCATTGCGCATGCGCCGCCGCGGCCATCCACGCTTGATGGAAGTCGCACGCGTGCTGTTCGTGCAGCACCGGCAACGCGCGCTGGTGGGCCTCGCGCTGATGGCGGCGCAGGCGTTTTTCTACAACGCGATTTTCTTCACCTACGCGCTGGTGCTGACGGATTTCTATGACGTGCCCGCAACGAAGGTCGGTACATACCTGCTGCCGTTCGCGCTGGGCAATTTTCTTGGGCCGCTGCTGCTTGGGCGGCTGTTTGACGTGGTCGGCCGGCGCACGATGATTGCCGCGACCTACGCCATCAGCGGGGTGCTCTTGCTGGCAAGTGGCGTGCTGTTCAAGGCGGGTGTGCTGGATGGCACCACGCAGACCATCGCGTGGACCGTGGTGTTCTTCTTTGCGTCGGCCGCCGCCAGCTCGGCGTACCTGACGGTGAGCGAAACCTTTCCGCTGGAGGTGCGCGCGCTGGCCATCGCGCTGTTCTATGCCGTGGGCACGGGGCTTGGCGGCGTGGCCGGGCCTGCGCTGTTCGGCTGGCTGATCGATACGCACTCGCGCGGTGCCGTGTTCGGTGGCTACGCATTCGGCGCGGTGCTGATGCTGCTTGCTGCCGCTGTGCAGGCTTGCTGGGGGACGGCTGCCGAACGCAAGCCGCTAGAACACGTGGCTGCGCCGCTGTCGGTTGACGACAGGCCGGCTTGATCTGTGCCAAACCTGCGCCACGCGCGTCGCCGCCGGTCGCCTATATACTTTCGCGCAGCGCTTTCCCGTGCATTTCCCGCTTACTGGAGACACCCATGCCTGACGCGACTTACGACAACCAGAACATCTTCGCCAAGATCCTGCGCGGCGAACTGCCTTGCATCAAGGTGTACGAAGACGACCACACCATCGCTTTCATGGACATCATGCCGCAAGCCGACGGTCACGTGCTCGTGCTGCCCAAGGAAGGCGCGGCCGAGCTGTTCGACCTGTCGGACGATGCCGCGTCGGCCGCCATCCGCACCACGCGCAAGCTGGCGCGCGCCGTGCGTGCTGCGTTTACGCCGCCGGGTATCGCGGTCTTCCAGCTCAATGGCAGCGCTGCCGGGCAGACGGTGCCGCACGTCCACTTTCACGTGCTGCCGCGCTACAGCGATACCCCGCTGCAACCGCACGCCCGCGTGCAGGCCGACAGCGACAAGCTCAAGGCCCACGCCGAAAAGATCATCGCCGCACTGCAAGCGGAATAAGCACCGCCGTCACGGCGCAGCGGACGGCACTGCCGAATCTGCCTGCGCCGTGGCGCCTTCTCGCCCATCCTCCCGCCGATAGGCCAGCCGGTACAGCACCGGCAGCACCAGCAGCGTCAGCGCCGTCGACGACAGAATCCCCCCGATCACCACCGTCGCCAGGGGACGCTGCACCTCCGCGCCCGTGCCGGTTGCCAGCGCCATCGGCACGAAACCGAGCGACGCCACTAGTGCCGTCATCAGCACGGGGCGCAAGCGTGTGAGCGCACCCTCACGCACCGCCTCGTCGACCGACTGGCCGCTCTCGCGCAGGCTGCGGATAAAGCTCAGCATCACCAGCCCGTTGAGCACCGCCACGCCCGACAGCGCGATGAAACCCACCGCCGCTGAAATCGACAGCGGAATGCCGCGCAGCGCCAGCGCCAGAATCCCGCCCGACAGTGCGAACGGAATGCCCGAGAACACGAGCAAACCATCCTTCAGGTTGCCGAACATCATGAACAGCAGCGTGAGCACCATGGCCAGCGCCAGCGGCACCACGATCTGCAGGCGCTCGGTAGCCGACTGCAACTGCTCGAACTGCCCGCCCCACGCCATCCAGTAACCAGCCGGCAGACGCACCTGCGCATCGAGCACTGCCTGCGCTTCTTCAACGAAGGAGGCAATGTCGCGCCCGCGCACATTGGCACTGACGACGATGCGGCGCTTGCCATCTTCGCGGCTGACTTGGTTGGGGCCCGTGACTTCATTGAGCGTGGCGACATCCGACAGCGGCACGTAGCCCTGACCGTTCGGCAACGCCAACGGCAAGCGGCCCAGCGCAGCCGGGTCGCTGCGTGAGGTTTCAGGCAGGCGCACGACAATGCCGAAACGACGGTCGCCCTGGAATACCGTGCCCGCATCCTTGCCGCCGATGGCCGCGGACACCGTGTCCTGAATCGCCCCGATGGAGAGGCCGTAGCGTGCAGCCTTGTCACGATCGATGTCGACGTTCAGGAAAGGCAGTCCGCCGGTCTGTTCGATCTTCACTTCCGTTGCGCCTGTCAGCTTGCCGAGCTGCGCTGCGATCATCCTGGCCTGCGCTTCCAGCACGCCCATGTCGTCGCCGAAGAGCTTGACCGCCACATCGCTGCGAACGCCGGAGATCAGTTCGTTGAAGCGCAACTGAATCGGCTGTGAGAACTCGTATGCATTGCCGGGCAGTGCTTCCACCGTGGCACGAATGTCGGCCAGCAATTGGTCACGGTTGCGGCGTTTGCCATCGGGGCCGGCGGGCCAGTCACGCTCGGGCTTGAGCATGATGTAGCCGTCGGAGATGCTAGGCGGCATCACGTCGGTCGCGACTTCCGCCGTGCCGGTGCGCGCGAAGACACGCTCGATCTCGGGAAACTTCGCCTTGAGCGCGCGCTCGATCTGCATCTGCATGTCCAGCGATTGCGCGAGGCCCGTGCCCGGCACGCGCATCGCCTGAATGGAAAAATCGCCCTCGTTCAGGTTGGGGACAAACTCCGCGCCCAGGCGGGTGGCCGCCACCAGCGAGACCGATACGGCCACCGCTGCAAACGTCAAAACCACGGCCGGCGCGGCCAAGACGCGTTCGAGCAACGGCGCGTACATGCGGCGCGCCCAACCCATCAGGCGGTTCTCTTTCTCGGCCACGCGCTCGCCAATGAACAAGGCCACGGCCGCCGGCACAAACGTGATGGAGAGGATCATGGCCGCCGCCAAGGCCAGCACCACCGTGATCGCCATCGGGTGGAACATCTTGCCCTCTACACCCGAGAGCGCAAAGATCGGCAGGTAAACCACCATGATGATGAGCTGGCCATACAGCAGTGGGCGGCGTGCCTCGCGGGCCGCTTCAAACACCTCATCGAAACGCTCGGCGCGCGTGAGCGGCCGACCGCGCGATTCCTGCGCATGCGCAAGGCGCCGCACGCAGTTCTCGACGATCACCACGGCGCCGTCAACGATGATGCCGAAGTCCAGCGCGCCAAGACTCATCAGGTTGGCGCTCACCTTGGCCGACACCATGCCGCTGAACGTCATCAGCATCGACAGCGGAATCACCAACGCCGTCAACACGGCTGCACGCAGGTTGCCCAGGAAGAGGAACAGCACCGCCATCACCAAAATGGCGCCTTCCAGCAGGTTTTTCTTGACCGTGGCGATGGCCTTGTCGACGAGCACCGTACGGTCGTACACGGACTCCACGCGAATGCCCGCCGGCAGCGTCTTGCGAATTTCCAGCATGCGCTTGTCCACGGCCTGCGAAACGGTGCGGCTGTTCTCACCCATCAACAGAAACGCCGTGCCAAGCACCACCTCGCGCCCGTTGCTGGTGGCGGCGCCCGTGCGCAGCTCGCTGCCGCTTTCGATGGTGGCGACGTCACGCAAGCGCACCGGCGTGCCGTTGGGGCTGGCGAGCACCACGTTGCCAATGTCCGCCGCATCGCGCAACTGCCCGGGCGCGCGCACAAGGTATTGCTCGCCCTTGCGCTCGATATAACCGGCGCCGATGTTTGCATTGTTGCGCTCAAGCGCTGCCACCACATCGGCCAAGGTGAGCTTGTACGAAGCCAAGCGTTCCGGGCTTGTTGCCACCAGGAATTCCTTTGCGAAGCCACCGATGGTGTTGACTTCCGTCACGCCCGGCACGTTGCGGATCTGCGGACGGATCACCCAGTCCTGCAACTCGCGCAAATCTGCGGGGGTGTAGACAGTGCCGTCGGGCTTGCGTGCGTTGGCATCGGCCTCCACCGTCCACAGGTAGATTTCGCCCAGGCCAGTGGAAACGGGCCCCATGCTTGGCGAAATGCCATCGGGCAACTGCTCCTTCGCAGCCTGCAGGCGCTCGCTCACCAGTTGGCGCGCGAAGTAGATGTCGGTGCCTTCCTTGAAGATCACCGTCACCTGCGACAGGCCGTAGCGCGAGAGCGAGCGCGTCTGCTCCAGCTTCGGCAAGCCGGCCATGGCAGTTTCCAGCGCATAGGTGATGCGCTGCTCGGTCTCCAACGGCGAATAGCCCGGTGCCGGGGTGTTGATCTGCACCTGCACGTTGGTGATGTCAGGCACCGCATCGATGGACAGGCGCGTGTAGCTGTACGCGCCGAACGCGGCGGCGGCCAGCACGGCCAGCAGCACCAGCCAGCGCTGCGCGATGACGGTGCGCAAGAGGCGTTCAAACATGGCGCCTCCTTTTAGTGGCCGTGGTCGGCGGACTTGCCGGCTTCGGCCTTCAGCACGTAGCTGTTGGCTGCGGCGTAGTGCGTGCCGGCGGGAAGGCCATCCAGGATTTCCGTCCAGGTACCGTCAGTGCGGCCTGTCTTGACGGGACGCACTTCAAAGCCGGTCGGCACGGGCACGAATACCGATGGCTTGTCATCCACGGTCTGCACGGCATCGGCGCGCACCGCCACGGGCACCTGCACACGTCCCGATTCAACCGACACGTTGACGAACATGCCCGGGCGCCATGCCAGCTTGGGGTTGTCGAGCGTCACGCGGGCGGGCGCGGTGCGGGTCAGCTCGCCCAGCAAGGCGCCAACGTACGAGACCTTGCCTTGCACAGCGGTGCCGGTGGCCGTGGCGCGCACGGTGGCCAACGCGTTGGCGGTGACCGCCTCCAGATCCTTGGCAGTAACGGAGAAATCCGCCCACACGGTGCGCAGATCAGCCACGGTAAAGACGGCCGTTTCTGCCTGCACCGCTTCGCCCTGCGACAAATGCTTGGCGACCACCACGCCATCAAACGGCGCACGCAGCTCGAAGCGATTCAACGCTGAACCCGCCGGTGCGGCACCAATGGCCGTCAGCTTCTGGCGGGCGTTGTCCGCCGCAATGCGGGCTTCCTGTAGCGATGTACGCGCCTGCTGGTAATCCTGTTCGGCGGCAATGCCTTGCTCCCACAAGCGCTTTTCGCGCGCGTGCGTTTCCTGCGCGAGTGCAAGGCGTTGCTGGGCCGCCTGTAGTTCGCTGCGTTGATCCGACAGCGCGGGGCTGGACAGCACGGCCAGCAGTTGGCCGCGTGCCACCGGTTGGCCCAGCTCCACCGCTACCTTCTCGGCGACGCCCGCCACGCGCGGCACCACGTGCGCGGTGCGATCTTCGTTCAGGCGAATTTCGCCGGGCAGGACAACCTCTGTTCGCAGCTCGGCGGCACCTACGGTTTCCACGCCGATCTTTGCATTGGCGATGGCGTCGGCCGTCATGGCAAGCGTTTCGGCGTGGGACGCCTCGGCCTGCTCGGTGGCGGCCGGTGCAGGTGCCGCCTCGGCCTCGGACGTCGCAGCCTGGCGCGCACCCATGCCGAACCACAGCCCGGCAGCGGCCAGCGCCCCAAGCACGACGATGAGCGCGATGGCGCGCCGTTGTTGCGGTGGAAGTGTCATGTCAGCAGAAAGAAAGAGGCCGCACTACCGGCCGAGGATGCGATCGATACCGGCGGCCGCCTGATGCGCGCGGGACAGCGCGGCCAGGTATTGCGCGCGCGCCTGGAACAGCGTGCGCTGGGCGTCCAGCACATCGAGGAAATTGAATTTGCCGGCATCAAAGCCAATGCGTGCGGCGTCATACGCGCGCTGCGCACCGGGCAACACGTCTTGCCGCAGCGACTGCACGGCGGCGCGGGCCGCGTCGAGCCGCGCCACGTCCTGCGCAAGCGTGGCGTTCTGCTCAAGCTGCAGGGCGCGATAGTCTTCAAACGCCTTGTCGGCCAAACGCTGTGCTTCGAGCTGGCTGCCCTGGTTGCGGTCGAACAGCGGCAAAGGCACGGCAATGCCGAGCACCGCCATGTTGTTGTTCGCGGCGCTGTCGCGCTTGGCGCCCACCGTGAGCGTCACGTCGGGCACGCGCTTGCTGCGCTCCACGTTGGCGAGCGCTTGGCGCCGGTCGATCTCCAGACGGGCGCGGATGGCGCGGGGCGTGTTTTCCAGGGTGCCAGTGGCTTGCCGCGCTTCGGGCGGCACGACGGGCAACGTCTCCGCACTACCGTCGGCTTCGGGCGCGATGGAAGCGATGCCCCAGAAGGCCGCCAATGCGCGCTGGGCGACCAGCAACTCAGCTTTCGCGTCACGCAGTTCGATGGCAGCACTGGCACGTGCCACGCCAGCCTTGGTCTGCTCCACCGGTGACACCTTGCCCGCCTGCACGCGACGCGCGGCTGCGGATTCAGCCTGGGCGGCCAATGCATCCGACGCCTGCGCGAGCCCCAGGCGCTCCTGCGCAATCACCAAATCGAAAAAGGCCCGCGCGACATCCGCACGCAACTCGGCCTGCAGCACGGTGGCATCTTGCGCCGTGGCGTCTCGGGCGATTTCTGCAGCGCGCGTGCGTGCACCGCGCTTGCCGCCCAGTTCCAATGGGATATTCAGTTGCGCCGTCATCGTGGCTCGGTCGCGGCGAACGTCTTCTGTCGTGAAGGCGGCTTCGGGATTGCGCAGCCGGCGGGCCTGATCGAGCGCCCCTTCACTGGCGGCCACTTCATAGCCCGCTGCGGCCAGCGCCGGATGCGACTGCACCGCGCGTTCAACGGCTTGCTGCAGCGTCACGCGTTCGGATGACGCAGCCGCAGGCCCGCCGGGCATAGAAAGCGCCACCGGAGCGACGGGGTCAGTCACCGCTGCGGTGGCCAACGGGGCAGCCAAAAGGCAGATGAGAGCCGCCCCGGCGCGCTGGAAGCGAGGCATTACGCAATCGCGCCGTCGGTGTACGGATCCGGGCTGCGCGGGCTGCTCAGGCTCCCATCGGTGTAAGGGTCGCGAGCGCCGACGCGGGCATCGAGCACCGCTTGCGCTGCACCGTCCGTGTAAGGATCGCGGGCGCCGGTTTTGCCGCCATCGGTGTAGGGGTCACGCGTACCGGACTTGGCGCCATCGGTGTACGGGTCACGCGCGCCGGCCTTGGCCAGCGGTGCGGACATCGATTTGATCTGCGGAGCGCAGCAGGCATCGTGATTGTCTTGCGCGGCCACAGCCGTGCCGGTTGCCAGCATTGCGGCCAGTGCAGCCAGGGGAAGCACACGTTGGAATCGAATCGCCATGAGAATCTCCTTCAAAAGGCCTGACATCAGCAAACAGGAAAGGGGGGCGATGTCAGTGGGGCCAGTCTAGGGAGCGGTGCACCACGCGGGCATGACTCGAAGATGACAAACTTGTCATCTTTGTGCCGCCATCTGGGGTTTTGGCATATCGTGGCGGCACTGGCGGATGCATCAAGCGCACGCCACTTTTCATCATGCGACTGCTGATTGTTGAAGACGAGCCCAAAGCGGGCGACTACCTGCTCAAGGGCCTGACGGAATCCGGCTTTGTGGCTGACCTTGCCCGCACGGGCCCCGATGGTCTGTTCCAGGCCATGGAGCATGACTACGACCTGATCGTGCTGGACGTCATGCTGCCGGGCATGGACG
This sequence comes from Ralstonia sp. GX3-BWBA, assembly GCF_003290055.1. Lineage (NCBI taxonomy): Bacteria > Pseudomonadati > Pseudomonadota > Betaproteobacteria > Burkholderiales > Burkholderiaceae > Ralstonia > Ralstonia sp. GX3-BWBA. The sequence goes on along the minus strand of NZ_QMKS01000020.1, from coordinate 117,229 downwards.
GCTGGCAGGTGCTGCAGGAACTGCGCCGCCGCAAGAGCACGCCGGTGCTGTGCCTGACCGCACGCGACGAACTGGCCGACCGCCTGAAAGGCCTCGAACTGGGCGCGGACGACTACCTCGTCAAACCCTTCGCCTTTGCCGAGTTGGTGGCGCGCGTGCGCACCATTCTGCGGCGCGGCCCGCTGCGCGAAAGCGAGATCCTCGAAATTGCCGACCTGACGATCGACACGATCAAGCGCCGCGTGACGCGTGCAGGACAACGCATCGACCTGACCGCCAAGGAATACGCGCTGCTGCATCTGCTGGCACGCCGCGCGGGCGAGGTGCTATCGCGCTCGCTGATCGCCTCTCAGGTGTGGGATGTGAATTTCGACAGCAACACCAACGTGGTGGATGTGTCGATCCGGCGGCTGCGCGCCAAGGTGGACGACCCATTCGAGCACAAGCTGATCCACACGTTGCGCGGCATGGGCTACGTGCTGGACGCGGTGGATCGCTGATGAGGCCGCTGATGCGCTGGCCCGCGTCGCTTGCCGGCAGGCTCGTGCTGGCGTTTGTGGTGGTGGCATCGGTCACGCTCACGGCAGCCGGCACGTATCTGTACTTCGCGCTCAACGCGCAACTGCGCGTGGCTGACGATGCGATGCTGCTCGGCAAGATCACGCAGTTGCGCCACCTGGCCAGCGAGGCGCTCAACGCCGACGATCTGGCGCGCACCGCGCACCGCTACACCGATGTGGTGTCGGGCCACGATGGGTTGATCCTGCGCATTGCCACGCCCGAAGGCCGCACGCTGGTTGAGGTGAACCCCGAGGGCGAACAGGTGACGATGCCGCGCGTGATACCGGCTGCAGTGCCGCCGTCGGAGTCTTCCGTACAGACTTGGATGTCGATGACCGGCATGGCATCGCGCGCCGTAGCCGCGGAGGCATGGCTGGGGCAGAACACCGCAAAAGTCATCGTGCTGGTGGCGCAGGATGGCGACAGCCGTGCAGCACTGCTCACCAAGTACCAGCGCCACATCGTGTTTGCAGTGCTTGGCGGTGTGGCTGCGGTGGCGCTGCTGAGCCTGCTGCTCGTGCGCGGCACGCTGCGCGGGTTGGCACGCATCGGCAATCAGGCAGCGGCCGTGGTGCCGAGCCAGCTCGATACGCGTCTCACGCTGCAGGGGGCGCCGCGTGAGTTGGCCGACTTGCTGGCTTCACTCAACGCCATGCTCACGCGCCTGCAGGATGGCTTTGCGCGGCTCTCGCAGTTCTCGGCAGACCTGGCGCATGATTTCCGCACGCCGCTGGCCAACCTGGTAGGCCAGACAGAAGTCACGCTCGCCCACCCGCGCACGGTCGAGGAATACCGCAGCGTGCTCGAATCCAACCTGGAGGAATACGCGCGCCTGTCGCACATGATCGAAGACATGCTGTTCCTGGCACGCGCCGACCATGCCCGTGTGGCGCTGTCCATCGCGCCGCTGGATGCGCGCCACGAGGTGCAAGTGCTGGTCGACTACTTCGAGGCAGTGGCGGCTGATCGTGACATCACCATCGACGTGCGCGGCGATGCGCAACTGCGCGCGGATGCCACGTTGCTGCGCCGGGCGATCAACAACCTGCTCGACAACGCGCTACGTCACACGCCCGCCGGAGCGCGCATCGACGTAGCGATCGAGTTGATGCCGCAGGGCATCGCAATTACCGTGGGCAACCCCGGGGCAGGCATTCCGGCCCCCGCCCTGCCGCTTCTGTTCGAGCGGTTCTATCGGGGCGACCCCTCGCGGGCGCAGTCTGGTGCGCAATCAAGCCAGTCCACTGGCCTGGGATTGGCTATCGTCAAGACCATCATGGACCTGCACGGCGGTAGCGTGCAGGCCAGCAGCCCGCCGGGTGGGCGGACCGAGTTCCGGCTCGTGTTTCCGGCTTGACGCACGGCTTAGGTGCCAATCCGCTGTGCCGACGGCGTACGCGCAGCATCCTGCCCGTCGTCACGCAGAATCTGCCGATACGCAGCCACCACCAGCAGACCGATGAAGCGCAGCAGGCGGCGCGGGGCGTTGATGTCTTCGGTCACGGCAAAGCGCGCCGGCGTACCTTCGACCGGTTCACCGGAGAGCCAGAAGCGCACGCCCGCCGGTACGTCGATCGACTGGCCTGGCTTGAGCCAGATGTCCTGCCGCTGATGCTCTTGCGTGACCCACAACAGCCCGGCTTGTGCGGCGATGGTTTGGGCCCGTGCCGACCGCCAGCTCACCGGCACGCCCGGCCGGTCCAGTTCGAAGATTCTGATTTCGCGCATGATTGAGACTCCTGTGCCGGGGTTCGTGGTGGATTTTTATGGGGACTGCGGATCGGCACGGTTCCATCTTGCGCGGCAGTTCAAGCCGTTGACATGAACAGTTGTGAACAGTTTGGCTGAACTGTTCAGCATCTTTCGCGAACAGTTCAGTGCAATGACGGACAGAACTGCATTTGGATATGTCAAACCGTTCGTTTTCCGTTGGGCGCCGGCTGGCTAGCATGGTCCATCGCCATTCCTGCCGGAGCCGCCATGCCACACGACCACAACGCCGCCATCGACCCCACATTTGGCGCCCTGCGCGTACGCCGGGTGGCCGGCCACATCGGCGGGGAGGTTCTCGACCTCAAGCTTGGCGCGGAACTGACGGAAGACGCGTTCGCGAGCCTGTATGCCGCGCTGCTCAAATACAAGGTGTTGTTCTTTCGCGACCAGCAGCATCTGGACGACGACCGGCACCAGGCCTTCGGCAAGCGCTTCGGCCGCATCGTCACCCACCCGACCGTGCCGGCGCCCACCGGCACGCAACTGTTTGAACTCGACGCGTCAAAGGGCGGCGGCCGCGCCGATTCCTGGCACACCGACGTGACGTTTCTGGATGCGTTTCCGAAGGTATCGATCCTGCGCGCGGTGACGATTCCCGCTTACGGCGGCGACACCGTCTGGGCCAACACCGCCCGCGCCTACGAGCTGTTGCCCGACCCGCTCAAGCAGCTTGCCGAGCAACTCTGGGCCGTGCACACCAACGATTACGACTACGGCGCCGAGCGCACGCAGATCGACGGTGCGCGCCTGCGGCATCACCACGAGGTATTTACCGCCTCGGTATATGAAGCCTCGCACCCGGTGGTGCACGTGCACCCCGAGACCAGCGAACGCGCCCTGCTGCTCGGCCACTTCGTCAAGCGCTTCACCGGCGTGGCGGGCAGCGAATCGACGCGGCTGTTCGAGTTACTGCAGAATCGCGTGACGCGGCTCGACAACACCGTGCGCTGGCAATGGCGCCAGCACGACGTCGCCATCTGGGACAACCGTGCCACGCAGCACTACGCCATCAACGATTACGGCAACCAGCCGCGCCTGGTACGCCGCGTGACCGTGCACGGCGACACAGCCATCTCAGTAGACGGCAGCCGCAGCACGCAACTGCGCCGCCCCGAAGCCACCAACGACGCGCACATCGACACGCTGCTGGCGGCCTCGCACTGACATCAAGCCCCGGCTGCCTGCTGCACCAACCGGTGGTAGAACCGGATCAGCTCCACCAGGTTGGCCTCGGTGATCCGCTCGTTGGTGCCGTGAAAGCGCGGCAAGTCTTCCGGCTTGGCGCGCACCGGCGAGAACCGATAGACATGGTCGGCAATCTCGATCATGTGGCGCGAATCGGTCGCCCCGATCATCAGCCCGGGCGCCACGACCGTGCCCGGAAACAGCTCGCGCACCGTCTTGTTGATCAACTGATACGACGCCGATTGCGTGGGCGACACCGGCGAGGCCTCGCTCGAACCGGGCAGCCGGCTCAGTTCGAACTTGCCGTTGGGCGCGGCCGCCTTGGCGGCATCTTCGACGTGCGCGGTAACGGAGGCGATGGTGTCGCCGGGTAGCAGACGGAAGTTGACCGTCGCCTCGGCGCGGCCGGGCAGCACGTTGTCCTTGTTGCCGGCCTGCACGATGGTCAGCGCAGTGGTGGTGCGCAGCATGGCGTTGGAACTGGCCGACGCTTCCAGCTGCTTCTGCACCAGCGGCCCGAACAGCCACAGGTTGGACAGCGCCACGCGGCTGAAACCCTGCATCTCTGGCGCTAGCGTTGCAAACATCTCCTGTGCAACACCGCGAATGCCGGCGGGCAATTGATCGTCATCCAGCCGCTTGAGCGTGGCGCTCATCATGGCGATGGCGCTCTGCCCGTGCGGCGGCGGCATCGACGAATGCCCCGGCGTGGCCCCGACCTTGAGTTGCACTGAGAGAAAGCCCTTCTCTGCCACGCCGATCAGCGCCGCTGGTTTGGTGAGCCCCGGCAGCACGCCTTCGGTAATCAACAGGCCTTCGTCGATCACGAAGTCGAGACGCTCACCGCGCGACTTGAGCAGCGCGGCGATCTGCTTGGCACCGCGCTCGCCGCCCACTTCCTCATCGGCGCCAAAGGCCAGGTGGATGGTGCGGCGCGGTTTGAAACCACTCGCGGCCAGCAACTCGATGGCCTCCATCTGCGAGATCAGGTTGCCCTTGTCGTCCCACGCGCCACGGCCCCAGACCATGCCGTCTTTCACCACGCCGTCAAAGGGCGGCTGGGTCCAGTCGCCTTCGGTGCCGGGGGCGATGGGCACGACGTCTTGGTGCGCCATCAGCATGACGGGCTTTAGCGACGGGTCGGAGCCCTTCCAGGTGTAGAGCAACGCAAAGTCGCCCACTTGCTCACGCTGCAGCACGGCATGTGCCTTGGGATAGCGCGCCTCGAGCATGGCGTGCAACTGGCGGAACTGATCGGCGTTCAGTTGCGCATCGGCCGCGCTCGATACGGTGCGTGCGCGTACGGCTTCGGCCAGGTGCGCCGCAGCGGCCGGCCCGTCCACTGCGACCGGCGTGACAGCGGGCACATCGAGCTGGCGCGAGCTGTGCCGCCACGTGTTGAACGCCACGTAAGCGGCCACCAACACCACAACCGCAATGGCCAGGCGCAACAGCCGCCCGATGACGGCTCCACGACGCTTGAACGACGTACGCATTTGTCTCCTCTCCTTTGAAGGTGCATGGCCTTCGCCCGATTTGTATGCGCCGGGCGTAAGGCGCCAGTATCGCCGCAGTCGCTTGTATTCGGTGGGCTTCCGAATGCGGCCTCAAAACGCGCGAAAGAAAGGGCCAGTTCCCCTTTTTCACGGAGCCAGCCCGGCGCATCGTCCCGCGGAGAATGCGGCCCGCCGCGTGGCGATCCGCACCATCGCGTTCCGGCGTGTTTGGCTACAATGCCTGAACAGTACTGAACAGTTGCTCGCATCTGTTCAGAAGCTTCCAGATCAGCCTTCACGCCATGAAACTTCTCATCGATGCCACCACCCGCGTACCGATTGCCGACCAGATCGTGGCCGGCGTGCAGGCATGGATCCGAGACAACGACGTGCGCCCCGGCGCCAAGCTGCCGTCGATCCGGCAACTGGCGGCCGACTACGGCATCAGCCGCTTCCCCGTGATCGAGGCATATGATCGATTGGTCTCCCTGGGCCTGCTGGACTCGCGCCACGGCTCCGGCTTCTATGTGGCCGAGAGCAACCTGACCGGCCGCGACGGGCGCGGCTGGTCAGACCCGCGCCGCGCAGAGGCTGAGTCCAAACACATCTTCGAGCAGTTCAGTTACCCCGACGGCATGCTCAAGCTCGGCGGCGGCTTTGTTCCGGCCGACTGGCGCGATGTCGACGGCCTGACGCAGGCCATCCGCCAGGTGTCTCGCACCGATACACACGCGGTGATCGACTACTCCTCGCCGCTTGGCAACATGGCGCTGCGCCATCAGGTCATGATGCGAGCACGCCAGCTTGGTATCCAGGCGGAACTGCCCAATGTGTTGATCACCGCCGGCACGAGCCAGGCGATCGACCTTGTGATGCGGCACCTGCTCAAACCCGGCGACACGGTGTTTGTGGAAGACCCGGGCTACTACACCGTGTTCGGCCTACTGCGTTTGCATGGTGTGAAGCTGGTCGGCATTCCGCGCAGGAGCGATGGGCCCGACGTGGAAGTCACAGAAGCGATGCTGCGCGAACACCGGCCCAAGCTGTTCTTCATCAACAGCGTGCTGCAGAACCCGACCGGCTCGGTCGTGTCGCCACCGGTCGCGTTTCGGCTGCTTGAGCTGGCGCGGCGCCACGGCTTCACGTTTCTGGAAGACGACATCTTTGCCGACCTGCAGGCCGACCCCACCGCGCGGCTGGCAACGCTGGACCAGCTCGACCAGGTGATCTACGTGGGCGGATTTTCGAAGACGGTGTCGGCATCGCTGCCGGTGGGCTACCTGATTGCCAAGCGCGAGCTGGTGCATGACCTGACCAACGTGAAGATGCTCACCAGCGTGGGCGGCTCGCGTTTTGCCGAGGCCGTGGTGAGCACGTTGCTGGAGCGCGGCGCCTATCGCAAATATGTGGAGCGGCTGCGCCAGCGCGCGGGTGACTCCGTCATCGCGTCGCTCGATGTGCTGGCCGATTCGGGCTGGGAAGTGTTTCACCATCCCTCGGGCGGCAACTTCCTGTGGGCACGTGTGCCGCATGTTGAGGACTCGCGCGATCTGGCGGCCACCGCCGAAAAGCACGGCGTGACGTTGGCGCCCGGGCATTACTTCCGCCCGAACCTGGAGGTATCGCCATGGGTGCGCATCAATAGCGCGTACGCAACGGAACCGCGTGCGGTGGCGTTCCTGCAGGAGGCAGGCAAACGGGCCACCCGCAAGCGCGCATAGACGCTGCGCTGGCATGACGGTTGCGGCAGGTTTGCCATCTGCTCTCACTCAGGAGCCCCACTCAGGAGCACGTCATGCCCTCCGACAAGTTCCGTTCTGCCCGCCCGCCGCTGCAAGAAGCCGGCAAGGCAGGCACCACCTATGTTCAAGGCCCCAGCCCGGCCGACCCCGTGCAGCAGGCATCACAGCGCATCCGCTCTGTAGACGCCGCCGGCACCGAAGCCTCCGGCAGCACGATCGACACGGACGGCAAAAGCCAGGCGGCGGTCAAAGACTCATCGCTGTGGCAAGACAACGTCATCTATTCCAACGCGTCGCTGGCCAACACCAGGCCCGAGCCTGATCCGGAAGCGCCGATTGCCGGCATCGACAGCCGCCGCAGCCACGGACAGCCAATGGTAGCGCCCGACCGCGGACACAAGCTCGTGCACCGCGGAGTGGTTGACGAGACCGTGCGCAACGGCACGCGCGCGGCGCAGCGATTTTCTTTGGAAGACGACGAACAACCTTAGCCTGGTGCGCTGCCCCCCCCTCTGTCACGGCACCCGTTACCCCGCTCAGGTATTTGAATCCCCCGCGCGCGGGCTGAAGGTGCGCGGAAAGACAACCGGCGCGCTGCGGTCAATCAGGCGGTAGCCCTTGGCGGGGCGATACGAATCGCCTTCTGCCACGCCCGCCTCTTCCAGAAAATTGGCCGACAGCATTCGGGTGCGGAAGCCGCTTTTATCGACCGGGCGGCCGAGCACGATTTCGTACATGCGCTGCAACTGCGGTAGCGAGAACGGCTCGGCCAGCAAAAACGCCGGCAACGATGTGTATTCGACCTTGCTGCGCAAACGCTCGACGGCAGTGCGCAGGATTGCCGCCTGGTCGAAGGCCAGTTCAGGTGCGCGCAGTACGTCGGCCACCGCATACCACGCCACGTCGGCCGCATTGGCGCCCTTGGCAAGCACGACGCCCTGCGCAGGTATCAACGCAAAGTAGACATGCGTGGCCGACCAGCCGCGCGGGTCGCGCGCGGCCCCGCCCCAACTGCCCAACTGCTCCAAATACGGGCTGCCCACGCCGGTTTTCTCCAGCAGCTTGCGGCGCGCGCAGTCTTCCAGCGTGGCATCGACGGCCGTATCGACATATCCGCCGGGTAGCGCCCATGCGCCGGGAAAGGGCTCCCCTTCGGCATTGGGCCGCTGAACGAGCAGCACGCGCAATACATCATCCAGTACTGTGAAGATGACGACATCCACAGTGGTGAACGGTAGCGGAAAGGTCTTGACGGAAGATCGGGTGGCCATGGCGGGTCACAAATTTCTTGACGGCCTCAATAGTAAGTTGTATTGTCCAACCCATACAAGTTGTACTGTGCAACTCACAACAAAAAGGGGGTCATCGTGTTTGGCATCCGTTTCATCAAGTCGCAGCCCACCGTTCACCTCATGCAGTTCCGTGCCGGCAAGGTTGTGCGCGAAGGCTCGGGCCTGTCGTTCTTCTATTACGGCCCGACGACCACGCTGGTGGCCGTGCCGGTGGCCAGCCAGGACCGCCCGTTCATCCTTGAGCTGGTGACGGCCGATTTCCAGAGCGTGACCGTGCAGGGCCAGGTGACGTACCGCATCAGCGACCCGCGCCGCACCGCCGCGATGATGGATTTCTCGCTCGCCAAGAATGGCCAGAGCTATGTCTCGGAAGACCCGAAGCGTTTGGGCGACCGCGTGGCGCAGCAAGTGGAGGTGATCGTGCAGCAGGCCGTGCAGGCGATGGAACTGAAGGCGGCGCTGCGCGCATCGGCGGCCATCGCGCGCACCGCACAAGCTGAACTGGCTGCACAGCCTGAAATTGCAGCGTTGGGGCTGGAGATCCTGGGCGTGTCGGTCATGGCGGTCAAGCCGACGCCCGACATCGCCCGCGCGCTGGAAGCCGAGGCACGCGAGTCCAACCTCAAGGCCGCGGACGACGCCGTCTATTTGCGCCGCATGTCGGCCGTGGAAAACGAACGCGCCATCCGCCAGAACGAGCTGGACACCGACATCGCCGTCGAGCAGAAGAAGCGCCAGATTCGCGAGACGCAGATGGAAGCCAAGGCCACCTTGATGCGCAAGGAGAATGCCCTGCGCAACGAGCAGATGGCCGCCGATGTGGAACTCGAAGGTCAGCGCAAGGCCTTCGTGGCCGGCCAAGCCGAGAACAGCCGCACGCTGGCCGAAGCCGAGGCCTATCGCGTGGCCGCCGTCATGCAGGCGCTGGAAAAGGCCGACCCGCGCATCGTCAACGTGCTTGCTGCGGCCGGCATGCAGCCTGGTCAGCTCATCGCACAGGCCTTTGGCGGCATTGCCGAACGTGCCGAACGCATCGGCCAGCTCAACGTATCGCCAGAACTGCTGCAAGGGCTGATGAACGCCTCCACCGGCACAATCGGCACCACAGGCAGGGCTGCATCATGAGCACCGATGGCCGCAAGGTCGTGCTGGTGACGCGCCGCACCCGGCTTGAAGAGCTGGTGGCGCGCCACCACACGCTGGCGCAGGCGAAGTTCTATCTCGAACACCTGGGCGCCGATTTTTCCGACTACCTGGCCGAGAACGCCGCCTACGCGCGCAGCCTGGAGATCACGGTGCGCGCGCTGGAAACGTGGGGCCGCTACCAGGTGGTGGACCGCGGCTACCTGCCCAACTTCATCTTTGCGCCGGACGACATCGTGGTGGCACTCGGCCAAGACGGGCTGGTCGCCAACTCGATGAAGTATCTCGACGGCCAGCCGCTGATCGGCCTGAACCCCGAGCCCGGCCGCTGGGACGGCGTGCTACTGCCCTTTGAGCCGAAAGACCTCGGCACCGTGCTGACCGACGTGGCACGCGACAAGCGCCCCACCAAGGCCGTGACGATGGCCGAAGCACGTCTGTCCGACGGGCAGGTGCTGCGTGCCGTCAACGATCTCTTCATCGGGCCACGCACGCATGCGTCTGCGCTGTACGAAATCGAGGTAGGCGACCGGCGCGAAGCGCAATCGTCGTCGGGGATCATCGTCGCCACGGGGTTGGGTTCGACCGCGTGGCTGAAGAGCATCGTGACCGGCTCGATGGGTGTCGCGCGCGCCATGCATGCGGGCGGCGATGACTTCCACTACGCGCCCGAACCGTGGGACGCTCCGCAACTGACGTTCGCCGTGCGCGAGCCGTTTCCGAGCCGTGCATCGCAGGCCACGCTCGTGTTCGGGCATGTGGATGCGGATCAACCGCTCAAGCTGCGCTCGCGCATGCCTGAGAACGGTGTGATCTTTTCCGACGGCATGGAAGCCGATTACCTACGCTTTACCGCCGGTATGGAAGCGACGATTTCCGTGGCGGCCACGCAGGGGCGATTGGCGGTTTGAATGAAAAAAGGCGGCCGGACCAGGGCCGCCGAAGGAGACACCGCCGCGCTCAGTGCGCCACGGCGTTGAAATTGGGCGGCCGTCGATCGACAAACGCCCGGAAGGCTTCATGCGCCTCCGGAGATTTCAAGCGCTGCGCAAAGCAGGCGCTCTCGACATCCATCTGCTGCTTGAGCAGTTCGGCATCGCGCATCAGGCGCTTGGTTTCGGTCAGGGCGCCCAGCGGCTGGCGCGCCAACCGCGCCGCAATGGCCTCCGCCTCCGTGCCGAGCTGATACAACGGCACCACCCGATTCGCCAAGCCCCATGCGAGTGCCGATTCCGCGCTCACCGCATCGCCCAGCGCGAACATCTCGAACGCGCGCACATGGCCCAGGCGCGCGGGCATCAGCAGGCTCGACGCCGCCTCAGGCACCAGCGCCAGATTGACGAACGGCGTGGAAAGCTGCGCGTTGTCCGCCAAGAGCACGAAGTCGCAATGGAGCAGCATGGTTGTGCCGATGCCGACCGCGCGGCCCTGCACAGCTGCCACCAGCGGGCGCGTGGCGCGCGCCAGTGCATGCAGGAAGCGGATGACGTTGCGCTCGCCATCGCCCTTGCCGCCCGACATGGCAATCGATGCGAATTCGCCGATGTCGTTGCCGGCGGAGAACATGTCGCCTTCAGCGCGCAGCAGCACCACGCGCACGGTCTTGTCGCACTCGGCGGCGTCCAGCGCATCGGCCAGCGCGCCATACATCGCATCGGTCATGGCGTTCTTCTTGTCAGCGCGTGCCAGGGTGAGCGTCAGCACGCCATCGGCGGTGCGGCTCTGGATGTGTTCAGTCATTGCTCGTCTCCGGTGGGGAATTTGCTTTGCAGGCTGGCGAGCCAGCGTGCGACGACGTCGATCTCGGCGTCGGTAAAACCTTCGGTCAGCCGCGCGTTCAGTTCGGCCAGGCCGGTGCGTGTTTGTGCCAAGGCTTCACGGCCGGCGGGCGTAATCCAGAGCTGCCACGCGCGGCCATCCTTGGCATCGGCGCGGCGCTCGATCAGGCCGGCGTCGGCGGTGCGATCGACCAAGCCACTCATGGCGGAGGGGCCGAGGTCCAACGCGGCGCCGGCTTCGCGCATCAACGCGCCGTCGTTCTTCTCCAGGAAGAACAGCAGGCCGGATTGCGCTGCGGTCACGCCCTCGGCGGTGCGCGTTTGAATCCAGCGCTGCAAGCGGCGTTGCCCTACGCTGATCAGATAAACGAGGCGACGGTCTGGTGCGGTCATGCAGCCACCGCTTCAGGGCGCGTGGCTGCAGCGCGCTCGCTCAGCCAATCCACCAGACCTGGCCACAGCGTGGCAGCAAACTGCGCGCGGAAGAAGCCCATGTGCCCCACCGCGCCGCCGGCCTGCGCGGGCGCAATCTGCCGGCGCTCGACCCACGTGTTCGTGAAGTGCATCGTCAACGCGTTGATGGCGGCGGGCGTGGCCCACGGGTCGTCGTCAAAACCGTAGACGAGCACGGGATGCGTCACGCGGTTGAAGCGCTCGATGGCGCCGAGCGTCGGGTCATCGAAGAAGTAGCGCTGCATGCCGGCCCATGCGCCCCATTCGATGGCGACACCGCCGGGCAGGTCTTCGCCCAGACCCAGGCGCTTGCCGGGTACGTAGCCAATCAGCCGCGCCATCAGTGGCCCAACGCCGCGCAGGATCAGCTCCACGCGCCAGCGTTCGCCGCGTTGGCGGATGAAGCGCGAGTTGCCCGTGTGGCAGGCCACCTGAACAACGCCCGCGACATCCCAGTCTGCACAGCACAGGCCGATGGCGTGGCCGCCCACCGAATGCCCGACTGCCAGTTGCGACAGCGCCGGGTAACGTGCCCTTGCCCATCGCATCACGCCTTCGGCGTCGAGCAGCGCCCAATCGCGCATGCGGGCAGCAAAGCGGCGCAGGCTCTTCGGTCGGGATGCACCGATGCCGCGGTAGTCATACGTGATGGCATGAAACCCGCGTTCCGCCAGGAACTTGGCAAAGGCTTGATAGATGCGTTGCGGCACGCCCGTGGCCGGATGCATGACCACCACGCCCTGCGGCGTGCCAGCGGCCGTCCAGAGCATGGCGCCCAGCGGGTAGCCGTCGGTGGCGGGAATGGTTTGGGGTGTGCTGTTCATTGCGCCGATTTAGTTCGCATACGAAATTTTTACTTTGTATGCGAACTAAATCGGCCTGTCAACCGACGTGTCAACGACGCAAAGATAAAGTACTTGCTTAACTATTCAGGGTCGCTATAGTTAACCACATGCTTAACAATGACACCTCCCTCGATCTCGCCTTCCAGGCGCTGGCAGACGGCAACCGGCGCGCAATGCTGGTGCAGCTTGTGCGCGGGCCTGCGTCTGTGAGCGAACTCGCCCAACCCCTCGATATCTCGTTGCCTGCCGTGATGCAGCACCTCTCAGTGCTGGAGAACTCCGGTCTCGTGCGATCGGAAAAGGTGGGCCGCGTGCGTACTTGCCGTATCGAACCCGAGGCGCTGAGCCTCGCAGAGCAGTGGATCAACCAGCGGCGCCTGGAGTGGGAACAGCACTTCGACCGCCTCGGCGCCTATCTGGACACCCTCAAAACCCAAGGAGACGTACATGACGACGACCATTGACAGCCCCGCCGGCACGACCCTGCGCCCCCTCGTGATCTCGCGCACCTTCCCCGTATCCCGCGACTGGGTCTTCAAGGCCTGGAGCACCGCCGACCACATCAAGCGCTGGTTCTGCCCGACGCACTTCACGGTGCCCGACGCGACGGTGGAGTTTCGCGTGGGCGGCAAGTTCGACGTATGCATGCGCTCGCCCGAGGGGCAAGACCACTGGTCGCGCGGCCACTTTCTTGAGATCGTGCCCAACGCGCGCCTGGTGATCGACATGAACGTCGTGGACGGCGACAACCGCCCGCTGATGAACGCCCACACCGTCGTCACCTTTGCTGAGGAATGCGGTGGCACACGCATGGAAGTCACGCAAACCCACACGCCGCTCGCCCCGATTGCCGAAATGATGATCAAGGGCGCGCCCGAAGGCTGGAAGCAGACGCTCGACAAGCTCGAGCGCGAAGCCGCAAGCATCCCGCTGGCCGAGGGCATTCAGCGTTCGGTCGTGCATGCGACTTTTACGGTGGAGCGCACATACGACGCACCACGCTCACGCGTATTCAAGGCGCTGACCGACCCTGCCGCCAAGGCCAAGTGGTTTGCCGGCGGCAACGGCTACACGCTGCTCGTGCGTGAGATGGACGCCACGCCCGGCGGCCGCGAAGTCGTCAAGGGCCGGTGGGACAGCGGTGTCGTGTCCAGCTTTGAAGCGCTGTATCACGACGTCATCCCCAACGAGCGCGTCGTCTATTCGTACGTGATGCACCTCGACGACCGCAAGATTTCCGCCTCGCTGGCCACGCTGGAATTGCGTGAGCCGAAGGACGGTTCGGGCGGCACGCACCTCGTGATGACCGAGCAGGGCGCCTTCCTGGATGGCTACGACGATTCCGGATCGCGTGAGCGCGGCACGCAGTTCCTGCTCGACATGCTCGGCAATTCGCTCAAGGACTGAGCCTCTGCAATACGTCGCGCGTGACGGCCGCCAACGTGACCGCTGCGCCAACGATCAACACTGCCGCCCACAACACGCCGCCCAGGTGCGCCAGAAGCGCCTGGCGCGGCGTCATTGCGCGTACTGCGCGAGTCCGTTGCCGAACGACCAGTTCTCGGGCAGCACCTCCACCAGATTGATGAACACATCTTCGGGCCGTATGCCGGGCTTGTCGCCCAGCAGCTCGACGATGCGGCGATAGAGCGCCTGCTTCTGCTCCAGGTTGCGCGTGTTGTTGGCAGTGACCTGGATGATCACAACGTCGTCGCTGCGCGCGATGCCGAAGTAGGTCGGACTGACGCTGAAGGTGCTCGCGTCGTGCTCGGTGAGCGTCATGAAGCGATCGTCTTCGGGCACGTTGAACGTCTCGCGCATGGCGCGATAGACGCCATCGAAAATGGCCTGGTGATAAGCGGCAGGCTTGCCGCGCCGCAGCGACACTTGAACGAGAGGCATGGTGGGCTCCGTGGTTTGCAGTGACCACAGCATGCCTCACGTTGATCATTGAAAAAAGGCATCCTAAGATATTTCAATCATTCGATTTCAAAATGACTGAGCCATGAAGATGCTGGATCTGGAGGCCGTCCAGGCCTTCGTGCTGACCGCCGATCTAAAGAGCTTCACGCGCGCGGCGGAGGCCATGGACTCCACGCAATCCGCCGTGAGCCTGAAGATCAAACGGCTGGAAGATGCACTCGGCCGCCGGCTTCTGGAACGCACGCCGCGCCTCGTGCGGCTGTCGCAGGATGGCGCAGCCTTTCTGGCAGCGGCGCGCGAGCTGGTGGCCGCGCACGACGGCGCGATCGGCGCGTTTGGCCTGGAACGGCGACGGCTGTCGGTCGGGATCAGCCATCACATTGTTGGGGCCGAGCTGCCACGCCTGCTGCGCCAGATGGGCCTGGCCGAACCCGCGTTGACGCTGGAGATCCGTATCGCCAGTTCGTGGGAGATCCTCGAGATTTTCGAGAGCGGCGCGTTGGATGCGGCCATCGTGCTGCGCCACGACAACCGCCGCACCGACGGCGACGTCCTCATGGAAGAACCGTTCGGCTGGCTGGCCGCGCCCGACTTCGAGCACCGTGCCGGCGAGCCCATTCGCCTGGCGAATCAAGCTGACACGTGCCGCATACGGCAGATGGCAGTCGCCACGCTGGAAGCTGCGGGCATTGCCTGGCAGGAGGTGTTTGTGGGCGGCGGCGTGGCCACCATCGGGGCAGCCGTGGCAGCGGGGTTGGCCGTGGCGGCGCTCAGCCGCCGCGTTGCGCCACCGGGCACGGTGGACATGGGCGAAGCGCTCGGCCTGCCTCGGCTCCCATCGCGCAGCGTGGTGCTGCATTCCCGCTTGACCGATCCTGTGGCGAAGAAGGCGCTGCGCACGTTCGCATCCGCCCTGCGGGCCACGGCCGCGCGATAGCCATACGCGCACATTTGCGCAATCGCTGCACCGCGCGAAGCGTGCCGGGCGACTATGCTTTGCCGCATGAAGCCGCGCACTGAACACGACTACCACCGCCGCATCGCCCACGTGATCGAAGCGATCCTGGCCGACCCAGCAGCCCCGCACACGGTGCAGAGCCTGGCGGCGGTGGCGCACCTGTCGCCGTTTCACTTTCATCGCATCTACCGGGCGCTCACTGGTGAAGGCGTGTTCGAAACCGTCCAGCGCATGCG
The DNA here is from genome assembly GCF_003290055.1 of Ralstonia sp. GX3-BWBA. Lineage (NCBI taxonomy): Bacteria > Pseudomonadati > Pseudomonadota > Betaproteobacteria > Burkholderiales > Burkholderiaceae > Ralstonia > Ralstonia sp. GX3-BWBA. Next base: position 101,844 of record NZ_QMKS01000020.1, on the reverse strand, counting down.
GCTGGCGCAGGCCGCGCGGCGTTTGAGCGGCGCAGAAGATTCCGTCACCGATGTCGCCCTGAATGTCGGCTATGGCAGCCCGCAGGCATTCGCCCGTGCCTTTCGCGAATTCACCGGCGTAAGCCCGCGCGCGTTCCAGAGCCGGCAGCAGGCGTTGAATGTGCGCAGCGCAGATACCGCAGACCTGCCGCCCATCGAACTGATCGAGCAGCCGCCTCTGCACGCACTCTGCCTGCGCCACGACGGCCCCGTCGCAACCATCCGTCAGACGTTCGTCATGCTGCGGCAACTGCTCGGCATCGATATGGAATCGGCGGATGCGCCCGACCGCATTGGCGTCTGCTATGGCGATCCGGAAACGCCCGGCTCGTTCGAGTACTTCGCGGGCGTCATCCTCGATGCGCCGCGCGCCATGACCGGCCGCTTGCTGCCGATGCGCATCGAAGGCGGCCTCTACGCTTGCCACCGGCTGATCGGCCCTTACGCGCTGATCGCGCCCACCATGCAGGCGCTCTACGGCGGCTGCCTCCCAAGCTACGGCTTCGATCCGGACGACCGGCCGGCGCTTGAGTTGTATCGCAGCCCAGGGCGGCACCATCCGCCGCGCGCCTGCGTGACCGATCTGATGATCCCCATCCGCAAGGAGTAAAGATGCTGCATCGTTGCCTTGCCGCCGCACTGGCGGCCTTCGTCATGGGCGCAGCTTATGCCGGTTCGGCAGACGCGTCCGCTACGCCTTATCACGTGGGCGAAACCACCCGCGCGTTCCACCCTCAGGCTGAACGCCACTGGCGCGGGGCGCTCACGCACGCGCTCATCACCAACGTCTGGTATCCGGCGGACGTTTCTGTGCCGGAGGTTTCGCACAACATCGATGCACTAGGCCGGTCGCCATTCCGCATGCAACCCTCTGCGGGCGAAGCGCCGGTCGCGTCAACGCATGCGCAATATCCGCTGCTGGTGCTTTCACACGGCACTGGCGGCACGGCCGGAAGCCTCGATTGGATGGCCGCTGCGCTGGCAGCGAACGGCTACATCGTCGCGGGCGTGAACCACCCGGGCAACACGGCGCTGGAACCGCTCACGCACGACGGCTTCATGCTGTGGTGGGAGCGCGCCACCGATGTGAGTGAAGTACTGGATGGCGTTCTCGCCGATCCCGTATTGGGCGCGCATGTCGACCGCACGCGCATCGGCGCAGTGGGCTTTTCGTTGGGCGGGTATACGGTGCTGGAGCTGGCCGGCGCGCGCACGGATGTCCCGGCATTCATGGCGTTCTGCGGCTCGCCGCAGGCCGATGCGATTTGCCATCCGCCGGAGATGGCCCGTGCGCAGATCAACCCAGCAGCTGACACCACAAGGACACCGCAAACGGAAGCGTCGCTCGCCCGCTCCGGTGCGTCCTACCGTGATGCACGCATCAAGGCTGTCTTTGCGATGGCGCCTGCAGTCGGCATGGCGATGGATGCCACGTCGCTCGGCAACATCACCATCCCGGTTTCCCTGATGGCCGGAGATGCGGATACCACCGTGCCCATCGACACCAACGTGCGCCGTGTCGCCAAACTGCTGCCCAAGGCGGATCTGCTGCTGGTGCCAGGCGCGTCGCATTACACGTTCATGGATACCTGCCTGCCCGGCGGTGCCGCCCATGTGCCGCTGCTGTGCAACGACAACCCCGGCGTGGATCGTGATGCGGTGCATGCCCAGGCCGTGCGCCGGGCGCTGGATTTTTTCGGGGCGACGCTACCCGGTCAAACCTGAGTGTCGCCCGCCGGTTGATGTCGACGCCAGTCGATTACTGCTTCTGTACCGCCACGCTGCCGATCGAATAGCCCGCACCAAACGAGCAGATCATGCCCAGGTCGCCGGACTTCAGGTCGGCACGATGACGGTGGAACGCGATGATGGAACCCGCTGATGCGGTGTTGGCAAACTCATCCAGGATGACCGGCGCCTCGTCCGCCGACGCATCGTGCCCAAGCAGGCGCTTGCCGATCAGCTGATTCATCGCCAGGTTGGCTTGATGCAGCCAGAAGCGGCGCACGTCGGCCGGGACATGGCCCAGTTGCTGCAGATGGGCGGCAATGTGTTCGGCGGCCATCGGGCAGACTTCCTTGAAGACCTTGCGGCCTTCCTGGCGGAAGAGCTGATCGCGGTCCTCCGGGTTGCGGTCTTCGCTGCGCGAGAGATAGCCGGCGTTGTTGCGGATGTTGTTGGAAAAGCTCGTCGCGCATTTGGTGCCGAGCACACGCCAGGCATCGGCGGAGCGTGTGTCTTCTGCCCGTTCGACCAACACGGCGGTGCACACGTCACCGAAGATGAAGTGGCAGTCGCGGTCTTTCCAATCGAGGTGGCCGGAGGTGATTTCCGGGCTCACCACCAGCGCGGCGCGCGCCGTGCCGCTGCGCACGGCATTGATGGCCTGTTCCAGCCCGAATGTGGCTGACGAGCACGCGACGTTCATGTCGAACGCGTAGCCGCCCGCGCCAATGCCGTTCTGAATCTCCACGCCCAGTGCCGGATACGGACGCTGGAAGTTGGACGTCGCGCACAGCAACATGTCGACGTCGGCAGCATCGCGGCCGGCAGCGGCCAATGCATCGCGCGCGGCCGCCACGCCAATCTCGGCTTGCAGCGACAGCGCATCATCGGGGCGCCGCGTCAGATGCGGGCGCATACGCGTCGGGTCCAGCACGCCGGCCTTGTCGATCACGTAGCGCTGGCGAATACCCGAAGCCTTCTCGATGAACTCCGCCGACGACTCCGCCAGCGCCGTCAGATCGCCTGCGGCAATCGCCGTGGCGTGCTGCGCGTTGTAGAGCTGCGCGTAAGCGTTGTAGGAGGCGACCAGTTCCTCGTTGGTGATGACCTCGGGCGCGACCCACAGGCCCGTGCCGCTGATGACGACGTCGTGCATACCCGGAATTTGTTAATTTTTCGTGGCGGCGACGATAGCACATCGGCCGGGCAAGGCGGGGCGCGGGATGTGGTCGTTTACATCTAGTGTGGCCTTGCGCTGCCGCGCGCACATGCGCAGACGCCGCCCCAACTCCGCGCCCAGCACTGGCACTGCCAGCAAAACAAAACGGGTGACAGCACCGCTCTGTCACCCGCCCTTTGTTGCGTACCGCCGGCGTGGAGCTTACTTGCTCGCGGCAAGCTCCATGATCATGCGCGACAGCAGATAGAGGCGCGGCACGACGCTCTCTACTTCTGCGTATTCCTCCGGCGTGTGGATGCCGCCGCCAACGATGCCGAAGCCATCGAGCGTGGGCGTGCCGACACCGGCCGACAGGCTGGAATCGGCCGCGCCGCCGCTGCCTTCAAGCGTCAGCTTGCGCCCGATCTCACCGTAGATGGCTTGCGCCTTGGCGGCAAGCTGGTCCGACGCGGCATTGCGCGGCATCGGGGGGAAGCCGCGCACCAGCGAGGCCTTCACTTCCGTATCGGCGATCAGCTTGTTGGCCGACACGCGCGTCATGTCGCGTTCCACGCGGTCGAACTCCTCCGGCACGGCCACGCGCACGTCTGCATAGGCCGTTGCATGGTCGGGAATGACGTTGGTTGCGTCGCCCGCCTTGAGCACGGTCACGTTGAAGGTCGTCTGCTTGGCGCTGTCGCCCAGCTTGCCGAGCTGCAACACCTGGTGCGCCAATTCGTTGGCGGCGTTGCGACCCGACTCGGGTGCCACACCGGCGTGCGCGGCCTTGCCTTTGATGTCGATCTCCGCCGTGCCGCTGCCCTTGCGCCACACGACCAGCCCATCAGCGGGCCGGCCAGGCTCCAGGTTGAGCGTCACGTCATGCTGTTTGGCCTCGCGCTCGATCAACGCGCGCGTGCCCTTTGAGCCGGTTTCCTCGTTGGTGTTGAGCAGCAGCGTGACTTGCCCGTACTGCCTGAAGTCGAGCTGCTGCAGAATCTTCATCGCGTACAAGCCCGCCACCACGCCGCCCTTGTCGTCCATCACGCCGGGGCCGTAGGCGCGCTTGTCCTTGATGGTGAACGGCTTGGCGCGAGCCGTGCCGTCTTTGAAGACTGTGTCCATGTGGGCCATCAGCAGAATGCGCGTCTTCCCAGTGCCCTTCCAGGTAGCGAGGATGTTGTTGCCCACTGCCGGCGCGGCGGGCACCGTTTCCACCTGGGCGCCGGCCTTGCGCAGTTCATCGGTGACGATGCTGCCCATCTGGCTGAGCCCCGCCTCGTTGCCCGTTCCCGAATCGATATTCACCAAGCGCTCAAGCAGGTGCAGTGCGTCGCCACGGTAACCCTCTGCGGCGGACAGCACCTTGGGATTGGCATCGGCAGCGGAGGACAAACCTGAGGCACACAGCAGCAGCGCAGCAACGGCAAGGCGGGATGGTTTCATACGGGACCTTTGTAGCGGAGTGGCAAAACGGCCATTACACACAAGATCGGTGCTTGCGGGGGCAGCGATGTTGCGCGAGGCGCACGGGTGTCACCCGCAGCTTGTCCTGGCAGACGAGTCATGCAGTGGCGGCGGGAAGCGCGATCAAGCACCGGCCCAACTATTCATTGCATGCATTACCGGTCATTCAAAGAATAAATTTCACAAATAATGCACACCCCGCTAATCTGATCCCCCTTTGATTTGGCGAGCAGACGATGGCGGAGCTTTATCTCGTACGGCACGGACAAGCCTCGTTTGGCGCGGCAGATTACGACCGGCTCTCCGAACGCGGCGAGCAGCAGAGCGTCTGGCTCGGCGAATATTTCGCGCGGCAGGACATCGTTTTTGATCGCGTCATCTGCGGCACATTGCGCCGCCATGAGCAGACCGTCGGCGGCATCCTGCGTGGCATGGGCATGTCGGGCACAGCGTATGAGCAGCACGCCGGGCTGAACGAATACGACTTCCAGGGGCTGTTTGCCGCGCTCGGCGAAGATTTTCCGGAGCTGACAGAGTTGGCGTCGGGCTCGATGCGCGATCACTACCGGGCGCTCAAGCAGGTGCTGCATCTGTGGTCGGACGACAAGATTCGCGGGCCGCTGCCAGAGACCTGGGCCGCCTTCCAGCAGCGCGTGGCCGATGCGCGCGCGGCCATCCAGGCCGGCGGCGGGCAGCGTGTGCTGGCGATCAGTTCCGGCGGCCCCATTGCGGTGACCACGCAGCAGGTGCTGGCCGCACCGCCCACCAGCGCCATTGCGCTGAACCTGCAGATCCGCAACAGCAGCGTCTCGCAGTATTTCTTCAACGCCGAATCGTTCCAGTTGGCCACCTTCAACGGCGTACCGCATCTGGACGACCCGGCGCGACGCGCATTCCAGACATACGGCTGATCGCCCAGGCGAACGCCCACAACACACAACCATTGGAGGAGCACACCATGAGCACGAACCTGTTCGACCTGACCGGAAAGATCGCCCTGGTCACCGGCGCCAGCCGCGGCATTGGCGAAGAGATTGCCAAGCTGCTTGCAGAACAAGGCGCGCACGTGATCGTGTCGAGCCGCAAGCTGGCCGACTGCGAAGTCGTGGCAGAACGCATCCGCGAAGCCGGCGGCAAAGCAGAAGCCCTTGCCTGCCACGTCGGCCGCATGGAAGACATTGCGGCGGCGTTCGACACCATCCGCCGCAAGCACGGCCGGCTCGACATCCTCATCAACAACGCGGCGGCCAACCCGCACTTCGGCCACATCCTCGACACGGATCTGGCGGCCTATGAGAAGACCGTGGAGGTGAACATCCGGGGCTACTTCTTCATGTCGGTCGAAGCGGGCAAGATGATGAAGGCGCAGGGCGGCGGCGCGATCGTCAATACCGCGTCGGTCAACGCACTGCACCCGGGCGACAAACAGGGCATCTACTCCATCACCAAGGCCGCCGTGGCCCACATGACGCGCGCCTTCGCCAAGGAATGCGGGCCGTTCGGCATTCGCGTCAACGCGCTGCTGCCGGGCCTGACGAAGACCAAGTTCGCGGGGGCCCTGTTTGAAGACAAGGCCACGTATGACCGGTGGATCAGCGAGATCCCGATGCGCCGCCACGCCGAGCCGCGCGAGATGGCCGGCACGGTGCTTTACCTCGTGTCGGATGCAGCGAGCTACACCAACGGCGAGTGCATCGTCGTTGATGGCGGCATGACGGTCTGACACCGGCCGAGCCACACGGAGCAAGCGAGATGGCGACCCTGCCCCACGCAACGACGGCGCGCGCCGACTTCGGCCGCGTGTCGGTGTTCTTTGGCGAGAAAAGCGGGAAATATCCCGACGGCAACCAGGTCGTCATCCGCGGCTCCGACACGCTGGCCGCGTTCGACACACCGCTCGTCTCCAACCACATCGGCCCCGAATTCGACGCGACCGAGCTGGTGGTGATGGGCCACGTGCATGAAGACCACATGGCGGGTCTGCACCGGCTGCCCCGCGCGACGGTGTACGTGCATGAAGCCGATCTGGCCGCCGCCCGCAGTTGGGACGGCATGGTCACCACGTACGGCCTGGACGAGGCAACCGCCCCGGCCATGCTGGAGAAACTACAGCGCGAGTTCTTTTATGCCCCCCGCCCCGATGCGCTGGGCTATGAAGACGGCGCGCAGTGGGACCTGGGCGATACGCACGTCCGCGCGTTTCACATGCCGGGGCACACCGCCGGCCACACCGTTCTGCTGGTCGAGCCCGAAGGCGTGGCTTTTATCGGCGATATAGACCTGACCGGCTTCGGCCCTTACTACGGCGACGCCTGCTCAAGCCTGCGTGATTTCCGCCGCAGTTTGGCGCGCCTGCCGGACATTCCGGCCAAGGTGTGGGTCACGTCGCACCATCGCGGCGTCTACACCGACCGCGAGCACTTTCTGCGCGACCTGGCGACGTATACGGCCAAGCTCGATGAACGCGAACAGCGCCTGCTGACCATGCTGCGCGAATCCCCCAAGACACTGGCGCAATTGGTGGAGCAACGCCTGCTGTATCCCCCGGGCTACGAGACGTTGTGGGTCGTCAGCGCGGAAACCCACACGATTTCGCAGCACCTGGCCGAACTGCAGACTGATGGGCGGGTGCAGGTGGACGAATACGGCGTGTACCGGGTCGACTGAGGCGCCCGTCGCGGTGATGCAGCGCGCCCGCAACATCGTCCTTGAAATCTGTGGATACCTGTATATATTTACAGTAACTGTAAATTTATACAGCACTTGCCATGGACGACCTGATCCGCATCGAAAACGAGTACGACCGCCAGACGGTGCTCTGGCTGCGCGAGCGCCTGGGTGAACAGGCGCTGAACGAAGTCGTGTTGCGCATGGACGGCCGCGGGCAGCCATATGCGTCGGAAGTCTGCCGCACGCTGGGCCTGACGCCGCCGCCGCGCAAGCGGGCGACACCGCGCGCGCGACCGCTCAACCGGGCCGTTGGCGAGGCATATCTGGCCGCTATTCGCGGCATCCTGGGCGGCGGGCACGCAGCGGCGTAAGCCGCCGTGCGTTAATCCGCAAGCGTGGCGGCCGTCTCTTCACGCAACCAGGCGAGCCACGCGCCGGCCGCGCTGTCGTCAGCAATAGGCGCATCGGCCAGCAGGTAATAGCCCGAGCCGTCACGCCGGAACCCTTCGGGCGCGATCAGCCGCCCATCTTTCAGGTCATCACCGGCCATCAGCTTTGATGCGATGGCCGTGCCCTGCCCCGCCAGGGCTGCCTGCAAGCTCAGATAGAAATGTTCGTAGCGCGCCTCGGGCAACCGACCACGCGGCCGCACCATGCCGCTGGCCCGCCACCATGCCTGCCATGCATCGGGGCGCGTGGCCGTGTGCAGCAGCCGTCGGCGCACGGCGATATCCGCTTGCGGGGCGTGCACCGGGCCGATCCACTCATCGCAGATGGGCGCCGCATGCACGTGTGCGGGCCATGCAAAGTCATCGCGGCGTAGTGCGACGTCCACACCTGTGCGTGCGAAATCGATGGGGCCACCCGCCGCAAACAGATGCACCTGGATGGCCGGATGCCGCGCCTGAAAGCGCGACAGCCGCGGGATCAGCCACCGCATCGCCAGCGTCGGCTCGCAGGACACCACCAGCGCTGAAGATGTGGCCCGACGGGCAATACGGTCAATGCTATCTGTGAGAATCGCGAACGCATCAGTGGCAGCCGCGTGCAACTGCTCGCCCGCAGGCGTCAAGAAGACCGCGCGGTTGCGCCGCTCAAACAAATCTACCCCTAACGACACCTCAAGCTGCCGTATCTGTCGGCTCACAGCGCCATGCGTAACGTGCAACTCTTGCGCCGCGCGCACGAAGCTGCCATGCCGGGCGGCAGCTTCAAACACACGCAGGGTGTTCAGCGGAGGCAGGGCCATCTGTCAGTTTTTCTCACCGAAAAACGGCATCATAAATCGATTTTCAGCGATGACGGACCCATCCAGAATCGGCGCATCCTCACTTTGCGACTGCGCATCTGACATGACCGAACTCCTTGCTGTTGCCGTCATCACCATCCTGGCCGTCATCAGTCCGGGCGCGGACTTTGCCATGGTCACGCGCAACAGCCTGCTGCATGGGCGGCGCGCCGGCGTGCTCTGCGCGTTGGGCATTGCACTGGGCGTGCAGGTGCACGTGTTCTACACGATGTTCGGAATGGGACTGCTGATTGCGCATGCTCCGGCGCTTCTGCAGGGCATCAAGCTGGTGGGCGCGGCGTACCTGGTGTGGATTGGCTGGAAGACGCTGTCGGCCAAGGCGTTGCCCAACGGTGAGGCAACCGCCCACGGCACCAGCACGCCGACGCTATCGACCCTCGCCGCGCTGCGCATGGGATTTCTCACCAATGCGCTCAATCCAAAAACGACGTTGTTCGTGGTCAGCACGTACACGCAGGTTGTTCACGCGGGCACGCCGCTGGCCGCGCAGTTCGGCTATGGCGTGTTCATGTCGGCGGCGCACGCGGTGTGGTTTGCGTTGGTGGCGGCGGTGTTTGCGTCAGGTGCGTTGCGACGTTCGCTGCTGGCACGGCAACGCATCGTGGACCGCGTGATCGGCGTGATCCTGATCGGGTTGGGATTGGCGCTAGGGCTCGCGCGGCTTGCGTGATTTCAGGCAGAGCGGCCTGCCCGTGCCTGCGCCCATGCCATCTGCCCCAGGTCTTCTGCTGCATTAACAGGCGCCAGCCCGTTTGAGACAGTGCCCTCGCGCCCTGCCCGTCGCCACGCGGCGATGGAGGCCATCGCGCAACCCCGCTGACTCGCAGCACAACCTCACACCTGGAGTGCAACCATGCAATGGAATCGCGCCTTCACTGACCTCATCCGCAATGGCCGCGCGGCTTACTGGGGCAACTGGACGCTCGCCCCCACCATCAGACCCGGCGCCGTCGGTTTTGTGTCGCCCGACACCGGCGACTTCACACCCGTCAAGCCGGAAACGCCGGGCGTGGCAGTCAACACGCGCACCGTCCCCAATCAATGGAAGCTGTCGACCAACAACGTCCACCGCACGGAGACCAACGTCAAGCTCGATGGCTCGGCCACCGATCCTGAAAGCGGCACCAAGATCAACGCGGGCGTGGAAGTGAAATGGGAGTTCTCGTCGGTCGGGTCGATCGCCTCGGAATTCGGCATTGCCTCGGAGTCGTACATCAACGACCTGACGCAGCTCACGCGGCCCGAGACAATCAAGTGGCTGGCCGAGCAGGCACAGTCGGTCAGCATGGGCTCGGGCGGCAACATCGCGCAGGGCTTCGGCGTGGTGACCAGCGTGATCCTGGCCAACAGCGGGCTGAACGTGGGTTCGCAAGACAACAACTCGTCGTTCTCGATCACGGGCTCGGCGGGTGCCGTGCATGACATGCTCGGCAGCGCGACGGGCAAGGGGTCGTTCGTGTCGGTCAACCAGACAAAGAGCGTCGATCAGCACCTGTGGCCGTTCGAGCCGGGCAAGCAGGCGCCGGCGCCCATTCCGGTGGCCTACACGTTTGCTTCGTTCGACGGCAACCTGCTGATCCCGAACTGGATCACGCGCCTGGGCGGCTTCGAGATCTACTTCAACAACAAGCCGGGCTGCACCTACGTCACGCACATCAAGCTGCGCTACAACACGCCGCAAGGCCCACGCAGCGACGAGTTCTCGCTCAGCGGCGGCATCTCCAAAACGGTCGCGAACATCCCGCTCAACGCCACCAATATCCAGGTGGACGTGAAGTTCCAGGGCGTGGTGAACAGCGACAACTACTCGTTCAACTGGCCCAGCCCGCTAGGCCAATGGCTGACCGGCCGGCGCGAGATCGAGATGACCGGCGTGTGGCCGGGCCAGACCCACGCCATCGAGAAGTAACGCCCAAAGCAAAGCGGCGGAGCGTCCTGGAGGGGACGTCCGCCGCGCTGTGTCTGTATGCCGTATGCGGCGCGTTACGCCGCCTGCTGGCGCTTGCGCTCGATATCCGGCAGGAACACCGTCAGCAAACCGATGAGCGGCAGGAACGAGCAGAGGTGATAGACGTTGTAGATGTCGGTTGCGTCAGCCAGCTTGCCGAGCACCGCGGCGCCAATGCCGCCCAGCCCGAACGCGAATCCGAAGAACAGGCCCGACACCATCCCGACCTTGCCGGGAATCAGCTCCTGCGCATACACGAGGATGGCCGAGAACGCCGAGGCCAGCACCAGCCCGATGATCACCGTCAGCACGGCGGTCCAGAACAGGTTGGCGTATGGCAGCAGCAGCGTGAACGGCGCCACGCCCAGGATCGACACCCAGATCACGACCTTGCGGCCCACCCGATCACCAATCGGCCCGCCCACGATCGTGCCGACCGCCACCGAGAACAGGAAGAGGAACAGGAACAGCTGCGACGTCTGCGCCGACAGGTGGAACTTGGTGATCAGGAAAAACGTGTAATAGCTGTTCAGGCTCGCCAGATAGAAGTACTTGGAGAACAGCAGCACGACCAGCAGCGTCATCGCAAACGCCACCTGCTTGCCCGGCAGCCTGACCGCGGCATGCGCCCGGCCGCCCGCCTTGCGGCCATGGCCTGCGGCACGTTCACGCTTGTACCAGCCGCCTACGTGATAAAGCACGAAGATGGCGATCAGGGCCGCGATCGAGAACCACGCGAGGCTGTGCTGCCCATACGGCATGATGATGATTGCCGCGAGCAGCGGACCCATCGCGCTGCCCACATTGCCGCCCACCTGGAACAGCGACTGCGCCAGCCCATGCCGGCCGCCCGACGCCATACGCGCCACGCGCGACGATTCCGGATGGAAGATCGACGAGCCCGTGCCCACCAGCGCCGCCGCCAGCAGCACCGTGCCAAAGTTGGGCGCCATCGACAGCAGCACCAGCCCCACCAGCGTGAAGCCCATGCCCACCGACAGCGAATACGGCTTCGGATGCTTGTCGGTATACAGCCCGACCATCGGCTGCAGCAGCGACGCCGTGATCTGGTACGTGAGCGTGATCAGCCCGATCTGCGAGAAATCGAGGTGGAAGTTGCCCTTGAGCAGCGGATAGATCGCCAGGATCAACGACTGCATCATGTCGTTGAGGAAGTGCGCGAAGCTGATGGCGCCGATCACGCCAAAGCCGGTCTTGTCGGCCTGCGCGGCGGGGGCTGCCGATGCAGCGGCCGTGCCGTTTGCGGTGGTTTGCATGATGGTTTGAGGTAACGAGGATGAGGCGAGGAAGCGCTCAATCTTGCGCCTAAACGGTGCAGGCGTGTTACCGCAAATTCGACAACGATTAACGCAAACCAGACAATTTGCTGTCGGGGCAAAAGCGTCAGCCCGCGCGGCGCCGTTTCCACCAAAACACCGGCCTTCTTCCCGCAAACCCTTGCCCAGCTTGCCCTGGCAGGCAGCTAACGTGTTAGCCATTTTCGCGCGCGGGGCTACTCCGTTCGGAGCATGGCCGCTCAGGAGACGCTTTCTATACTCGCCAGCATGGACTGCAACACGACGCCGGAAGCAAGCGCAAGGCGCCAGTGCCGACAGCCTGACGGAACCCGCTGCGTGAGCAACTTCACACGCACAACGATCCGCAAACTGAACCGATGACCAGCGTCCACGATGCTGCACACCGGCCAACACGGGAGGGGAGCCATGATGATCCTGCTAACGGGAACGCTATGCCGCGCGATGGGAGACCTTTTTTATCAGGCCTTGCTCGACGACCGGGTCGTCTGCTGCTTCGTCACGTCCGAAGCCGTGGATGTCACCGGCAACGCCACGCGCCCGCCGCCCGCTTCGTCCCCGTGTACCGACCCTCGGCTCGCTGACGTCTCTCGGTCAGCGAGTTATTGCGCGCCCCTCGTCCCGTAGGGCGCGCTCTTTTCTGCCGATGCCGTCAGCGCGGGGGCGCTGGCGGGTCACCCCGCACATCAATGCGAGAAACGTCTCAGCCGATCAGCCCGGCGTCCGTCAACTCGCGCTTCATATAGGCGTAGACCACCGGCGCGGCAATCACGCCGCCCACGCCAAACAGCGCCTCCATCACGATCAGCGCGAGGATGAGTTCCCACGCGCGCGCATCGATGCGGCTGCCGATGATGCGCGCGTTCACGAAGTACTCCAGCTTGTGCACCACCACCAGAAAGATGAGCGATGCCACCGCCAGCTCCAATGAGGCGGTCACGCTCATCACCACGATGGCCGTGTTCGAGATGAGGTTGCCCGCCACCGGAATCAGCCCCGCCACGAAGGTCAGCAGGATCAGCGATTTGGAATACGGCACGTGCTGACCGAACAGCGGCAGCGCGCCCAACAGGTAGATGGCGGCGAGCGCCGTGTTGAGCGCGGAGATCTTCACCTGCGCAAAGACCACCGCCTCGAATGCGTCGGTCAGCCGGCTCAGCCGGTTCACCAGTGCTGCGGCCAGCGGCTTGTGGTGCTCGGGATCAAGCGTGTCCGACCACGCCACCATCGTCCCCAGGATCAGCCCGACCAGCATCAGTGCGCTGGCACGCAACCCGTCGATACCGAGGGTCGACACCTGATGGCCGTGCTCCTTGATCATCTGCACGAGCTGGACGCGCAGCTCAGTCACCGACTGCGGAACGTAAGCGACCACCGCCGCCGGCAACGATTCCCGCACGTTGTCGAGCACGTCGGCAATGCGCGTGAGCATGCCTTCGAGCCCATGCCCGTGCTCCACCAGGCGGCCGATCCCGATGCCAAGCCCTGCAAGAATGAGCGCGGCGATCACGGACACGCAGATCACCGCGGTCGCCTTCGCGCGCTGCGACAGCCTGCTGCGCTCGCGCAAGCGCGCCTCCAGCTTGCGCGCCAACGCATAGACGAGGAAGCCGGCAATCGCGGCCGGCAACAGATGCAGCCACAGCACTGCCGCAATCATGGCCGCCACCAGCACGTAGCTGATGGCGTTGATGGAGCGAGTGGGTGCGCTGGGAGAAAGCTCGGGAGGCAGCATCGTCATGAAAACAGGCCGGCAGCAATGTTGATGGAGAGCGCGAGGATGCTCGTATTGAAGAAGAACGACAGCAGCGATTGCCCCAGCACCGCTCGCCGCATTGCACGCGAGCGAATGCCGATATCGGCCGTCTGACTGGCGACCGCGATCGTAAAGGAGAAGTAGAGGAAATCCCAGTAATCGGGGTCAAGCTGCTCGTCGGGAAACTGCAGCGGCGGCTCGTGGGGCGCACGGTAATACAGATGCGCGTAGTGCACCGTGAACATCATCGGCACCATGAGCCACGCGCCCAGCACCGTGATACCGGTGAACACGTAGTGCGACGTCTGCGCATGCCCCGCCGACTTGGCTGTCGCGAGTTCAAACGCAATGGCCACCATGCTGGCCACCACACCGAGGCAGACCACCGCCAGCACGGCCGAGGTACGCTCGTCTTCACGGCGGGCGACGGCGCGGATGCGGTGTGGGTCTGCGCGCAGCATCATCACCGTGATCAGGAGGAGGTACGCCCACACGGCGATGTCCCAGCCGAGCAACAGGCGCGCAAGCCACCCGTGCGCTGGCACAACAGCGACCGCAACGGCGCCCAGCGCAAACGCAGACAGCAGGCGCGGCCGTGTCGCCGCAAAGCGGGAAACCTGGGAAATCTCGGAGGACTTGTCTTGCGGGTTCACATGCGCCTCAGGTGCGTGCTCGGGATTGTTCACACAAGGCCGGCAACGCCAGCCGATGAGGCGACATGGTAGCCGCTTCAGCGCAGCATCAGGACGGCGAGAGCATCGAAGCAAACGAACGCTTGCAGCGTTCCTGCAGGCGCTCGTGCGTTGAGAGCTGCTCTGCGATGACGGTGGCTTCCGGATACACGCGGCACATGCCGATCATGGCGGTCTCCAGCGACCCCTGCGAGCCGGCCTGGAACTGGAATTGCTCCAACACCGTGTCGTCGGCATCGCGCACAGTGATCTGGAATGGGCCCGGCGTTACGGTCGCACAGCCGGCCAGCATGGCGACCGCGGCCAGCGTAAAGCACAGAAGGGAGCGGGGCGGACGACGGAAACGAATCATCATGGCTTCCTGGTTGCGATGACAGTGAGACGCCGCAATGGCAACTCGGTTCGCAATCATCGCGCTTCCCGGTGACACAAACAAAAACGCCCGCAGTGTGCGGGCGTCTTTGCGGGAGGAACCAGGCTCAGGCCACGGCGCCTTCGGTGTACGGGTCGAACTTGCTGCCAGCCTTGGCGCCTTCGGTGTAGGTATCGAACTTGCCGGCACGGGCCAGTGCGCCTTCGGTGTACGGATCAAACTTGCTGCCGGCCTTGGCGCCTTCGGTATAGGTATCGAACTTGCCGGCACGGGCCAGTGCGCCTTCGGTGTACGGATCAAACTTGCTGCCGGCCTTGGCGCCTTGGGTGTACGGGTCGAACTTGTCGCCAGCCTTGGCGCCGTCCGAGTACACGTCGAAGCGTTGGCTGATTTGCGCAGCACCTTGCGTGTACACGTCAAACTTGGCTGCGGCCAGTGCCGGCACGCTTGCCAGGGCGATCAAGGCAGCGATCAGGGTGCGTTGGGCTTTCATGATGTCTTCTCCAGATGGGCGCAGCGCGTCAGGCAGGTGATCCGGGCATTTCCTGGATCTTCTTTTTCGCTGCGGCGCCGCATTCGATGGAGTCATCGTAGGCGAGGCTGTTCAGACAATAAATGTCGCGACAGACAATTTATTGTTGCGATATGTGAAATTACGGGAAAACCCGCATCAACAGTGGCTTTGCGGCCTGGAGAAAAGGCTGGCAGGAAAATTTGCGCAAACAAAGAATGTGACTTTTTCACCCAAAGTCAGCGTTGTACGGCTTTCGAACGGATTTTATTGTTGCGCTCTGATGCATCGCATCATGGTTTTGAGACCCGCACAGATTGTCATTTCCCGATACAAACGCGCACAGGTTGGCGAATGACTCTGTGTCACACTGCCCGGCATTCGCTTTCAAACCCACCCACGATGAAACGCCTTCTGCTCGCTGTGTCCTTGCTTGGTGTTGCTCTCCTTTCGGGCTGCGGCGTAGTGGCCGCGCCGTGCCGCGTGGCATCTGCGGGCCTGAAGATGGTGCCGCTGGTCGGGCATGTGGCGGCCGCGCCCACTGACGCCTGCGCCGACATCATCGATTGAGCGCAGTGACCAATAGCCTCTGAATTGGGCTCAAAACTGTGATGCGTTCCGGAGGAGTCAACGCTGGCCTTCTCGACTACTTTGGTTTTTCGCTGAACCTCTTTGATGGGTTCAGCTAGCGCCCTCACCTCACAAGACTCGCTGCATCAGCAAACAATCCAGCCAGCGTCCAAACTTGTAGCCCACCGCCTCCAGCACGCCCACTTCCCGAAACCCGCAGCGCGCGTGCAACTTGGCTGATCCCGGGTTTTCGCGGCCGCCGCCCACCACCGCCACCATCTGCTTGAAACCGCGCGTCTGGCATTCCCGGATGAGCGCCTCCAGCAGCAACGTCCCAACGCCCCGCCCTTGCGCTGCAGTGTCAAGATAGATGGAGTCTTCCACCGTATGGCGATATGCGGGCCGAGCACGATGCGGGCCGGCATACGCGTAGCCGAGCAGCACACCGCCGGCTTCGGCCACAACGTAGGGCATGCCGGCATCCTGCAGTACGTGAAAGCGGCGCGTCATCTCGGCCAGATCGGGGGCGTCGATCTCAAAGCTGGCGGTGCCGGTCTGCACGTGATGTGCGTAGATGCCGACGATGGTCGGCAAATCCGCCACGGTAGCCGGACGAATGGCGATGGCACCAGATTCATGCACGGAAGGGGCAGCGTCGATGGGCATTGCAGAAGACATGGCGACAGGATTCAGAAGCGGTATGAAGCGTTCATTGTCACGCCAATTCCACACGAACCCCATATCACCGAGCGCATTCCGGTGACATGGCTATCGGGCGGCGCCGGAATGCGGTAACTTGGCGGACGCTTTCGCCCCCCGCCGCGCCCCTCCTGCCATGCATGACCTGTTTCCCCTGATCGCCGAATACGGCGCGTTTGCCGTGTTCCTCAATGTGCTGCTGACGCAAGCCGGTGCACCGCTGCCGGCCGTGCCGACGCTGCTGGTGGCCGGCGCGCTCACGTTCCATGGACCGCTCTACCTGATGGAGCTGGCGCCCGCCGCCGTGTCAGGCGCACTCCTGGGCGACGGCCTGTGGTACTTCGCAGGCAAGCGCTATGGCCGGCACGTCATGGCACTGCTGTGCCGCGTCTCGCTGTCGCCCGATTCCTGTGTACGGCGCACGCGCACGCAGTTCGAACGCTGGGGCGCGCCGATGCTGCTGATTGCGAAGTTCGTTCCGGGTTTGTCGACGGTGTCGTCTGCGCTGCTGGGCACAATGCGCACGCCGTTCAGCACGTTCGCGCTGTACAACCTCGTGGGCTCGGCAGCTTGGGCAACGCTCTGGCTGATGCTGGGCCGCGTGGCGCATGACAGCATCGACCAGGCGCTGCGCCAGCTCGACCAGCTCGGCACGCGTGCCGTACTGCTGATCGCGTTGCTTGCAGCGGTGTATGTGGCAGCGCGCTGGCTGCAGCGCTGGCGCTTTCGCAAGATGCTGGAGTTGGCGCGCATTTCGCCCGATGAGCTGCACGCACTCATCGAATCAGGCGCGGCCCCCGTCATCATCGACGTGCGCGCCGACAGCTCGCGCATGCTGCAGCCGCAACGCATTCCGGGGGCGATGCTGTACGACATGTCCGCCAGCCACCGCGCGATCGAGATTGATGGCCCCGACCGCGAGATCATCATCTACTGCGCCTGCCCCAACGAGGCGTCTGCCGTGATGCTGGCGCGCACGCTGATGGGACGTGGCTTCAAGCGCGTGCGTCCGCTGCATGGCGGTATCGATGCGTGGGTGGCACGCGGCTACGGCGTAGAGCACGTGGTGTCGGTCACGCCCGCCACACTGGCAACGGCCGAGGCGGGCGCCTGAGGCTTCTCCACGTAGCGGCTCAACGACGAAGCCCGCACACAAAAACAAAAAGCGCACCTCGCGGTGCGCTCTCCCGTAAGTACGGCAAACATGCGGTGCGCCAGCCCCCCGGCTCGGACACCCCGCATCGGTCCGTGTGCATCCGCCCGTGGACGGATGTGGCGAAATGATCCCCGTTTGATCCCTTCTTCGCCAGTCGGACTTGACCCCCTTGTTATTCATTTGCAACGCTGCCGCATCAAACGTATGCGCGGCGTGCTCGCGTTGTTATTTCCCGTCCTTCTTTCGTTGCCTTGCGGCTGGCCATTTATGCATGGCACTCCTGCGTACTAACGGCCGGCTGGCATCAAACTTTAGGCACCGCCGGTAATCGTCACGCGAATGTATCGATCGCGCCTTCGTGGCTGGAAACACGGCGCGGCGCCACCGTCGACGTATCGGCGCGGTCTTGCGAGCCGCCGCTGCCATAGCGGCTGCCGCTGCCCCCGTTGCCCGAACCGCTGCCTTGGTTTTGCGCCGACGAGCCTTGCGATGCGCTCTGCTGCTGGCTGAAGTCACCCGTGCTGACGGACGTTTGCGCAAGCTGCATCCCGCCTTGCTGCATGGCGTCGCGCAGGCGCGGCATGGCGTCCTGAACGAGTTCGGCCACGGCCTGGTGCTGGCAGACAAAGCTTGCGTTGACGGCGCCGTTGTCCACTTCCAGCTTGACGTGCATGCCGCCCAGGTCGGCCGGGTTCAACTGCAGCTCGGCTGACGATTGGCGATGCACCTGCATGAACGCGAGCTGGCTGGCCATGCTCTGCGGCCATGCAGCATCGCCAAAGGTGGGCAGCGTGTGGACTTGCTGCGGCGTGATCGATGCCCCTGCCGTTGCGCCTGCGTTGGCGCTGCCCACCGCAAAGGTCGGTGCGGCCATGCCGGCGTCGCCATTGGCACGCGACAGCACGCCCTGGAACTGCATACCGTTGCCCTGCGCATTGGCTTGCGTGCCAGCGTTGTCCGTATTGCCGCTGTTACCGCCATTGCTGGCGTGGCTGGTGGCATCGGTCACGGCGGCGGTTGCCGGTTGCGCGACAGTGCTGTGTGCGTTCAGGTCGGTGCGGCGCGGCAGGCCGCGGTCGGCATTGGTGCCCTGTGCAGACGACGTGCTGCCGAGTTGGCGCACGGTGGCCGGCGTGTTGTCGGCAACGGCGCGCGTGCGGGCCATGGTCTGGGCCAGCGTGCCGCTGTCGGGCAGCGCGGTGGCGGGCGGCGTCGGCGTGTTTGCGGCGTTGGCTTTGGCGTCCTTGGCGGCGGGCAATCCGGCTTGGCCGGCTTGTGCCGTCGTGGCCGGGTCAGCGGCGCCCTGCGTCCCGTTGGCTGCAGCATTTGCGGCGGCCAGTGCGGCGGCGTCATTTGCGGACGATTTGCTCGCGACCGGCGTCGTCGCGTCGGCATCGGCGTTGGTATTCGATTGGGCAGCGGGCCGGGCAACCGGTTGTTGCGCAACTGCGGCCTGCTGCGCGGCCTGGCGTGCGGCCTCGATCTGGGCAGCCAGTTGTGCAGCCGGGTCAACCACGGCCTGCTGCGCCGCGGTATCGAGATCCTTGGCGGCAGGCAGCGCCGGCTTGGCGCTGGCCGTATCGGCGGTGCTGCTGGCCGGCGTGGTATTGGCCTGCGCCGGCGTGTTGGCATCGGCCGGATTGGCATCCTGATCGTTGCGCGCGGCGCCGTTGCGTGCGACGTCCTTGCGGGCGATATCGGCACGGCGGCCGGCATCGTCGGCGGCGGATTGCGCATCGGCGCGACGGCGCGCGGCGTCCTGGGCCAGTCGGTCCGACAACAGGTTGCCGAAGGTATCGGTGCCCGACGAGGAGGCCTGTGTCTTATCGGCGGCGGCAGTGTTGCCGGCCGACAGCATGGCGCCCAGGTCCTTGGCGGCGGCATTGGGGGTGGCACTCAAGCCCACGTTGACTCCATCTTGCGACTGCGTGTTCGCGTTGGTCTTCAATTGCCGCCCTGCGCCGCACGCATGCGGATCACCTTGGCGGCGTGTTCATCGTTGTCGCGCTGGGCACGGCGTTCTTCGTCCAGGCGCTGCTCTTCAATATGGCGCTGGCGCAGGATGTCGAACGACTGCTCGCGGCGCTGCTTTTCCAGCCAGTTGGCACGGCTCATTGCAAGCTGCTGCTCCAGCGAGTTGATGGTGCCCTTCTGCTGATGCACGGCATTGCCCAGGCGGTCGATAAAGGCCGCGTAGTTGCGCAGGCGCGTGATGTCCATGCCGCCTTCGGCGGTGCTCAGCATCTGCTGGTGGTAGTTGTTGCGGTAGTCGGACAGCAGCGCCAGCTTTTGCGTGGCAGCCTCGCGCGTGTTCATCAGGCGGCCGACTTCCTGCGTGGCTTTCTCGGTGTCCTTCTGGGCCAGTTCCAGCACAGTTTCGAGGCGGAACGGCTTGTTCATGGTGGTCATCGGTAGACCCTCCAGCTTCCCGTTACATCAACCCATCGGACGCAAACCCGGCGGCTTTAGCCTCCGGCTTGCGCAACGCCTGCGGTTTCACAGTGTTAAGCGAGCACATCACGCGAGCACTCCCTGCATCTTCTCCAGCGTGTGCTCGCGGCTTTCGTTTTCGAACATGCCCTGCTGCAGGAACGCTTCCATGTCGGGGTAGCGCGCGATGGCCTGGTCGGTCACCGGGTCGCTGCCACGCGCGTAAGCGCCCACGGCAATCAGGTCTCGGTTGCGCTGGTAGCGGGCATAGAGCTGCTTGAAGCGGCGGGCCGTGTCGAGCTGCTCGCGCGGCACGATGGCCGACATCACGCGGCTGATCGACTGTTCGATATCGATGGCGGGGTAGTGGCCCTGCTCGGCCAGCTTGCGCGAAAGCACGAAGTGACCGTCCAGAATGGCACGCGCCGCATCGGCAATCGGATCCTGCTGGTCATCGCCTTCGGCCAGCACGGTGTAAAACGCGGTGATGGAGCCGCCGCGCCCGTTGGCATCCACCATGCCGTTACCGGCACGCTCGACCAGCGCGGGCAGCTTGGCAAACGCCGAGGGCGGATAGCCCTTCGTGGCCGGCGGTTCGCCGATGGCCAGGGCGATCTCACGCTGCGCCATGGCATAGCGCGTGAGTGAATCGACGATCAGCAGCACGTTGCAGCCGCGGTCGCGGAAGTACTCGGCAATGGTGTGGGCGTAAGCGGCGCCCTGCAGGCGCATCAATGGCGAGGTGTCGGCCGGCGCGGCCACCACGGTCGAGCGTGCCATGCCTTCGTCGCCAAGAATCTCGTCGATGAATTCCTTCACTTCGCGGCCGCGCTCGCCGATCAGCCCCACCACCACCACGTCGGCTTCGGTGTAGCGGGCCATCATGCCCAGCAACACGCTCTTACCCACGCCGGAGCCGGCGAACAGACCCAGACGCTGGCCCTGGCCGACGGTCAGCAGACCGTTGATGGCGCGCACGCCCACGTCGAGCACATGCTCGATCGGCTTGCGCTTGAGCGGGTTCAGCGGTGCCGGGTTCAATGTGCCCCAGGCCAGGTCTTCATGCGCGCCCAGCGGCCCCTTGCCGTCGAGTGGCTCGCCGTTGGCGTCCACCACACGGCCCAGCAGGCGCGGACCCACGGGCAGGAACTTGCTGTGTGAAATCGTCGGGTTGGCGCCGTCTTCGCTCGTCACCGGCAGGCGTTGCGGCTCCAGCGGAAACACGCGCGCGCCGGGCACCACGCCCACCAGATCCGTTTGCGGCATCAGGAAGGCGCGCTCTTCGGCAAAGCCCACCACTTCGGCCAGCACGTGCCGGCCGTGCGGCAGTTCCACGCGACAGGCGCTGCCCACCGGTAGCTTCAGGCCCACGGCTTCCATGACCAGGCCGGCCACACGCGTGAGCTTGCCGCACGTCACCACCGGGCGTGCCAGACGCGCACGCAGCGCGGTCTGCTGCAGGTGGGTTTGCCACATGCGCACGTTGGGGTTGTTGGCGGTGTTCTGCGCTGCCGGCTGCATGGTCTCAGGCGACATGGAGTGCGCCCCCTGCCACGCGTTCGGCTTCCGCGCGCTCGCTGGCAAGCCATGCCGTATCGCGGCCCAGCGCGCGGGTCAGTTCGGCCCAACGGGTTTGCAGCGTGGCATCGGTTTCGCCAAAGCGGGTCTGCACGCGGCAGCCGCCGCGCTCGATGGCTGCATCGACGATGAGCGTCCAGCCGGCGGCGGCCAGCTCAGTGCCCAGCATCTGGCGGATCAGCTCTGCATCATCGGCATGCACGCGCAGCATGGCGGGCGCCGGTGCGGTGGGCGCGTCGCCCAGCACTTCGCGAATCAGCGGCAGGATGCGTTCGGGCTGCGCATGCAGCGCGCCGCGCAGAAACTGCTGCGCCAGTTGCAGCGCCAGATCGACCAGCTCTTCGGCAACGCTGCCGTTCAGTTGGTCGATCGCATCGCGCACGGATTGCATCAGCGTGGCGATGTGCTTTGAGTCTTCCTCACCCTGGCGGCGGCCTTGTTCAAAGCCATCCTGAAAGCCTTGCGCAAAGCCATCGCGGCGGCCTTCGTCGCGAGCGGTGGCAAGCTCCGCGTCAAGCGCGGCCTGCCATTCCTCTTCGGAAATCGGCGGCTCTTCAGGCTCGGGCGGCGGCGGGGGCGGCGCGGCTGCAGCGGCGGCCAGCGCTGCCTGTCGCTCGAAGTCGGTCGGCTCCCACGGCTGGCAGTTGACCAGCGTATCGCGCGGGATGATCGGCGGGCGCGGCATCTCAGCGCTCCGTCACAACATGGCAACCAGTGCGGTCAGACATAAGCGTCCTCCGCCTTGCGGCCGATCGTGATCTCGCCTTCGTCGGCCAGGCGGCGCGCAACGACCAGGATTTCCTTTTGTTGCGCTTCGACTTCCGACACCTTGACCGGGCCGAGCACTTCCAGCTCTTCCTTGAGCATCGTGCCGGCACGCTGCGACATGTTGGCGAACACCTTGTCGCGGAACTCCTGCTTGGCGCCCTTGAGGGCCACCACCAGAACGTCCTGGCTGATCTCACGCAGCAGCGTCTGCAGCGCACGGCCGTCCAGATCGATCAGGTTGTCGAACACAAACATCTTCTCGACGATGGCGTCGGCCAGTTCCGGATCGCGCGAGCGCACGCCTTCGATGACGGAGCTTTCCACGGCGCTCGGCACCAGGTTGAGGATTTCCGCTGCCGTGAGCACGCCGCCCATCGCGTTCTTCTTGCGATGGTCGTTGCCTTGCAGCAGCTTGGTCAGCACGTCGTTCAGCTCACGCAGGGCGCTGGGCTGGATGCCGTCGAGCGTGGCGATACGCAGGATGGTGTCGTTGCGCAGGCGCTCGGTGAAATAGGTCAGGATTTCCGATGCCTGATCGCGATCCAGGTGGACCAGGATCGTGGCGATGATCTGCGGGTGTTCGTTGCGGATCAGCTCCGCCACCGACGATGCATCCATCCACTTGAGGCCTTCAATGCCGCTGGTGTCACCGCCCGACAGAATGCGGTCGATGATGTTGGCGGCGCGGTCGTCGCCCAGTGCCTTGCGGAAGACGGTGCGGATGTACTCGTTGGAATCCACGTCCAGCGGCAGGTCTTCGGCTTCGATGAAGAACGCGTCAAAGGCGTCCAGCACACGCTCGCGCGACACGTTCTTCAGCGCGGCCATGGTGGCGCCCAGCTTCTGCACTTCGCGCGGGCCCAGGTGCTTGAGCACTTCGGCGGCTTCGCTTTCGCCCAGCGACATCATGAGGATGGCGCTGCGTTGGAGTCCTTCGGCGCTCATTCGTTACTCACCCATTGTTTGATGACGGCCGCGACTGCGCGCGGATTGCTCTGCGCCACGCGGCGCATGGTCTCGAGCTTCTTCTCGAAGTCGTTGTTCTTGAGTTGCGGCAGCGCGTCCGGCATATCTTCGGAATCGGCGCCGGCAGCCGCCGGGCCTTCCAGCTCAGGCCCGGCCGAAGCCGCGGCACCGGTGATGATCGGAGCGTTCGGATCTTCGCCTTCACGGCCGACGAAGGTGGGCGTGGCTGCCTCGGCCTTCTTGCCCATCGAGCGGATCGCCGGGCGGATCACAGCGAACACCAGGATCAGGAAGCCGATTGCCAGCGCCAGATACTTGGCGGCCTGGATGGCGTACTGGATCATCTCCGGCTGCTTCCACAGCGGCAGGTCGTCCTTGGCCATCGGCAGCGTGCCAGAGAATTGGCTGTTGACCACGTTCACGGAGTCGCCGCGCTTGGCGTCAAAACCCACGGCATCCTTGACCAGCGCGTTGAGATTGGCCATCTCGGCTTGCGACAACGGCTTCCAGGTCTTGCCGTCGCCACGGTAGTTGACCACCACGGCCACCGACAGGCGGCGCACGGTGCCCACTGCGGCGCGGGTGCGGCGCACGGTCTTGTCGACTTCGTAATTGGTCGTGGTGTCGCGGGTGCTCGACGAATTGCCGCTGGTTGCGGTACCGCTCGTGTTGGCAGCCGCCGCTTGTTGCGGTTGACCATTCGGGCCGGTTGCGGCCGGTTGCGAGGCCGAGGCCGGAGCCGGTGCGGTCGGCAACATGCGCGGTGCGGTTGGCGGTTGGTTGGACAGCGCGCCGGGCACGCCGCCCTGTGCGTCGGCCTTGTTCTGCGTGGCTTCAGCGGTGTGCGTGCTGCGCACGGCTGCGTTGGCCGGGTCCTGGTTCGGACGATACGTCTCGGCCATCTGCTCGGTGTTGTCCAGATCGACGTCGGCCGTCACCTGCGCACGCACGTTGTCTTCGCCCACCACGGGGCCCAGGATGGCTTCGATACGTTTGATATAACCCTGCTCGACGTCGCGCACGTAGCTCAGTTGCGTCGGGTCGAGGCCCGAGGCGGTGTCCTGGAACGACGACGACAGCAGGCGGCCCGATTGGTCGACCACCGTCACGTTGGCCAGCGGCAGGTTCGGCACGCTGCTCGACACCAGGTGGCCAATGGCCTGCACCTGCGAGCGGTCAAGCATGCGGCCCGGATACAGCTTGAGCAGCACCGACGCGCTGGGCTTGGCCTGCTCACGCACGAACACCGACGGCTTGGTCATGGCCAGATGCACGCGGGCGGACTGCACCTCCTGCATGGCCTGGATGGTGCGGGCCAGCTCGCCTTCCAGGGCGCGCTGGTAATTGACTTGCTCGGCAAACTGGCTGGTGCCGAATTTCTGGTTCTCCATCAGCTCGAAACCGGCTTGGCCACCCTTGGGCAGACCTTGCGAAGCGAGCTTCAGACGGGCTTCATGCACGCTCGTCTCGGGCACCATGATGGCGGTGCCGCCTTCGGCAAAGCGATACGGCACGTTCATTTGCTGCAGCGCAGCGATGATCGCCCCACCGTCGCTGTCGGACACATTGCTGTACAGGACGCGGTAGTCCGGAGCACGGCTCCACAGCATCGCGGCGGCAATGACGGCCACCAGCGCGGCACCGCCGATCATCATCAGCAGACGCGGCGACAGACGGCCGAGCGGGCCCAGGGCGCCCAGCGCACCTGCACCTCCCGCTTTCTGACGCGTCATCGCGCCCTGGCCCACCGCCGGCATATCCACCGTACCGAGCGTGTCGGCGACAGCAACCGAATCGGCTGTCGTTGGCATCCCAAATCTCCTGACTGACTACGTTGCTTGAGCGCTCACCCAATGTCTGGGCATGGCTCCGTGGTTGCCATTATCGGCAGTGGGTGCGCAAGCAAATCGGCAAGAAGAGGGCCTTTTCCCGTTCTTTTGGGCGCTTGGGAACCGCGGGCGGGCGGCTACCTTTGCATCACCGTGGCGCCATAGCGACCAACCGGCCGGGGCGGAAAGCCCTCAAGAAAGCCGGCCCAGGCAGCTAAGCAACGGCGCCGCAAGCAAGACAGAGCAAAGAGGAGCTTTCTTCACATGGATATTACAAACGCCAATTCAGTGGTCTCGCTGATGAACAGCGTGCTGGCACCGTCCAGCACGGTGGGCGGCATTGGCGCGGGCGGCGCGGCCTCTGGCGACGGCGCCAAGGTCAGCGTTGACTTCGGCGCGGTGCTCAAGTCGTCGCTGGACCGGGTCGACGCGTCGCAGCAGAAGGCTGAATCCGTTTCGCGCAGCTTCGAAATGGGCAACAACGACGTGGATCTGCACGACGTGATGCTCTCGCTGCAGAAAGCCAACATCGACATGCAGACCGCGGTGCAGGTGCGCAACAAGTTCGTCTCGGCGTACCAGAGCATCATGAGCATGTCGATCTGACGTCACTTTTTCTAGGCTTCTTTTTCTTCGCGCCGCATGTCCAAACACGCCAAACACCGCGCCAAGCCCGCCCGGGGCAGTCTTGCGCTGGTCGTCATCGCCCGCGACGAGGCCGCCTGCATCGAACGCTGCCTGATGAGCGCCAAGCGGCACGTCGATCGCATGATCGTGCTGGATACCGGCTCGACCGACGACACCGTGGCGATTGCCAAGGCGTGCGGTGCCCAGGTGCACCATTTCACGTGGGTGGATGATTTTTCCGCCGCCCGCAATGCCGCGCTGGACGCCGCCAATGCGGACTGGAACCTCGTGCTGGACGCCGACGAATGGATTGAAAGCGGCACGGACGAGCTGCGCGACGCCTGCACCTTCGGCCCGTTGCTGGGCGTGGTGTGCATCCGCAGCGGGTTTGAAGTCTCGGGCAAGGTGGAGCAATCCAACAGCTGGATCGCGCGCCTGCTGCCGCGCGGCGTGCGCTACAAGGGCCGTATCCACGAGCAGCCCGATGCCGACCTGCAACGGGTGCGCCTGCCGCTGGTGATCGGCCACGACGGCTACCTGGACGTCAAGCTCGACAAGAAGCGCGGGCGCAACCACACCCTGCTGCAGCTGGAGCTGGCCGCGCGCCCGGACGATCCGTACGTGCTCTACCAGCTCGGCAAGGATTTCCAGATCAACCAGGGCGACGCCGCCCAGGCCGCAACGCATTACCGGCGCGCCGTGGCGACGGCACCCAAGCAGTCGCCCTATCGGCACGACTTGTGTATCTGCCTGCTGGCCTGCCTGAGCCGGACCGGGCAACTGGACGAGGCCATCACCCTTGCCGGTGAGTGGATGGACGAATGGTCCGGCTCGCCAGACTACTTCTACCTGCTCGGCCACCTGATGTTTGAAGCCGCCGCAAAACACCCGGCCGAGGCCGAGAAACAGTGGCTGCCGATGGCGGAAAACGCCTTCCTCAAGTGCCTGGAGATTGGCGAGCAGCCCAAGCTGGACGCCGCCGTGTTCGGGCGCGGCAGCTTTGCCGCCGCAAAGTACCTGGCGCTGACCTACCGCGCCCTGGCCGACACGCTGGCCATCAAGTCGAACCAATATTCCGACCTCGCGCGGCAGATGCAGGAACGCAGCGCTGTCGCCGCCGCATGAGCACGCAATCATGAAGACAGTCATCCTGGCCGGGGGCCTCGGCACGCGCATCAGCGAGGAATCGCACCTGCGGCCCAAGCCGATGATCGAGATTGGTGGCCGCCCGATCCTATGGCACATCATGAAGATCTATGCCGCCCACGGCATCAACGATTTCATCATCTGCCTCGGCTACAAGGGCTACGTGATCAAGGAGTACTTCGCCAACTACTTCCTGCACATGTCGGACGTGACGTTCGATATGTCGAAGAACGAAGTGACCGTGCACGAGCGCCACGCCGAGCCCTGGCGCGTCACGCTGGTCGACACCGGCGAACAATCCCAGACCGGCGGGCGCCTGAAGCGCGTGGCCGCCTATCTGGACCCGAACGAGCCGTTCTGCTTCACCTACGGCGACGGCGTGTCCGACATCGACATCACCAGCAAGATCGCCTTCCACCGCGAGCACGGCAAGATGGCCACCGTGACGGCCGTGCAGCCGCCTGGCCGCTACGGCATGCTCCAGCGCGACGGCGCGCGCGTGACCGGCTTTACTGAAAAGCCGCCCGGCGACGGCGGCAGCTGGATCAACGGCGGCTTCTTCGTGCTCAATCCGTCGGTGATCGAATACATCGCAACCGAAGACACGCCGTGGGAAGGCGCGCCAATGGCACGCCTGGCCGAGATGGGCGAACTGAACACGTTCGAGCACCACGGCTTCTGGCAGCCGATGGACACGCTGCGCGACAAGAACAGTCTGGAAGCCCTTTGGCAAGCGGGGAGTGCACCGTGGAAAAAGTGGTGACGCTCGACCCGCGTGCGTGGGCTGGCAAGCGCGTCTTTCTGACCGGGCATACCGGTTTCAAGGGCAGTTGGCTTGCGCTGTGGCTGCGCCAGCTTGGCGCCGAAGTGTACGGCTACAGCCTGGCCCCGGAAACAACGCCGAATCTGTTCACGGCTGCTGACGTGGAACCTGCATTGGCCGGTCACACGCTGGCGGATATCCGCGATGCGGACGCCCTGCGTACCGCGATGACAGCAGCGCGGCCCGATGTGGTGTTCCATCTCGCGGCGCAACCGCTCGTGCGCGCGTCGTACAACGACCCGGCCGGCACCTATGCCACCAATGTGATGGGTACGGTGAACGTGCTGGAGGCCGCGCGCGGCTGCACGAACCTGGCTGCCATCGTGGTGGCCACCACCGACAAGTGCTACGACAACCGCGAGTGGGCCTGGGGCTATCGCGAGACCGATGCGCTCGGCGGCCATGACCCGTACAGCGCATCGAAGGCCTGCGCCGAACTGGTCGCCGCAAGCTACCGGCGTGCCTTTTTCGCCAACGGCCCGCTGCTGGCCACGGGTCGCGCAGGCAATGTGATCGGCGGCGGCGACTGGTCGGAAGACCGGCTCATCCCCGATGCCGAGCGCGCGATGCGTGCCGGTACCCCGCTGATCATCCGCTCGCCGCACGCTACGCGGCCGTGGCAGCACGTTCTGGATTGCCTGCATGGTTACCTGGTGCTCGCGCAACGGCTGGTGGCCGGTGACGCAGCCTGCGCCACCGCCTGGAACTTCGGCCCGGACAGCGCCGCCACGCGCACGGTCGAACAGGTCTTGCAAGGCTTGCAACATCATTGGCCCGCGCTGATCTGGCAACTGGACGCCAATGCCGCCACCGGCAAGCACGAGGCCGGCATGCTGCATCTGGACGCCAGCCGGGCACGCCAGCAGCTAGGCTGGCAGACAGCGTGGCCGTTCGAGACCGCGCTGGAACAGACCGCCGCGTGGTATCGGCATCTGCATGAAAAGACGGCGAGCGCACGCGCGCTCTGTGACCAGCAGATCGACCGCTTCACCGCCGTCGCGTCTGCTGCCACATCCAGGAGCGCCGCATGAGCCGTTTCACCAT
The DNA here is from genome assembly GCF_003290055.1 of Ralstonia sp. GX3-BWBA. Classification (NCBI taxonomy): domain Bacteria; kingdom Pseudomonadati; phylum Pseudomonadota; class Betaproteobacteria; order Burkholderiales; family Burkholderiaceae; genus Ralstonia; species Ralstonia sp. GX3-BWBA. The sequence continues at coordinate 73,243 of NZ_QMKS01000020.1, read as the reverse complement.
CCAACCGACACCTCTGGCCGGCGTGGTTGAAATCACCCGCAAGGTCATGGGTGACCATCGCGGGTACTTCACCCGCTTCTTCTGTGCAGAGGAACTGGCCGCCGCCGGCTTCGACAGCCCGGTCGCGCAAATCAACCATTCCTATTCGGCCAAGCGCGGCACCGTGCGCGGTCTGCACTTTCAATACCCGCCGCATGCCGAGATCAAACTCGTGAGCTGCGTGCGTGGCCGTGTGTTCGATGTGGCCGTTGACCTGCGTGCGGGTTCGCCAACGTTCCTGCAATGGCATGCGGTGGAGTTGTCAGCCGAACGCCACAACAGCCTGCTGGTGCCGCGCGGGTTCGCCCACGGCTTCCAGGCGCTGGAAGACGATTGCGAGTTGCTGTATCTGACCTCGACGCCATACGCGCAAGCCGCCGAAGACGGGCTCAACCCGACCGACAGCCGCTTAGGCATCGCCTGGCCGCTCGACATTACCGAATGCTCCGACCGGGACCGCAACCATCCGCCGCTGACCGACGCGTTTGCGGGCATCACGTTGCGGGCCCTGAATCCTGAACTGCAGGAACAGCCATGACCCAGAAGATTCTGTACTCCAAGCCGTCGATCACCGAGCTGGAAGTCGAATACGCCACCGACGCCGCACGCAACGGCTGGGGCGACCAGTGCTACGCCTACATCAACCGCTTCGAAAAGCAGTTTGCCGAGTTTGTCGGCACGCAATACGCCATTGCCACATCAAGCTGCACCGGTGCCATGCACATGGGCCTGGCAGCCCTCGGTATCGGCGCCGGCGATGAGGTGATCCTGGCCGACACGAACTGGATCGCTACGGCATCGCCCATCACTTACGTGGGCGCCACGCCGGTGTTTGTCGACATCCTGCCGGACACATGGTGCCTGGACCCGGCGCTCGTGGAAGCGGCCATTACGCCACACACGAAGGCGATCATCGCCACGCACCTCTACGGCAACCTGTGCGAGATGGACCGCCTGCTGGACATCGGCAAGCGCCACGGCATTCCTGTCATCGAAGACGCAGCCGAAGCCATTGGCTCGCGCTGGCACGGGCATGCAACGGGCGCGCAAGGCATCTTCGGCACGTTCTCGTTCCATGGCACCAAGACCATGACGACGGGCGAAGGCGGCATGTTCGTCACGAACGACCGCGCGCTGTACGACCGCGTGATGACGTTGAACAACCATGGCCGCGTGCCGGGCGGCAAACAATTCTGGTCTGACTTCATCGGTTTCAAGTACCGCATTTCCAACGTGCAGGCCGCCATCGGCTGCGCGCAGCTCGAGCGCATCGATGCACTGGTTGCACGTAAGCGCGAGATCTTTGCCGAGTATCAGGCGCACCTTGGCGGCGTTGCCGGCCTTGCACTGAACCCCGAGGCACCCGGCACGCTCAACAGCTACTGGATGCCCACCGTGGTGTTTGACGAAGCGCTGGGCATGACGCGCGATGGCCTGCTGGCCGCGTTCTCGCGCCGCGGCATCGATGCACGCGTGTTCTTCTATCCGCTGAGCGAGACCGAGTTGTTCGGCACGTCTGCCGCCACTGCACGCCACAACGCGCCCAACAGCTACGCGATTGCCGAGCGCGCCATCAACCTGCCGTCGTATCACGACATGTCGAGCGAGAACATCGAGACGGTGTGCAACGTGGTGCTCGATCTCGTGCGCGAACATCAGGAGAAGCTGGCATGCCTGGCATCCTGAGCCCCGATCAGATCGAGACCTTCCAGCGCGACGGCCTGCTGATCCTGCGCGACTTTTACGCGCCGTCGCAGGTGGAGCCGATTCAGCTAGCGATCTACGACATCATCGGTCTGGTGATCGACAAATACCGTCTCGACATCGAGCGCGCACCATTTGCGCCGGAACGATTCGACGACGGTTATCAGGCCGTCATCCAAGCCAATCGCAAATACGGCGCCGAGGTGTACGACGCCGTCAAGCAGATCCCCGCGTTTGTCCGCCTGCTGGGCGACGAGCGCCATGAGCAGCTCGTTCGGATCGTGCGTCCCGGCGCACTGCCGGGCATTGCGCACGCTGGCTCCGGCATCCGCATCGACAACCCGCGTGAAGAGAAATTTCGCGCCAACTGGCATCAGGAATATCCCGCCCAGTTGCGCAGCCTTGACGGCGTGGTGTTCTGGAGCCCGCTGGTGGAGATCACGCCCGAGATCGGGCCAGTGGAGTTCTGCCCCGGCTCGCACGTAGAAGGCCCGCTGCCCGTCTTCAGCGCGGACCCGGACAACGCCGGCAAGCAAGGCGCCTATGCATTGCTGATCAAGGACGAGGCGAGCTACCTCGCGCGCTATCCGCACGTGCAACCGCTGACCAAGCCGGGCGATCTGGTGATGGTCGACTTCCTGGTGCTGCACGCCTCCGGCCACAACACGAGCCAGCGCTCGCGCTGGTCGATGCAGTTCCGCTACTTCAATTTCTGCGAGCCGACCGGGCGCTCGCACGGTTGGAAGGGCTCGTACGCCAATGGCGTCGACTTCCGTACCGTTCACCCCGAACTCTCCGTGGAAGCCTGACCATGACCCAAGGTGCACTGCCCTGCAACGTCTGCCAGCAACCGCTGCCAGAACCGATTTACCGCGCAGCGCCGCAAAGCTCGCTGTCTTCCCTGCGCCGCGCCATGGACGGCACGCTGGAGGTCTTCTGCTGCGCCGCGTGCGGTCACATCCAGACCGTCGAGCTGTGTGACAACGGCAGCTTCTACGACACCGAGTACGACATCCTCGTCAACAGCGAGGAAGAAGACCAGATCTACGCCGTCGAGAACGGCCAGAAGATCTTCCGTGCCGATCACCAGGTCGCCACGCTCCAGCGCAAGGTGGCGCTGGCCGAAGGTGCGCGCGTGGTCGACTTCGGGTGCGCAAAGAGCGCGACCATGCGCCTGCTGAAGCAGCAGCGCCCGGACGTGGACGTCCACCTGTTCGACATCAGCGACCGCTACGTCGGCTTCTGGGAAAAATTCCTGCGCCCCGAGCAATGGGCCACCTACACGATCCCGTCGGCATGGCAGCGTTCGTTCGATGTCGTCACCTCGTTCTTCTCGCTGGAGCACATCCCCGACCTGGCGACTGCGCTGCGCAACATCCACGGCCTGCTGCGCGACGGCGGCCGCCTGTATGCCATCGTGCCGAACACGTTCACCAACTCGGTGGACTTTCTGGTGGCCGATCACGTCAACCACTTCACGCACACGTCGCTGCAGACGCTGCTGGCCAACCACGGGTTTGACCTGCTCGCGGCCGATGCGCAAAGCCACCGTGGCGCATTCGTCGTGACCGCCGTGCGCCGTCCTGGCGACAGCAAAGTCGCGCCGGCGCTCGATGCGCAAGCGTTGGCCGACACACAGAGCGCAGCCAACAAGCTTGCCCGCTTCTGGCAGCAAGCCTCCAGCCATCTGACGGATTTTGAAACGCAGCACGGCAACGCGCCCGCCGTGATCTATGGCGCCGGTTTCTATGGCGCCTACACCGCAAGCAACCTGCAACAGCCGCACGCCCTGCGCGCGTTTGTTGATCAGAACCCGTACCTGCAAGGGTCCTCCCTGGCGGGCAAGCCGGTTGTGGCGCTGGACAGCATTCCGGACGAGGTTGAGGTGGTGTACCTGGCCGTCAACCCCGTCATTGCCGATGAAGTGCGGCACACGGTGGAAGCCGCGTATCCGAATCGCTTCCGCTATTTCCGCTTCCAGCCATGATCGCGCGCGGCTCACTCGTCCTTCGGGAATGGCGCGAGAGCGACATCGCGCAACTGCTTCCGCTACGCAACGACGTTCCAACGCAGTTGCAGCTCATGACACGCCCACGGCCAAACTCGGCCGCGAGCGTGCGCGACTGGCTGATCGCGAAATCCAAGCAGAGCGACCTGGTGCTCTTTGTCATTGCCAGTCAGGCAGATGACAGCGTGTTGGGCTACCTGCAGTTGAACCACATCGATGCGGTGAACAGGCACGCGTCCCTCGGTATCTGCCTGGCGTCGTCCGCGCAAGGCAAGGGCCACGGGCGCGCCGCATGCGAAGCCGCATTTGCCTACGCCGCCGAAACGCTGTGCCTGCGCAAGATCACGCTGGAAGTGCTGGCCGAAAACACACGCGCCATCGCGCTATACGAGAAACTCGACTTCCGGACCATCGGCACGTTGGCCGGCCACTACCTGCAAGACAACCGCTGGCACGACGTTGTTCTCATGGAACGGATGCTGGCGTCATGAAGGTCGTGATCACACAACCGATGCTGTTCCCGTGGGTCGGCCTGCTTGAGCAGATCATGCTGGCCGACGTGCTCGTCAATTACGCCGACGTGCAGTTCTCCAAGGGCAGCTTCACCAACCGCGTACAGATCAAGGAGCCGGCCGGCACGCGCTGGATGACGGTGCCGCTGGAGAAGTTCCACCTCGGCGCGCGCATCGATGAAGTCAAACCCGCGACCAACGTTGACTGGCGCGCGCAGCATCTGCGCATGCTGGAGCAGGCCTACGAGGCCGCGCCGCACGCAAGCGACATGCTGACGCTGGTGCGCTCCGTGTACGAAGCCGACTACCCCAACATGGGCGAGCTGGCACTGGCGTCCATGCGCGCGGTATGCCGCTACCTGGGTATCGAGCTGGACCGCAAGTTTGTCGATTCGCCTGAACTGGACATTCCCGGCCGCAATACGGACCGTGTGCTGGCCATCGTGCAGAAGCTGCAAGGCGATACCTACATCACCGGACACGGTGCCAAGAATTACCTGGCCCATGCCGAGTTCGAGCAGCACGGCATCGCCGTCGAATACATGAACTACGCCATGCGGCCGTATCCGCAACTGCATGGCGTGTTCACCCCGTTTGTCAGCAGCCTGGACCTGATTGCCAATCATGGCCCGGCCGGCAAGCAGTACATGTGCCCTCAGACCCTCAACTGGCGCGAGTTCATCCATGAGTGAGATCGAAGCAATCCAATCGGAAGCGCTGCAGGACGTTGCGCCCGTGAAGCACGACGCGGTCATCCAGCAGGTCGCGCTGAGCGTCTGCATCCCGACCTACAACCGTGCGCGCTATCTCGACAACCTGCTCGCAGAACTGGTCTCGCAGATCGGCGAACTGAAGTTCAGCTACGAACTGCTGATCGGCGACAACTGCTCGACCGATGCCACCGAAGAGGTCGTCGGCCGCTATCAGGACAAGCTGAACATCCGGTATTTCCGCCGCCCGTCCAACCTGGGCTCGGCAGAAAACCTGAACCAGCTCTATCGCAGCGCGCAGGGCAAGTACGTGCTCTACCACGCCGATGATGACCTGCCGATCCTGGCCGAGATCAACAACAACATCGACATCTTCGAGCGCAACCCGGGCGTGGATGTCATCTTTGCGCCGTGGTTCATTCACGACCTGCCGACGCGGCAGGATGTCACCGCGTTCTATCGGCAGGACGACAACTACCTGATCGAGCAGCACGACTACGCCAAGCTGCTGGCGCTGGTCTTGTCGCACCACCTGTTTCCGGAGATCTACCTGGCACGCCGCGAGGTGATGGACCGCATCTACTTCAGCGCGCCGGAACACGCGTTCTACGCCTTCGTGCACGCGGCAGAAATGCTCGGCTCCAGCGCGGTGTACTTCAGCAAGACGCCGTTCTACCGGTCGGTCTCACGCTACTTTGCCGACGAGACCCGCGCCCAGGCCGGCAACGAAGAAGTGAAGCATGCGTGGGACCGCTATCGCGGCGGTCTGGAATACCTGTTCGGCAAGTTCGCGCACACGCTGCCGGCAGCCGAGCGCCCGGAGTGGCTGAACGCCATCAACCAGTTCGTGCTGGCACGCATGAAGGTTGCGCTGCGCCTGCGCACGCATGAAGGCGGCAATTGGATCGACAACTATTACATCGCCAACCGCGTTCGCGCGCTGGGTGAAGTGTCCGATCTGCCCGCGCCGTATGACCTATACCGCGTCAATGCTGCGTTCGAATACTTGACCAAGCTCGACCCGTTCAAGCCCGAGCCGCCCAAGTACGCCACCCTGCGCCGCGCACCGCTTCAGGTCTTCCACCACGCGCACGGCTTTGCCGAAACCGAGTTTCTGGTGCTCGACGACGATGCCGCCATTCCGCATCACACCATCGTCGTCACGCCGATCCCGATGGACATAGCGGTGCCGGCCGGCCGTGAAGTCCGCTTCGTGTCGGAGCTCGAAACGCTCGCCAAATTCCCCTGAGTCACTGTTCACGCCAACATGGACCTCTCCAACGCCAATTCCGTGGTCTCCCTGATGAACAGCGTGCTGGCACCGGCAAGCGCCGTCGGCGGCAGCACCGCCAGCGGCGATGCCGGCAAACCCAGTGTCGACTTCGGCTCCGTGCTCAAGTCGTCGCTGGACCGTGTCGACGCTTCGCAGCAGAAGGCCGAAGCCATTTCGCGCAGCTTTGAGATGGGCAACAACGACGTCGACCTGCACGATGTGATGCTCTCGCTGCAGAAGGCCAACATCGACATGCAGACTGCCGTGCAGGTGCGCAACAAGCTGGTCTCGGCTTACCAAAGCATCATGAGCATGTCGATCTGAGATCACGCTCTTCCGCCCTTTTCCACGTTCCGGAAAAGGGTTTCTGGTTGTCCTTGCTATTTATATTGTACGCAATATAATTGCGTCATCGATTTTAGGATCGATCTCCCGGCCGACATGTCGCCGACCGGGCTTCCCAAATAAGAGGACCCGACCATGAAGACGCTCTACCAGACCCAAGTCACCGCTGAAGGCGGCCGTGCCGGCCATGTTCGCAGCGCCGATGGCACGCTGGATCTGCCCCTGTCGCTGCCGCGCGAACTCGGCGGCGCAGGTGGTGCCGCCACGAACCCCGAGCAGCTCTTTGCCGCCGGTTATGCCGCCTGCTTTGAAAACGCTGTGCTGCATGTTGCACGTGGCAAGCAGATCAAGCTGGCATCAACCTCGGTGACCGCCACGGTGGGCATCGGCCCGCGCGAGGATGGCGGGTTTGCGTTGACAGTGTCGCTGAATGCCACCCTGGGCGGCGTGGATCAGGCGACGGCGGAGGCGCTTGTGACCGCCGCACACGGTGTATGCCCCTATTCGCATGCCGTCCGTGGCAATATTGACGTCCAATTGAACACGGTCACGCGCTGAGCCTTGCTTAGCCCTTTTCGGGCCGATGCGGCATTCGCCGCTCGGGCGCCAGACCGTCCCCCCGGGAGTTTTCCGTGAACGACGTGCTGGCGCTCGATCAGCAGCTTTGCTTTCCTTTGTATGCCGCCGGCCATCTGCTGACGCGCCTCTACCGCCCGCTGCTGGATGAACTGGGCCTGACCTATCCGCAATACCTCGTGATGCTGGCGTGCTGGCAGCAGGCGCCGTGCGCCGTGGGTGACCTCGGCCGCACGCTGTACCTCGATACGGGCACGCTGACGCCGCTGCTCAAGCGTCTGGAAGAACAGGGCCTCGTCACCCGCACGCGCGATCCCGATGACCAGCGCCGCGTCGTCATCGAGCTGACCGATGCCGGCCGCGCGCTACGCGAGCGCGCTGCCAAGGTGCCCGAAGCCCTTGCCTGCAAGATTCCGCTGGAACTTGATGAAATTGGCGCCACGCGCAACGTGCTGCGCAAGCTGCTCGACGCCCTCGCCACGGCGGATGACCGCGAATGAGCGCCCCGTCCGCTTCCGCCGATGTGGCGTTGGTCGTCATCGCCCGCAATGAATCCGCCAGCATTGCGCGCTGCCTGCTCAGCGCGAAGCCGTTTGTCGATCGCATGGTGGTGCTGGATACAGGCTCCACGGACGACACCGTGGTCATTGCCCAGTCGTGCGGCGCGCTCGTCAGCCACATGGCCTGGACAAACGATTTTTCAGCTGCGCGCAACACCGCACTGCAGGCAGCCAACGCCGACTGGAACCTGATCCTCGACGCTGACGAATGGCTGGAAAGCGGCGGTGAACATCTGCGCACGCTCAGCGGTGCGGAGCCGGCTGTCGGTGTGGTGTGCGTCAAGAACGATACCGACGACGCCGAAGCTGCCAGCCAGCTGATTGCGTGGATCCCGCGTGTGCTGCCCCGTGGCGTGCACTACACGGGGCGCATTCACGAGCAGCCGGTGTCGTCATTGCCTGCGGCGCGCGTACCCATCGTGATCCGCCACGACGGCTATACCGCGGCCAAGATGCAAAAGAAAGGCGAGCGCAACACGCAACTGCTGCTCGATGAACTCGCGCATCGGCCGGACGACCCGTATGTGCTGTATCAGCTCGGCAAGGAAACCGAGCTGCATCACGAAGACTACGCAAAGGCCGTGAATTACTACGCGCGCGCCTTCAGCCTGGCGCCGCCTGATGCGCCGTACCGCCGCAACCTGACGCTGCGCTATGTATACAGCCTGGGCAAGGCCGATCGCGTTGAAGAAGCGCTCGCGCAAGGCGATGTCGCCATCCAGACGTGGCCAGATTTTCCGGACCTTTGCTTTGCACTGGGATTGGTCTTGCTGGATGCGGCGGCCAAACACCCTGATGAGGCGGCCGCCCGGTGGCTACCGCTGGCAGAACAGGTCTTCAACCGCTGCCTTGAGATCGGCGATCAGCCGGAGATGGACGGCAGCGTCGTCGGGCGGGGCAGCTTCCTCGCTGCCCAGCAACTGGCGATCGTGTACCAGATGCAGAGTCACGCGCTCGCACGCAAGTCCGAGCACTATCTGACGCTGTCAAAACAACTGCAAGACGCTTCGTCTCAATAACGCGCCATGCTGCCGTAAGCGTTGCTTGCGGTGGTGGCACGGCGTGCCGTGTCGATGCGCTTTTGCAGGCGGTCCAGGCGCGGATACACCATGGCGCGCACGCGGGCGTCATCTTCCAGAATGCGTACCAGCAGCGCGCGCTTGCGCTCCACGTCCGCACGCGAGAGCTGCGGATGCGGCTCGGAACGGCGCAGTGCATCCACATAGGTGGCGCTCTCGCGTTCCAGCGTACTGACGACGTCCCAGTTACCCACTTCGGCCGCGCTGACCATTTCGGCGGTCAGGCGTGCGATGGCTTCGTAGCAGGTGAACAGACTTTCGCTGTCCTTGATCGGGATGTTGCGGTGCATATTGGCTCCAGTTGGGCCGAATTCAGTCAAAGGTCGCTTTACTGCCAACGTCCGGCAATCAGCTCACAACGCTCAGGTGGCTGTTTGCCACGGCGGCGCCAGGCTGGCCCATCTGGCCAATGGCGAGCCACGCATCCTGCAGCGGGACGAGCAAGGCGTCCACTTCAGCGAGGATCGTCAGATCGTTGTTGCCGTTGGCCAGCAGCAAGCGGCGCAGCATGTAGTCGTACAGATTGTTCAGTTGCACGGCGATGTCGCCGCCGCGCTGGTGATCGAGGCTGGCCTGCAGGCCCTGGCCGATGATCGAGATGGCCTTGTCGAACGCCCGCACCTTGGTCAGCACGTCGCCGCGCTGGATGGCGGCGCCGGCCAGATTGATGGCGGCGCGCGCGCCTTCGAACAACATGGCGATCAGGCGATGCGGATTGGCGTCTACCACGGACGTCTCGATGCCGACTTGCGCATAGGCACCGATGGCACGGCGTGCAGCGTACATGGAAAAGGTCCTCGCTGTAGTCTGTTTGTTTTGGGTTGTGCTCTAAACCTGAACCTGGCTTAGTTGCTGCTCGAGGTCTGCTTCGTAATGGCCGCGAGCTGCGTCGTCAGATAGTTGCTTGTGTTCGTCATGCTCGCCACCGCTGCCGACAACGCGTTGAACTGCGTGTAGTACAGCGCCTGCTTGTTATCCAGCCGCGTCTGCATGGCGGTGATCTGGCTGGCAAGCGAGGTGAGCGAACTGTTGATCGAGTCCGTCTCGTTCTGCACCATGCCGCTGGTCGACAGCAGGTTGGTCATCACCGTGTTGAGCTGGGCAGCGTAACCGCGCTGCACCGTGACCGTGCCACGGGCGCCCAGCGGGCCGCCGGCCACCTGCACGGTCAAGCCGTCGGTGGCGGAACCGCTGATGCCATAGAGGTTCTGTCCCGAACCGGTTGCAGCAACGCCGTTGATCGTGCCTTGCACATCCACACCGTTGGTGGCCGTTGGGCTCGCGCCGAAGAGCGACGAAGCGCCATTGCCCGACACCGATACCGCCGACACCGAGCCGAACTGGCTATCGGTTACGCTCAGCACGCCGCCGGCATTGGCCGACACCGAAGCGTTAACCTTCGCGTTCTGCAGCGTCGTCGATGCGTTGATCTGGCTTTGAATCTGCGCAGCCAGCGTCGCCGCGGTGTAACTGCCGGCCGCCAACGTCACGTTGATGGACATGCCGCTGATGTTGAACGCGAGCGTGTCGTTCACACCCGCCGTGATGGTCGTGCTGGCGGCGGCCGAACCCGTGAGCGTGCCCTGCGTGGCCAACCGCGTCACGTTGAGGGCGTAGCTGCCGGCCTGCGTGGAATCCGAGAACGTCGGCACGCTGACCAGTGAATCGGTGGCCGTGCCGGTACCGGCAAACAGACCGGCTACCTGGCTGGGCGACTTTGCAACGGCAGCCGACAGCTTGGTGTTGTCAACCGACAGCGTGCCGTCGGAATTCATCGTCACGCCCACGCTACCCAGCGACTGGTAATTGCCGTTGCCAACCGCTTGGCCCAGCACGTCGGTAATCTGGTTGATGAGCGTCTTGGTGCTCACATCGCCCGCCAGCGGCCCATTGTTGGCGCTGTTGGCGGGGTCGATGTTGGTGAGCGAATTCAGTTGCGTGCGCAGCGCGTTGTAGCCGTTCACAAAGTTGGTGACGGCGGTGGTGGTGGCGGTCGGGTCGTTGGCTACCGTCACGTTGGTGCTGCCCGTCTTGGACAGCGTGAACGATGTGCCGTCCACCACGTTCGACAACGTGTTGGTCGGGCTCTGCACGGCAATGCCGTTGATGGTGGCGAGGGCGTTCTGGCCCGTGGTCACCTCGGTCATGTTCTGCGTGCCTGCCGGGTCTTGCGAGAGCAGCGATTGCAGCGTCGAGTCGCCCGACACCGAAATCTTCATCTCCGAGCTGGAGCCGCCCGCGGTCGACGTCAGCACCAGACGGTACGGGCTGCCGCTGCCGTCGTTCACGATGCTGGCCGACACACCCACGTTGGCCGAGTTGATCGCATCACGGATACCCGCGAGCGTGTTGTTGGACGAATCGATCGTGATCGAGCCACCCGCCAGGTTGCCGTTCTGCGTGAACGTCGAACCGGTGTACTTGCCGCCCGAGAACGAGCCGCCCGACACCGAGCCGAACGAGAACGAAATCGTGGTCGAGGTGCCGCTGCCGATGGCCGTCGTAGTGGACGTCTGCCCCTGCGCCGCCAGAACCTGCGATTGCGCAAGCTGCGTGACATTGACCGCGTAGGAACCTGCAGGCGCCGAGCCCGTCACCGACGCACTCAGCATCGAGGTGTCGTATCCGCTGGCCTTCATGGCGCTGTAGTTTGACGCGCTGCTCAGATTCGACAGCGTGGTCTGGAAGGTCGACAGCGCACTCTTGAGAGACCCCACAGCCGACAGCTGCGTCTGGTACGAGCTTTGCTGGGTCTGCAGCTGCGTCAGCGGCAGGCTTTCCACCTTCATGAGGCTGGACACCAGCGAGTTGACGTCGATGCTCGTCCCAATACCGGGAATCGAGATCGGCGGAACGTAATTGCTGGTTGAGGAGGTGGTAGTGGTAGTCGCCATGATCGGGTCCGATAAGCATCTGCGCCGGCGGAAGTCTCTCTACACAACGGCACGGGTTGCAGCTTCTTTAGGGCAGGTTATGCAGGCGCCACCCACGAAAAAGGGGGGTATCCAAAAAAAGAAAAAAGGCCGACGCCCCGAGGAGCGCCGGCCCTTGGCCCAATCGCGAAGCGGCTGGGCTGCATCCAACTTACTGATTAACCCTTCAGCAGGCTCAGGATGCTGTTCGGTGCCGAGTTGGCTTGCGCCAGCATCGCCGTACCCGCTTGCTGCAGGATGTTCTGGCGTGTCATGTTCGACGTTTCCGACGCATAGTCCGTATCGATCAAAGACGACTTGGCTGCCGACAGCGCAGTGTTGTTCGACGTCAGCGTGTTGATCGTCGAGGTCAGACCACTTTGCTGAGCACCGAGGTTGGCGCGGGCCGCCTTCAGGTTGGTCAGATCGGTGTCGATGGCTGTCTGGGCAGCTGTCGCGTTGGCAGTCGAGGTCACGCTCGTGCTGGACAGCGTGCCGAAGCTTGCCAAGTTAGCGTTGGTGACCGTGGTCACATCGGTCGCGGCATTCTGGCCGTACTGGAAAGTCGTGGACGTGACCGAACCGTCGAACAGCTTGTTGCCGTTGTAGTTCGCGTTGGTCTCGATGTTCTTGTTGGCTGTGGCCAGCTTTTGGTATTCCTTGTCCAGGTTGGCCTGGTCGGTGGTCGACAGACCGCCGTTGTTGGCTTCCACGGCCAGTTGGCGCATACGTTGCAGGTTGTTTTCAACCTGGCCCAGGTATGAGTCGGCCGTTTGCAGATACGACATCGCCTGGTTGGAGTTCTGGATACCTTGCGTCTGCGAGTTCAGCGTGGTGGTCAGGCTGGAAGCCACAGCGTAGGCGGCGGCGTCATCCTTCGCGCTGTTCACGCGCAGGCCGGTCGACAGACGTTCCAGCGAGGTCTGCAGCGCATCCTTCGATGCCGACAGTGCTTGCTGCGTTTGCAGGGACGAGATGTTGGTATTGAGGCTGAGGGACATGACGGCTCCTAAGTTTCCCGATGGTTTGTTGCCCGTGTTTGCTAATTCCGGCTAGGCCGGGCAACGTGACCTGCAACTTGAAGGGGATCAGGTCTGCGTTGTACTCAGGTTATCGGTGGCCTCTGAGGAAAGTTTAGGGTCGCCTTGACAAATTTGTGCGTCGGCGGCGGTTTGGGCTTGCGGGTGCCTGACTTTCGACACCCCCTCCAAAAGAGGCGGCAAGCCTGCTTCTTGGCCTGCAGACCCTCGGCTATACTCGTTCGACCAGTTCATAGGCGCCAGCATCCTTCTATATATAGAGCGCCACACAGTGCACAGATGGGGAGTTGCAAGCCCGCCAGTTCGGCCGGAAGGCCTGCGGGCGGAAAGAAGAGCTCGATGCGAGCCCGCGTTTGACCCGCAACACCCACCATGCTCAATGTCCTGATCGTCGAACCGCACGATATTGCCCGTGTCGGCCTGCGCCAGATCCTCAAGGATTCGCGCCTGGCCCGGCAGATCGAGGCCGTGCCGGACCTGCGCGATGCCAATAACGACCTGCTCGCGCAGCGCGAGTGGGACGTCATGCTCTTCTCGGTGGAATCGGCCACCGGAGACGAATTCCAGACCATCAAGACCGTGCGCCAGCAGCATGCCCGCCTGGCCGTGCTGGCACTGGGCCGCCATCCTGAAGCTCTGCTTGCCGTACGGGCACTCAAGGCGGGCGCCGCCGGCTATCTGCCGATGGACGCCAGCCAGCCGCAGTTGCTGGCCGCCGTCAACGCCATCTCCAAGGGAAAGAAATACCTGCCTTCGGACCTCGTGGAGGTACTTGCCGACAACCTGAATGTCGATTGGGACAAGCCCCGCCACGACATTCTTTCCGACCGCGAATTCCAGACGCTGCGCATGCTCGGCTCTGGCCGCACGTTGGGCGAGATTGCCGAGGCACTGCAGATCAGCGTCAAGACGGTCAGCGTGTATCGGGGGCGCGTGCTCTCGAAGATGAAGCTGCGCAACAACGCCGAGCTGACCATGTACGTGGTCAGCAACGGCCTGCAACTCTAGGGTGTCCCGTAAAGCTACTGCGCGGCCCGATCTTGGCGGTGCGATGCTCGCCGTACACATGTACGGCTGCGCTTCTCCCACCAACCTCAGGCCGCTCGCTACGCTTTCCGGGACACCCTGAATAGACTCAAGACTTATAGAAACCGGGGGACACGCTCGCCGTAGCGGCGCGCGTTCTCGCGTACGAGGTCCTGTACCGCAGCCGGCTCCAGCGGCCGCGTGAGCAGATAGCCCTGAAACTCGTCGCAGCCGACTTCGCGCAGAAATTCGAGTTGCCCGGTGGTCTCCACGCCTTCGGCCACGGTCTTCATGCCCATGGCCTGCGCCATCATGATGATGGCCCGCGTGATGGCCGCGCGCTCTGCCACGTGCGGCAGCTCTTGCACGAACGAACGGTCGATCTTCAACGTATCGATCGGGAAGCGGTGCAGATACGACAGCGATGAATATCCGGTACCGAAATCGTCCAGCGCCAGCGATACGCCCATCGCGCGCAGCTCGGTCAGCAACGCATGCAAAGATGGATCGTCGCGAATCAGAATGCCTTCGGTCATCTCCAGTTCCACCGCATTGCCGGGCAAGCCACTGGTCGATAGCGCGCCACGCACCATCCCGCTCAACTGCCCAGAGCTGAATGCCTGGCCCGAGAGGTTGATCGACATGCGCAAGTCCGGCAGCCCGATGCGGCGCCAGCGTGCAAGCTGGTCGCAGGCAGCGCGCAGAATCCAGCGGTCGATCTCGACGATCAGGCCGGTTTCTTCGGCGTCCTGAATGAACTGGCCGGGCATCATGTGTCCGAAATCGGCCGAATTCCAGCGAATGAGCGCTTCCACGCCGACGATACGGCCGCTCTTGACGTCCACGCGCGGCTGGTAGTCGGCGTAGAACTCGTTGCGGTCGCTCGCGCGGCGCAGGCCCGATTCAATGCGGAAGCGGCGCGAGACGCGGTCATCCAGGTCGCTCGTAAAGGTCTGGAAATTGTTGCGGCCGCGCTCTTTTGCCAGGTACATGGCGGCGTCGGCCTTGCGCAGCAGCGTGTTCGGGTCGTCGCCGTCGTGCGGCGCCACGGCAATCCCGATCGACACGCCCAGATACAGCTCCTGCCCCTCAATATGGAACGGCGCGCTGATGGCCGAGAGAATGCGCTCGGCCACGCGCCGCGTGCCCAGCCCGTCGAGCGCTTCGAGCATGACGACAAATTCATCGCCGCCCAGGCGGGCCACGGTGTCGGCTTCGCGCGCACAAGCCTGCAGGCGGGCCGCCACTTCGCGCAACAGCATGTCGCCAAACTGGTGGCCCAGCGTGTCGTTGACGTTCTTGAAACGATCCAGGTCGAGGAACATGACCGAGACGCGCGAGCGGTTGCGGCGCGCGATCGCCAGCGCGTGCTCCAGACGGTCTTCCAGCGCGGAGCGGTTCAGCAGACCCGTCAGCGTATCGTGCGTGGCCAGATGCCGGATGCGCTGCTGGGCTTCGCGGATCTGCGTGATGTCGACCAGCGACACCAGCACCGAATATGGCGTCGCACCGGCTTCCGATGCCCGCGGCGAGGCCGTCATCGAATGACCGCCATCGGCATACAGCGGCGTCCAGTTGCTGGAAACCCACACCGTGCGGCCATCCACGCAGTGCATCCCGAAAATCTGGTTCAACTGCGGCTGCCCTTCGGCGATCACATCCTGATCAGGCCAGTCGGCCTCGTGGATAGACGCATCGAATTCATCCACCGCGGCGTTGACGACCGTGGGCAGCAAGCGCCCCACCAGCGCTTCCACCGGCAAACCCAGCAGCCGTGCGGCACTCGGATTGGCGTAGGTGACGCGGCGGTCTGTTCCGCACACCAGGATGCCCTCCGTCAGCGCGTTGACCATCGACAGCAGGTCCAGCTTCGGGCAGAAGCCCGGCGGCTCGCCGCGCGCAGGACAGTCGGCCGGCAAGCCTTCGGCATCGACGAGCGCAAGGTCAATACGGGTGGAAAAGGGCAAGGAATTCAAGGCGGCTTCCGGCAAGGCAACGCAGGTATGCAGGGCCGGACCGTGCCGGCGCATTCCATCATTACAACGGCAAGTGCGGGCAAATCTTTCGGGCAACGTCACTTTTGCGGCGGAGCCGGCGAGCGGCGCGACGGGTAAAGCGCCCGGCGCAACGTAATCGGCACATAAAAGTGCCTCGATAATCACTTTCGGCGCACATACCGTCCCACCCTGCACATCGCAAACGCCCGAGATAAGCGGGATTGACCACGTTTCTTGCTGGAATGAGCTGGACAGAGGTGGGGAAGAATGCCATCCGAGAACCCGACTCTGTGCTTTGCGTTGTTTTACGGTGTCTTGCGCGACACGAGCCGGGAAAGCCCACCCCCCCCTAGTCCCCGAGTGATCCCCATGGCCGAAGCCGCTGCCGCCACTACCGCCCCCGCCCCAGCAAAGGGCGGCTCCACCAAGCTGCTGCTGATCATCCTGATCGTGCTCCTGCTCGCCGGCATGGGCGGCGGCGCTGCCTGGTTCTTCCTCGGAGGCGGCAATCACGCCGCATCCGGCCCCGCAGCGCCACCCAAGCCCAAAGAGCCGGTGTTCGTGGCCATGGAAACCCTGACCGTCAATCTGCAGCCCGAAGAAGGCAACGACCGTTACCTGCAGATCGGCATTACGTTCAAGAGCTTCGACAAGCATGCCGAAGAAGAGATCAAGACCTATACGCCCGAGTTGCGCAGCAAGGTCCTGATGCTGCTGGCCAGCAAGACGCCCACCGAGCTGTATCCGGCGGAGGGCAAGGTCAAGCTGTCCAAGGAAATCGTTGAACTGTGCGAACACGTCTTCAAGGCTGTCGGCAAGGAATCGCCGGTCGCTGATGTCTTGTTCACCAACTTTGTGATCCAGTGACATGCTCAAGGAAGAGTTTCTTTCCCAGGAGGAAATCGACGCGCTCCTGAAGGGCGTGTCCGATGACGCGGACGACGACCCCGTCGAAGCCGCCGACCCCTCAGGCATACGCTCGTACAACCTGGGCTCGCAGGAGCGCATCGTCCGTGGGCGCATGCCCACGCTGGAAATCATCAACGAGCGGTTCGCACGCAACTGGCGCATCGGGCTGTTCAACTTCATGCGGCGCAACGCGGAAATCTCCGTCGGGCCGGTGAAGGTGCAGAAGTACAGCGAGTTCATCCGCAACCTGGTGGTGCCGACCTCGCTCAACCTTGTGCACGTCAAGCCGCTGCGCGGCACGGCGTTGTTCGTGTTCGACCCCAACCTCATCTTCCTGGTGGTCGACAACCTGTTCGGTGGTGACGGGCGCTTCCACATGCGCGTGGAAGGCCGCGACTTTACCGACGTGGAGCAGCGCATCATCCAGCGCATGCTGCAGCTTGTGTTCGAGCACTACGCCAAGGCGTGGCAGCCGGTCTACCCGATCGATTTTGAATTCCTGCGCATGGAAATGCACACCGAGTTCGCCAACGTGGCCACGCCCAATGAAGTGGTGATCACCACCAGCTTCAGCATCGAGCTGGGCAGCAACGGCGGCGACGTGCACATCTGCATGCCGTACACCATGATCGAGCCGATCCGCGACCGGCTCACCTCCGCCATCCAGGGCGAAGCGCTGGAAGTGGACAAGCGCTGGCTGCGGCTGCTGTCGCAACAGGTGCAGACCGCCGAGGTGGAGCTGATTGCCGACCTCGCTACGGCCAAGGTGCAGGTGTCCGACATCCTGAACATGAAGGTGGGCGACGTCATTCCGCTGGAGCTGGATGACTGCGTGACCGCCAAGGTAGACGGCGTGCCCGTCATGGAATGCAACTACGGCACGTTCAACGGCCAATACGCGCTGCGGGTCAACCGCATGCTGAATATGAGCGGCAGCGAGTCTGCCACGGAGTCTGACGATGACAACTGAACCGACCATGAACCCCGAAGCCAACGCCGACGACATCGATGTCGAGATGACGATGGAAGAGGCCATGGCCCTGGAAGCCGCGCAGCGTGCTGCGGCCAACCCGCCGGCTCCCGCGCCCGCCGCCGAATCCAGCACGGTGTTCAAGCCCCTGACGGCCGACGGCCTGGGCGGCGCCCAACGCCAAGACATCGACATGATCCTGGACATCCCCGTGCAGTTGACGGTGGAGCTGGGTCGCACCAAGGTGCCCATCAAGAACCTGCTGCAACTCGCGCAAGGTTCGGTGGTGGAACTCGACGCACTGGCCGGTGAGCCGATGGATGTACTTGTCAACGGCTACCTGATCGCCCAAGGTGAAGTGGTGGTGGTCAACGAGAAGTTCGGTATCCGCCTCACCGACATCATTACGCCGTCGGAACGTATCCGTAAGTTGAACCGATAAGCCACACAAGTGCGCCGTCAATCGGCACCCTGACAGCAACCAGTGCTCCCCCCGGGCAAGGTGTTGAAATGAACCATGCAGTGGATTGGGCCCGCACCCTAGGCGGGCTGTTTGTAGTGTTGGCGATGATCGTGGCGGCCGGCTGGCTACTGCGCCGTCTGCAGCAGCGCGCGGGCATGGGCCCCGCAGGTTTAGGCCGGCGCCGCAGCCAGGTGATCACCGTGGTTGCGCAGCAGATGCTGGGCGCCCGCGAGAAGGTCGTCGTCGTCGATGTGGAAGGCACGTGGCTCGTGTTGGGCGTGACTCAGCAGCACGTGCAGACGCTCCACACGCTGCCGCGCCCCGCAGAAGCTGCTTCCGCGCCGGACGACCAATCCGGAGACGGCACTTCCAACTCCGGCAAGCCGCCCCGCTTTGCCGACGCGCTGTCCATCCAGCTCAAACGTCATCTGACGGGGAAGTCGGAATGAACGCGGGCACATTCTTCCGTTGCCTGATCGCAATGGCGCTGCTGGGCGCCGCGCCCGCCGTGTTCGCACAGGCGCAACCCGGCCTGCCGCTGCTCACGGGCGCCGCCGGGGGCCAAAGCTATTCGCTACCCGTCCAGACGCTGGTCTTCCTGACCTCGCTCGGGTTTCTGCCGGCGATCATCCTGATGATGAGCAGCTTCACGCGCATCATCATCGTGCTGTCATTGCTGCGCCATGCGCTGGGCACGCAAACCACGCCGCCCAACCAGGTGCTGATCGGGCTGGCGCTGTTCCTCACGTTCTTCGTCATGTCGCCGGTGCTCGACAAGGTCTACACCGACGCCTACGTGCCGCTGCGTGACAACAAGATCACCGTCGAACAGGCCATGGACACGGCCGCCACGCCGCTGCGCCAGTTCATGCTCAAGCAGACGCGCGAGCCGGATCTCGCCCTGTTCGTCAAGATGGGCAACATGCCGGCCATTGCCTCGCCCGAGCAAACGCCCATGCGCGCGCTCATCCCCGCCTTCGTCACCAGCGAGCTGAAGAGCGCATTCCAGATCGGGTTTGCCATCTTCATCCCGTTCCTGGTGATCGACATCGTGGTGGCGGCGGTGCTGATGTCGATGGGGATGATGATGGTCACGCCGTCGATCTTCTCGCTGCCGTTCAAGATCATGCTGTTCGTGCTGGTGGATGGCTGGCACCTGCTGCTGGGCTCGCTGGCGCAGAGCTTCGTGCAATAAGCGTCGATAGGAAACCGACATGACACCCGAGTACGTTCTGGATATGGCCCGCCAGGCCATGCAGGTCGCCATGATGGTGGGCGCGCCGATGTTGCTGGTGTCGCTCGTCGTCGGCCTGCTGGTGGCAGTATTCCAGGCCGCCACGCAGCTCAACGAGCAGACGCTGTCGTTCATCCCCAAGCTGCTGGCCGTCGCGGCCACGATGGTGCTGGCCGGCCCGTGGATCGTCGCCGTGATCGTCGACTACACGCGCGGCGTGCTGACCAATATCCCCAACTACGTGAATTGACGACACCGAGCTGACGCAGCCGCCAAATCAACGATGATCCAATTCACCGCCACGCAGCTCAACGGCTGGATCGCCATGTACTGGTGGCCGCTGGTGCGCGTGCTGGCGTTCATCGCCATTGCGCCCCCGTTTGCCAATACCGAGATCCCGACGTCGATCAAGGTGGCATTTGGCGTGGTCATCACGGTGGCGCTGGCGCCCATGCTGCCGGTGCCCGCAGGCGTGTCGGTGGGCTCATACGAAGGGCTGTGGATCACGCTGGTGCAGGTGTTGATCGGGCTGGCGCTGGGCTTTTGCGTGCAGCTCGTGTTCTCGGCCATCAGTGGTGCCGGCGAAGTGATGTCGGTGCAGATAGGCCTGGGTTTCGCCTCGCTGCTCGACCCAACGCAAACCGAGAGCAGCATGCTCCTCGGCCGCTTCCTCAGTCTCACGGCCGTTACCGCGTTCATTGCAGGTGACGGCCATCTCGTGCTGCTGCACGCGTTGTTCGACAGCTTCACCGCCCTGCCCGTCTCGGCAGCGCCGCTGGGCAACGCGGGTTGGCAGACGCTGGCCGGCGGCGGCACGATCGTCTTTGCGCTAGCCCTGCGCATCGCCCTGCCCATCATCGCGATCATGATGATCGTCAACCTCGGCTTTGCCGTGCTCTCGCGCACGGCGCAGGCGCTCAACCCGTTTGCCGTGGGCATCGCCGCCACGCTCGTGGTGGGGCTGATGCTCGTCATGGTGATGATGACGTCGTTGGCGCCGGTGGTGGAGCGGTCTGTGATGGATGCACTGGACCTGGGTGGGCGGGCGTTCAGCCAGTTCAGTACACCCCCGTCATCGGGCCAACCTCGCCCATAATCCGAACAAATTAAAACGGCGGTTTCAATACCCCTCTACATGGGGGAATCCATTCAAGCGCCATCACTTCAATAACCGCGCGAACGACGCCGTCCTGTTTTGTCACATTCCTCGCGCATTCTCGCCAGCGTCGCGCATGTGACACGAAGTCAAGCAAGCGGTTGTTTTCCTAGGGGACTTTTCAGTATGATTCGGCCCCAGGGTTGGGGAATAGCAAGCGCTTTGAAAGACAAAATCGGCTGAGAATAACGGCCCGCGCATTCACCCAGATCAATCGAAAACAATGAGAGCGAATCGGGTGAGGCAAGTGTTGCGTTGATGCGCGACAGCCAGCCCCGCGCCGGGCGCCGCACACACTGCGGCCACTGGCAGTGCTCCACATGCGAACACCGATATGCCCGATTTGCACTGGACAATCCCGGTTGCTCGCTGGTCCTGCTGGCCTGCCATTGGTGCTGATTCAATATCGTCTCCGGAAATCGGTTTTATTGAACCGATGGTTCGGCGGCGTCTGAGCACGCTCTCTAAAAGCGCGCTGAAGGTCGCACACGATTGCGCTGCCGATGTCCCACGCGCGCGTGTCGTCTTTGCCTCCCGGCATGGCGAATTGCGCCGCACGGCCGGCATCCTGGCCGACATCGAGAACGCCGCCCCGGTCTCCCCCACAGCATTCAGCCTGTCTGTACTCAACGCCATGAGCGGCGTATTTGGCATTGCGCGCGGCGACACCTCGCCTGCCATCGCCGTGTCGGCCGGCCCGGCTACGCTGGGGCTCGCTCTGCTGGAAGCGCATGCCCAGTACGCATCGGACCCTGCTTCACCGGTGCTGCTGGTCTACGCCGATGAACCCGCCGATGCGCGCTTCGGCTCCGTGGCCGATGAGGTGGATACGTGCGCGCTAGCCGTACTGCTCGACGGTTCGGCCAGTGCCTCGTTGGTGTGTTCGCATGGCCCCGCGACAGCGGGCGGGCAAGCGGCAAATGTCACGACAACGCAAAGCCAGGCCGTTCTGCACTGCCTGTCATCCCGCACCTCCGGCGTCTGGCAACACGCAGACGGCAGCTGGACGTGGCAATGGCGTGAGGGCCCATGGCAAGCACACTGAGCGCCCGCCTCAACTTGGCATGGCGCTTGGTGGCAACGGGGCTGGCCTTTACCGTCTTCGGCGTCTGCGGGGTGCTGTTCTCCGTCGTCGTATTTCCCTTGGCTTGGCTGTGGCCGCACCGGGCATCGCGCCAACGCACTGTCACGTTCGTTATCCATTGGTTCTTCCGTACGCTGGTTCGCGCGCTCCAATGGCTCGGTGTGATGAGGCTGGATGTGCAAGGTGCGGAGGAGCTGCGTGCGCGCCGACCCGCCATCGTGGTGGCCAACCATCCGACCTACCTGGACGTGATGGTGCTCCTGGCGCTGACTCCGTCAGCCTGCTGCGTGGTGAAGAACGCCCACTGGGGTAACCCGTGCTTCTGGGGCATCGTGCGTGCCGCCGAATACATCAGCAACGCAGACCCGACCGAACTGGTAGAGGCGAGCGCGCGCCAGTTGGCCGCGGGGTACACCATGATCATCTTCCCGGAAGGCACGCGCAGTCCGGCCAAGGATCGGTTGCATCCATTCTCACGCGGCTTCGCACATATGGCGCTCAACGTGGGGGTCCCCATCGTGCCCGTGCTGATGGATTGCGACCCGCCCGCCTTTACCAAAACCATGCGTTGGTACGACGTGCCACCACGCGCCTTCTGCATGAAGATCGCCGTGCTGCCGCCTATCAGCGTCGCGCAATACGTGCCCGATGGCTCGCCGCCGGCGCTCGCCGCACGTGCACTTACCACCGGCGTCGAAACCCACATCACCGATCATCTTCTGCAACATGGATTCTTTGAAGCTCGAAATTAAGCAACTTCTTATCGAAGCGCTCGATCTGGAAGATATGACGCCAGCGGACATTGACGACGATGCCCCGCTCTTTGATACGAACGGTATTGGCCTGGATTCCATTGACGCACTGGAAATCGGCATCGTGCTGCGCAAGCGTTACCAATTGACGATTGCCGCCAATGACGAACATACGCGCGAGCATTTCCGCTCGATTAACACACTCGCCGCACTGGTGAAGAGCCAACAATAATCGCCCGGGCATTGGCACCGGCAGGCACAGGGAGAAAAAAAATCATGACGGACACTGAGATCCTCGAGCGCATCCGCGTCATTTTCAAAGAGAACTTCGATATCGATCCGGCGCGCGTCACGCCCGAAGCGCATCTATTTGAAGAGCTGGATCTGGACAGCATCGATGCAGTCGATCTGGCAATCAAGCTGCAGGAAATGACAGGACGCCGCATCAAGCCCGAAGAATTCAAGACGGTACGCACGGTGGGCGACGTCATCGGCGCAGTCGAATCGCTGCTCGCGGCATAAGCGGATGCAGGCGCAACCTGCACGCCACCCCCTGGCACTGCCCAAGTGGGCGCGTGGCGCCGCTCAAGCGGCGCTGAAGATCGCGTATCCGCTGGTGCTGATCGGGGCATGGCATTTCGGCACACCGCGCTACGCCGGCATCGCGCTGCTGGCGTTGCTCTGGATGCAGCGGTGGATCGGCGCGGGCAGCGTATCGACGCTGCTGCGCCAGCTCACGCCGCTGGATTGGCTGACTGCGGGAACGCTGACATGCATGTCCGCCGCCGTCGCCATCACGGATAGCGAATTGCTGCTGCGCCTGTATCCGGCGCTGGTCAATGCTGGGCTGTTGCTGAGCTTTGCAGCTACCCTTCGCTCGGGCCCTTCCATGATCGAAAAGTTTGCGCGCATGCGCCTGCCCGACCTGCAGCCGCGCGCCGTTTGCTATACGCGGCGCGTCACGCAGGCGTGGTGCGTTTTCTTCGCACTCAACGGAGTGACGGCAATGATCGCGGCCCTGTACTGGTCGCGCGGTGCATGGGCGTTGTACAACGGCGTGATCGCTTACGCCTTGGTCGGTGTGTTGGTGGTAGCGGAAATGGCGTTCCGTCATTGGATTGTGCGCCCGCACGCCCTGCGGTCGGAGGCGACATGATTGCCCTCCACGCCCTGCTGTCGGCTGCGCAGCCTGTTGACACTGCCATCTGCGCCGATGGCCGGCAATCCATAACATCCGGCGTCTTTCGCGCCCGTGTAGCGGCCTGCTCAGCGGTGTTCGCTGGCCAGCAGGCGACACGCTACGCGCTGTGCGTCGACGATCCGTTCGATTTCGCATGCGCGCTGTTTGCGTTGTTTGCATGCGGCAAGCATGTCGTGATTCCCGCCAGCGCCGCGCCTGCCTATCTCGGCACGCTGGCAGACGCGTACGACGTGCTCATCACCGATACCGACCTCCCGACCATCGGCGCGCATGCCGAAGGCGTGACGCTCAGCACAATCCATCCGGATGTACCGATCACGCTGTACACCTCAGGTAGCACCGGCGCGCCCAAGCCTATCCGTAAGACGCTCGCGCAATTCGATGCGGAAGTCTTAACACTTGAACAGCAGTGGGGTCCGCAGATGGGCAGCGGCGTGGTGCTGGCGAGCGTACCCCATCACCATATTTATGGGCTGCTGTTCCGCGTGTTCTGGCCGTTGGCCGCCGGGCGCGCATTCAGTCGGCAGACCGTCACCGAACCCTCCGCATTGCAGCGTGCCCTGATGTTGCAACCCGCTGCCGCGTTAGTCTCCAGCCCGACCCAACTGGCGCGATGGCCGTTGCTTTCGGGTTTCGATACGCTGCCGGCACTCCCAACCGTGTTTTCGTCTGGTGGCCCATTGGATGCGGCTGCAGCAACGGCGTTTGCAGATGCACATGGAAGTGCACCCATCGAAGTGTTCGGCAGCACGGAAACCGGCGGCATCGCCTGGCGCCGTCAGGACCGCTCCCATGCATGGCAGCCGTTCGGCAGCATCGAAGTCCGCCAGGAAGACGACGGCGCGCTTGCCGTACGCTCGCCGCATCTACCACACCGCGACTGGCACCGCACCGATGACGCGATCGCGTTTGACGACAGTGGCCGCTTCGTCCTGCGCGGCAGATTGGACCGCGTCGTCAAGGTTGATGGCAAGCGTGTCTCGCTGCCAGAAGTCGAAGCGTGGTTGGGTGAGCATCCGTTTGTGGCGCGGGCAGCGGCAACGTTGCTAACGGGGATGTCACGCGACCGATTGGGCGCGCTGGTCGCACTCACGCCGGCTGGCGCGCAGGCGCTGCGCGCGCAGGGCCGCGTGGCGCTGGCCAAGACGCTGCGCCGGCACCTGTCCGCCTACACCGAGCCCACGTTGATCCCGCGCCGCTGGCGCTTCTGCATGGCCATGCCGATAGACGCGCGCGGCAAATTGCCCGCGGCAACCGTGGCCGCTGCGTTCCGGCCGGGCGCCGAGGGCTTCGAAACGCTCTCCCATGTGAGCGATGCCGACAGCGATCACTACGAGCTGCGCGTCAGCCACGATCTCGTGCATTTCGCGGGCCACTTTCCTGGCCTCCCGATCCTGCCCGGTGTGGTGCTCATCGACTGGACTGTGAGCCTGGCCGCTGCCCGTAACAGCGCAGTACGTACGATTACGTCAATCGACCAACTGAAGTTCATGGCGCCGGTACCTCCTGGGGCCGTGGTGTCGCTGCGCCTCGTGCACGAGCCGGATCGCAGCCGCGTACGCTTCACTGCCCGACTCGGCGCCCGTGATTGCGCCTCGGGCGTACTGGTCCATCGGGAGGCTGCGTGAGCCCGAACATGGTCATCGTCATCCCGATCTACAACCACAAGGATGCGATCGGCAACACCGTCGCGAACCTGTTGGTCCACGGGCTGCCGATCCTCATCGTCGACGACGGCAGCAACGCGGCCACGCAATCCGTGCTGGCCGCGCTCGCACAGCAGTACGCACAACAAGTCACGCTGCTGCGGCTACCGGAAAACGGCGGCAAGGGCGCAGCTGTGATGGCCGGTCTGCGTGCGGCCTACGCTGCCGGCTATACCCACGCCCTGCAGATCGACGCCGACGGCCAGCACGATGCGGGCGACGTACCTCGCTTTCTTGCCGCCGCCATTTCCGTGCCCGACGCCATCATCCTCGGCCGCCCGGTCTACGACGAAAGCGTGCCCAGGTCGCGCCTGTACGGCCGCTACCTCACGCACGTGTGGGTGTGGATCGAAACGCTGTCATTCGACATCCGGGATTCGATGTGTGGCTTCCGCATCTACCCGTTGGCGCTGGCGTGCAAGCTGATGGATGACGTGGCGCTGCCCACCCGCATGGATTTCGATATCGAGATTCTGGTACGCCTGCACTGGCGCCGGGCGCGCATCATCACGCTGCCCACGCGCGTGACGTATGAACGCGGCGGGCTGTCGCACTTTGACGTGCTGTGGGACAACATCCGCATCAGCAAGAGCCACACGCGGCTGGTGGCCGGCATGCTGCTGCGTTTTCCGATGCTGCTGGCCGGAAAATGCTTGCCGCGCTGGCGTCATTCTTCGGCATCAACCACGACGCAAGGTTGGTGGCGCGTGGCCGAGCGTGGGAGCCAGTTCGGCATGCAACTTCTTGCGCTGAGCTGCCGCCTGTTCGGCACACGCCTCACTTCGTTGTGGCTATACCCGATCGTCGCGTATTTCCTGATAACCGGGCGTGCGGCGCGAGAGGCATCGCGGCAGTACTTCACCCGCTTGCATTCGGTGTCGCCGGGTACAGGCATGCCGCAACCGGGTTGGCTTAGTGCATACCGCCACATGATCGCGTTTGCGCAGTCGGGGCTAGACAAGCTGGCCGCATGGTCGGGGCAGGTCAAAAATGAACGCGTGCGCTTTGATGACCCGACCGCATTCGAAGCACTCGTTGCCAGCGGTCGTGGCGCACTGGTCATTGGCGCGCACCTGGGCAACCTGGAAATGACGCGCGCGCTGGCTGCCCGCAATGGCCTCGCCAAGGTAACTGCGGTGGTCTACACCGAGCATGCGCAGCGCTTTAACCACGTGCTGGCACAAGCGCATCCGGATGTCGTCTCGCACCTGATGCAAGTGACCGACTTCGGCCCAGCCACAGCCATGCTGATGCAAGAGCGCATCGACGCCGGCGAACTGCTGGTGATCGTGGGCGACCGGGTGCCCGCACACGAATCCGGCCGCACGGTGGAGGCCCGCTTTCTGGGCGCACCTGCACAATTCGCACAGGGCCCATACGTTCTGGCACACGCGCTGGGCTGCCCGGTGTACCTGTTCTTTTGCCTAAAGACGGGGCAGGACCATACCCTGTATTTCGAGCCATTTGCCGAGCACGTTGCGCTACCGCGTGCCGAGCGCGCACGCCACCTTGGCGCATTGGCCCAGCGTTACGCAGAGCGGCTGGAACACTATTGCCGCAAGGCCCCTTTCCAATGGTTCAATTTTTTCGATTTTTGGGCGCGCCCCAACGCCACCAAGAACATGGACGCCCATGGCTGAACACGATTTGAACGTGCCCGCGCAAGTCAATGCGCCCGCCCAACGGCTCGGCGTTGTCATCGGCAACCGTCATCTGACGATTGAAGACGTCGTTGCCATTGCGCGCGACCAGCAGCCGGTTTCGCTCTGCGCCGATGCCGCGTGGCGCGATCGCATCGAACGTGGTGCGCAGTTCCTGTGCCAACGGCTGGCCGAAGGCGCAACCATCTACGGCGTCAACACAGGCTACGGCGATGCGTGCCAAGTAAGTGTGCCGATGGCGCTGGTTGAAGCTCTGCCGCTGCAGCTCACGCGCTATCACGGTTGCGGCATGGGCCGCCACCTGGAGCCGGCTGAAACGCTGGCCGTGGTGGCTGCACGACTGAACTCGCTGGCCCACGGCTATTCGGGTGTCCGGTATGTGCTGCTGCAGCGCCTGGCCGACCTGATCAACCACCGCATCCTGCCGCGCATTCCGGCCGAGGGATCGGTGGGCGCCAGCGGTGACCTGACGCCCCTGTCGTACGTGGCTGCCACGCTGGTCGGCGAGCGCGACGTGCTTTTCAACAACCATGTGCAGCCCGCCGCCGGCGTGTGGCACCAGATCGGCCACTCGCCCATCACCCTGGCCCCGAAAGAGGGGCTTGCGCTGATGAACGGCACTGCGGTCATGACTGGTCTGGCGTGTCTGGCCTACGCCCGCGCAGAGCAACTGATTCGCCTGTCTTCTCGACTGACGGCCTTGGCCACGGTGGCACTCGATGGGCGCGCTGCGCACTTCCACCCGACCATCTTCGCGGCCAAGCCACATGCGGGGCAGGCGGAAGTTGCCGGATGGATTCGCGCGGATCTGGCCGACTGGGATGACGCTTCGGCGCACCGCGTGCAAGATCGCTATTCGATCCGCTGCGCTCCGCACGTGATCGGCGTGGCGCGCGACGCGCAGTCGTGGATCCGCCGCGACATCGAGAACGAACTCAACAGCGCCAACGACAACCCGCTGGTCGATCCCGATGCGCAGGAGATCCTGCACGGCGGCAACTTCTATGGTGGGCACATCGCGTTTGCGATGGACGCGCTCAAAACAGCCGTTGCCAACCTGGCCGACCTGATGGACCGCCAGTTTGCGCTCCTGGTGGACGACAAATTCAACAACGGCTTGCCGCGCAACCTGTCGGGCGCCACCGCCGAGCGTGCACCGATCAACCACGGTTTCAAAGCCGTGCAGATCTCGTCATCAGCCTGGACGGCCGAAGCGCTCAAGCACACCATGCCGGCCAGCGTCTTCTCGCGATCAACGGAAGCGCATAACCAGGACAAGGTCAGCATGGGCACGATTGCCGCGCGTGATTGCCTGCGCGTGCTGGAGCTAACGGAACAGGTGGCAGCCGCGCATACGCTCGCAACTGTCCAGGCAGTGCGACTGCGCTGTCAGCTTGACCCGTACACGCAGGTGCCGGCACCCGTGCAGGCGTTCGTGGAGCGTATCAGCGCCATGTCGGCATTCGTGAGCGAAGACCGCCCACTGGAAGCCGATCTGCGCACACTGACGCTCGCCATCGAGCGTGGCCTGCTCACCAACGCAGACAACCAACAGGAAATGCCAGCATGACTTCCCGCGACCTGCCGCCACTGGCCGCCAGCGCCCAGGTTGAGGTGCCGTTTCACGACGTCGACGCCATGGACGTCTGCTGGCATGGTCACTACCTGAAGTACTTCGAGATCGGCCGTGCCGCGCTGCTGCGCCGCTTCGACTACGACTACCGCGAGATGCGCGACTCCGGCTACCTATGGCCCGTTGTCGAAGCACACCTGAAGTACATCAAGCCGGCAACCTACGGCCAACAGATCGAGGTGCGCGCAACGCTGCTCGAATACGAGAACCGCCTGAAGATCGGCTACGAGATCGTCGATTGCGCATCCGGCACCCGGCTGACCAAGGGAACCACCACGCAGGTAGCCGTATGCGCCCGCACCGGCGAACTGCAGTTCGTCTCGCCGCCCGTGATGATCGAACGTGTGGAGCGCGCATGGTTGGGCTGAACGCTATCGTGCGCGCGTGGATTACCGCGCTGATGCTGGGGACGTGCACACTCGCCAGCGCGACACCGAGCGAAGTATCGCCGGGCAGCACACTCGTCTCGCAAGTCGCTGCGCAATTGGCACAGGCACGTGGCATACGCGCGCAGTTCGTACAAACGCAATCGCTGCAGGCCATGCAGAAGCCGCTGGTAAGCAGCGGCACGCTGCTGTTCTTGCGCGATCTGGGCGCAGTCTGGCGCATCGAGCAGCCGACCCGCATGACGTATGTGATGACCGACTCGGGTGTCACCGTGCTGGATGCCAACGACCGGCCGACGCGTGGCGCGCGCAACGCCGCTGGTGTAGCGCAGGTCTCGCGCATGATGCGCGCGATGCTCACGGGCGACCTGTCCGCGCTGTACTCCCAGTTCAACGTCAATGCACAAGGCAACGTCAGCCGCTGGCATCTGAAGTTGACCCCAGCCCAGCCGCAATTGGCACAGGCACTGCGCGGGCTGGATCTGTCGGGCGACACCTACGTGCGGAGTATCCGCATCCAGTCAGCCAATGGCGATGAAACACGCATCGAGTTCACGGGCAGCACGCGTGTGGAAGCGCCCAGCGCTGCCGAGCGCACGCTGCTGGGAGCGCCCTGATGACGCTGGAGCTGGGGTTGCATCGGCCGGCCCTCTCTGTCCGACGAATGTGGGGCATCCGGCTCGGCTGGCTGGCGGTCGTGCTGGCCGCCCTGCTCTATTGCGGCCTGCGCCTGCACGACGGTACGGCGTTGCAAACGAACCTGCTGTCGTTGCTGCCGGACACCGAGGCCGACCCGGTTGCGGAAAAGGCTGTCGATACGCTGGCGGCATCACTGGGTGACCGCGCGGTCTTCCTGCTCAGTAGCCGCAACGCTGACCATGCAAAAGCGGCTGCCATGCAGTTTGGTTCGCAACTCAAGCGCAGCAAGTCTCTTCGCACCGTGATTGCCCAGTTGCCGCCATTCGATACCGCGCAGATCACCCGCTTCTATCTGCCTTACCGATTCGGCCTGCTGAGCGCCGCAGACCGCGCGGCACTGGATGACACATCCACCGCGCTGCCCACACTGCTCGCGCAAAGGCTGTACGCGCCGGTCGAAGCCGGTCTGAGCGCACCGCTGGCTGACGACCCATTCGGCTGGCTCAGCCACTGGCTGGCGGGCCTGCCGCTGGCCGCCACGCGGCTCGAACTGGAAGACAACCTGCTGATCACCCGGCGCGGTGACACCACCAGCGTCTTGGTCACCAGCACGCTGGCCGCTTCTGCCTACGATGGGCAAACCCAGGCCGACGTCCGCACCGCTGTCGCACAGGCTGAGCAATCATTGGCGCGTACCTTTCCGGACGTCACTCTGGTGCGCACCGGCGCCGTTTTCTATGCCGCCGCTGCGCGCAGCGCTTCGGAACAGGAACTGCATCGCATCGGCATCATCTCGACGCTCGGTATCGCTTTGCTGATGTTGTGGGTCTTCCGCTCGCCGCGCTTTCTGCTGCTCGGGTTCCTGTCCACGGGCATTGGGATCGTGTTTGCGTTGGCCGCAACGATGCTGGTCTTTGGAAAGCTGCACCTCCTCACGCTCGTATTCGGCGCCAGCCTGATCGGCGAGGCGGTGGATTACTCCATTCAGTACTTCGTCGGCCACCTCGGTGCCCAGGGGCAAGACGCGCGACGCAGCGCGCGCGAGGTACGGCCGGCACTGCTGGTGGCGCTTGCAACAAGCCTGCTCGGCTACGCGATCCTGGTTGGCGTGCCATTTCCGGCGCTGCGCCAGATTGCGTGCTTTGCGATCGCTGGGATCGGAGCGGCCTTTTTGTCAGTGGCATCGCTGTTGCCTGCACTGCTGACGAATGCGCAGCGACAGCCATACCGCACCTACGATCGCGCCGCGCGTTGGCTGGGCCGCTGGCAGGCAGCACTGACGCGACGGGGTGCTTGGGTTTGCCTGGCACTCATTGCGGCGGCCGCCGTGCCCGGATGGCTACGCCTGACCAGCGACGACGACATCCACCTGCTGATCCAGCGCGACCCCGATCTGGCACGACAAGAGGCCTTCGTGCGCGAAGCCATCGGCGTAGAAAACAGCACCCAATTTTTCGTTGTGAAGGGCGACTCCACCGAGCAGGTGTTGCAACGTGCTGAAACACTGCAACACAAGCTGGAGCTGCCGATTGCAGGTGCCTCGCTCAAAGGCGTGCAATCAGTCACCCAGTTCGTGCCTTCCGCTCATCAACAAGCGGAAGACCGCGCCCGCCTGAGCAAACGCGTGTCTGCTGACCCGCAAGCCCTGCGCGCGACCTTGACGGACGCTGGCTTTCGGCCCGAGATCGCCGCCAAGTACGTGACTGCGTTTGAAACCCCTCCGAGCGACCCGCTTACGGTGGATGCATGGCTAGCGATGCCTTGGTCGCAGCCCTATCGCCACCTCTGGTTAGGCCAAGTGTCGAGCGCCGGTGCGCCGCGCATGTTTGCCGCCATCGTCATCCCGACCGGTGTCACGTCGGCGCAGTTGCCCGCGTTGGCGGCACTGGCCGATGCCACCCCTGGTATCCGCTTCGTCGACAAACCCGCCAGCGTCGCGCGCCTGTTCGCCACGTACCGCATCGATAGCGGTTGGTGGCTGGCTGGGGCGCTCAGCCTGATCCTCATGCTGTTCTGCGTGCGCTATGGCGTGGCCGCCGGTGTGCGCGTGACCTTGCCGGTCGTCTGCGCTGTCGGCATCACGTTTGCTGTGTATGGCTACGCGGGCATTCCGCTAAACCTGTTCCATTGGCTAGCCCTGATGCTGGTGCTGGGCGTCGGCGCCAACTACGCTGTGTTCCTGCGCGAAGGTTGTGCGCGGCAGCGCGCGGATATTGGTGGCGTATGGGTTGGCGTGTTGCTGTCGGCGTCCACCACGCTGCTCTCGTTCGGCCTGCTGGGTAAAAGTGGCATGCCGGTGCTGCGCAGCTTCGGCATGACACTTGCCCTGGGCATTGTCATTGCGGTTGCGTTGGCGCCGCTCGGAATGCCCACCGTAAGACATCGACCATCATGACCGCTTCTCCTGTTTATCTGCATGCGCTCGGCATGGTCAATGCGCTGGGTGATGACGTGAATTCCATCCGGCGCAACCTGGCAGCCGGGCATGCGCCTGGCATGGGGGCGGTCGACCGGCCAGAAGGTTCAACGGGCATGATCGGACGCGCCTTGGCTGCACTCGAGATCGAACCGCCCGCGCACTTGTCCGCCTACGACTGTCGCAACAACCGGTTGCTGCTTGCCGCGCTCGCGCAGATTCAACCCGTGGTGGACCAGGCCCGCACCCAGTATGGCCCGCACCGGATTGGCATCGTCCTCGGGACCAGCACGTCGGGCATCGACGCTGCCGAGGCGGCGCTGCGCCATGCAAAAGAACACGGCAATCTTCCCCGCGCGTTCGACTATCGCCAAATGGAAATCGGCACGCTGGCACCGTTCGCCGCTGCGGCACTTGGCACCACTGGTCCGGCTTATACGGTATCCACCGCTTGCACATCGAGCGCCAAGGCTTTCGCCTCGGCCCGCCGGTTACTGCAACTAGGCCTGTGTGACGCAGTGGTCGTGGGGGGTGCGGATTCGCTATGTGAGTTGACGCTGCAGGGCTTTGCCTCGCTGGAATCGACCAGCGCCGCGCGCACCAACCCCATGAGCCGCAACCGTGCCGGTATCAATATCGGCGAAGGGGCGGCCGTATTCCTGATGACACGTGAACGCGGCCCCGTACGGCTGGCGGGTGTGGGGGAGTCGAGCGATGCCCACCACATTTCTGCGCCCGACCCGACCGGCGCCGGCGCTGAGAGCGCCCTGCGTGCCGCCTTGGCGGATGCTGGCATCGATGTCAGCGCCATCGGCTACGTCAACCTGCACGCCACCGCCACCCGCAAGAACGATGAGATGGAAGCGCACCTGATGGCGCACGTCTTTCCAGCGGGTGTGCCGACCAGCGGCACCAAGCCGCTGACGGGGCACACGCTGGGCGCCGCAGGTGCCACCGAACTCGGCTTCGCATGGCTGACGCTCGCCGATGAAGGCATCACCCTGCCGCGCCACCTCTGGGATGGCGAAGCCGACCCCGCTCTGCCCACGCTCGATCTGATCGAAGACACCCGCCGCCTGGGCGCCGGCCGGTACGTAATGAGCAACTCGTTTGCTTTTGGCGGCAGTAACGCCAGCCTGATCCTGGGGCAGGGATGAGCATGACTGATACCGAAGTGAGGGCTGCTTCCCCCTTGGCCCCCATCGAATCGATCCTGCCGCATCGCGGCACGATGTTGCTGCTCGCAGGCGTCGAATCCTGGGATGACGAATTTCTTGCGGCGGTTGCACATGTCGACCCTGCCGCCTGGTATGCCGACACCCGCGGCAACATGCCCGCGTGGATCGGCATCGAGCTGATGGCGCAGGCCATTGCCGCACATGTCGGCCTGCTTTCGACGCGCGCTGGTCAACCAGCGCGGCCCGGCGTGCTGCTTGGTTCGCGCAAGTACGAGGCCAGCGTTCCCGCGTTTGAACAAGGCAAGCCGTTGCGCGTGGAGGCACGCGAGCTGTTGCGAGGTGCCGAGGGTCATGGCGCGTACGAGTGCACAATCAGTGCGGGCGGACAGCCCCTGGCCAACGCCATCATCAAGGTTTACCAGCCGACCGATTTTCAAGCATTCATCGAAGGGAGTCTCACGATATGAGCCGCCGTGTTCTTGTGACGGGCGCAAGCCGTGGCATCGGCCGCGCCATCGCCTATCAGCTCGCATCCGACGGGTTTGACGTCTCGGTGCATTGCCGCAGTGGCCGCAACGAGGCCGATGCCGTTGTCGCCGGTATCCAGGCGCAGGGTGCGAATGCAGGTAAGGCCCGCGTGCTCCAGTTCGATGTACGCGACCGCAACGCCTGCCGTACGCAGCTCGAGGCCGACGTCGAAGCGCACGGTGCCTACTACGGCATCGTTTTGTGCGCGGGTGTCACCCGCGATGCCGCCTTCCCCGCCCTGACGGACGAAGACTGGGACATCGTGCTCGAAACCAGCCTGGACGGTTTCTACAACGTCCTGCACCCACTCACCATGCCAATGGTGCGTGCTCGCAAGGGGGGGCGCATCGTCACCATCGCATCGGTCTCGGGCGTGATGGGCAATCGGGGGCAGGTCAATTACAGCGCGGCCAAGGCCGGGCTCATTGGTGCAACGAAGGCCCTGGCAGTGGAACTGGCTTCACGCAACATCACCGTCAACTGCGTAGCCCCGGGTCTGGTCGAAACCGAGATGCTGTCCCACGTCGAACACCTGGACCACGCACTCCAGACGGTACCGATGCAGCGCGTCGGCCAGCCAGCCGAGGTGGCTGCGGTGGTGGGCTTTTTGATGTCGGATGCGGCGTCGTACGTCACGCGCCAGGTCATCGGTGTCAACGGCGGGATGATCTGATGAAACGGGTTGTCGTCACCGGCATGGGCGGTGTTACCGCCCTCGGCTCTGAGTGGAGTGAAATCCAATCGGCCCTCGAACAGGGCCGCAATGCCGTTCGGCGTATGCCGGAGTGGGATTACTTCGACACGCTGCACGCGCGGCTGGCGTGCCCGCTGCCGGCCTTCACCACACCGGCGGAGTACCCACGCAAGAAGACCCGTTCAATGGGACCTGTCTCGGTGTACGCCGTGCGCGCAAGCGAGCTGGCCCTGGCCGATGCAGGCTTGGCGGGAGACACCTCCATCGCCGATGGCCGCATGGGCGTGGCGTATGGCTCGTCGTCAGGCTCGGTGCAGCCCATCCGCGCGTTCGGCAACATGCTGGACACGGGCTCGATGCAGGGCGTCACATCCAACAGCTACGTGCAGATGATGCCGCACACGACGGCGGTCAACGTCGGGCTGTTCTGGGATTTGAAGGGCCGAGTCATTCCCACATCGTGCGCGTGCGCATCGGGCAGCCAGGCGATCGGCTATGCCTATGAAGCCATCGCGACCGGCAAACAGACGATGATGCTGGCCGGCGGCGCCGAGGAACTGTCCGCACCAGCCGTGGCCGTATTCGACACCCTGTACGCCACCAGCACGCGCAATGATGAGCCGCACCTCACGCCTCGCCCGTTCGACAAAGCCCGCGATGGTTTGGTCGTGGGCGAAGGCGCAGCCACGCTGGTGCTGGAAGACTACGACCACGCCCGCGCGCGCGGCGCGCGCATCCATGCCGAGGTCGTCGGTTTCGGCTGCAATTCCGACGGTGTACACATGACGCAACCTACCGCGGCCACCATGAGCCAAGCCATGCGCCTGGCGCTGCAGGATGCACGCCTGCCGCAGGACGCCATCGGCTACGTCAACGCGCACGGCACATCCACAGACCTCGGTGACGTGGCCGAGAGCCTGGCCACGGCCGAGGTCTTCCGCCCCACGATGCCGATCAGTTCGCTCAAGAGCTATATCGGTCATACGCTGGGCGCATGCGGCGCCATTGAAGCGTGGTGGACCATCGAGATGATGAAGCGCAACTGGTACGCGCCCACGCTCAACCTCGAGAACGTCGACCCGGCCTGTGCACCGCTCGACTACATCGTCGGCAGCGCGCGCACCCTTGATACCGAGCACGTGATGAGCAACAACTTCGCGTTTGGCGGCATCAACACGTCGCTGATCTTCAAGCGCGCTGCCTGATGTCGCTTAGCACTTCGCGCCCCTTGGCTGCACCGGAACGCGTGGTCGTGACGGGCCTGGGTATCGTAAGTTGCCTGGGTAACACGCTGGATGGGGTTTCTGCGGCGCTGCGCGACGGCCGCTCGGGCCTCTCGCACGTTCCGGCCTGGCAGGCGCTGGGGCTGTCGAGCCAGGTCGCAGGCTTGGCCTCAGTTGAGGGCGCTCCGCCGTTTGCACGCAAGTTCGAACGCTTCATGGGCGAGACCGCGCGCATGGCGTGCCACGCGGCACGCAACGCCATCGGCGATGCTGGACTGGAATCGACGGCTCTGCAGACGCCGCGCGCGGGCTTGGTGGCAGGCTCCGGTAGCGGTGCATTGGCCGCGTATGACATCGCACTGGACGCCGTACGTGCGCGCGGCGTGGAACGGGCATCGCCCTATATCGTGCCGCAGGTGATGAGCAGTACGGTGTCGGCCAACCTTGCGCAGGTGTTCGGGTTTGGCGGCATCAGCTACTCACCGTCATCGGCGTGCACTACGTCGGCGCTGGCGATTGGTCAGGCTGCGCAATGGATCCGCTCAGGGCAGCAAGACATCATGCTGGCCGGCGGTGCTGAAGAACTACACGACAGCTATGCCATGTTCTTCGATGCCATGGGCGCGCTGTCGCGTGCACCGGCGCACGCGCCCGAGCGCGCATCACGCCCGTACGATGTGGCACGCGACGGCTTCGTGCTGGCTTCCGGCGCCGGCATGCTGGTGCTGGAATCGCTTACGCACGCACGCGCCCGTGGCGCCCGGATCTATGCGGAACTGACCGGCTTCGGGCAGAGCACCGACGTCGGCTCGATGGTATCGCCGCGTGCACCGGGCATTGCGCGTGCAATCCAGGGCGCAGTGGATGATGCCGGCACCCGCCCTGACTACATCAATACGCACGGCCCATCCACACCCTCTGGCGACGTGGAAGAGCTGCTTGCCCTGCAAACCGTATTTGGTACCGCCATGCCGCCGTTCTCATCCACCAAGGCCCTCACCGGACATCCCCCGGGGGCGGCGGGCGCGCAGGAAGCCATCTATACCTTGTTGATGATGCGAGACGGCTTCATTGCGGGTTCGACCGGTATCGAAACACTCGACCCCGCGGTTGTCGGCCTGCCGCTGGTGCGCCAATCGCGTGCCGCTCGCATCGAGCGTGCGCTATCGATTTCCTTTGGGTTCGGCGGCAGTTGCGCCGGGCTGATGTTCGACGCCGTGATCTGACACCATCCTCGGCGATTTTCTCAACGCAATAAGAAGACAGGAGTGCTCTCAATGAAGAAACAACTACTGCTGGCCGCCAGCGCGCTTGCCATGCTCACGCAGGTTGCACACGCGCGCACAGAAGTCATGACGTACCCGATCCAGCCCGTGCTGCAATCGCAGCAATTCGCCCCCGGCGTGGCGCTCTACTTCGGCAGCCAGGCGCACCCGGCAGTGGTGTCCAGCCTGGGTGAAGTCACGAAGTCGTCCCACCCGGCACGCAAGACCGCCACGGAGGTCGAAATCTGCAACGCCACGCTGGCCGATGCCCTGCGCCAGCTCGCAAGCGCCGCGCACGACCGTGGCGCCAATGCCGTCATCAACATCAAGACGTGGTTCCACTCGACCGAGAGCAACGACGTGAACAACTACACCTGCGGTGTCAGTGGCGTATCGGCGGCATTGCGCGTGAGCGGCGAGTTGGTCACGGTCGAGGCGGCCAAGTAATCGGCGTTCGTCGTCCGCACCCACTCACACTCGTTACAGGAGTCTGGAATGAAGCGTCACCTGATGCTGGCCGTGCTGTGCGTTGCCACGGTGAGCACCGCCGCGTTTGCCCGCAACGATGTCGAGGCGTACTCGCTCGATGCGGCCCTTAAGAGCGAAGGTTCCGACAAGGTGGGCAGCGATATCGCGCTCGTCTTCGCCGGCCAGAAGCACGCGGCGGTCGAGAAATCGATGGGCGAGATTGCCACCAACAAGAAGACCAATGGCGTCGGCCGCAGCGATGAAGCGGCGTGCCAGTATGTGTTCCTGTCTGCCGTGCTGGCGCTGCAGGAACGTGCGCGCCAGTTGGGTGGCAACGCGGTCATCAATATCAAGAGCAACTATAAGAACAAGCTGACCGAGAGCGCCACGGAGTTCACCTGCGGTTCGGGCGCGCTCATGTCGGGCGTTGCACTGAAGGGCGAGGTTGTAACCCTGAAGAAGTAGTGGCCAGCGGGCGCCGCCGGCCAGAGAGATCGGTCGGCGACCCCTCAGGCAACCAACTTGGTGGCGGCGACATTGACGAGCGTCTCGCGCCGCTTGCCCGGCTTCGGATGGTGCAAGCCCAGGCGTTCAAACAAGCCGAAATCCGCCGCCCTGCTCCACCAGAGATACGGTAGCGACACGTTACGTTGGTCAAAATCGAAACCGCCCGCACGCAGCATTTGCAGATACCCGTCCGCGCTCTTTTGCACATGCATCGGATGACGGAACAGCAACCGGATGACCCACGACTTGATATACGCGTCGGTCGATTCAGCGAACAGCAGCACGCCGCCTGGCTTCAATACGCGGCGGAACTCCGCCAATGCGCGCTCCTGTTCGACAAGATGATGAAACGTCTGGTGGCAGAACACGATATCTGCGCAGGCATCAGGCAAGGGCAGCGCCGCGCAATCGGCATGCAGGATGTCGACCGGCGTGCCGATGGCACGGGCCGCCCTACGGGACGCCTCCAGCGAAGGCGCATGGCAGTCCACCCCGACAATCCGTTGCGGGGCAAACGCTTGCTCCAACAACCGAAAGGAAATGCCCTGTCCGCACCCCACATCCACCAGGACCGGCGCGGCAGGCAGCGGTTTGGTGATCAGACGTTTGAGGTCATTGATTGCAACACGCAGCACATGGTGCTCCCACGTATACGTGCGCAGAAACCAGATGCCGAAGGCGGTTTCCGGAACAAACGATCCGATATGCGCAGGCGTTGAAGTGGTATCCATGGATGAATGGTGTTGGTCTGAAAATCAAAACGGGTTTTCAAGGCTGGCGCATTGTACCGACATCGATCGCCGGTTTTCAAAGCGTTTGGGAAGACGTAATCTCGTGCGTTATCTCGGCCGGCCGCGAAAAGACAACGAAAATCACAACCGATAATGCACACAACTACCCAAGCAATCGAAAAGCACGAACATGTTGACGTCGCCATCATTGGCGCGGGCCCTTCGGGCGCGGTAGCAGCAGCCTTGCTGCAGCGCGCCGGGCGCAATGTGCTGGTGCTCGAACGCCAGCACTTCCCGCGCTTCTCCATTGGCGAAAGCCTGCTGCCCCAAAGCATGGCCTACCTTGAAGCGGCGGGCATGCTGCAAGCGGTTGTGGAAGCAGGATTCCAGTACAAGAACGGGGCGTATTTCGTACATCAGGACAAGCACGCCTCCTTCGATTTCCGAGACAAGCATTCCGCTGGCTGGGGCACCACGTATCAGGTTGAACGCGCAGTGTTTGATCAAACACTGATCAAAAGCGCCGCCGAACAAGGCGCCGACGTTCGCTTCGGCCACACCGTGCGCACGATG
This sequence comes from Ralstonia sp. GX3-BWBA, assembly GCF_003290055.1. Lineage (NCBI taxonomy): Bacteria > Pseudomonadati > Pseudomonadota > Betaproteobacteria > Burkholderiales > Burkholderiaceae > Ralstonia > Ralstonia sp. GX3-BWBA. Next base: position 34,085 of record NZ_QMKS01000020.1, on the reverse strand, counting down.
CAGCCGGGCGATGCGCCTGTGCTGGAAGTTGAAGACGAAGCCGGGAACGCTTATGTCGTTCATGCCCGCTTCGTGCTAGACGCAAGCGGCTTTGGCCGCGTGCTACCGCGCCTGCTGAATCTTGAAGCGCCGACCCGCATGCCAACCCGTGCGGCGCTGTTCACGCACGTGCGCGACGCCTTGCCCGCCGGCAGCACCGATCGCGACAAGATCTGCATCGCCGTTCACCCCGAGCGGCGCGATGTCTGGTACTGGATGATCCCGCTGGCCAACGGTCGCTCGTCAGTCGGCTGCGTAGCCGAAGCGAGTTTCCTCGACGTGCCGGAGGCAGAGCGCGAAGCGACCTTGCGCAAGCTGATCCAGGCCGAACCGAATATCGCAGCGCTGATTGGCGACGCGCCGTTCCTCATGCCCGTGCGACAGATCGGTGGCTACGCGGCCAATGTAGAGCGCCTCTATGGGCCAGGCTATGCGTTGCTGGGCAATGCGGGCGAGTTCCTGGACCCGGTGTTCTCGTCAGGCGTAACGATCGCATTGCGCTCGGCGGACCTGGCGACGCGCGTCCTCGTACGCCAACTCAACGGCGAAACCGTCGATTGGCTTGCCGATTACGACAAGCCGCTACGCAAAGGCGTCGATACGTTCCGCGCCTTCGTCGACCGGTGGTACTCGGGCGAGCTACAGGACATCATCTTCCACCCACGACATTCTCCAGGCATCCGCCGCATGATCAGCGCCATCCTGGCGGGCTACGCCTGGGACGAAACGAATCCGTTCGTGGTCAATCCGGTGCGGCGCCTGAATACACTGCACGAGGTATGCCGGCGGGAAATAGGCTGAGGGGAGCGCCGCTGCGCACGCCCGGGCCGATGCAGCCCGGGCCCGTTTACCGACGACGCGCCAGCAAATCATCCACCACTGGCACAACGGCCAGCAGCATCAGGATGGACGCCAGCGGAATCGTGGCGGCATAACCCAGATACTTGAAGCCCAACGCGCCCGCCACGCCGCCCACGAAGAACATCCCCAGCAACGACGCCAACAGTCGCAGCTTGGGCCGATTGGCTACGACGGCCGGCAGGTTGCGGTGCCCGTGGTTCCAGTAGAGCGCCTTGCCCACTTCGATGCCGATATCGGTGGCCAGGCCGGTCACGTGCGTGGTGCGGATTTCCGCTTTCGAAATCTTGGTGATGATGGCGTTCTGCAGCCCCATCAGGAAACACAGCAGTGCCACGGTGGCCGGCACGAACACGACACGGTATTGCCCCAGCGATGTCCCCATCAGGCCGAACAGCAACAACAGCGCGGCTTCGAGCATGAGCGGCAACGCGAATTCGCTCTGCGTGCTGCGCCGACGGCCCCAGTTGACGAGCACCGCCGTGCAGGCGGCACCGCAAAGGAATGCCAGCAGCGAGGCGAAGCCGGCGAGCACAAGGACAATATCGCCCAGCACGAGCGAGTCGGCCATCGCCGAGACGATGCCGGACATGTGGGAGGTGTATTGCTTGACGGCGAGGAATCCGCCTGCGTTGGCGGCGCCCGCCACGAAGGCCAGCGACTGACCGAGGCGCCGGTTGGCATCCTCTGAGCGTTCCGGGCTGGTCAGGCGGCGAAGATACTGGATAGGCATGACCAGTCCTGACGGTAGGTTAGCCGACATGATACGCCGCGCCACCCCACCGTCTGCCCGCGACAGATCACGGATTGATGTACTGGAACAGCGACATGCCCTGCATTGCCGTGAACGTCTTCTGCGCGGCCTGCAGCGACACCTGCTGCTGAGAAAACTGCGAAATGGCGGTGGTGTAGTCCACCGATTGCAGCTTCGAGATCTGCTCCTTCAACTGCTCGCCGTAGTTCGAGCCGCTGCTGTTGAGCGTGGTGATCTGCGCTTGCTGCGTGCCCACCGTCACCTGCGCTTGCAGGGCGACCTGATAGGCGTTGTCCAGATTGCCCTGCGCCGTCTGCACGGCCTTTTGCAGGTTCGCGACGTCGGTGGCCTGGGTGGCCGCGCTGATCGGGGTCGACAGCGCCGAGATCAGGTTCTCGTACGTCTTGAAGATGCTCTGGTTGGTGTTCGGGTTGGACGTATCCGAGTTGGGGATGCGCACGAACACCGAATCGCCCGACACCGAATTCGGCATCGAAATGTTCTGTGACACCTGCACCGTGGGCGGCTGGCCGCTACCAACGTACTGCACGGAACCGCTGGTATTCGTGAAAGGATCGGTCGTGCCGTTGGCGCCGCCAAACAGGGCCACGCCTGCGGCATCGCGCTGGTTGGCCGTCGACAGCAACTGCTGGTACTGCTGCTTGACCTGCGCCAGCACACCAATGCGCTGCGAATCCGTCATCAGCGAGGTGTTGGCCCCCACCAATGTCTGCTTGCCCTGCTGCAGCGTGGTCACCAGGTTGGTCAGCGCCGAAGACACGTTGGTCAGACGCGCGTCGGTGGCGTCGCGATTGGCTTGGTATTGATCGTTGGCGTCCTGCGTTTGCTGCAGTTGCGCCATCTGACCAAACGCGCTGGGGTTGTCGCCCGCGCTGTTGAGCGCGATGCCGCTCGCAATCTGCTGCTGCAACGTGAGCAGGTTCGATTGCGTGTTCTGCATCGAAGCGGAAGACGCTGCAAAGAATTGGGCGGTACTGACTCGCATGATCGGTCCGGACGGTAGGGCTTTAGGACGTTATCGGCAGGCGGGGCGATTTCTTCAGCCGCCGCGATCAGCCGCCGGCTATCGACAGCAAGCTGGCAAACAGCGAATTGGCCGTCTGCATCACCTTGGCCGAGGCCTGGTAGGCCTGCTGATACTTCATCAGGTTCATCGCCTCGTCATCGAGGTTCACCCCGGAAACCGACTGCTGCTGTTGCGTGGAGCTGGCCAGCAGCGCCTTCTGCGAGGTCAGGTTGGTGCTGGCCCGGTTGGCCTGCACACCCACCTGGGTGACGAGGTTGTTCCACGCCGTGCCGATCGACGTCGTGCCGCCGTCAAGCAGGTTGCTGTTGCGCAGCTTGGCCAGCGCGCTGGCGTTGCCGTTGTCGGTGCTGTTGGCGGTGTTGGCCGAAATGGTGAACGTGTCGCCATTGCCGGGCGAGCCCGAAAGCGTCATCTGCACGCCGTTGAACGCATACGTCGCGCCCTGCGTGTACGGCGCCGTGCCGCCCGTGTACGTGGTGGACGTGCCGCCCGCCGTGACCGTCACACTGCCCGGGAACCCCGACAGCGAGCCGCCGACGGCCGAGCTGTACGTCAGGTTGATTGGCGAGGTGAGCGGCGAACCGGCATACGTGCTGTCCACGCCCAACGACGACACCGTGGCACTGCCCGTGTTGTTGCTGCCCTGGTTGAGCACCACGGGCGAGGCCGCGGCCACGTTGTGGTAGTCGGTGGTGAGCGTCTGCATGGTGGCGGCCGCGTTGGCGGTCGGACGCACCAGGAAGGAATCGCCGCTGTTCATCGTGCCCGACAGGTTCAGCGTGACGCCGTCAATCGTGGTCGGCCAGCTCGACACCGTTACAGAGGCGGAGCCGTCCGGATAGTGCGAAACGGTGTAGGCGCCGCCCTGGTACTTGACCTGATAGTCGTAGCCTTGCCCCGCATTGGCGTTGGTGATGCTGGCAGTAAGCGTGCCGCTGCCGGTATTGTTGGTGCTGGGTGCAACGCTCGGGCTGGCCACGGAGAAGAGGTCCGTGCCCATCTTGCCGTTGGCGTCCATGCCGAGCTTGTTCTGCGCATTCACGTCGGCCGCCACGGCCGTGGCCAGGCGGCCCAGGCTGTTCTGCGCCGGAATGAGCGTGTTGCTGCGGAAGTCCATCAGGCCGCCCAGCGCACCGCCGCCGAGCTGGCTGTCGTCGATGTTGACCGTGCCGCCCGGGCTCTTGTACCCCACCGACAGTTGCGTCGGATCGTACTGCGATGGCACCGCCGTCAACTGGTAGCTCTGATTGCCCTGCACCAGCGCCTGGCCGTTGCCCACGTAGATGTTGAACTGGCCGTCGCCGGTCTGCACCACGCTCGCCTTGATCGACTGGTTGAGCGTCTGCACGAGCTGGTCGCGCTGGTCACGCAGGTCATTGGCCGGCTGGCCGGTCGACGCTTCCGCCTTGGAAATCTGATCATTCAACGAAGCGATCTGCTGCGCGGTGCCATTGACCGAGCTGATCTGCGTCTGCACCTGCGTATTGACCTGGTTGCTGAGCGAACTCAGCTGCCCGGCAATCGAATTGAAGCGGCTTTGCAGGCCCGCGGCCGCGTTCAGGAAAACCTGGCGAGCGGTGGTATCCGACGGCTTGGAGGCCAGGCCATCGGCGGCATTGAAGAAACTGGTGAGCGACGAAGTCAGGCCGCTGTTGCTGTCCGACATGTACTTGCTCAGGCCCGACACCAGGCTGTTGAGCTGGTCGGCCGCGCTGGTCGAAGCCTGGCCGCTTTGTACCTGCGCAGTCAGGAACTGGTCGTAGATACGCTTGACTGTCGTGACATTGGCGCCCTGACCGAGATAGCCCACGCCGGCGTACAGCGGAATGTTTTCCGTCTGCACGGCTTCCTGGCGTGAATAGCCGGGGGTGCTGGCGTTGGCAATGTTGTTGCCGGTCACTTGCAGGTTGATATCGGCAACCCGCAGGCCGGACGCGCCAATATTCAGAAGGGAGCTGCTCATAGTTGTCTCGGTGCGGGCAGCATGACGCCGCCGAAATAAGCTCTAGAAACAACATCGGCCGGACAAGCGCAAACTTGAGCCGGCCGTCGTCGCCAAAATATGCTTCTTGGATCACTCAAACGATCTGCTTGAGCACCGCCATGATCTTGTGGGCGTAGTTCGGATCGGTGGCGTAGCCCGCGCGCTGCAAGCCCTTGGCGAACGATGCCGCGTCGTTGCCGTTGCCGGCCGCCACAACGTTGCTGTAGCGCGGGTTGTTGGCCAGCAGGTTGGCGTAGTCCTTGAACGCCTCGGCATATGAGCTGTAGGCGCGGAATTTCTCCTGGACCTTATGGGCGACGCCGCCAATGTATTCGGTGGTCGTCACCGTGGCGGTCTTGCCGGCCCACGAGCCACCGGCCTTGATGCCGAACAGGTTGTGCGTGTTCGTGCCGTCCTTTGCCTTGATCTCGCGACGGCCCCAGCCGGATTCCAGCGCGGCATGGCCGATCATGAAGTTGGCCGGAATGCCGGTTTCCTGCGCGGCCTGCGATGCGTGGCCGATCAGCTTGTTGTAGAAGCTGGTCATGCGCTCGCCGCGCGGCTCAGACGCCACCGTCGACAGGTCAACGTCGGGCGGCGCGCTCGGGGTCTGCGCCTGCGCGTCCGCCTGCTTGCGCAGGGCGGCCAGTGCACGTTGCACGCGTTCTTCCAAGCCCGGGCGCGGCACAGTGCTGATGCCCGAACCGTCGTCTTCCGTGCCTGGCGCGACGGCCGCGGCCATGCTGTTGAGCGACGAGCGGGCGATGGCCTTGGCGGCATCGCTCGTGGAGCCGGCAGCACCTGGCAGCGCGGTATTGGTGGCCGTCGTGTTGGACAGGGTGGTGTTCACCTTGCCGCCCGCATCCGGGTTCACATGCGTGGCCTGACGCAGCATCTGCTTCAGAAGCTGGTCTGCCACGCCCACGCCGCGCGAGGCCATGGTCTGCGAAAGCTGCTGATCGAGCATCGACGTGTACATCTTGCTCGACGACGAATCGAGCGGCCCGTTCTGCGGCGTTGCATCGCGCATCTGCTTGAGCATCATGTTCACGAAGATCGCGTCGAACTGCTTGGCGACGGTCTTGGCGGCGCCGGTCGGGTCCGTACGCGCCGTTTGCTTGAGCGACTCGAAACCCTTGGAATCGAGCGCCAGGCGGCTGGTGAGGTCGGTTTGGTTCATCGTGGCCTCCCCAGCGTCAGATGATTTCCAGATCGGCGCGCAGCGCATTGGCCGCCTTCATCGCCTGCAGGATCGAGATCAGGTCTTGCGGGTTGGCGCCAATCGCGTTGATGGCCTTGACCACGTCCGCCAGATTGGTGCCGCCCTTCACGTTGATAAGGCTGCCGCCTTGCTGTTTGACCTCGATGTTCGAGCGCGCTGCGGCCACCGTCTGCCCTTGCGAGAACGGCGCCGGCTGGCTCACGACCGGATCTGTGCTGATGGTGACCGACAGGCTGCCGTGCGCCACCGCGCAGGGCTCGAGCTTGACGAGCTGGTTCATGACCACCGAACCCGTGCGGGCGTTGATCACCACACGTGCGGCGGCCAGCGCCGGCGTCACGTCAATGTTCTGCAGCTTGGCCAGGAAACCGACGCGGTCCGACGCCAGGGCCGGTGCGCGCACGTTGACCGTGCGGCCGTCCGCGGCTTGCGCCGTATCCGAGCCGAACTGCTTGTTGATGGCCGTGACGATGTTCTGCACGGTGCCGAAATCCGTCGTGCCGGTATCGAGCTGGATACTGCCCGCCTCGCCCACCGTGGCCTGCACAGCGCGCTCCACCGTGGCGCCATTGGCGATACGGCCAGCGCCGAGCTGGTTGATCTGCACCTTGCTGCCATTGGCCGATGCGCCCGCGCCGCCAATCACCACGTTGCCTTGTGCCAATGCGTAGAGCTGGCCATCCACGCCCTTGAGCGGCGTGAGCAGCAGCGTGCCACCACGCAGGCTCTTGGCGTTACCGATGGACGACACCGTCACGTCGATGGTCTGGCCTGGCCGCACAAAGGCAGGCAGCGTGGCCGTCACCACCACGGCGGCGGTGTTCTTGAGCTGGATGCTCGCGCCGGCCGGCACATTGATGCCGAACTGCGTGAGCATGTTGTTGAAGCTCTGGACCGTGAACGGGGTTTGTGTGGTCTGGTCGCCGCTGCCGTCCAGGCCGACGACAAGGCCGTAGCCGATCAGCGCGTTGTCGCGCACGCCGGCAACGGTGGTCAGATCCTTGATGCGATCCGCGTGTGCCGTTGTCGGAACAACCGCCGAGATTGCGCTCAGTGCCACCAGGGCCGCGCCAAGGGTTCGATACAACCTCGTTCGATGCAAAGTCATGGCAGATCCCTTAGAACGGTGACACGGTCAGGAAGAACCGCGACAGCCAGCCCATCTGCTGCGACTCGGCCACATAGCCCGTGCCGCGGTATTCCATGCGTGCGTCCGCCACCTGGGTGGACAGCACGGTGTTTTGATTGTTGACGGTGGTCGGGTTGACCACGCCGGAGAACTTGATCGACTCGGTGCCCTGGCCAACGGCCATCTGCTTCTCGCCGCTGACCACCAGGTTGCCGTTGCCCAGCACTTCCACCACGGTCACGGTAATCGTGGCCGTGAAGTTGTTCTGCGCACCGTTGGCGCCCTTGCTGTCGAACTTGTTGGCGTCGCTGGCCGACACACCCAGCAGCGAGAGCACGCCAGCGTTCATGCCGGCGAAGGTCGGCACCGAAGCGCTCATGCTGCCCGTGCGGTTGACGCTGCCGGAGGTCTGCTTGCTGGCCGCCGTGTTCTCGGTGATCACGATCGTGATCGTGTCGCCCACCATGTGGGCGCGGCGGTCTTCAAACATCCCGCGGAAACCACCACTGCCCGATGCCACTTCCTGGTAGATCGCCCCGTTCTGGCGCGGCGCCATCACCGGCATCGGTGGGCGCGCGGTTGTCGGACCCTGCACGATCGGGGCCGGCGGCGGCAGCATGCCGCACGCCGTAGCGAGCAAGGCGGCCGTGCCGAGCACGGCCAATCGAACGACTCGAACAGCAGACACAGCGCGGCCGCTGTGCTTGCCATTCTGGAGCGAGTAAACCGGGGGGGTATGCATCGCACTACATCCTCAAAAACTGCGCCGTCAGCTCAAAGCTGAGACAGCTTCTCCAGCATCTGGTCCGACGTCTGGACCGACTTGCTGTTGATCTCATACGCACGCTGCGTCTGGATCATGTTGACCATTTCTTCCACCACGTTCACGTTGGACGTTTCAACGTAGTTCTGATTGAGCGCGCCCACGCCATTCGAGCCCGGGTTGGCCAGGTTGGCCGTGCCCGACGCTTCGGTTTCGGCGTACAGGTTTTCGCCCATGCTGCGCAGGCCGGCCGGGTTGATGAAGTTGGCCAACTGGAACGTGCCCACCTGCGTGTTGTTGACCGCGCCCGGCGTGGTGACCGTCACAACGCCGTCCTTGCCGATGGTCAGGCTGGTGGCGTTCTGCGGCACCGTCACGGCCGGCTGGACCGGGTAACCGCTCGAGGTCACGAGCTGCCCCTGCGCGTTGATCTGGAAGCTACCGTCACGCGTGTAGGCCAGCGTGCCGTCGGGCATCTGCACCTGGAAGAAGCCGTTGCCGTTGATGGCCACGTCGGTCGAGTTGCCCGTCTGCTGCAGGTTGCCCTGCGTGTGCAGACGCTCGGTGGCGACGATGCGCGTACCCGTACCGATCTGCATGCCCGAAGGCAGCGTGGTCTGCTGCGACGACTGCGCACCCGGCTCGCGCACGTTCTGATACAGCAAGTCTTCGAACACGGCGCGCGAGCGCTTGAAGCCCGTCGTGTTGACGTTCGCCAGGTTGTTCGAGATGACATCCAGCTGCGATTGCTGGGCGTCCATCCCGGTTTTGGAAATCCACAGGGAGCGAATCATGTTCGAGTCCTTGGTTGATTCAATTCATTGCGCCGGCCGTTCAGGCGTGGCGCAGCAGTTCATTGGCCGACTGGGCGTTCGTGTCGCTCGTGTGCAGCGACTTCATCTGCATTTCCAGTTGGCGCGAGATTTCGATCATGTTGACCAGCGAGTCGGTCAGGTTGACGTTGCTGCCCTCCAGCGCCCCGCCTGTCACACGAACTTTTTCATCCACATCGGCGTCCTGGCCGTCGCGCTGGCGGAACAGGCCGTCGGCGCCGCGGTCGATGTTCGACGGGTCGATGCTCACCAGCTTCAGACGGCCCAGCGACACGGGCGGCGTACGGCTGTCCGCGCTGATCGCGTTGACCGTGCCGTCCTTGGCAAACTGCACCGTGGTGTCGGGCGGCAGCGTGATCGGGCCGCCATCGCCCAGCACCGGCTGGCCGGAGAGCGTCTGGATCGTGCCGTCAGGACCGAGCTGGAACGTACCGGCGCGGGTGTAAGCCTCGCCGCCATCGGGCGTCTGCACGGCAAAGAAGCCTTGCCCGTCGATGGCCACGTCCAGGCTGCGGCCCGTGGTCTCGATCGGGCCAGGCGCGAGGTCCGTACCGATAGCCGATGCCATCACATAGCTGCGCGTGGGCGAGCCATCGCCTTGCACACCCACCGTATGGAACGCGTCGATCTGCGCCTTGAAGCCGGTGGTGCTGGCGTTGGCGAGGTTGTTGGCGCTGGCAGCCTGTTGATCGAACAGGTGCTTTACGCCAGTCATCGACACGTAGATCGAGCGGTCCATGCGAGTGTCCTTGGTGTGCGGTCAGTCAGCTTCTGGCAACGACGATTACATCGTCACCAGGGTCTGCAGGATGGTGTCCTGCGTCTTGATGGTCTGCGCGTTGGCTTGATACGAGCGCTGGGCAATGATCATGTTGACCAGCTCGGCAGACAGGTCCACGTTGGATTGCTCCACCGCCGACGACTGCAGCAGGCCGAACGAACCCATGCCCGGCGTACCCAGGTTGGGGGCGCCCGAGTTGGACGTTTCCACCCACTGGTTGCCACCGATGTTCTGCAGACCTTCCGGCGACTTGAAGTTGGCCATGGCAACCTGGCCCAGCGTTGCCGTGCGGCCGTTGGAGTAGCGCGCGGTGACGGTGCCATCGGTACCGACCGCATAGCTGGCCAGGCGGCCGGTGGCGTAACCGTCTTGCGTCACGCCCGGGGCGGTGTCGTTGTAGCCGCCGCCGTACTGCGTGGTGCCCGTGAAATCCATGCTGGCGATGCTCATGCCGGGGAAGGCCGTGGCGATCTTGCTCGGCGTGGAAGTCAGCTGGCCGCTGCTGTTGAACGTGAGCGACGTCACCGGGTTGCCGCCGGTCGGGTTGTTGCCGTCCACTTGCGAGTACACATCCCAGCCTGCGGCGGTGCGCACGTAGTAGTTGGTCAGCATGTGGGCCGTGCCCGTGCCGTCGTACACCTGTTCCGAAACGGAGTGGTTGAACGTGGCCGAGTTGGTGGGCGAGAACGGCGTGGTGGTCGGCACCGTGGCGGCGGCATCCAGGTTCACGCCGAACGCGGTGTTGGTGGTGGCCAGCGGCGCCAGGTCGTTGACGGGAATCTTCAGGTTGGTCAGCACGGCCGTGTTGACCTTGCCGGTGGAGTCCACACCGTAGCCGGTCAGATTCTGGCCGGTGGCCGAGATGATGAAGCCGTTCTTGTCGGTCTGGAACTGGCCGTTACGCGTGTACGACACCTGGCCGCTGGACGGGTCGACCATGCGGTAGAAGCCCGTGCCGTTGATGGCGATGTCCAGCGGGTTGCCGGTGTTTGTCACGTTGCCCTGCGTGAACGACTGCGACACCTTGGTCACGCTCACGCCCTGGCCGATCTGGTTGTCGGACGCCCCCACCAGCGAGCGTGCGTACACGTCGCCAAACTCGGCGGTCGATTTCTTGTAGCCGACAGTGTTGGCGTTTGCCACGTTGCTGCCGATCACGTCGAGGTTTGCAGAGGCGGCGTCGAGACCGCTCAGGCCTTGCTGGAATCCCATAGTGTTCTCCCGTAGAAGATAAAAGCGCGGGGTCTGCCCGCAGTTGACCCGTAATTACTGAATCGATGCAACGTCGGACAGCTTGGCGGTTCCGCCAGACGCCAACACCAGCTGCATCGTGCCGTTGTTGATAGTGACGCCGGCCACCTTGTCGATGCCCAGCGCGTTACCCGTGACCACCTTCCCACCCTGCGTGGCCGACACCTTGATGGAATAGGCACCGTCGGCGAGCTGGTTGCCCTTGTCGTCCTTGCCGTTCCACGTGTAGTTGCCACTGCCGGCCGCCATCTGGCCGAGGTCGACGGTGCGCACCGCCACGCCCGCGGCGTTCGTGATCGTGACGACGACATCGTCGGCGCCGTTGGGCACCGAGACGCCGAAGTTGGCAGCGCCCGAGGCCAGCGTCAGATTGTTGGTCGGCACCTGCACGGTGCGGCCGATCATCGACGACGCCTGCGTTGTCGCGTTCTGCGTGAGCATGCTCGACATCGTGGTGTTCAACTGCTGGATCCCGTTCACAGTGTTGATCTGCGCAAGCTGCGAGGTCATCTGCGAGTTGTCCATCGGGTTGAGCGGATCCTGGTTCTGCAACTGCGCAACGAGCAGCTTCATGAACGTGTTCTGCAGGTCGCCGCCGTTGGTGATGGCAAGCTGGTTGCCGGAGGTCGTGCTCGCGGCGCTGGTCGTGTTGGTTGTTGAGCTGACGGTCATGTTCGTGTCTCGCGATGAATAGAGCCGCTTACTGGCCCAGGGTCAGAGCCTTGGAGGCCATCGTCTTGGTGGTGTTGGCGACTTCCACGTTGGCCTGGTACGAGCGCGACGCAGAAATCATGTTGACCATTTCGTCCACCACATCGACGTTCGGCATGGTCACGTAGCCGTCGGCATCGGCCAGCGGGTTGCCCGGCTGGTGCATGCGCTTCATGGGGGTGACGGTGTCTTCGACCACGCGGTCGACCGACACGCCGGTGGCGTAATCGTCAGACTCCTGCACGGGCGAGAACACCACTTGCTTGGCGCGGTACGCCTTGCCGTCCGGGCCCGTCACGCTTTCGGCGTTGGCCAGGTTGGAGGCGACCACGTTCATGCGCTTGGACTGCGCGGTGAGCGCGCTGCCCGCTACATCCATCACCTTGAATAGCGACATGTTGATTCCGATGTCTTCAAACACTGTTGCCGGCATTGCTGCCGAACCGATCCGGTTGTTCTGTATGGCGGCTTGCTCCGGACCGATATTTCCCGGCCCGGAGCGCCACACAGTTCCCGCCCCTCTTTCGCCGCGCGTGATTGCTGCGCGGTCGTCTTAATGCCTGTCTGCTGCTCTTGCTGCTCTTGCTACGTCCGCGCTAGCTGTTCTGAATGGCCGCCAGCATCGACTTGATCTTCTGCGTCACGATGCTCAGATCGGCCTCGTAGCGCACGGTGTTATCGGCAAAGCGCATGCGCTCGCCATCCATGTCCACCGTATTGCCATCGATGGACGGCTGCTGCGACGTGCGGTACTGCACTTCGCCCTGCAGCGCCTTGGTCTGCTGCGACAGCGACGCCTGCATCAGCGACACATCGCCGGCCGGTGCGCCATCCACTGTCAGGTGGCCTGAAGCCGTTGCCGTCATCGGCAGGCTGTTACCGCTTTGCTGGCCGACCGCTTTCTGCAGCGCCGACTGAAAATCGAAGTCGCGCGCCTTGTAGTTGGGCGTATCGGCGTTGGCAATGTTCGAGGCCAGGATCTGGTGACGCTGCGAGCGCAAGTGCAGCGCCTGCTCCTGAAAACCGAACAACTGATCCAGCTTGTCGACCATGTCTGTCATTCCTTGCGCGTGGCGCCCTGGTTACTGCTGCCACCCGCCGGGGTTGCGTTCTGTATTGCGTGTTCCCTTCGGCCGGAGAACTCGGCATCAGCGGCCCCTTCAAAACCGCCGATGCCGTCTCCAAAACCGCTGAACCGCTTGTCTTGCTGAGTTGCCGTCATGCGACCTCAGTGGAAAAGACCTGTCTGCGAATCCGATATCTGGCCGAAGAACGAGCAACCTCGCCACCTACCGGGACAGGCTGTACGGCCAGGAACCGCACAACGCCAGGGACTTCACCACGTTGCAAAGTCTAGGGGCCGGTGTGCAAGACCATTCGTCCGAATAAGGGGGGGATTGGCCGACATTTCCGCATTTGGCGCTCGCGCACGCGTGGCTAAACTTCACCGGACTTTTGATGAAGGGGCTCTCCATGTCCACGCGGTTTGCACGCAGCGCGCACCACCCGACCCGACCTGCCGCCACGGCCATGCCGCTGGCTGGGCGCCAGCGCAAGCTGTTGTTGATCCTAGCGCTGGGCCTGCTGGCCAGCGTCGTGCACCCGATCCTGGCGCACGCACAGGGCATGGTGCGCGTCGGCTATCCGCCGATCCAAGCCGTGCAACAGCCCGCGCAGCCCACCACCATCCAGGGGCCGAACGCCATCCAGATGCAGATTCAGCAACAACTGCAGTCGCAACTGGACATCCTTGGCGGCACGAATGAGACGGGAGCGCCACGTGCGTCGGTGGAAGTCGGACCGGTAGATGCCCGCGTGGCCAACCAGCCCTGTGACCAGATCGACCTGATGCTCCCGGCGGCGAACCGCCTGCGCGGCCGTGTACAAGTGGGCGTGCGCTGCCGTTCGCCGCATGCCTGGGCGGCCTGGGTGCCGGCCACGATCCAGATCACTGGGACGTATTACGTCGCCTCGCACCAGCTCCCGCCGGGCAAGACGCTCGACATGGGCGATCTGGAAGCCCGGACGGGCGATCTTTCGATGCTGCCGGCCTCGGTCGTGCAGCAGCCGGCCGATGTGGTGGGGCGTGTACTGCTCACCAGCGTGGCCGCCAACCAGCCGCTGCGCGCCGAAAGCCTGCGCCTGCCGGTTGCCGTACAGGCAGGCCAGACCGTCAAGCTCATCGCCGAGGGCGGGGGCTTCCAGGTCAGCAGCGACGGTCGCGCCTTGAACCAGGCGGCCGTGGGCCAGGTGGCGCAGGTGCGCACCGCCAACGGCAATGTCGTTTCCGGCATTGCACAGTCTGCTGGCGTCGTGGCGATCCAGTTTTAAGACAAAATTGATAACGATTGATCACTTTTAACCGTGATGCGTTATCGATACCTGCCGCTAAAGTTTGAGCCGGGGTTGGCCGTTATGGGTGATAGGATGAACGCGCTCTTCGGAGACACCCGTGAAAATCAACCATATCGTGAACAACACGCCGGCCGTTGCGCCGACCAAGGACGCTGCGTCCGGGTCGACGCGCGCGACCGGCTCGTCCCCGGCCGCTACGACGGCTTCGGGCACCACGCGCCACACCGGCGATTCGCCGTCGCTGTCGGTCCAACAAGTCTCGCGCCAAGTGGGCAGCGGCGACTTCGACGCGGCACGCGTCGAGCAGATCCGCAGTGCCATTCAGAACGGCACGCTCAAGATGGACGCCGGCAAGATCGCCGATGCGGCGCTTTCCGACGCGCAATCGCTGCTCTCCACGCGATCCAAGAAGGTCTGACGGGGCTTTCCCGTCGTCCGTCCCCTGTATTTTCTGACGCCGCCGGTCCGAGGGTTTCCGACCCTCGACTGATCGCGGCGGGGCGGCGTGCCGGCCGGCGGCTGCCCAAGCTTCCCAGCCTGAGGTTCAGGGCCTATTCCCGTATGAAACGTGTGCGCGCAATGTCGATACGGGCTGTAGGGCTAGGCGCGACCGGCGCCGCTTGGCCAGCCAAGCAAGTCGGTCGCAACGACGCCATGCGGCCCGTATCGTCATTGCCCTCCGGGTTGGCCCAAGCGGGGGCCATCTGCTTTGTCGGCGCGTCTTGCAAAGGGAATCACCCTTTGCGGCGACGCCCTTCGCGCATCTGGCCCCCGCTTGGGCCAACGCGCGCACGTTTCATACGGGAATAGGCCCTACCATGGACAACACACTGCTGATCCGCACCCTTGCCGACGAGCAGGAACTGCTGCGCGCAGCCACCCTCACCCTGGATGCCGAAGCGCAGGCGTTGCGCGATGGCGACATGGTCGAGCTCGAACGCATTACCCAGACCAAGCAGAAGCAACTCGCCGCGTTGGGCGAGGCCGACCGTGACCGCCGCCTGTGGTGGGCCCAGCACGGCGGCGCCGATCCGTACGGGCTGGTCAAATACCTGCGCACCGATGAAACCGCCAGCCGCCTGTTCGACGAAAACCTGGCCCTGGCCCGCCTGCTGCGCCAGCGCAACATCGACAACGGCACCCTGATCGACCTGCGCCTGCGCGCCACGCAGAACGCGCTGTCCGTCCTGCATGCTGCCAACAACGGCGGCGGCACACCCTACGGCCGCGACGGCAAGCAACCGCTGTCGATGCCACGCTTCTCGGTCGTCGCGCAATAAGCCACTACAACACGTTTTTTGGGTACAAAAGCCCCGCTTTACGCTTACGTCAATGGGCGTGAAGTGGGGCTAGCTGCTGCTGTCTGATCCTGCTATCTATAGGGGGGTCTAGCACACCACCGATCGGGGTAAACAAAAAGGTTTACATCCCATTGATGGGTGCAACAAGCATGCTGGGGATTTATTCTGCGATTTTGGCGGGGTTAATCCTCCGCGCCTGGCGACATAAACAAGAAAAACCGGAAGGAAATTGCGCCTGAATGGCGTGCCAAGGTTTCGGCCCGGCGGCACCGCACTGCGGTGACTGCCGGTTGAACGGGGAATATACCGAGACCGCACGCCAGAAGCATTTTCCACAAGCACGGCTGCATTGATTTTGGACCCAGTGGTCCAAAAAGGCGCGGCAACAAGCTGATTCCGGAAATGGGCAAACAAACCATAACCAGACAGGCGGCGCAGTGAAATCAATCGTAGTGGAGGCACACCCTTTGGTGCGTGCCGGCGCGACCCACGTGTTGCAATCCTTGCCGGCCATTACCGAAGTGGTCAGCGTCGAGCCGGACGAAGCCCTCTTTGAAAATCTCGCGGCGCATGCGGACGCCGAACTGGCCCTGATCGGCCTGCCCTTACCCGGCATCGACGATCTGCCGGCCCTCTCCCGGCTATTGCAACAGCCGCATCCCCGGCATGTCGCCGTACTCGGCGAAACCGATTCCGCTGCGCACGTGCGTACGCTGATGCAATTGAATGTCTCGGCATATCTGCTGAAAAGCTATTCCGGCAAATTGATTGCAGCGGCATTGGAACTGGTGCTCGCCGGCGGCCGTTATGTGCCGGCGTCGATCGTGCTGACACGGCCTGAAGCCATTGCGGCAGGTTCTGCCAACGGTAATGACGATGGCGCGTTGCTCGGCCTGACGCAGCGGCAATATGAGATTCTCGTCTTGCTCTCGCGCGGGCATCCGGTCAAAACCATCAGCCGCATGCTGAGTATTTCCGAGGCGACAACCAAGGCGCATATCAACGCGCTGTATCGCCGGCTGGAAGTGCGCAGCCGTACCGAGGCCGTCTTCGTTGCCACGCAGCGCGGCGCCATGCTGCTGAATCATCCGAACATTGGAGCGGAGGCCTCATCGCCGCTCTCGCCGCCGTTGCGCCTGGCGCGCACAGGCTGACGCCGCCGCCCTTTCGGCTTTTCCGCACAACAAAAAACGGCGCCCGGACTCCGGACGCCGTTGCAAATGCCCGCCCACGCTGTCGAGACGGGGGCGGTGACAAGGAAAAGCAGAACGCGAAAGGCTTAGAACTTTGCGCGGATGCCTACACCAAAGGTGTCGGCCGTCGACAGGTCCGACACCTTGTCGCGGAAGTACGCCGCATACACATCGGTGCGCTTGGACAGCGAATAGTCGTAGCCCACCGCCCAGGTGTTGCGCTTCACGTCAGCCGCACCCGAGGTCTTCGTGTAGGCATACGATGCCAGCACGGCGCCCGGGCCCACCGGAATCGACACGCCCAGCTGGCCGCCGTTGCTCTTCGCGTCGCCGGTGCTGATCGTGTTCTTGATGTACTGGTATTGGCCGTACAGCTTGACCACGCCAAAGTCATACGTGGCGCCCAACTGCCCCGCCGTCTGGCGCGAGAAGCCTGCCACCAGGCTGTTCAGATCGCCAGGCGCGCCGTCGTAGCGCACCTGCTGGAACGCCGCCGTGGCCGCAAAATTGCCGCGGAAGTACAGCAGGCTGCCGCCCCACTTGTTCTGACCGTTGTGGCCGGCTTGCTCGCCCGCGCCGTAGATCAGGTTGGCCGTCAGGCCGCCCATGTCCGGCGTGGAATACATGATCGAGTTGTCCCAACCCGAATCCCCGACCAGACCCGAGATGCCCGCGGCGCCCGAACGGCCGTTGCCGAGGTAGGTGTGGAACACCATCGGCGAGAACGTGTACGAATCGATGAACGGGTTAAACAGGATCGTCGAAACGAAGTACGGCGGGGTGTTACGGCCGAGCTTGATCGAGCCCCAGCTGTTCGACTGCAGACCGACAAACGAATTACGTGCGAAGAAGTGGTCGCCATCAAAGCGGCCGGACTTGCCCGTATCGGGGCGGAAGAACGCTTCCAGGGTGAAGATCGCCTTCAGGCCATTGCCCAGATCTTCGCTGCCCTTCATGCCCCAGTACGACGTCGACATGCCGCCCGAATTGACACCCCAGGCGCGGTCCTGGCCCAGGTTCTTGGTGGCGCCCGCCCAGGCATCCACCTGGCCGTACAGCGTCACAGACGATTGGGCCTGCGCCGCGCCTGCGGTCAGGCCTGCGGCGGCGGCCAGCACGGCCAGCGAAAAACGTCGCTTGAGTTGCATTGTTGATTTCTCCCTCTTGGTTCCGATGTGTTGAATCGACTGAATCAGCGTTGAGGCGGCAGGTGGCTCAACCCGCTGCTGCTGAGATGGCGCCGTGAATGCAACAGCCGTGCCAATACGCTGTCGGCAAAGCGTCGCTTCACAAATAAATATGTTTTCTGGGGAAGGGGCGCAGACTAGCTTGAATACTTTAGGCGGACAAGTCCCCATCGCGGGGTGTGTGGCGCCGTTTCTGCACCGGTCTGGCGCAGTGCGCTTTCAGTCGTTTTGGAGCACGCGGATGTCGACTTCGCGCGTGTAGCGCTCAGGGGAAAAATCGCAGTAGGTGAGGGAGATCGGCACATCAGCCACGCTGTAGCCGATGCGTCGCACACGGACCAGCGGCACGCCGGCTTCCACGCCGAGCTGCGCGGCCTGGTGGGCATCGGCCACACAGGCCAGTGGCGCCTCGCGCGAGCGCGCGATGGTCAGATTGGCGCGCTGGAAGACCTGCACGAACAGGCGATCTTCAAAGTCGCGCGCCTCAAGCATCGCGGCCAACCGCGACGTCAGCCAAGTACGCAGCAGCATGATGGGTTGCCCCTCCACCTGGGCTCGGCGCTCGACAAACGCCACTTGCGCCCCCACCGCCAGGTCGAGCGCGGCGGCCACGGTCTCGTCGGCCAACTCCAATCGAAATGCGCTGACCGTATAGACGGCCCCCGGCACGTATTCCAGCGCAGCGTCGGACTGGCCTGGCGCGTACAGCACTGGCCGATGCGGCCCCACACGATCGAGCACCACGCTACGCTGCCCCCGCGAGCGCCGAAGCAGCCCGCGCGCCGCGAGTTCGTTCAGAGTCCGGCGCGCCGTCAAACGGGATACGCCGTAGCGCTGGGCGACTTCGTTCTCGCTGGGCGCGATGCTGCCCGCCGGCAAGGTTCCGTGCAGGATGTCGAGCCGAATGCGGTCGGCCAGTTCGAGGTATTTGGGCAGGCGGGGCGTCATGCCATTGTTATACAGGAACGATCATCACGCGCAGCAACGCAAATGGCCCACCGGGCGGGTGGGCCATTTGCGTTGCACGCTTGCGCGCGCGCCAGGCAGGGCCTGGAAGATCAGGCGATCAGGAATTTATCGCGGTTCTTGCCGATCCAGGCCGGGGCACGGCCGCGGCCGGACCACGTCGCGCCCGTCTTCGGGTCACGGTACTTGGCCGGCACCGGCGCCTTCGCACCAGCACGGCGGCCGCGACGCTGAGCCAAGCCCAGGTCTTCAGCCGTCAGGCCATATTCGACAACCGTCTGGCGCACTTGCTGGATAACCGCTTCCAGTTCCTTGGCACGCGCAGTTTCGATCTGCTCTTCGAGTTTGGCCTTTTGTGCAACCAATTCCTTGTATGTCGCCATATGCGCTCCCAATAAAGTCTGGTGTGAAATCTGGTGTGGACCAGATATTAGATCAATTGTATTCATAACTGAAATCAAATTTCAACGTTTTTGATCATGCCCCTTCAAACGCGCCACTAGGCCAAAAATCAACTCGTGGCACACCAGATGCCCAGGTTTCAACCCGAAAGCCAGATTGGCGCATCGGATTCGCGTGCGCGATCATGCAAGGCCGCAAGCCGGTATCGCGCTGCATTTCAGTGCCACCACCATAGCAAGCGCTGCCGGGTACCGCAATTCCGGTTCTTGCTCCAAGCGGCAATCTGCGGCATCGCAGCAGTACAGCAAACGCAATATCAATTCATACGCAAGCTGCTGGATGCCGGGCATGCCATTGCACCGCGATTGCAACCGCACTGGCATGTTCATTTGAGCGCCCGGTAAAACGATTCAATGCGCCACCTTTCTTGGTTGCAGCTGGATGAGACAACGATGAATTCGCCCTTGCCATGCCATTTTTACTATCTGCTTTTGGCCTTTGGCGCACTGATCGGCACCCTGTTTTTCGACGCCTCCCGTTTTCTTTCCGCAACGTTCAGTCGAACGGATCAGCGCTGATTTCAGCCTGACAATGGGAACATTCGTTTTGATGTGTGCAATCGGATTGGCACTGATGCATCGCTGGACCGATCGGTATTTCGCCGCGCACGAAGATGGAGATGGCTCGGATACTGAAATAGAACCGACTGCGGCCGAACCGGAGCAAACCGTCTTGAAACCCGCGCCGCAAACAAACTAGAGCGCGACCGGCAAGGCGAATTCTCGTGTGTTGTATCGGCCACAAACTAGGCTTTGCGCCGCGCACGACTTTTGCGCATCATGAAGAGCATTGCCCCGACTTCCGGAGCCGGCGCGTTCTCGCGGTCAGCCTGGCCAGAAGTTCATGCTGAGTGAGATGTCGGGCAATACCTCAGGTTGGAGCGTGGGATGCCAGACGAAATTTCCTACCCGTTGTCGGCGCAAAGCCTTCCGGTTCCGCTCTATGTGGTGCTCGAAGGCCGCATCGTCTTTGCCAATGCAGCCGGCGTTTGCATGGTGCGGGCGCTTTCGTCCGATCAACTGCTCGGCGAGCCCTTCTCGCGCTTCTTCCAGGACGTGCCCGCGTGGCTGGAGACGCATACCGGCGCAGACGCCGATGTCAGCCAGCCCGATGCCGGGGTCATTTCGGCAGCACAACTTGTCTCGGCCCTTTCCGCAGGCGATGCCAACGAGGTGATCAGCGTTCGGCTGACGGTTACGCCAACCCGCTTTGATGGGCTGCCGGCGCAGCAGGTTGTCGTGCACGGATTGCCGCTGCCGCTCGATGCACAGCTGCCGGGCAAGGCTGGCGAACGCGTGCTGAGCGCCGAGGCCATTGGTGCAGCGCTGCCGCACGAGCATCTCGACCATCTGCTTTCCACGCTGCCGTCCGCCGCCTCCCTGGGCGAGCGGCTGCATGCGGCGCTGCGGGCGCTGGAAGCGGCGTTGCCGTCGGCGCTGTGCGTGGTGGTGCGTGTCGTCTCCGGGCGCGCGAGGCTCTATGGCACGCAGCGCGCCCGTGCGAAGCTGGCATTGCGCGACGATCATGCGGCGCACCTGCCCACCGCAGCACAGGGTGAGTTCGATATCGAACTGGCCCGCATCGCGCCGCTGCTCAATGAGCTGGCGCCCATCGAACTGGTTCGCGAGGCGAATGCACCCACGGCTTTGCGCGAAACGCTCGTCCGCGTGTTGGATACCGCGCAGCCGACATGGCTGTGCCGCATCCCGGCCCAGCATGGCGGCATGGCCGTCGCCGATGATCTGCTCTGCCTCTTCTTCCCAACTGCCAACCCACCCGACGACTCAACGCTGCGCGCGGAGTGCGGCCGCTACATCGCCGCGTTGGTCAAGCTGCTGCGCCTGGAGAACGAATATCGCCAGTCCCGCGAGCTGCGCGATCAGTACCGGCTGGTCGTCAATCATTTGAGCGAGGGCGTGCTGACGCTGTCCACCGATGGCCGCGTGCTGTCGTACAACCGCAGCGCGGCCGAGATCCTGCGCATGTCGGGCCCGTCATGGAAAGGCCGCCCGCGTGTGGCACTGAACGACATGATGTTGGGCGAAGACGGCGCCATCCTGCCGCGCGCCGCGTGGCCCTCCACGCTGGCCGCCCGCACGGGGCGCGCGATCAGCAACGTCGTGGTGGGCGTACCGGCCGGCAATGGGCAGATCGTGTGGCTGCGTGAATCTGTGCTGCCGATGTTCTCCCCAGACAGCGCGTCACCGCACGCGGTGCTGGTCATCTTTACCGACATCACGGCCGAGCGCTCCGCCTACGAGCAACTTCGCCTGCTGGAGACCAAGGATTCGCTCACGGGCCTACCCAATCGGGCGGCGTTCATTGAGCGGCTCGATGCGCGGCTGACGCTGCCGTCCACGGGCGAATCCGCGCTGCTGTATATCGGGCTGGACCACTTCAAAACCGTGAACGAGGCGATGGGGCACCACGTGGGCAACCAGGTGCTGAACATGGCGGCGCAGCGCATCCGCGGCCAGGCGGGCCAGCGCGCGCTGCTGGCCCGCCTGGGAGGCGACCAGTTCTGCGTGGCCATCGATGACCCGACCGCCGCCGACACGCTCGCACAACAGGTGCTCGAAGCGCTGGCCCGCCCCTTTACCGGCGGCGAACGCGAGGTGCATCTGTCCGCCAGCATTGGCGTGGCGGCCTACCCGGAAGACGGCGCCGATGCGGCCTCGCTGGTCAGCCATGCAGAAGCCGCCATGTACCGCGCCAAGGAAAACGGCCGTAACCGCATCACCCGGTATTCGCGCGCGCTGGAAACACAGATGCTGCGTCGCTTCACCCTCAACGAGCGCATGCGGCGTGCGCTGGGGCGCGGGCAGGTGCGGTTGGTGTATCAGCCCAAGTACGCGCTGGACTCGGGCGAACTGGTGGCGGTTGAAGCGCTGATGCGGTGGTCCGACCCCGAGCTGGGCGCGGTGTCGCCCACCGAGTTCATCGACGTGGCCGAGGAGTCGGGTTACATCCTCGAACTCGGCCGCTGGGCGCTCATGCAGGCCTGCGCGCAGGGCGAGGCATGGGCGCGCAAGTTCGGCTTCACGGGGCGCATGGCGGTGAATGTGTCCGCGCGGCAGTGCGATGCCGGCGTGATCGAGCGTGACGTCGATGAAGCGCTCAAGGCCTCAGGCATGGCGCCGGGCCGGCTGGAGCTGGAATTGACGGAAAGCGTGCTGCTGGCCGACCGGCAATCGACACAGCGTTTGCTGATGAGTCTGGCCGCGCGGGGCGTGCGTATCTCGCTCGATGATTTCGGCATCGGGTTCTCGTCGCTGTCGTATCTGCGCAGCTTGCCGATCCACAACATCAAGATCGATCGATCATTCATCAGCGGCGTACCCGGGGTGGCCGACTGCGTGGCGCTCACCAAGACCATCATCGCGATGGCCCGCGCACTGAACATGACCGTCACGGCCGAAGGTGTGGAAACCCCCGAGCAATCGGCTTTCTTGTCCGCGCATGCATGCGACGAGGTGCAAGGCTTCCTGTTTGGGCGACCGCTGGAAGTGTCGGCACTGGAAGATTTGCTGCGCAGTCGAAGCCGCGCACAGGCATAAAAAAACGGACCCAAGGGTTCAACCCCGGGTCCGTTTCTTTTAGGGCGACGCTCAGGTCGAATCGAAATCAACGCGTCGATACGTTGCCCACCAGGCCGCCCAGTGCGGCGCCACCCAGCGTGGCACCCGGGCCGCCAATCAAAGCAGCGCCGGCCAAGCCGCCCACACCCGCACCAATGGCGGTATTGCGTTGACGTGCCGTCATGTCGGCACAGCCGGTTGCCGTCAGCAGCGTGGCACCGGCCAGCAGAATCGTCAGTACCCGAACCATGTTCTTCTCCTCGAATGCGTCGGTCGCGATCAAGCCATCGCGTACCGGTAGTCTGGCTAACGGGCGCGCAACTTGCTGTTTCAAGTTGTAATCAATCGTTGCAATGTGCAGACCGACCTCTCCCGACAATCCCCTGCCACATTCGCAAGCAGCGCCGATCAAAACCCGTCGCCACGCGGGCCGGATGGTGTTTCCCACAGAGTTATCCACATGTTCTGTGCATAACCGGCGCAAACGGCGGAGACCCAAGTCACAAAAGGGCTTGACGGGTTTGTGCAAACGTGCAGATCATGTAAAACGTGTGCGTGCCGTTGGAGTTATCCACATCGGCTGGGGCTGTTACATCGTGCAACAAACCCTTGCGCGTCAACCGCTTGCGGTGGGTTCTGCAAGCGGTGTGCGCATTGCTGTGGACAAGTTGTGTCGACCGGAGTTGAAGTGTGAAACGATCGATTAGTTTCGGATACAGCGCTTGATTAGTTCCGGATACAAGCTGCGACGGCGACCCGCGAAGCCTTACGGGGCGAGGCGTATCCGGAACTAATCGATGGTGGGAAAAATGCGAGACCAAGCCCTTGCCGCGACGCAGCATTTGAACGCCGACCTCTTTGCCGATCCCCTCTCGAGTCCAAGTCAATCGGGTGGCGGCTGAGTCAATTACGGATACGGGAGCCCGGGATGCACCCGCTTTGCACGGAAGTGCGCGGCATTCTCATGCCTCTGGAAGCTGTTCAGCGCTTCCGAAGATCAACCGATAGCGGCCGTTCAGTCGCTAGTGTGACGATTTTCGTGAGGTGGCGCTGACGCACATGCCCATCAAGGTGCCTGGTTAGCGCGCACACATACACGTGCGCTTGTACTTCGCTCAGGCATGAGGGAACTGCTACCTCGGCATCGAGGCAAATCCGGTACGGAATGTTGCGCGATTCGCCGTAACCCTGTCGAGCGTAGTCAGTCCGATAGTTATTCAGGATCGAGCTGGAGTGGTGACTGAATAACCACCATTGGTTTGGCAGCCCGCAGCTCAATGACGGAACCGGCGTCGCTACCGCCTAGGTCCAGCAGCAATGTGCTCGCGTCAACTACGACGCCAGACCAGGAAATGGCCCGCGCAATGACCGGCAAGCCTGACAGCACTGTACCCCCATAAGCAGCGCTGCCGATGCTGCGTTGATGCGTCTTTGAGTTCTGTGCTGCGAATATGCATCGAATGCGCATGGGCCGGAAGCTTCCTCCCCCACGAGATTCCCCATAACCTCAGATGCCACTGCGATTTCAGCAACATGGCACGAATCTCGCTTTGACAGCTTCCACAATCGGTTCGTCTAGTCGTTTTGATTCAAACGAACTTCCACGGAGGCTTCCGATGTTGATCACCCGCATCAAGAGCCGTCCGGTGCATGACGTCCTCGCGCCGATGAGCAATGGCGCGGCGCACGTCATAGCAGGTCAATGAAGCGGAGGCGGGAGGCACTCGCCCGCCAAGATCGAGGACCAGCATCATGGACTATGCGCTCCAACATCCACTCGTGGGGCACGACGGCACTGTTGCGATCGGCTCAACCTATTGGCGCCTCCATGAGGAAGGCTCGCTCGCCCTTGGAGCACACATCATCACGCCGCGCCTGGGGTATTGGCACCATGGCATCTACGTTGGCGACGGCAAAGTCGTGCACTACGCCGGTCTGTCGCGAGCGTTCCACCGCGGCCCGGTAGAAGAAATCACCGTCGATCGATTTACCGCCGGCCGCCCACTGTTGGTTAGGCAAGATTGCCAACACAAATTTTCCTGCCAGGTCGCGGTACAAAGGGCGCGCTCGCGAGTGGGTGAATCCCAGTACCGGATCCTCACCAACAATTGCGAGCACTTCTGCAACTGGTGTCTGAACAACGAGCACCACAGCGACCAGGCTGACAGGCTGCTCGCATGGCGGGGAGCACTGTCACGCATGATGCTGCGCGCAGTTGGCGCACTGCTCGGCCCTACCGGCCACTTCAGCCACCCCGGCTTATACCGAGCCGGATCACTCCAGACCGCCATCGCAACACCAGCCTATTCCGAAGCAGACGCCGCTGCATTGCACGCGTGATCGGCTACGACATGCTTGGGGCCACTGCTCATGGATGGCGAGGATGTTTTACACCGCACGGCTTTGGATGCCGCCGGCGATCACCATTGAGGCCTCCTTGAAGTTCGTCAGGGTCATGGCGATCGAACGAACCGATTGCGGAAGGGTTGATCATGCAAAATTCGCGCCATGCACACGCAAATCAAGCTGGCACAAGGTTTTAAGGGGAATCCCCTAGCGAAGGATGCTTCCAGCTAAGGCGCGTTTGATGCATATTCGCAGCACAGAACCCAAAGATGTATCACCGCTGCATCGGCAGCGCTGCTTATGGAGGTTACAGTGCTGTCAGACTTGCCGGTCATTGCGCTGGCCATTTCCCGGTCTGGCGTCGTAGTTGACGCGAGTTCGTTGCTGTTGGACTTAAACGGCAGCGACGCTGGTTCCGTCATTGGGCTGCCAAGCCACTGGTTGTTCAGTCATCACTCCAGTTCGATCCTGGATAACTATCTCGGACTGACTACGCTTGACAGGGTTACGGCGAATGAAGAGCTCGAAATGACCCTGGGGGGAGAACCCGTTGCGGTAAACGCCCGCCTAGCGGGAACCCAGCGCGATGGAGAGCCGACGCTTCAAGTCTTCGCTGTCGAGGCGGTTACCCATCGTCAACGCAAAGAGCGACATCGAAATAAGTCTCGGTTGGAAGAAGACCTCGGACTTTCCCCTACTCATGCGGTTCGTGGAGCACGCCCTGAGCGTAGCGGCAAGGCACTCAATCCCAGATAAAGCTGAGCCTCGCCGTAGATCGAGCAAGCAACTCAGAAGTCGATAGGGACTCGCCTGCCTGACAGAACGAGTCTGCCAGGCAAAGACAGAATCACTTAGAACTTGTGGCGCATACCCACTGCCACGCCCATCATCGAGTTCGCGCCACTCGGCAGCGTGTAGCTGAAGCCGAGGGCCAAGCTGGTCAGATAGCCGGTGGCTGCCGAATCCGGCGTCAGGCCTGCGTTCGTCGAGTAAGCGGCGCTCGGGTAAAGATCCGTACCCTTGGAGAGCGAGTACGTCGAGATCAGCACGATCTGCCACTGCTTGGGCGCGCCCGTATTGCTGAACAGGCTCTTCACCTTGTCGTACGAATAATCATGCGGAAGGCATCAGGATTGCGTCATGTTGCAACCCGAGCCAACTCACCCCGCTCATTGAAGATCTAGGCTGACGGAAGAGAGCTACCGACATTGAACACGGCCACGGCCAAGTTCAGTTTCGTAGCCTGCTGCTCAAGAGATTGAGCAGCCGCTGCGGACTCTTCGACCAGCGCGGCGTTTTGCTGAGTGACTTCGTCCATCTGCGTGACGGCCAGGTTTACGTGTTCGATTCCGGAGCGCTGCTCCTCCGATGCGGACAGTATTTCAGCCATGATTTTTGAAACGCGCCCGACCGATTCGACAGTTTCGTTGATCGTACCGCCCGCCTGCTCCACGAGTTTCGAGCCTGCGTCTACACGTGCTACCGAATCTTCGATCAGCGCTTTAATCTCATTCGCAGCAATGGCGCTGCGTTGAGCGAGAGCTCGTACCTCCCCAGCCACGACGGCAAAGCCGCTCCCCTGCTCTCCGGCCCGTGCCGCTTCCACCGCAGCATTGAGCGCCAGGATATTCGTCTGGAACGAGATACCTTCGATCACTCCAATGATTTCGGTCACCTTCGACGAACTGTCCGAGATGCCACGCATCGTGTCGACAACGCGCCCGACTACTTCACCGCCACGCTGCGCGGTCTCTGAAGCTGTTGAAGCAAGCATCGATGCAGCTTTCGCGTTATCCGCATTGTTGCGAACCGCAGTTGTCAGCTGCTGTATGCTGGACGCCGTTCTTTCGAGGGAAGCGGCTTGTTGCTCGGTGCGCTCTGACAGGTGCGAATTTCCTTGAGCAATTTCGATCGCCGCCGTTGCGATGGCCTCGCTCGAAGTCTTGATGCCTTGAACGATGGCCTTCAGCTGGCGCTGCATTGTGCATAGCGAATACATCAGACTAGAGCCATCTCCCGACCTAAGAGGCACATCCACACAAAGATTTCCATTCGATATCTCACGCGCGAACCCTGCCGCGTCACGAGGCTCTCCGCCCAGCTGCTTTGCCAAACCACGCCAAATGGCTCGAGCGACGCCGGTTGCTATGACTGCCGCCGCTACTGTCATCACGATAACGAACTTGATGGTCTGCAAGTACGCTTGGTTAGCGAGCTCGCCCTCTCTTTCCGCTCCCGCCGTATTAATATCGACGATCTTACTAATATCTTTCTCTAGCCTCGCATTTATCTGCTTTGCTTCATCCTCTAGCAGATTTATTGCGTCGATCTGGTTACCCCTCCTTACAAGCGAGCGGATTTGCTCGTCGATTTCCAAATACAGATGCATCTGTTTCTGAATATCGTTGTACAGCGCCGTCTCTTCCAGCTCGACGATAAGTTTTTGGTATTCAGCAGAGGCACGGCGAAATTCTGAAATTGCAGCGTCAATCCGGGTGATGCCTTGCTCAATTGAATCGAGGGTCTGAACCGTAGCGGCGGAGTACTCTGCGAGTTGA
Source organism: Ralstonia sp. GX3-BWBA (assembly GCF_003290055.1). Lineage (NCBI taxonomy): Bacteria > Pseudomonadati > Pseudomonadota > Betaproteobacteria > Burkholderiales > Burkholderiaceae > Ralstonia > Ralstonia sp. GX3-BWBA. The sequence continues at coordinate 6,766 of NZ_QMKS01000020.1, read as the reverse complement.
ATGCCTCGCAATCCATCCTGCATTTGCAAACTGGTACGGACACGAGGTAAGTGGTTATCGCGGAACTCTGCAACGTGAGTGTTTTCCTTTTTTACTTCAGATAGACAAAATAGACCCAACCCAACCATCAGAACGACGACCACCCCAAATCCAAGCAAGAGCTGCGTAACGATTTTCTTGTTTCTGATAAATTGCATGAGCAATCCCGATCAATTTGATTCGTTGGAACGATTGTCTTGCGCTACGCTCACCATATCCCTAGCGACGGAATTTTTCTGATTTGCTTGACACATGCGGCTCGGTCCCGCGGCTGCCTACTGCATCCTTCCCAACGCTTAGTACAGCCGCTCTTGCCTCCCGCCACGAAGTAACGGAAGACAGAAAGGCCGTACCAAGATCGCGTGTACGCGGTGATTTCGTTGAACCTGCCTAGCCCCTGCAAGGAAAACGGCTATACGTGTTATCCAGATCCAGAAAGTCAGCACTGGCAGGCGGCTGCCCCCCTGGTACGCGCTCACGCTCCAAGGACGCTCTTCCTCCTCAGTTCGAGGCAGCTACCGGACCATTGCCTGAAAACAAGACCAGCCGGCCGTCGGCCTTTGGGAGAACCGCCGTGAGCGGCGCCCGATCCTCGCGATTAACCCCGGCAAAAGTTTTCCCGCCGTCGTTACTTTTCAGAACGGCACCATCGAGGCCCACCGCCACAACGGCCCCTCCCGACTCCTGCGCGAGGGCGGTTATCGAGCTCTTCATTTCGCTCTTCGCTGTTGCCCACGTCGTGCCATTGTCGGAGCTCGTAAGCAGGCTTCCGCGAAGCCCACCAGCGACGACCGTCCCATCCTTCAGCGTCACGCCGGTCCACAGCGAACCTTTGTATCCGGTCTGCAGATAAGTCCAGTTCGCGCCTCCGTCGACGGAGCGCAGCATCACCCCTTGCTCAGAGGTAATGAAAAGCGCGTCGTCCTTCCCAGGAAAAATGGCATACAAGTTCTTGTCTGCCTTCTTCGCTCCTTCCGGCGGTGGCAGGGTCACCGTCGTCCACGTGCGACCGCCATCGGAAGTGTGAAGAACCAGCGACCATAGACCGACCGCCCAACCTTCGGACGCATTGCGGAAGAAGACCGCGAACAGCGGTTGATCAACTTTAAGGTCTTCACGCTGCAGACGCCACGTTTCACCACCATCATCCGTGGCGAGGATGACGCCGCCATGCCCCACCGCCCAACCCTTTGCCGAGTCGGCAAACGAGACCGCAGTCAGCGTAAGGTCAGTTGGCACACTCCGGGCCTGGCGAAACGTCCGCCCGTCGTCGTCTGATAGCAGGACTACGCCGTGGTCACCAACCGCAACGATGCGCCCTCCTGCGCGTGCAGCGCCGAGTATCGCCGTCTTCGTCGCTGCTGCTACCCGTTCTGCGGGATGCAGACGAAGCGTCGGTGCATCGTTCGCAAACGCCAGCGGCGAAGCCGCGAGCAACGTAATCCAAACCAGAGACGCCTGCGCCAGAGTTTTGGCTTTCAGACTCACACTTTCATAGTTCATCTGCTTCACCTGACGCATTAGTGACTGAGGACTCCAGGAGCTCGAACTGGACGGCGCCGTGGAAAGATGATTTCGAGAACAACCGCGAGCGCCGGCAGCGCCGTCATCGCCATGATCAGATTGACCATGAACATGAAGGCCAGCAGCTTGCCCATGTCAGCCTGAAATTTGAGCGCGCTGAACGACCAGGTGGCCACACCAATAGCGAGTGTGATTGCCGTAAACACGGTCGCCATCCCAACCTCCAACATCGAGTGCTCGAGCGCCTTCGTGATGGGCTCGCCGTTAGCGAGATGCAATTGGAGGCGGTTGTAGATATAGAAGGCGTAGTCCACGCCGATACCGACCGCGAGCACCATCACCGGAAGTGTCGCAACTGTCAGCCCAATCTGGAACTCTTTCATGAACCAGTAGCCAACGAACGTTCCGACCGTGAGCGGCAGGCAACACGCTACGACGGCTCTCAAGTCTCGATAGACGAAGAACACAAGCAAGATGATTGCGCCATAGACGTACATCATCATCGGTGTCTCCGACTTCTCGACTTCGTCGTTGGTCGCCGCTAGGACACCCGCATTGCCCGCTGCGAGCTTGATGGACACACCTTCGAGCGTGTGCGTCTTCTCGAACGCTTGCACAGCCGAAATCACACGGTTGATGGTTGAGGCCTTGTGGTCCGACAGATAGAGGTGAACCGCTGTCATGCTGCAATCTTTAGACAGGTATCCGCGTACCCGATTGATTTCGGCACTGAGAGACGCGTAGTTTCCGGAGTCGAGCGGCACCACGTTCATCTTCGGATTACCTTCGTTGTAACCCTCGTTGTAGGTTCTCAGCATGGATGGATAAGAGCTGATCGAAACTACACCGGGCACCGTCTGCATGTGATAAGCCAAATTATCGGCAAATTGACCAACCGCGGGGCTCTCGCACGAGTTCGCAGGTGCTGCGACGACAACGGACAGCCAATCAAGACCGACGTCGAAGCTGTTCGAAATATCCACAGCGTCGCGGTTGAACCGGGCTTCGGGCCGCAACTCCGGTGCACCGGGCTGCAACGTTCCCACGACTCGGTCACGGCTCTCGTAGATGGATGTCGCGAATACAACGCCAACCGCGACCAAAACCATCACAGCGTTGCGCGGTTTAGCAACAGCAGCCAGCGCACTCAACCACTGTGCGCGTCGCTCGCGCTTGCGCATGGCTTTTTCCGCATACTCGCGCGTGAAATTGAAACAAGACGCCGCCACCGGCAGCATCACCAGGTTGGTAACAATCTTGTACGCAACGCCAAGCGACGCCGTGATTGCAAGCTCCCGAATCATCGGAATCGGAATGAGCATCAAGGTGATGAAAGAGACGAAGGCTGTCACCAGTGCCAAGGTTCCCGGAATGAGCAATCCCGTGAAGCTCGAACGCGCTGCCTCCATCGAGCTCTTGCCATGCGAGAGTTCGCGGACGATGTAGTTGATCTGCTGCACGCCGTGTGAAACGCCGATTGCGAACACCAGAAATGGAACAAGCACAGCAAGAGGATCCAGACCAAAGCCAAGGAGCTTCAACGTGCCGAACTGCCACACCAGCGACGTGAGCGAGCAGACAATGGGCAAAATCGTGAAGCGCACTGAGTGCGAGTACCAATACACCGCCGCGGCGGTCAGCAGCAGCGCGACAGCACAAAAGACAAGGACGCCTTGGGCACCGTCGGCAATGTCACCAATCTGTTTGGCGAAGCCGATAATCTCGATCTTGTAGTTGCCGTCCTCATACTTGCTACGCAACTGCTCGAGCAATCGGTTGTACTCAACGTAGTCGACCTTCTTTCCGTCAGCACCGACTTCATTGATCTCGGCGGTAATCATCGCCGCGGTCTCGTCGCGGGAGACCAAAGAGCCGAGGAACCCACCGGCGGTCGTTGTTTTGCGAATGGCATCGATGTCTTGCGCAGTCATCGTGTCAGAAATCACGGTTGCTGGAATGACCGGCTGGGCTCGAAACCCCTCCTCCGTGATTTCGTTGACGAAGCTGTTGGGCGTCCACAACGACTGCACGCCCGCTCGATCGACATTGGGCAGCGAGGCGACAGCTTGGGTCACCTCGTCTAGCCGCTTCAAACCTTCTTTAGTCCAGATGGTGCCGTGGTTGGCATGTACCACCACCGTCAGACGATTGGCGCCTAAAAGGTCCGCTCGATACTTCTGGAACGTCTCAACATAAGGGTGTCCGACTGGAATCTGCTTTTCGAAACCCGCGTCCATGTGCAGCTTGGAGCCAAACACTCCCATGATCGCGGTGAAGAGGCCCAGCGCTAAGAGCGTGAGCATTCGATGAGTGAAAAACCAATCTTCCAACCGCTTGATGACTCTGTTCACGATAACTCCTGTGCGTGGCAAAGCCACGATCCTGCTGTGTCAGGCACTCCTCGAGCGACTGAGCGCCGACAAATCAAAGCATTGCCCTGCGCGCGTCTGTTCAGACGCGCGCAGGTCCCTCCATCAGAAATTGCGTGTCAGGAACATGCCGATAAAGTTGCGGTCGCCGAACGGCTGGCTCAGAGCATTCCCGCCGAAATACGTAGTGAAGTTGATACCGCCCTGCCACTTCGTCGGGTTCTGGTTGAACAACACGTAAAGGTTCACCGATTTAGCGCCGCTCATGTAGTTGGCCGAGAACGTCGGCGTGTACCCCAGCATGCTGGCAGAGAACGTGACGCCCGGCGTAACCTGCCACCCTTGAATCAGAGAGCCGTCATAGGTCCAGTTAAAGTCCAGAACGACGCCACCCGAGCTCGATGTGCCCTGACCTGCGGCGATCGGATAGCCCAGTCCAGAGTTGTTGTTGAGCCACGTGCTGTAGCCGGTGGCTGGCACTTGGACGACATTCACGCCATTGACCGTGCGGAAAAACTGCGAGTCCGAGCTCACACCTGGATACTTGACCCACGTGAATTCAGCAGTAAAGACTGCCGCTTGCGCCCCCAGGTACTTGATGAATGGCGCGCTACTCTCGGTCAGGTTAATTTGGGCATTGATGTCAAACTGGAATTTTTTCTTGTCGATCCATTGCTGGCAGTTGATACCGCTCACCAAATTCGTATTTGCGTCGAGCGGCCCACCGGGCCCGTAACAGCCGGAAAGTGCTACGGCATCATGAGGCCGGTACGAGAGCTCGGAACCGATGGCCCAATCGCCCACTTGGAAATTGGTGCTCACGCCAAAGAGCTTTCGGCGTTCGCGGTATGACCATTGGAAAGATCCGTCCGTGAGCGTCGACAGCGTTGGCGCTTGATCCGTGTACTGCATGTAATAGAGGCCAAAGTTTGCATCAACGGCCGTTGGCTTGAAGGCAAGCTTGACGCCATACTGCGGCGAGCGATTGCTTGGCAGTTGCGTGCTGACGGGCACTGGCACGCCATTGGGCGAAGTCGCGGATACGTTGAAGTTGTTCGGGTCTGCGTAGAACGGCTGCGCCCCGCGGCCGAAGACATTGGTCGTGGAAAAATACGTTCCCACCGGCGGATACCTGTTGCCGTTCCACCGGAACTGGTAGTACGCCTCCGTGCTCATCCCATATGGGAGCTCGCTAGCGAACTCAACCATCGGTGAAGGAAGAAGAGCCTGCTTCAACTGCACGCCCGGAATCAGAATCTTCTGGATATCGAGCGGGTTGGTCGCGTTGATCCCACCAGATGCAAAGTAACTCTCGCCCCAGTTGATCACCTGATTACCAAGGCGCACGTGTGCGTTCTTCCCGGCGATGTCAAAGTCCTTCTGCCCCCAAAGGTCCAGCAACTGAACGGGATAGATCGTCTGAGACTTGGCGGTCGATGATAGGTCGCTGTATTTCGTATGATCGGCCGCGAAGTCATACAAGCCCGTGCCGCGAACCATAAATTTGTAGCCCTCGGACGGCATCGTGAGGAGAAGCTCGCTCGTCAAACCGAGGTAACTCGTGTAGGGCTGGCCCTTCTTGTAGTTGAGGTTGCCATTGCTGCCTGACCCATACTGGGCCACGTTCGCACTGGCTCCGCAGCTGTTGTAGGCATTCGGGTCACCAGTCAGCGCACAGCTCGGATTCTTGAGCCGAATACCCAGACCTGCGGTTGCGCTAGTAACCCAAGACGCGTGCAGGTCACCCAGCCCAGTGTCGAATTCGTAAGCGGATGCATGTCCTGACAATACTGCCGCGCCGACTAAGAAGCCCGCTCTTCCCAACGTTTTTTTCATCTCTTCCTCCTCTAACTGCCGCAATTGGCCCAATCGCATACCCGACGAAGTCCAACCCGTCCTTCGTCGGGCAACGTGTAAGCGCGTGGGCTATTACCGATATATTTTTGAAATAGGCCCGGGCAGTGCAAACGCACCGCCTAGAGGGATCACCGCTCGCTCATCGACTGCAAGCTTTGGGAAGTGAAGAAATCTTCATTGAGCCGTTTGTCAGACGCGGACTCGTATCGACGTTGGTCCTTACCCGTGCCATACACGAGCATGTCTGCGACGTATCGACCATTGGTCAGATCGTACATAGCGAAGGTCGGAACTGTGCAGGTACCGCCAAGCTCCCATGTCGGCACCACGTTGTTCTCTTTGGTCTTCCAGAGCTTGCCTTGCACGTCGTAGTCGTCACCGACCACAATGTTCCAGGAGTCCTCGTCCAGATACATGACCTTCTTGGCAGCGGTATGGCGTACGCCGGACTTGACGGTCGGTGCGTGTCAAGGTAGTTGTCGCCTGAATCACGCAGCCAGTCGTTCTTTGTTGCCTCCTGGAAGTTCGCCGGCGCAAACGGTCGCTTCGCGCTCGGGGTTGAGGGCCACCACGTCGATGCGACGCCAGTTGCGGGTTTCTCCAGACCAGCGGCCCGGATTGCTTTGCCGCGCCCGAAGGTACAGCTCATGCCGAGCCTGCAGGATGTGGCGGTCAGTGCCGGCGTGGCGCTGCGCCGGCGTCACGTAGCCGATGCCGCTGTGGCGGTGCGCGTGGTTGTACCAACGCACGAACTCGGCCGCCCAGCCGCGAGCATGGTCCAGGTCGACGAAGCCGCCGGCAGGGAACTCGGGCCGGTACTTGGCGGTGCGAAACAGGCTCTCCACATACGGGTTGTCATTGCTCACGCGAGGGCGCGAATACGACGGGTCGATCCCCAGCCAGTGCAGCATCGCCAGCACGGTGGTTGCCTTGAAGGTCGAGCCGTTGTCGCCGTGCAGCACCGGCTTGGCCGCCAT